>CP040003.1:0-600000 GCA_005697215.1 Candidatus Saccharibacteria bacterium oral taxon 488 | reverse complement strand
AGCCATCGCCGCCGAGCTGGAACGCGACATGAAAACGGCGGCTGGGCTGCATGATTTTGAGCGGGCGGCTGATCTTCGCAATAAGCTGCGTGCCATGCAGGAGTTGCAGCGGCGGGTTTGTTTTGGTGACAAAGAGTTTTTGGATATTTCTAAGGACAAGGCGCTGGCTGATTTGGCGAAATTGTTGGGTCTAAAGAATATCCCAGTGCGCATCGAGGGTTATGACATTTCGCACATGAGTGGCCAGCAGGTTGTCTCCAGTATGGTGGTGTTTACTAATGGCGCCAGCGACCGGGCGGAGTACCGCAAATTCAAAGTCAGTGAGAAAAATGATGACACGGGTAATATGTACGAGACGATTTTTCGCCGGCTGAGTGAGCGTAATCTGAAAAGTTGGGGTCGTCCTGATCTGCTACTGATTGACGGCGGTAAAGGCCAGCTAGCGGCGGCCATCAAAGCGCGCGATGAGCGTGGTGTCACCGTGCCGATTGTCAGCATCGCCAAGCGCGAGGAAGAACTGCTAGTGCATAAGATTGGTTCGCAGATTGATACGGCGTTTATCAAACAGATCCAGTCGCAGCCACGGACAGGCATTGCAATTCACGAAGACGGTGACGTCTATGTGGTGAATTTACACCCAAGTCAGCGTAATGCCGGTTCGCATTCAAAAAACTTGCGAGCCAGTACCGAGCAAAATCGTAAAGAACGTCCGACGACAGACGAGAGCGGTCTCGCGACAACCGACATAATCAAACTGTTCCAGCGCATCCGCGATGAGTCGCACCGCTTTGCGGTGAGTTACCACACGGCGCTGAAGCGTCAGCAGCAAACGAAAAACCAGCTGGAAGAAATTCCTGGTGTGGGGCCAAAAACCCGCGCCAAATTGCTGAAAAAATTTGGCAGCATCAACCATATACGGAACGCCTCGCTGACTGATCTCGAAAAAATTATAGGTAAAGAGCTAGCGAAAAAGATTATGCTTATGCTATCATCATAAGTATGAGTCGAAAATATGGATTTACCGTCATAGAAATACTAATTGTCGTTGTGGTTATCGGCATCTTGGCGGGCATCGGTCTCGTCAGCTATAACGGGTGGCGCAAAGAGACGGTACGTAAAGCCATAACATCAGATCTACAGAACGCGCTATCAGCGGCGGAGCAGGAGAAAAACTTCAAAGGGTCATACCCAACGACATTGCCGCAGTCGTTCAAAAGTGGCTCGCCAGACATCGTAATCACTGTACGAACAATCCCGCCGTCTGGCTCGACGCCGGCCGCGATCTGCATTGAGGGGACGAGTAGTCGCCAGCAACTCCAGATGCACATCAAAAGCACCGAGCGCAAGGTAGTCGACGGCGCCTGTTAGCGTTATGATATAATGAAATGTAGTCATGAGACGACAATTTGCAATATTTTTTGTCAGGTGGATACTTAATTCTGTTGGCATCTGGGTGGCGGTGCGGCTTCTCGGGACGAGTGAGCCAGTGGTCGAGACGACGGCAACGTTTGTCCTCGCTGGCCTAATCTTTTCGATCGTCAACTCTATCTTAAAACCGATCGTTGTCATTTTGTCGCTACCGGCGATCTTACTGACGCTCGGCTTATTTACGCTGGTGGTTAATGGCATCATGGTTTATATATCATTGGCGCTGGCGCCGGGATTATCCATGAGTTTTGGCTCGTCAATTCTTGCCGGAATCATACTCAGTCTGGTAAACTATATAGTAAGTAGCGCCTTCGTTATCAAGCTGGCGCCAGAATAAGGAGAAAGCATGTCACTTGATACTATTTTGCCGTATGTCACATTAGGATCAGCCATTTTGATGATCATTGCCATATTGTTGCAGCAGCGTGGCGCGAGCCTAGGCGCAGGCTTTGGCTCGTCGGGCGAGCTGTTCACCACGCGGCGAGGTTTTGACAAGAACTTGTTTGATGTGACTATTGTGTTTGCTGTTGTGTTCGTGCTGTCGATCTTGGCGAGTTTGGTGTTGCCGAGTCTGAAGGGCTAGGAGCACGCCTTGGACACAAAAAAATCATCTTGGAAAAAATTTCTGCGACTGGACTTCGCAACAAAAGATCTTGATGGGCAAGCGCAAAAACTGACCAAGACGACCTTGCGTCACACGCATATGTTTATCTCTTCGCGCCTCGAACATTTGGCTGGAGTCAAGCGGCATGTCCTGGGGTGGATCTTTCTGGTTATTCTATTGATTACCATCAGTATGGTGCAGTGGCTGTCATTTCGTGAATTGTACGCTCATAACGCACCAGCCAGGGGTGGGTCGTATTCAGAGGGTGTGCTGGGCCCGCTAGAGACGCTGAACCCAATCTTTGCTCGTAGTAGTGCCGAAAAGTCAGCGGCCCGACTGATGTTTGCGAGTCTCTATAATTATGATACGACCGGACATATCAAGGGGGACCTCGCTGAGTCGGTCACAGTCAATGAGGCCGAGACTGAGTACACGGTCAAATTGCGCCGTAATCTCAGGTGGTCAGACGGAGCGCCACTGGATGCTCGCGACGTGGTGTTTACTGTTAATCTACTCAAGGATGCACGGACACAATCGTCAATTACCGGCTGGCAGTCGATCAACGTCAAGCAGGTTGACGAGCGGACAGTACAATTTACTCTGCCAGCCCCGTATGCACCATTCATGCACGCTCTCACCTTTCCGATTTTACCTCAGCACAGCCTCAGTGAAGTTAATCCGGCTGAGCTACGCGAGCATGGTTATGGTAAGTCGCCCGTAACCTCTGGGCCGTTTGCTATGCGGATTCTACAGAATGCCAATGCTGAAGGGTCGAAAAAAGTGCTTCATCTCGTGGCTAACTCGCAGTATCATCATGGCGCGCCAAAGCTAGATCGTTTTCAGCTGTATGTATATCCGACGCGGGACGAGATCACCAAAGGTCTCAAGACGAGTGAAATTATGGCTACACCGGAGTTGTCATACATGGCTCAGTCAGACCAGATCCGTCACATGTATGCCTCGCGGTCGTACGCTATTAACGATGGCGTTTATGCATTATTTAATACCCAGAGCGAAGTGGTGAGTTCGCGCAAAGTTCGGCAAGCACTGGTCCAGTCGATTAATACCCAAGCGCTACGCGAGAAGTTTGCCTTTGCCAAGAAGCCACTACACGGCCCAATTTTTGACGACCAAGTAGACGGGCAACTGGCCGGTCGTTTGCCGTATGACACAGAAGCAGCAAAAAAGTTACTGGACGAAGAGGGGTGGAAGGTAGTCGGTAATCAGCGTAAAAAGGGTGAGCAGGTTTTGCAATTGTCGTTCGTGACGCTCAAGGGCTCTGATTTTGAAAATACTGCTCGTGAATTAGTAAAAGCTTGGCAGGAAACGCTGCACATCACCGTTGACTTGCGGGTGGTTGATCCAAATGATGCCTCGCAGAACGTTTTGCAGTCCGTCCTGCGGCCGCGTGGCTTTGATGTACTACTGTATGAGTTGGTGCTGGGCGGTGATGCTGACGTCTTTGCCTACTGGCATTCGTCACAGGCCAATCAAGGCGGTCTCAATTTTGCTAACTATAACAGCGCGGTGGCCGATGATGCTCTCGCCGCAGGTCGCACCAAACAAAGCGCCAAGCAACGAGTTAGCAAATACCAAACATTTACCAAGCATTGGCAGTCCGATGTGCCGGCCCTCGCACTATATCAAGTGCAACTGGATTACATTCACTTGCGTTCCGTGTCGGCGCTTGATAAGTCAATGCGGCTGGTATATCCCACCGATCGGTTTGCCGACGTGATCTACTGGACAGTTCGCCGCGAATCCGTTTACAAAACACCGTAATCAGGTATAATGGTAAGTGGTCATGCGGGCGTGGCGGAATTGGTAGACGCGCTAGCTTGAGGGGCTAGTGAGCATTACGCTCGTGGAAGTTCAAGTCTTCTCGCTCGCACCAAATGTAACAGAGCGGCGCGTTGGCGGAGCGGTTACGCAGAGGTCTGCAAAACCTTTTAGACGAGTTCGACTCTCGTACGTGCCTCCAAATATAGTCCCTATGCGGGGCTATTTTTCTTTAAGAGGAAGGTCTAGTTTTGATGCGATAAGCATACTTTCGGCGATGATAGTGAGCGCTATTTTCGGGTCGATGATACCCTTTGCATGGATGATCGCTTGGTGCAGCACGACGCCGTAGCAACCAGGCCATTCTTGTTGATTAGGTACAATGGCGCTAAGATGTTCTGAACAGGTTTTCCACAATTCTGCAAAATCTTTGGGCGCTAGTACGTCTGGTTGATGATTCTTAGGAACCCTAATGTTATAGAAGTCATCACTACCCATAACTTGAGCACTATGACCAACACATTCTTGAATATCAAATGCTTTGAATACTTTAACTTTACCGATTTGTTCCATGCCGCCACCAACAAATGACCAAGGAGAATATGTTTCTAAGAATACCTTTTGTAATATCTTATCGCCCAAGTAGAATTTTTGACCATCTTCCATGCCAATCTCAAGGATATTTTCAGGACTTTCTGCACGGGCTGCTATTTGTGTCGCATAACCGGCGAGCATACTGGAGACGCAAAGAAATATTTGGATAGGAAGGCGCGGCTCTGTATCGTCTTTGTGCGGTTGCATAAGAAACTCGAACATTTCTTGACCACCAATAGTTATACGATCTGACTCATTCATACTTTCTAGTTGCTCTCGTAGCGAGACAATAAGATTATCTTTCAATATTTTATCGTTGATGGCTTTAGGTTTCTTCTTAAATAATCCAAACATAATATCCTTTCTATTTTTTCTCTAACAATTCTTTCAACTCTGGAAAAGTTGGTTGGAAAAAGTGATTGCGGTCTTCAAAAATATGCGTCTTGGCGGTCGGTAAATCGTGCTGAAATTTAGCAAGTTCAGAAAATGGTACAACGGGGTCATCTGTGCTGTGAAACAGGTGGATTTCCTTGGCGGACTGTTCAAGTCCTGTGGTACTATTTAACCTAAAATTACCCAAGTCCTCATTAGTCTCGTCGTCATACGGACCAGCGACTAAAATCAGCTGGCTTACTGGCACACTAAGAGGATTCTCGTGTAGGTACTTTGCTAAAAATACTGCCCCGAGACTACTGCCGACAAAATGAACGTCATCGCACAGGAGTGGTAATATCTTCTTAAAGTAGATTTTCCATTCTTCATATTGGGCATTTTGTTTGTTTGGCATACTGGGTAGCAAGACGTCGGCATCATCTATTTCTTGGGCCAACCATTTACGCCATGTTGGTGTGTAGAGCAGTCGCTCGTACCGAATGGAGTCATTTTTGAGTGTCTCAAGATATTGCGCATAACTATTGAACGTATTGCCGCCGTGGATGTGTACAATTTGCCGCATAAATATAGTATACTACGGATAGGCGCGAGTGGCGGAATTGGTAGACGCGAGGGACTTAAAATCCCTTGACCAAAAGTCGTGCGGGTTCGATTCCCGCCTCGCGCACCACAATTGTTACAAAAGCCGCCGATAAAGGGCGGCTTTCGTTATGGATAGTTGAATTCTAGGGTGCCAGATCCAGATAAATTAGGTGTTTCGTCCGGTCATCTTTCGCCGAAAGATATAGATGGCGAGTGTAAAGATAACGGTGGTATAACACAAAACAATCAGTAGATGTGGTGTGATGACTTGCCAATTCCCCTCAATGCTGCCTTTAATGGCGGCAACACTGTGGTAAAATGGCAGTGCTTCCGCAACCATTTTAAAGCCACCGCCGATGAGATCAACCGGGACAAATACGCCCGACAGCCAGCCAGCGACATTGGTGAGCAGGGCGCCACATATACCGCCAACTGCTCGCTCGTTAATGAGACTGCCGAAGAATAACCCACATCCAACAAATAGAAGCGACGTTACCGTTGTAATAACGATTGCCCCAATAATATGCACTGAAAAGTCGAGCCCGATACAGCAGGCGATAACGAGGGTAATCACTGCCTGCATGGTAGCAATGATAATCATCGGAATTGTGTATCCAATGATAAAATCTCGGGCTGTCATAGGCGAGGTAAACAGACGCATCAGGAATGATGAAGTTCGGTCTTTTGCTAGGAGCATACCTGAGAATAGTGCTAGGAATGCCGTACCGAACATTGCGATACCTGGTGCCAAATTTCTGATGGCAAACATAGTGTTATTGGCTTCGGCGGGAATGCTGGCATCTATAATAGAGAGCAGTCCAAGCAAAACGAGTGGAAAGACTAATCCAAAGAATAGATTGATCGGATCGCGTACAACTTCTTTTGTACAGCGTTTAGCAAATAGTAAAGCTCTCATCGAATATCTCCTACAAGTGCGACAAACGCATCCTCAAGGGTGCGTGTATTAGTTTGTTTTTGCAGTTCTGCTACTGTACCGATTGCCACGAGCTTGCCGCGCGCCATAACGCCGACACGATCAGACAATGCTTCAATTTCCTCGAGATAGTGAGTTGTGAGCAGCGTCGTCACTGTACCTTTGAGCAACTGGATCGCCTCCCATAACTCACGGCGCGAAAAAATATCAAGACCTAGCGTTGGTTCGTCAATGAATAATATTTTTGGATTTGAGATGAGTGCCATGGCGATCGACAGGCGTCGCTGCATGCCGCCAGACAAATGCTTAGCTTTTTTATGTTCGACAGTTTCGAGCTTGAATTGGCTTGCCATACGCGAGGCGCTCTCACTGGCGTTATGAGCAGATTGTCCGTAGAGTCCAGCGATCAGTTCGAGATTCTCGCGGACTGATAAATTACCAGCTACAGCAGTTTCTTGCGGTGAAACGTTGATCATCTGTTTGACTGCCTGAGGTTTTTCGGTAATACTATTGCCGAGTAAAATAGCATCACCTTGTGTTGGTTGGCTTAAGCAAGATAACATTTTAATCAATGTCGTCTTACCCGCACCATTGACACCAAGTAGTGAAAATAACTCACCCTTTTCAATTGATAGATTAAGGCTGTCGACTGCGACAAAGTCACCGTAGCGTTTTGTTAAGTTGGTCGCAGTGATTGCATTCATGATTTCATCTCCGTATCATTGAGCACGGCGGTGATTGTATCAATGACTTTATTCTTAGTCGGAATAGCAATCCCTTGCTGCTTGTCGCCGAGCATGATAAGTGTATCGCCAGGCTTGATATTAAAAATATCTCGTGCCTCTTTGGGTATCACAATTTGCCCGCGTTCGCCAACCTTGACTGTCCAAGCATGTCTACTCTTTGGTTTTGTCATATAATTCCTTTCTTTCATATAAATATGATTTATATGAATAAGTATACGACTATGATGAGCTGCGTGTCAACAATGAGTTGGCATGATTTTGCTGCTATACGACCCGTGTGTATGGTATAATTATGTGTATAAGGTACTAACCATAAGGAGAATAGAACATGGATGCAGTAATAATAACCTTAATTATCGTTGGTGTCGTTATCGTTCTGATCGTGGCGTTTTTGATCGGTACGTACAACGGACTGGTGACGCTGCGTAACCGCGTCGAGGAAGCATGGAGTGATATCACTGTCCAGCTCAAACGCCGGACTGACTTGATTCCAAACCTGGTTAACTCAGTCAAGGGCTACGCTACGCACGAGAAAGAAGTGTTTGAGAAAGTCACTGAAGCGCGATCGGCCATTATGGGTGCCAAGGGCGTGGCTGATACGGCTCAGGCGGAGAATATGTTAGAGGGCGCCCTAAAGAGCCTGTTCGCTGTCGCTGAGGCATATCCAGAACTAAAGGCTAATGAGAATTTCTTGCAGCTACAGCAAGAACTGGTTGACACTGAGGATAAGATTCAGGCATCGCGTCGCTTTTATAATGGCGGCGTTCGCGATCTGAACACAAGGATTCAAAGGTTCCCGGCTAACATGGTTGCCGGCATGTTCGGCTTCCAGGCCAAGGAGTTCTTTGAGGTTGCTGATCGAGCAAGTGTTGAGAATCCAGTCGAGGTGAAATTCTAAGGCAGGATAATCTTTGCCTGAACTAAGCCGCTCGCCTATTTTCGGCGGGCGGTTTTTGGTATAATAACTACATGTATAGTGCAATTTCTCATAATAAGCGAAACACCGTGCTGATCATGGCAGTGTTTGTGGCGATTATCGGCGTAATCGGTGTACTGGTCGGTATGTATCTACGGAACTATTCATTGTCGTTGATCATTGTCGGTTGTGCGCTGCTTTATGCGTGGTTACAATATTATATCGCTGGTAAATTGGCCATGGCGATGAGCGGTGCGCAGCAGATTGAAAAGAAGGATGCGCCGGAGCTGTGGCGAGTAGTAGAAAACCTCGCGATTGCTTCCGGCATGCCGATGCCAAAAGTCTATATCATTGACGACCCGGCACCAAATGCCTTTGCAACCGGCCGCGATCCAAAGCACGCTATCGTCGGTGCGACTACTGGGCTGCTAGAAGTTATGGACAAGCGCGAACTCGAGGCGGTGATGGCGCACGAGATGAGCCATGTGCGTAATTACGATATTCGCGTTAGTATGATTGCCTTTGGGTTGGTGAGTGCCATTGGGTTGCTTGCTGATATCGCACTCCGGATGATGATATATGGCGATGATGATGACGGGGATACCAGCCCGATTGTCTACGTCGTGGGTATTATAGTAGTAATCTTGGCACCGATTTTAGCAACGATTACGCAACTGGCAGTCAGCCGCCAGCGCGAGTATCTTGCGGACGCTTCGGGTGCATTATTGACTCGCGACTCGGAGGGGCTGGCGATGGCACTGGAGAAGTTACAAAGTTATGGTCGGCCAATGCGCAAGCAGAGCACCTCAACAGCGAACTTGTTTATGAATAATCCGCTGCGTCCTGGCTTTTTCTCAAAGTTATTTAGCACCCATCCGCCACTAGAAGATCGAATCGCACGCCTGCGAAGTAATGCAACGAAGATGTAATCATGACGAAGTCAACCAAAAAACAACACACCACGCGGCGTAAACGAGCAACTTCAAAAGCAGATAGTCGCGCCGCGACAAAGAAAACAGTATCGTTAAAAGAGAGGCTTAATAAGGCTTGGCAGCGACTAACGCAGCGCCGCCAAGCCTTTCTCCGCCGTCGGCCGCACCGTAGTTTTCGAGTGACCAAGCGACGTGACTATCGTCGTTCGCTCAAGTTGCCAGGCTACTTTGCGCTGACCAAACAAGCATGGCAACTGATGCGAAAGCACTGGCGGATATTCGTTGGGTTGACGGCGATATACGCGGTGCTGGGTGTGTTGCTGTCGGGGTTGATTTCACAAGACACATATCAGCAGCTAAAGGATACGATCAATGGAACGAATCAGGGGGGCGCCCTGGGCACTATTGTGCCGACGTTGATGCTATTTACTGGCGTGGTTACCAATCAGCTCGGTGGTTCGACGGGTGGCGTAGCATCGTCGCAGCAGGTTATTGGCGCGCTGATCGGGCTGTATATATGGCTGACGACGATTTGGCTGGTTCGCGGCGTAATTGTCGGTAAGCGTCCAAAGATTCGCGATGGGTTGTATAATGCGGGCGCGCCGGTCATCGCCCTGTCGGTCCTAGTGTTTATCGCGCTCATTCAATTATTACCAGCAGCGATAGCGGTCATTATTTACGGAGCGGCGGACACGTCAGGCATGTTGCAGCAGACGGTGGTGTTGATGTTGGCGGCCGGCGCCACCATATTAATCGTCACCTTGTCGATATATTGGCTGACGAGTACGTTGTTCGCTATGGTAATTATTACCCTACCGGGGATGTATCCACTAGAAGCAGCGCGACTGGCTTCAGACGTTGTACTAGGGCGGCGGATGCGGATCTTGCTGCGATTAATGTGGCTGCTGCTGGTGCTCGCCGTGGTTTGGGCGGCGGTGCTTATTCCGGTTATTACGATTGATGGCGCACTCAAAACGGTGATACCGGCGTTGAACTGGTTGCCGCTGGTGCCGCTCGTGGCGTTGATGTTGGTGGCGTTCTCGATTGTTGCCTCGGCGTGCTACATTTATCTATTCTACCGAAAGGTCGTCGCCGATGACAGCGCGCCAGCTTGACCGGCAGGCGGCCGAGCAACGAATTGTCAAACTGCGAGATCTGATCAATGATTATCGCTATCATTATCATGTGCTTGACGAATCGATCATGAGCGAGGCGGCGGCTGATAGCCTGAAACATGAACTGTCGCAGCTGGAAGAGCAATTTCCGGAACTTATCACGCCAGACAGCCCAACCCAGCGGGTGGCAGGAAAAGCGCTCAGTAAATTTACCAAGGTTCAGCACCAGACGCGGATGATTTCACTGCAGGATGTGTTTGACAGGGCGGAAGTTGCGGCGTGGATAGAGCGTATGCACAAAGTGCGTAGTGATATCACTGAAGAATTTTTGTGTGATATCAAAATGGACGGCTTGGCGTGTGCGCTGATTTATGAGGACGGTGTGCTGACACGGGCCGTGACGCGGGGCGACGGACTAGTTGGTGAAGATGTGACCATGAATGTGCGGACGATTCAGAATGTGCCGCTGACACTACGCGCCAATCAACGATTTGCTCATTTTTTGCGTGGTCGAACGGAAATTCGTGGTGAAATTGTGATGCACAAGGCTGACTTTGCAGCATTAAACCAGCGTCGGCGAGCGGCCGGTCAGCCAGAATTTGCTAATCCGCGTAACTTGGCGGCGGGGACGATTCGCCAGCTTGATCCAAAACTGGTGGCAGAGCGTCCGCTCAATTTTGTTGGCTATGACATTATTCGCGACAACCTTGAGGACACGCCGACGATTGCCTTTGGCTATCAAATGATGAACGAGCTGGGTATCACCACTAGTCGGCAGACACAAATTGTCTATGGCTTGGATGAAGTGATGAGCTATGTTGATCATCTGGATGAAGTGCGTCAGTCACTGCAGTTTAACACCGACGGAGCGGTCATCAAGCTCAACGACCGGCGACAGTTTGCCGAGCTCGGCATCGTTGGCAAGACACCGCGAGCGGCAGTGGCGTATAAATTTGCCGCCGAAGAAGCTACGACCATCGTCCGTGATATCGTTATCTCCATCGGTCGAACCGGTGCGGCCACGCCAGTAGCGGTGTTTGACCCCGTGGTGGTGGCAGGTACGACGGTGCAGCACGCTAGCCTACATAACGCCGACGAAATTGCTCGGCTGGATGTGCGCCGCGGCGATACGGTGGTGATTTTCAAGGCGGGCGATATCATCCCGCAGGTTGAGAGTGTTTTGAAAGAATTGCGGCCGGCAGATTCTAAGCCAATTGATTATTCGGCAGAACTGTCGCGCCAATATCCGGAGCTAGAATTTATACGGCCAGCAGGCGAGGCGGTGTACCGCGTTAAAGGTTTGAGCGGCCCGCTGATTTTGAAGCGGTCCCTAGCGCACTTTGCCTCCAAAGGTGCGCTGGACATTGATACGCTGGGCGAGAAAAATGTCGAGGCGCTGGTCGAGGCTGGGCTAGTTAACGATTTGGCGGATATTTACCGGTTGACGAAAGATGATTTGCTGCAGCTGGAGCGCTTTGCTGAGATTTCTGCGCAAAAGCTCATTGATGCCATTGCTGCTAAGAAACAGCCAGCCTTGGAGCGGTTTTTATTTGGTCTCGGTATTCGGCATGTTGGCGCGCAGACAGCGATTGATCTCACAAATCACTTTGAAAGTGTTGAGAAGCTCAGCCAAGCGACTATTGATGAGCTACGCGAAGTAGACGGAGTGGGCGAAATTGTCGCCGAGTCGATCGTGGCGTGGTTTGCTGATGAAGATAACGTGATGCTGCTCAAAAAATTTGCTGACTTGGGCGTGGCGCCACAGTTTAGCCAAAAATCCGACCGTCTGGCTGGCCAAAGTTTTGTCATCACCGGCACCCTGCAGTCGATGGGCCGCGACGTTGCTGCTGAAAAAATCCGTGATCTTGGTGGCACCTTCCAAACTGCTGTTGCAAAAGATACAACATATTTGGTAGCCGGCGGTAAAGTTGGCGCCAGTAAATTGAAAAAAGCCGAACAATACGGCACCAAAATTATTGATGAACAAACATTGTTAGAGATTATACAATAAGGAGGTAATAATCATGAATCAGCAATCACATCGCGCCCTCGCCATCAAACCTGCCGACACGGTTGTGTTTACGGCGATGTCAAAGAAATATTTTTACATGAGATTTTTCGTAACGAAATTTGCACTCGAACAAGGCGTTGTACCAATCAATCCGTTTACCAGTTTTGACTATTTTCTACTCGACGCGGTGGAGCGTGACACGGTGCGGCGCGCCAATAATACGCTGGTGGCGCGCGCTGATGAGCTCTGGGTATTTGGCGACATCGCTGATGGCGTGCGGGCGGAAATAATCCAAGCTTGGCAGCAGCAGAAAACCGTTCGATTTTTTGCGTTTCGTGATGATAAGCATATTTACGAAGTTGAGATTGGCGAATTGGTTTATGAAGATGGCGTTGAAACATTAACCCAACGGAGGTAACTAGATGATCCGATTTTACTTACAAAAGTTAGTTCGCGACAAAGTGGTAAAAAAGTGCCTGGATGATCCAGAATTTTTGCATACGGAGTACCGGACATTAGACAAGCAAGCGTTTCGCCGCGAGCTGCTCCGCAAGGTTCACGAGGAGGTAGATGAGATTCCGCTGGATGATAATCAGCGTGATGAATCGCTCAAAGAGCTGGCTGATTTGCAAGAAGTCGTTGACGCGCTGCGCCAGGCCTTTGGCTTTTCTATAGAGCAAGTTCAAGAAGAAATGGTGCGTAAAAAGCAGGATAATGGTGGCTTTGATAATCGGCACTATATTGAATACAATGATTTTACGGATGACAGTAGATGGGTGGAAATACTGCGCGCCCAGCCAGGGAAGTATCGTGAAGAAACAGTGGATATCGAAAAGCAGAGCCATCATATGGGGGTCAGCAAGGGTACGTACAGGCATGGCAAATCAGGCAAGCTATACGAGGTAATCGGCCTAGCCTTAGAAACTGAGACAGCAGAACTCCTGGTGATTTACCGACCTCTCTATGAAAATGAATATGAACTATTTGCCCGCCCTGCCAGTATGTTTACGGAAACAATAGTACTGGACGGGAAATCTGTGCCACGATTTCAGAAAATCACCTCCAAAACTCGGGTGTGAGTGTGATGAAGGTAGTTACGTTTATCACTAGCAATCAACACAAAGCAGATGCTCTAGCGCGTGTGCTGGGCTTGCCACTAACGCACCAGGTAGTTGATTTAATGGAGATTCAATCAACGAGCTTGGAAGAGATTGTTGAGCATAAGGTTCGCCAGGCGTATGTGGTCGCCAAATGTCCGGTTCTGGTCGAGGATGTGGCGCTTGAGTTTACAGCGCTCGGTGGACTGCCGGGTCCGTTTATCAAGTTTTTTGTCGAGGCGCCGAACGGCTTAGAGAATCTCTGTCGGATACTCGATAGCTTTGACGACCGATCGGCAGTAGCGGCATGTGTGTTTGGCTACTGCGACGGCCAGCGGATCAAGTTATTTCGCGCTGAACTTCATGGCGCCATCTCTGAGCATCCCATAGGCGATGGCGGCTTTGGCTGGGATAAAATATTTTGCCCGGATGGCTACGAGGGTAAAACTCGTGCCGAATTAACGCCAGATGAGGACGCTGGCACTTTCAAACCAATTGCTGCTGTCCGTCAATTTCTCACCACACTTGAATAAATACATGCTATTATTTATATATGAAAGTGATCTATCTAGCTGGCAAAAATCTCGACAGGGCGAATCGCGTGGCAAAAACCCTAGAGGATTCCGGCTATAGTATTCCGTGTAATTGGTACTATAATTACAAAGATGACGAGACAAATTTCGGCCCGGAAGATGAAGTTCAGGCTGTTCGTTCTGCCGATGTTTTGGTATATCTATGGGAATCCGACCAGGAGAGCGCACGCTACGAAGTTGGCATGGCGATAGCGCTTGGTAAACCAGTGGTCGTCGTTCATGATAACCCGAAATGGTTTTTACAACTACCAAACGTTCGTGCGGTCTCACGGGATGAGGATATTATAAAGGCGCTGAGTGAGGTTGGTTGACGAAGGATTCCCTATGGCAAAACCAGTGCTACGGCTACACTAAAATAAGAAATGCTATAATAAACCCCATGACAAAACACATCAATCTCGTCACTGGTAACCCACGTAAAATCGAGGAAGCGACAGCCACGCTGAGTCAATACGACATAGCGGTGGAGATTATTAATCTAGATATTGATGAGATCCAGCACCGTGATCCATTGAAAATTACCGAGGCTAAGGTTCGGGCAGCGTACGAGAGGGCTGGCAAGCCGGTTGTTGTCAACGATAGTAATTGGGAAGTGCCCGCGCTCGGCGGCTTTCCGGGTGGCTATATGAAGGATATCGCGCACTGGTTGACGCCCGAGGATTTTTTGGCGCTGCTACGCGATAAAGACGATTGGCAGATTATCCTCCATGATATTGTCGCCTATTACGACGGGCATACTCTACAGACATTTATCTTTGATCAGCCGGGGAAGTTTGTCGCTCTGCCGCGTGGCAAGAGTGGTGCGTCGGTCAACAAGATTATTACGATGGATGGCAGTAACGGCCTGACGATGTCCGAGGTGTTTGATCGGCGCGACCAAGGCTTGGCGGTTAGAACCGACACGCTGCAGCAATGGCATCAATTTGCGCAGTGGTATGTCACCCAGTAGCCTTCGTTGCTAGGCGTGTACCCCGCGCCATGCTGGCAGTGATGAGCGTGGCGCCGATCACGTCATCAACGCTGGAGCCGCGCGATAAGTCGCTGATCGGTCGGGCAAAACCCTGCAAGATTGGCCCGTACGCATGACCGCCGGCCAGGTGTTCTGCTAACTTATACGCGATATTGCCAGAATCAAGATTAGGAAACACAAGGACATTAGCCTGACCAGCAACCGGACTGTCCGGTGATTTTTTCTGGCCGATAGTCGGGACGATTGCCGCGTCTAATTGCAGTTCGCCATCAATTGATATATCGGGCCGCTCTGTTTTGACGAGTTGTAGGGCCTGCGTGACGAGCTCGACACTGTCGCCACCAGCGCTGCCTTTCGTTGAGTATGACAGCATAGCCACGCGTGGCTCCCAGCCGAGCGACGCCGCACTATCCGCTGAGGCCACAGCAATTGCCGCCAGTTGTTCGGCGTTTGGCTGAATGTTCATGCCGCAGTCGGCAAAGAGGAGCAGACCCTGTTCGCCGCCCTGAAACTGTGGAATGTCTATCACGAAAAAGCTGGATGCATACCGAACATCGGGCGCCAGTCCAACAATTTTCAGCCCAGCTCGGAGCACGTCTTTCGTTGGATGATCAATTCCAGCCACCATAACGTCAGCCTCGCCGCTCGTTAGCATCGTTGCACCGCGACTGATAGCGTCCTCTTTTCCATCAAGCAGCACCGGCTGCACCGCGCCGCTTTCTTCTAGTGCGCGCGCTGCCTGCTGGATGATGTGATTATCGCCCTCAGGAAATACCACGCGCGGCGGGTTTAAAGCTAAAATTTTTGCTAAGTCTCGTATGTGCTGATTCATGAGTATAGTATAATGGAACTATGAACGAATTGACAATTAAACGAGCATCCCACATCGCCGAATCTGATGTGGCAGACATTACTAACCTCATCGCGGCACTCACCAGCAAGCCACATCCGGCTGATGCCGAGCTGTTACAGCAGATCATTGACTCGCCAAGTCATGTGTTGTTATTGGCGCGACTATCGGGCAAAGTTGTCGGCATGGCAACGGCGGCACTGCTACTTGGGCCAGCTGCTGGGCGCAAAATTTACCTTGATGATTTTGTGACTGACCCAACGGTACAGGGCAAGGGTGTCGGTTCTCGACTCTGGGACGCTGTCATTGACTGGGGCCGCGAGCAGGGCGCTCAAAAACTGGAGTTTACATCGCGCCCAGAACGTGAAGCGGCGCAGCGATTCTACTTGAAAAAAGGCGCGGTCGTGCGTAGCACTAATGCCTTCGCTAAACAATTGTAGGTAAATATTGATCAAACCCCTTGTGCTTTTTAACAAAAAAGCGCATAATATCGTCAGAGCTGGTACGCATAGGGGCGTTTCCTATGCTGCCATCCAAAACAAACACACGAAATTGCCCCGGGTGGGCGCGTAACAGCTCTTTTTTGTTCGTCAAGTAGCGCGTTTGATAGCGCTTATGGTATGATAAAGGGGATGTTCAAGAAGTCGTTTGAGAAAAAAATGATACGCTATGTCCGGCAATTTTTTGCCGACCATGCTGATGTCAAGTTGATCGCAGTGACCGGGAGTGCCGGTAAAACGAGTGCCAAAACAGCGATCGCTACTGTGCTATCGCAGCAGTTTGCTGTCGCCATGCACGCTGCTGAGCCAACGTCGCACTTACAAACGCTCCTGCAAATCATGGGCGTGCGCTACCCCGAGAATCGTCCGGAGGAGAAGTGGGGATTTTGGCACCGCCGCAAGATGATGCGAGCTGTCAAGAAACGTGCTCGCGCCGAGCATCCCGAAGCTCATGTCATCGTCCAAGAATTCAGCCCGATGCAGCCTGGTTTTAATGCATGGTTTCAGCAGGTTATTTTGCCGGACATGGCCGTTGTGACGTCAGTCACCTCTGGCCGCATGCGGGTTGAACATACCGTCGAAGAGGTAGCTGGCGAGATGTTGACATTGGCGAATAATGCTCGCTTTGCGGCTATTAACCGTGATGATATCGACGGTCGATTTGCCGCATTTTTGACGAATCCCCAGATGACGACATATGGTACCAGCGAGGTCGCTGAGTATTATTTTGAGCAGCATGATTTCTCGCTGGAGCACGGTTATGTCGGCAAGATTATCGGCCCGGAATATCCTAATGGCATCGCAGTGACGCTGCCGCTGCTTGGTGAGCATAATCTGCGACCAGCCGTCGTGGCGATGCTCGCCGGGGTGCGGATGGGTATGACGAAAGAGTTGATTGAAAAGGGCTTGAGTCAGTTACTTCCGCTGCCGGGTCGGATGCAAGTGCTTCGCGGCGCGGATCAGACGATTCTGATTGATGATAGCTATAGCTCGTCGCCGCTGACGGCATTGTCAGCACTACAAACGCTGTACAGTCTCGAGGTGCCGCAGCGTATCGTGGTGTTTGGTAATATGAATGGGCTACGCAAGGATACGCAGGCCGGTCATGCGAAGCTCGGCGCCCAGTGCTCACCGGACGAGCTGGATTGGGTAGTGACCGTTGGCGAGATGGCTAATCAATACCTGGCGCCGGTAGCACGTCGTCGCGGCTGTCAGGTCAAGGAGTGTCGTGATGCGCTGATGGCCGGCGGATTTGTGCGCGAAAAACTTCATGCGGGCGGCGTGGCTCTCTTCAAAGGTTCGAGCGGGGGTGTTTGGCTCGAGGAAGCGATTAAAATTAACCTGCACAGCACCGAGGATGAGAAAAAATTAGTGCGCCAGTCACCTGACTGGATTAAGCGAAAAAATGAATTTTTCTCGCGCTTTCGCGGATAGCGATACAATGAAAGTATAACGAGGAGAAATATGGACGACAAGGGTACGAATAGTAAGAAAACACCAGCGGATAAAGCCGCTGCGTCAACACCGCCGGCAGCGTCGCAGTCGACGGGCACATCAAGCTCATCACAGTCGACAACGACTCCGCCTGCACAGGCTGATCAGCCTGCGTCGACGCCGGCACGACCAGCATCGCCGACATCGCAACCACCGATCATGAATTCGGTTATGCCGCCAAAAAAGAAAACCGGCCTCATCGTCGGTATTGTTACCGGCTCGGTTGTATTGCTGCTGGCTATTGCTGCGGTACTGTTGTACTTTTTCTGGTGGCAAGATCCGCAGAGGATGGTAACTGATGCAGTGATTAATTCATTTCAGACCAAAAAGGTGGTTTCCTCGGGTAAACTCGTCATGAATCTCGGCAACGGTAATCGTATTGATGTCAAGCTCAAAGCCGCTGCTGACCCACCAAAATCAAAAACCGAGGCTACCATTACATTAGCGATCAACGGCATGGAGATCCAGCAAGACGTCATCCTCACAATGGTGGCTGACGGCAAAGGCACGATTTATATTAAGAGCGAACATCTAAAAGATATCGTGCGCCAGATGGTAGAGACGATCATCAAGGCTCGAAGCCGGGGGATGCTACCAGATACGCAGTCGACGATGGTACGCGACCAGATCCTCAAACAGCTTGATGAAAAACTTAACAAAATTGAAGGCAAGTGGCTTAAGGTATCATTTGATGAGCTTGGAGCATCACATACAAACAAAGACACGTGCTCTCAAGAAATCTTTGATTTAATCAATAATGACCAGCAGGTGCGTAGCGAACTGATCAACGCGTATCGCAAAAACAGCTTTGTGACGGTCAAAAAGGACGCTAAGGTCGAGCCGCGTGATGGTGCGCCTGGTTTTGAAATTGATTTAGCTTCAGACGGTAAAATGTCAGACAGACTACGCGCATTTATCGATTCTCTGGGGGATACGAAACTTGGCAAGAAAATTAAAGAGTGTTATGGCGATAAAGTATTCAATACAGCAAATAAAACTACGTCATCGAAGAGGTTGCCCACTATACGCATCTGGGTCAATCCGTGGTCGCACCAGCTTAAAGCGATCGAAATCAAGGCGCGCGGCTCAGATGGCGACAAGGATCGGGATCTCACTATGGACATGACGTTCGACTACAGTAAGTCAGAGCAAATTGATATACCGTCAGACGCCGATAATCTTAAATCAGTACTTCGGGATTTTGCCGGCTCATCACCAATACCGCCGCCGTTTGCTAGGGGTGGTGCCTCTACGGATGAGAACGATGAAGACGCCGACACTAGCGTCGAGAGATGATATACTAAGGAGTATGAAACGCTACAATCCGACGGAAATTGAGAAAAAATGGCAAGATAAATGGGAGGCTGACGGCACCTACGTCACCGACCTTAGTGATACGACGCGCCCAAAGTACTACAGTCTCAGTATGTTGCCTGGTATCACTGGAGCCGGTATTCACATCGGTCACGGTCGGACGTTTCAGTTTGCCGACATTAAAGCGCGCCTCAAGCGCCAACAGGGCTATAATACTTATCATCCAATTGGTTGGGACAGCTTCGGACTGCCAGTGGAAAATTACGCTATCAAGGTTGGTAAAACGCCGCGGGTAGCACATGACGAAGCTAAGGCTCATTTCATTGCTCAGTTGAAGCGCCTCGGCTTTAGTTATGATTGGTCAAAGGAGATTTCTACTGCCGACCCTGAGTATTACAAGTGGACTCAGTGGATTTTTACGCAGCTATACAAGCACGATTTGGCGTACCAGAAGGAGCAGCTACAATGGTGGTGCGATACCGACAATACGGTGCTAGCTAACGAGCAGGTTGAGGGCGGCAAATGTTGGCGCTGCGGCAATCCTGTCACCAAGCGCAACCTCAAGCAGTGGTTTTTCCGTATTACGGCCTATGCCGATGAGATTTTGGAGGCGACTGACGACTTGGATTGGACGGAAATGGTCAAAACTATGCAGAAAAATTGGATCGGTCGGTCGGTCGGTGCGGAGGTTGAGTTTGCGGTTGAAGGCTGCGACGATGTCATCACTGTTTTCACTACGCGCCCTGACACACTGTTTGGTGCGACGTATGTGGCACTGGCACCAGAGCATCCGTTAGTATCCCAGTTGGTCAATGCCGACACGCGGGCCAAGGTTGAAG
This sequence comes from Candidatus Saccharibacteria bacterium oral taxon 488, assembly GCA_005697215.1. Taxonomy (NCBI): domain Bacteria; phylum Candidatus Saccharimonadota; species Candidatus Saccharibacteria bacterium oral taxon 488. Next base: position 580,309 of record CP040003.1, on the reverse strand, counting down.
CGTACATCCAAGCAGCCCAGCAAAAGTCTGACGTTGAACGTCAGGAAAACAAAGACAAAACCGGCGTCTTTACTGGCAGTTACGCTATCAATCCAGTCAACGGACAGAAAGTGCCAATTTGGGTGGCTGACTACGTACTGAGTGGCTATGGCACAGGTGCGGTCATGGCAGTGCCAGCGCATGATGAACGCGACTTTGCCTTTGCTGAGAAATTTGATCTACCAATTGTTCAAGTAGTTGACAAGCCGGAGGATTCGGCAGATGTTGGTTGCTACACTGGTGAAGGTGAATTGATCAATTCTGGGCAATTCGACAGTACGCGTAGTGAGGATGCCCGCGAGCAAATCGTAGCGTGGCTGGAACAACAGGGTTCTGGTCGTGGTAAAACTACTTACAAAATGCGCGATTGGCTGATTTCTCGCCAGCGGTACTGGGGTGCGCCAATTCCGATGGTTCATGTTGACGGTTTCGGGCCAATAGCTGTGGCGGACGAATGTTTGCCGGTGATTTTGCCAGAGGTCGAGAACTTCAAGCCGACGGGCGGTAATACGTCGGTCCTAGCGCAAGTTGATGATTGGGTGCGCGTGTGGGTTGACGTCGAGACGGGTAAAACCGCGCCGATTACTGAGCCAAAGCCCGCGGGTGACAATTGGCATGAAGGCCGACGCGAAACGGACACATTGGATGGCTATGCCTGCTCCAGTTGGTATTTCCTGCGTTATCTTGACCCGCACAATGACGCCGAGGCGTGGGATCCAGAGCGCATTAATCACTGGATGCCAGTTGATTATTACAATGGCGCCGATCATGCGGTAGCACACCTATTGTATAGCCGTTTTTGGATGCGATTTTTCTATAAACTGGGCTTGGTGCCAACACCCGAGCCGTTCAAGCGGATGATGTATAACGCCTACATCATGGCGCCAGACGGTCAAAAAATGTCCAAATCTAAGGGCAACGTCATCGACCCGATGGAGATTATGGATAGCGGCTACGGTGCCGATGCACTGCGTGTTTACGAGATGTTCATCGCGCCGTACGATATGGATGCACCGTGGGATCCGCGCGGGGTGCCGGGGACGTATCGGTTCTTAAACCGAGTGTGGAATTTGGTACAGGAGTTTGTTGAGGCGGCTACATTACCTCCTCTGACAGAGGCTGTGAAGTGTTCGCGAATAGCGGACGCTTCAGCCGAACGCTCGCGAGAAATCTCCAGTGGAGATTTGAGCGAAGAGTGTACTCTGGAAGAGGATGGTGATGTAGTTGCGGAGCTGTTGCGCCTCACTCACCTCACTATCAAGAAAGTCACCCGCGATATCGAGGACGAAAAATTCAATACGGCAGTGGCGGCGATGATGGAAATGGTCAATGGCTTGTATAAAATTAAAGAAGCGCAGGGTATTCAAGCATCAGCAACGTGGCGGTTTACCTTGGAGAGTTTGCTACAAATCTTAGCACCATTTGCACCGCACATCACCGAAGAATTGTGGCATGAATTGGGCCATACTGATACCATTCACGTCAATCACTGGCCAAAGTGGGATGAGAAATATCTGGTGAGTGATACGATGACCATCATCGTTCAGGTCAATGGCAAGCTTCGATCAAAGTTAGAGCTGCCGGTTGATGCCGATAAAGAGGCGATTGAGCAGCGGGCGCTGGATGATGAAAAAGTTCGTGCCTATCTCAATGCCCGGGCACCGAAAAAGGTGATTTATGTACTGGGGAAGTTGGTGAATATTGTTGTCTAGATGTATTAATACTGCTAAGTACTAAGTAGGGAAGCTCCTTGGCTGTTAATACATACGAGGTTGTCTTTGTTGTTGGGATCTAGTCCTATTCCGGGCATGGCTTGGCCAGCAGTGCTTTCGGTTATGCAAATCCACGGTCCACTGTTCGGGTTGTCATTACGCCAGACGCCATCAGTCACAGAGACTTCTAGTTTCCCCGTTGACGTAAAAGTTGCTAAAAGGTTATCATCGGTAACTCCGCCGGTATCGCGTATCTGGGCGCCGCCTTCCACGATAAGGGTTCCGGTGTCGGTAATATGATTCATTGATTCCTTCTCGGCACTACCTAAGTGCTGGGCGGTAAGGTTACACCCAAATGTAACCATTGCCACGCCTACGGCCGCAGCGCCCACTTTAGCTAATGTGCCGCGCCGCCTCGCTGCCTGCTCTGGTGTTTTTGGAGTTGTCTCAGCGATCCAGTTGTGTAATAAATTGCTCATCGTAAAATATCCTTGCTTAGTGGTTGGGTATGATGTCTTTAATAATATCATAAACACTCAATAAAGTCAATAACTCACTGCCACCACCTCACATCCCCTTGAGAAATCTATCAAAAACCAGTATAATGAAGCCCAAGTGTTACGATAAACTGAAATAAAGGAGATTTTTCTATGGCACAACCAAAAAAGCAGAGTAGCCCGCGCAAGACCGGTCTGCGTCGCAGCCACTTGGTACTGAAATTAGCACGCCGCGTCAACGGGACGTCACCGGTGAAAGTCAAGACGACCAAGCGTGAGACTGGTAATAAGAGCGCAAAATAAACTAACACGAACAGGAACGTTTTTGTCATGGCTTCAAACCGTCATTTAGGACGAATCGTCGCGTTGCAGACGTTATACGAGATTGAGTTTCGCCAGGAAGTTGGCGACAGCGAGGTTGATGTCGCCGATATCTTGACGCGCAATCTTGAGAAATACAAATCATCAGTCGATGATGTTGAGTTTGTACGAAGTCTGATCGATGGCGTCACCACGCATAAAGCAGAGCTTGATGATAAGCTTCGTCCGCTGGCGCCAGAATGGCCAATTGAGCAGATATCGCGAATTGACCGGACGGTACTACGGCTCGGGCTGTATGAATTATTGTTTTCTCGGGCGGCGGTGCCACCAAAAGTGGCTATCAACGAAGCAGTGGAACTAGCAAAAACGTTTGGTTCGGATAACTCAGGGAAATTTGTGAACGGTGTGCTCGGCACAGCGTATCGCTCCCTTCAAGAGGATGCCGATGAAGACAAGCAGCTTTGATCATATTAAGAAATATTTTGGCGGTCGCAAAAAACCGTCGATCCAAGAAATAGTTCGCGAACCAACTGCTGGCGGCGTGGTGTTTCGACGCAATAAAAAGGGTGATGTTGAGTTTCTGCTCTACCAAGACGCGCGGGATCGCTGGACAATTCCCAAAGGTCACGTTGAACCGGGCGAGACAGCGCAGGCCGCCGCCAAGCGTGAGGTTGGTGAGGAAGCTGGCCTCAAGAACATCGAGGTGTGCGGTTGGCTGGGCAAAATTAATTTTCGCTACCGCCGACTCGATAAGTTAGTGTTGATTTCGCAGCAAGTGTACCTGATGAAGGCGCTTGATCCGGATGAAAAACTGCAAAAAGAAGACTGGATGAATGGCCTGGCGTGGTTTACCTTTCATGAAGCGCTGGATGAAATTGAGTATGAGGATATTGGCAAGCTAATTCTGCTCGCCATGAAACGAATCAGGCAGGAGAATCTATAAATGAGCGGGATGAACACGGCGCCGTATCAGGAGTTTGCGCGTGAGAAGTTGGGATTTGAGTTTAATAATTTGGATCTGTTGATTACGGCTTTGACGCATCGTAGCTACGTTAATGAACACAGAAAATCAGTCCACGAGCATAACGAACGGTTGGAATTCCTCGGTGATGCGGTGTTGGAGCTAGCGGTAACGGAATATTTGTTTACGCATTTTTCTGAGCCGGAAGGAGTTTTGACGGCGTGGCGGGCGGCGTTGGTGCGCACAGAAAGTATCGGCGATGCGGGCGATAAATTAGGTTACGGGCCGCTGATTCGCATGTCAAAGGGCGAGAAAAATGGTTCAGACCGGGCGCACTTGCAGATTCTAGCTAATGCGTTTGAGGCGGTGATCGGTGCGATTTATCTGGAGCGCGGCTTTGATGATGCGCGCGATTTTATTCATAAGCATATTATCGTTAAGCTAGATGGAATTTTGGAATCAGGCAGCTGGCGCGATCCGAAGTCGTATTTGCAGGAAATTTCTCAGCGTGTTGATGGTCAGACGCCGGTGTATAAAGTTTTGAGTGAGGAAGGGCCAGATCATGATAAGGTATTTACGCTTGGGGTATTCGTTGGTGAAACGATGATGGGTCGCGGTACTGGCCCTTCCAAGCAAGTGGCTCAGCAGCAAGCTGCCCGTCAAGCAATCGCTCGATATCGGGCAGCGAATTCTGAATAGTGATTATATCTTTTCTCAGCGCCTAACCGGTGTTATAATCAAAAGGATGAGTAACACAATTTTTAAACGTACCAAGATCCTAGCGACTGTCGGTCCGGCAACGATGAGTCAGGATAAAATTAGTCAACTTATGCAGGCCGGTGTCAATGGCTTTCGTCTGAATTTTAGCCACGGTAGTTATGATGAGCGGCGTGAGCAAATCGACTGGATTCGCACGGCCAGTCATGAGCAGGGTAAACCAGTTGCTATTCTCCAAGACCTTCAAGGTCCAAAAATCCGCCTCGGCGTTCTCAAAGACAACATGCTGACGGTGCGGGCTGGTGATATGCTGACGCTTGATTCGTCGATTACAGAACACGATGGAAGCTTTAATCTACCTGTCCAATATAACCTCGCTGAGAAAATGAAAGTTGGCGAGCCGCTGTATATGTTTGATGGCAAGATCAAGTCGATCGTTCGTGAAATTGCTGGCCCAACGGCTATCAAGGTGGAGGTGCAGAATGACGGATTTTTGATGAGCCGTAAAGGGTTGAATCTGCCAGATACCGATTTTGGTGGTGACATCTTGACGCCAAAAGATATCGCCGATATTGAGTGGGCAGCCAATCAAGATTTTGATTATGTAGCGCTTAGTTTTGTACAGACAGAGGACGACATTATCGATCTGCGCTCGCGGCTGACGGCGCTGGGTTCGGATGCGTATATCATTGCCAAAATCGAGACTAAGTCAGCGATCTCTGATGAGCATCTGGAGGAGATCGTCAAGGCGAGTGACGGCATTATGGTGGCACGTGGCGACTTGGCGGTTGAAGCCGGGGCGGAGATCGTGCCAGTTATCCAACGGCGTATTATCGCTCTTTGTCGTAAATATTCTAAGCTCAGCATCGTCGCCACGCAGATGATGGGCAGCATGGTTGACAATCCTGAGCCATCTCGCGCCGAAGTGAGCGACGTTGCCAATGCGGTCATCCAGGGTGCCGACACGGTGATGTTGTCTGATGAAACGGCCAACGGTAAATATCCGATCGAGACAGTGCAGGCGATGCGTCGGACGATTATGTACACCCAGGAGCACAGTGATGTCATGGCAGTTGAGTCGGGTGAAAAGCGTCGCAAGCATGATGCGCTGCTCAGTTACACAGCGGCGCGGTTGGCTACTGAACTTAAGGCGCGAGCAATTATTGCTGAGACCAGCACCGGTGTGACCGCAGTGAATGTCGGTGCTTTTCGACCGAATATGCCGATTATTAGCGTCACTGATAGCCAAAAAACGGCCCAGAAATTAGCGTTAAGCTACGCTACGCGCTCATACGTTCGCCCAAGTGGTCTGGGTTCGGCGAATAAATTAGCAGAGGAATTGAAGGCCGAAGGTTACTTTGGCGAGGATCCAGTGACGTTGGTATTGGTCAGCGGCCATCAACCGGGCCGGCCGGGCAAGACCGACAATATCCAGATCCGGACAATGGAGTAGGACGAGAAAAGGGTGGGCAGATTTTTCAAGCAGACAATTCATGACGTTAATCTCCGCGGGCTAACCGTCCTGGTGCGGGTTGATTATAATGTGCCCTTGACTGCGACTGGTGGGATTGCCAGCGACTTACGAATTCGCGCCAGTTTGCCGACTCTATGCTATCTATTGGAGCAACGCTGCAAGATTGTTTTGATGAGTCACCTCGGGCGGCCAAAGGGGGTCGACCCGGCATACAGCCTGCGTCCAGTGGCACGTCGACTGGCTGAGCTGCTTGGGCGGCCGGTGCAGTTTATTGATAGCTGTGTCGGTGATCAGCTGCGCCAAGCAGTGCGACATATGGCGGCTGGCGACGTGCTGATGCTAGAAAATCTGCGGTTTTATGACGAGGAGTCGCGTGACGATATGGTGTTTGCCAGGGCAATTGCTCGGGCGGTGCGGCCGGATTATTTTGTGCAGGATGGTTTTGCGGTGGTACATCGAGCTCACGCCAGTACCCATGCGATTACGCTATATGTTCCGGGGCTGGCTGGTGACCTATTGGTGCATGAATACACCACGCTAACCGCAGCGATGTCACGTCCAGCACGCCCCCTAGTGGCAATTATTGGCGGTGTGAAAATTGCTGATAAGATTGCGCTGATTGAGCGGCTGATTGATAAAGCCGACACGATCCTTATCGGTGGGGCGATGGCCAACACCTTCCTCGCCTATCGCGGCCATAGGATGGGCCACAGTACAGTTGAGCTGGATCAAGAGCAAGTGCTGGCGGCCATCTACCGCCGTGCTGCCGAGAAAGTTGGTGGTGAGCGGGTCGATCAGTTTTTGCGGCTGCCTAGTGATGTAGCGGTGGCTTTGTCACCAGAAACATCGGGCGATCGCTATGAAGTGTCGGTTGATGGGATCGGTGACGATGAGATGGCGCTAGATATTGGCACTGAGACAATGGCGCAATTCGCCTCAGTGATTGCCTCGGCCAAAACAGTCATTTGGAATGGGCCGCTGGGATACTCGACTAATCCGTTGTTTGCCCGAGGGTCGGCCCGGGTAGCCGAAGCCATCGTACAAAATCGTGGCGTTACCTCAATCATTGGCGGCGGCGATACGGCGGAGTTTGTCCTTGGGTGGGATGGGCATGACGGCAAGCGATTTTCGCATATTTCTACCGGTGGCGGGGCTAGTCTCGAGCTGATGAGCGGTAAAAAATTACCAGGTGTGGAAAGTTTACTAGACGCGCACGGACTAAAATGATACACTAAACATAAGCATTATGACGCGAAAAACACTCATTATCGGCAACTGGAAGATGAACCTCACCATGCATGAGGCCAGTTTGTATTTACATAAGCTGATGGAGCAGCTGCCGGTACACCGCGACGTCGAGGTGGTGGTGGCGCCAACGATGTTGACACTGCAGAGTTTGAGCTTGCAAATCAAGCGTCGGATCGTCAAGCTCGCCGCCCAGAATTGCTACTGGCGCGACCATGGTCCGTATACCGGCGAGGTGCCAGCGTCACACCTACACGGTATGGTCGATTATGTCATCATCGGTCATTCCGAGCGGCGACATATATTTATGGAGAGCGACAAGGATATTCGTTTCAAGGTGCAGGCGGCACTGCGTAATCGGCTGCAGCCGATTCTCTGCATTGGTGAAACGGCGCACGAGCGGACGCTAGGCGAAACGCGCGAGGTGCTCCAGGATCAGATTGTAAACGGTCTCGCCAATATAACAGCCGAGGAGGTAGACCATGTGGTGATCGCCTACGAACCGGTCTGGGCGATCGGTAGCGGTGAGTATGCGCAGCCGAGCGATCTTATGAAGGCGCTTAGGGTAATTCGCCAGCAAATTACGCATTTATTTGGTAAAGAAGCAGCCGAGACGGTGCGCGTGGTGTATGGCGGCAGTGTTTCGGTTGACAGCGCCGGTGATTACCTTGCGGTGGCGGGACTTGATGGATTATTGATCGGCGGAGCGAGTCTGGACGCATATCAATTTACGGAGATAGTAAAAAAGGCGCATAAGGAATAGGGGGGCTTATGTCAGACATTGATTTTGACGAACTTGATCGGGCGGTGACGTCACTGATGCAAAAGCGGGCAGAGAAAGAAGCGGCTCAGCAGGCGGCTGATGTTGATGCGGACGTGGCGACATCGACAACATCTGTGACTAGCGCCACTGAAGATGCGGTGAACGTGTCGTCGCCTGAACCTGGTCAACCTAGCGCCTCCGCTTCTCAGCCTAAGCCAGTAGCGACACCTCCGGTCACGCCGCCAAGCCCTCAACCCCAGCCAGTTGCGCCGCAGCCTACGGTGTCATTGTCGACGCCGCCGAGCGCACCAGTGGCTGCCGCCCCACAACCGATTGAGAAGCCGGAACCGACGTCGATGCGGCCGTCGCTGTCTTCGTCGGTAACACCAGTGGCCCCTGCTTCGTCAACCTCACCGTCGCCTGCCACCACGCCATCAACGCCGATTCCGCCATTGACCATCAAGCCGCTAACGCCTCCGTCGCCGACTGCTACACCAACAGCGACGCCAGCACCGCCGTCGACGCTCGTGTCTGCACCTGCAGCTCCATCTCCATCTCCATCTCCATCTCCAGCTTCAGCCATAGCAACCGTACCCGCATCCGAGCCAACGAGTGACGATACAAGCAAGCCGCCATCCCCGGCCAAGACAACACAATCATCAGCCCTATCGGACACTCCAAGTGCGCCGCCAGCGGCTGCAGCAACACCAGTACCGACTGCTGTCCCGATTTCTGTTACAAGGCCAGAGCCAAAGTCTGTCTCGAAGCTGACGCTCGAGCCGATACCGTCGTTCAAGACAACCTCGTCGCCTGCCTCGCCATCGCCTGCCTCGACACCAGCACCGTCGACCCAGTCAACAACCTCGGAGCCTAATAATGATAAGCCACAAGATAAGTCACGGGCTGAATCACCGGCTTCGCCACAAAAATCATCTACCGAGACGACTTCGTCGTCGGCGGAGGTTAACGGCTTCCCACACGCTGCCTCAGAGACTAAACCGGCTGTGGTATTTCCAGATATCAAAACACCAGATAAAAAGGCAGACGACCAACCCGCCTCAGACGCGCCGCAGGATAAAGTGGCCGATACGTCAGCAGCAAAACCAACTGACGATTCCTCTGATACAGAACGCGGTAACGAGTCAACTGTCGCTCCCTCACCAGCTATTTCGCGTCGACCATCTGGCCGTTTCATGGACGTTGTACATCCGTCGTCCGTCATGCGCGGGCATAGCGTTTCTCAGTCGCGCACCGGCGTGACGCTTCAGCCGACTGGTTCGTATCTCTCCGGTCGGACTGGTAATGACGGCCAGCAGGGTGTTAACATGGCTGAAACTACTGAGGACACGTCAAGTGATATGATGGCAGATGATAGCACCGCTCACTCATCGGTAGCTGATCGCGAGATCAAGCGTCGACCACCACGTCTCGTTCTGCAGCCCGATCCATCGCATGTGGCCGAAGGTCTAACGTCAGACAATGTGTCGCTCAATACCAAGGACGTGCCTGATTATGAATCAATGGCGAGTGAAGCCGAGGCTAGCACTGACAGCGCCTTTATCGAGGAGGGCTTGCTGGCAGAGGACGCTCCGGCTAAGGCAGCCGATAGTGAAGGGCTGACCATGGATGAGTTGACGGCCGATGATGATCATCTGGTGACGGATGCGGCGGCTGGAGACGAGGTAGTAGAACATCGTGATGAGGCGGCTGATACTGACATTGCTGCTGATCGTACGAGTCTTGAAGCAACCATTGATGAAATTAAAGCCAGCGAGGTCAGTGAGCAGCTCGACGCAGATGCTACATCGGTAGGCGCTTCATCCAAGCAGTCCGCCACTGATACATCGGAGCTAGACAGTGAGCTGATGGCGATTGAGCCGATGGACGAAAGTGATGCTGAGACAGTTGATAAGACGCCACGTCGACCGCACACTCCGGGCGATATTCCTCAGCAATACACCGCCGGTGACGAGATCGCACCAGATCCAGAGCCGATGTTTGATGCGGCAGCCAGCCAGCCAGCCACCGGGGAAGCGCTCCAGCCTGATAAGAAAAAATCTGGCATCGGGACGATTCTATTGATCATTCTCTTTGCCCTTATCGGCGTTGGTGGCGGTGCGGCAGCGTACTTTTTCCTGCTATACTATAAGTAATGGACATCCTATCTGAGCTCAATCCTGAACAGCGGCGAGCCGTCCAGCATGATGGCGGGCCGCTGCTTATTTTGGCGGGAGCGGGGAGTGGTAAGACAAAAACCTTAACGCATCGCATTGCCTATCTGATCAGCCAGCAAGGGATTTTTCCCAGCCGCATCTTGGCGGTAACCTTCACCAACAAGGCTGCTCGAGAGATGCGCCAGCGCTTGGCTGATATGCTGGGTGAAGACGCCTCGGATCGACGGTTTATGCCATGGATGGGGACATTTCATAGTATGTGTGTGCGACTACTACGGATGGACGGAGCGTCGATTGGCCTCGGTCGTAATTTTATTATTTATGATGAAGATGATCGGCTGGGTCTGATCAAGCAGTTGATGAAATCGCGCGGGCTGACTGATCGCGACATCAAGCCGCGCCGCATTGCTGCGGCTATTTCTGCGGCAAAAAATGATATGCTCTCACCCGATGAGTATACGATGCAGGCGGTCGGCCCCGTTAAACAGCAAATAGCCGAATTATTTGCCGTATACGAGGCCGCTATGCACCGGGCCGGGGCGCTCGATTTTGATGATTTACTACTCAGGGCGGTGGAGCTGCTGCACCAGTCGCCCGACATTCGCCACAAATGGCAGCAGCAATTTCGCCACATTCTCATTGACGAGTACCAGGATACCAATGCGGTGCAGTACGCACTGATCAAGCTGCTAGTCGGTCCAGAGCGCAACCTCTGTGTGGTCGGTGATGATGCGCAATCAATTTATAGTTTTCGCGGCGCAGATTATACCAATATTCTTCATTTTGAGCGTGACTTTCCGGGTGCGGCAGTGATTAAACTAGAGCAAAACTATCGCTCGACGGGCGCGATTTTAACGGTGGCAAATAACTTAATCCAACATAACACCCAGCGCACCGACAAGAACCTCTGGACAGAAGCGGTTGGCGGGATGACACCGCAATTATGGCAACTGTACAGCGAGGCTGAGGAGGCGCAAGCAGTGGCTGACGAAATTTATCGCCAGGCCAAGATGGGCCGAGCCTATAGCGACATGGCGGTGTTGTATCGCACCAATGCCCAGAGCTACGCCATAGAGCGCGCGCTGCGTCAACGGCACATCCCGTATAAGATTGTGGGCGATCTGCGGTTTCTGGATCGAGCAGTCGTCAAGGACGTACTGGCGTATCTTCGGTTATTATATCAACCCAGTGACCGCGTTAGCTTCGCGCGGATCGTTAACCTGCCAAAGCGCGGTATCGGCGCAGTGAGCGTGGCGAAATTTCTCGACTGGACCGATCAGTCGGGTCGGAATATTATTGAGGGGCTAGTGGCGGTTGATGAGGCTACAGAGTTGACGACTCGTGCCAAGCGGTCGCTACAGGCATTCGGTCAATTGCTGCAGAAATTACAACAATTGCTTAACAGCGCACCGGCTGAGGTGATTGAACAAATTATTGAGCAGACTGGCTATGGTGAAGCAGTGAATGATGGCAGTGTGCAGGCTGAAGAGCGGCTGGGAAACCTCGGTGTTTTGGTGGCCGAGGCGCGCGCCTATGCCGACGTGTCGACATTCCTCGAAGATATGGCGTTGATGTCGTCAAGCGATGACCAAGCGGACCAGGAAGTAACCTTGATGACGCTGCACGCTACGAAGGGCTTGGAGTTTCCGGTGGTGTTTATGACTGGCTTGGAGGAGGGGATCCTGCCGCATGCACGGGTATTTGATAGCGGCAAGGCGGACGACATTGAGGAGGAGCGCCGCCTCTGTTACGTGGGGATTACGCGGGCCCGAGAGGTGCTGTTTGTGACCTGTGCTAGTTCACGGACGCAGTTTGGTCAGATCGGCTATAATCTGCCGTCGCGATTTCTCGATGAGATGGGGCTGATGAGCGGTGGTCTGGATGCACCTGCCGCGCCGCCATCCGACGATGCGTTTTATACTGATGACATAGGTCTAGAGGTCGGTGATCGGGTGCGAAGCCCACAATTTGGTGCGGGTGAGGTGGTGGATGTTGACGGGATGGCGGTGACGGTGCAATTTGATGACGGTAATACGAAGAAGCTTAATGTAGAATTCGCCAGATTAGAGAAAATTTGATATAATACATAACAGTTTTGTGGCGTTGCCCACGAGCGAGATTATGGAAAAGAGTTTATCAATTCGCTACCACTCAAAGAAGATTTTTCTCTTGATCGGTTTGCTTGTGCTTGGAGTGACATTGATCCAGCTGGCGGATGCTGCACTGGCGCAGGGTACCGAGCGTCCATCACGGAGCGACGGCCAGCGTCTGATGAGTGTCTATGATAAGGGAGTCGAGAAAACAATTATCACTCGGGCAAAAACGGTGCGCGAGGCACTGAAGGCGGCGCGGATTGAGGTTGACGAGCGGCGAGATGTAGTGGAGCCAGCACTTGATGAAGAGCTGGTCGCTAGTTCATATAACGTTAATATTTTTCGGGCGCGGCCGGTAACGGTAGTCGATGGTCAGGCGCGTATTCGGCTAACCACGGCGGAGCAAACCCCGACGGCGATCGCCAAAGCGGCGGGGATCAAACTCTATAGCGAGGATATTGTCGATATTCATGCTGCCGAAAACGTGGTTGCCAACGGCACGAATGCAGTCTTGACTATCAAGCGGGCCACGCCGCTACAGCTCAATCTCTACGGGTCACTGGCTGAAGTACGCACCCACGCGAAAACCGTCGGCGCGCTACTCAAGGAAAAGCGTGTCCAGCTGGCCAGTAACGATACCGTATCAATGCCGCTCGAGGCGCCAATTACCAGTGGTATGCGGCTGGATGTTTGGCGCAACGGTAAGCAGACGATTACAACTGATGAAGATGTCGCTTTTCCGGTTGAGACAGTACGGGATGCCAATCGCGAGACGGGCCACAAGGAGGTGAAAGAGGCGGGCGAAAAGGGCCGGCGGATGGTGACTTATGAGATTGAGGTGCAAAATGGCAAGGAAGTGAGCCGTCGGGAGCTTGCTAGCCAAGTAACAAAACAGCCTAAAAAACAAATTGAAATTATCGGCACAAAGAATGCCGCTATGCCATATACTGGTGGTGGCAATAAAGATCAGTGGCTATCTGCGTCAAATATCCCGCGTGACCAATGGGGTTATGCCGAGTGGCTGGTGCAGAAAGAAAGTGGCTGGAATCCAAATGCTCGCAACCAGAGCGGTGCCTGCGGTCTCGCACAAGCGTTGCCATGTAGTAAAGTACCAGGAAATCCGCTCAACCCAGTCGATTCGCTAAATTGGATGCATGGTTACGTGATGGGGCGATATGGTTCATGGGAGAAAGCGGTAGCGCATAGCAAGGCCAGAGGGTGGTACTAGTAATTATTAGATAAATATGGTATAATACGTCCGTTAATTAGGTATTAGAGCAGAATGATGAACTGGTGGAAATGGCACATAGAGAAAGGCTGGCGGCCGGTTGTTTTGCTGGGCTGCTTCATGACTTTCGTGGCTGGTGCGGTTGGCTTACTGCTATCTCAGCCTGTCCAAGCACAAGATAATCATGCCCAGTCGTCAGCGGAGCGGCTGGTGACGATTCGCGACCGTGGCCGCGAGCAGACGATCATGACCCGAGCACGCACCGTACGCCAGGCGTTACAGTTGGCGCGGGTAACAGTTGATGAGCGGCGTGACGTTGTTAAGCCAGACATTGATATGGAGCTGACAGGAACAACATTTACGGTGACAATTTTTCGGGCTCGGCCGGTAACGGTCATTGATGGTTCGCGGCGTTCACATATTACCACAGCGGAGCAGACGCCGCAGCGAATTGCCAAAGCGGCGGGTATCACGCTATATGTCGAGGATAGGGTTGAATTTATGACGAGCGATAATATGTTGCTGGATGGGACAAACGTGCTGATGAACATTACTCGTGCACCGCTGCGAACCGTGACCGAGGAGGTTGACATTGACTTTCCTGTGGAGCAGCTTAAGGATGCGAATCAACCGATTGGTTTTAAGGAGATTAAGCAGCTGGGCGAAAAGGGTATTCGTACCGTGACTTACCAGGCCCAGGCCGAGCGCGGTGTTGAGATTAGCCGTAAGGAAATAAGTAGCCGTATCAGCAAACAACCTAAAAAGCAAATCGAAGTGATCGGCACCAAGCCAAAAAATCCACTGACGAAGTCGAAGGGTGCGCATATCTTTACTGATTCACGCGGCGTGGCGCACCGCGAAACTTACTATGACCTACCAATGAATATCGTCATCAATGCCTGCGGCGGCGGTGGCTACACGGTGCGGGCGGACGGCGCCAAGGTGGATAAGGACGGCTATATTTTGGTGGCGGCAAATTATGGTAATTATCCGCGCTGCTCAGTAGTAGAAACCAGCATGGGGCCTGGCAAGGTGTATGATACCGGCGGTTTTGCGGCTCGGCATCCGCATGGGTTTGACCTAGCGACTGACTGGACAAACGGAGACGGTCGCTAGATGGTGTCAACTCGCGGGCCGAAAAAAGAATTAGGCCAGCATTGGCTGCGTGACCCAGAAATCTTGGCAGAGATTGCCGAGGCGGCGGAACTTGGTGAAGATGATGTAGTTTTGGAAATTGGGCCAGGACTTGGTACCTTGACCAGTCGGTTATTGGCGCGAGCCGGGCGGGTGGTGGCGGTGGAGTTTGACGCGGATTTGGCGCGGAAATTACCAGGGCAATTTCCTGGCAAAAACCTGCAAGTGATTAATGAAGATATTTTACAATTTGATTTGAATCAGTTGCCGGCTGGTTACAAGGTAGTCGCCAATGTACCGTACTACATTACCAGCAAAATTGTCGAGAAGTTGATGACGGCGGAAAATAAACCGAGCTTGGCGGTGCTGTTGGTGCAGAAAGAAGTGGCTGAGCGCATCGCAGCGGAGCCTGGCGAAATGAGCGTTTTAGCGGTTAGCGCGCAGCTATTTGCCGAGGCAGAACTAGACATCGAAGTGCCGCGGCAGTTCTTCACACCGCCGCCAAAAGTTGATTCGCAGGTGGTGGTATTGAGGACTCGCACCGAACCACTGGTCGATTCTGAAGACCAAAAAGACTTTTTCCGTGTTGTCAAAGCTGGCTTTTCAGCCAAGCGTAAAAAACTGCGCTCTAGCTTGAGCGGCGGGCTGGGTATTAGTAAAGCTAACGCCGAACAGCTACTACTAAACGATGCTGGTATTTCACCCGATGCTCGTGCTGAAGATTTGGCGATTGACGATTGGCAGCGGCTGCTCAAAGAATGGCGGGCGCGATGATTGCGGCAGATCAGCCAACATGTTTTGACGATAGTCTGCTTGTGGCAATGTCGTCACGATCGGATGGGACCATGCTCGATCGTTCGGCTAGCAGGCACGCCCCACAAGTAGTTGCTAATCGGCGAAAGTTTTGCCAGCAACTAGCCGTGCCATATGAAGATGTGGTGTTCATGGGCGTGCTTTACCTGGCGGGTCGGCGCTATGATTGTATCGTTGAAGTAGATGCGGCAGCTACAGCGCGGCATACCCCGGATGTAGTAGCGGATGCACTAGTCACGCGCACACCGGGCGTGGCGCTAATGCTGACCGAAGCTGACTGTGTCGCTGTAGTGATGTATGATGTGATCAAGGGACTATTGGCGTTACTTCATTTGGGGCGGCATTCGACGGTGGCAAATTTGATGCAGCGGATGGTCGAAAAATTTATCCACGAAGGATCAAAACCCGAAGATATTATCGTGTGGATGAGTCCGAGTGCACAACAATCAACCTATGTAATGAAATACTTTGATCAGGCAACTGATCCGGTGTGGCAGCCATTTTATGAAAAACACCACGACGGCTACTATTTAGATATGCAGGGGTACAACGCTTCTATTTGCCAAAGAGCAGGCATATCGCCGAGCAATATTCATATCTCACCAATTAACACTATGACCGATCCGCATTATTTTTCGCATGCTCAGGGTGATACAACGGGCCGGACTGCAGTGGTAACAATGATGCGTGGGTGAGCCTTCGGCGAACGCATATCGGTGAAAATTGTTCCAGATAATGATACAATGAGTATCATGACTAAACAACACGCCTACATCACTACTGCTATTCCTTATGTCAACGGTTTGCCGCACATTGGGCACGCCATGGACTACATGCTGGCGGATGTGTGGACGCGGTATCAGCGGCAAAACGGCCGCGAGGTGCGTTTCCAGACGGGCGTGGATGAACACGGCAATAAAATTGCTGCCAAGGCTGCCAGCCAAAATCAGACACCGCAAGCCTATGTCGACCAAATGCATGGCAATTTCCAGAACATGATTGCCGAGTTGAATATTTCAGCGACGGATTTTATCCGCACAACTGATCCGCATCACGTTAGCGCGGTGCAGTATATTTGGCAGAAGCTGGCTGCGGCTGGCTATATCTACAAAGGCACTTATGAGGGCTGGTATTGCCAAGGTTGCGAGGCGTTCGTCACTGACAAAGAAGCGGCTGAAAATAATGGCATTTGTCCTGATCATCAAGCGCCGTACCAGCGGCTGAGCGAAGAAAATTATTATTTTAAGACCAGTGCTTTTTCGGACAACATTCGCCAGGCAATTGAATCAAACAAGATGAAAATTGTGCCTGAATTTCGTAAAAAAGAGTTTTTGGAATTGATGAAGGACGGACTGAAAGATGTGTCGGTTTCGCGTCCGCGCAAGAACCTTAGTTGGGGTGTGCCGGTGCCAGGTGATGACACGCAGGTGATGTACGTTTGGCTGGATGCGCTGAGTAATTACATCACGGTCATCGGCTATCCTGATCGAGCTGATGAATGGCAGGCATTTTGGCCGGCGGATGTACAGGTGATCGGTAAGGATATCCTTCGTTTTCACGCCGGGATTTGGCCGGCGATGTTAATGGCGCTGGACTTGCCACTGCCAAAGGTGCTATTAGTTCATGGCTTTATCAACGTTGGCGGCACCAAAATGAGCAAGAGTCTCGGTAATGGTGTTGGTCCGGTTGATATCATCCCGCACTATGGTGTTGAGGCTTTCCGCTATTATTTCCTGCGCCACGTGCCAACTCAGGACGATGGCGACTTTACTTGGGAGAAGTTTGAAGCGGCTTATAACGGTGAGCTGGGTAATGATCTGGGTAATCTGGTGCAGCGGGTGGCAAAGATGGTGCAGAGTTATCAAGCCGGCGTTATTGGCGATGCGCCGCAGTCTAAGCACGATATGGGGCCGTACCGTGCCGATATGGAGTCTTTGAATTTCAATCTAGCGATTGATGAAATTTGGCAGATTATCCGTTCATTGAATCAGTATATTGAGCGCGTGCAACCATGGCAAGTTGCTAAAAAACGCGATAAAGACCCAGAGGCGGAAGCGCATTTGGGCGAGATTTTGGCGCATGCCTGCGGCACATTGCTGCAAGTGTCTGACATGCTACGACCATTCATGCCGCAAACTGCCGAGAAAATTCACGACATGTTTGCCAGTGGCGTCGTGCCGTCAGAGCTGACTCCATTATTCCCGCGCAAATATCTACATACGCCCGATCCGCGCGCGCCAAAAGCAGAAGCCCAGGGCAAATAATAATGAGTCTGACGGCGGAGAATAGTATGGCGGCAGACTTACGCTTGATTGATTCGCACTGTCATCTGCATGATACCGAGTTTTTCGCGGACAATCGCGAGGAATTATACCAGCAGTCAATTGCAGCGGGTATCGGCATGATTTGCGTTGGCACTGACGAGCGCAGCAGCCAGCAAGCCGTGGAGTTTGCTGCAAACCGCGACTTTGCTTGGGCGGCAGTTGGCGTTCATCCGCATGACAGCAAATGTGGCTGGAATGAGGTGGAGCAACTGCTTAAAAGTAGAGAGGATAATTCGCCGATTGTGGCGATTGGCGAGATCGGTCTTGATTATTATTACAATCATAGCCAGCGAGATGTGCAGATCCAGGCGCTGGAGGCGCAGCTGCAGCTGGCGGCGGACTATGATTTGCCGGTTAGTTTTCATGTGCGTGATGGCGCGCCTGACCAGCCGTCGGTGTGGGATGATTTTTGGCCGATTTTTGATAATTTTCATGGCCTGCGCGGTGTGCTGCATAGTTTTACTGACACGCGCCTCAATTTAGAGAAGGGATTTGCCCGCGGGTTGTATGTTGGTTTGAATGGCATTAGTACTTTTACCAAAGACCAAGCGCAGCAGGAATTGTTCGCCTCGATTCCGTTGGAGCGATTATTGCTAGAAACTGACGCGCCATTCTTGACACCAAAGCCATTTCGTGGTAAGCTGAATAAGCCAGAATATGTGGAGTTGGTGGCAAAGTATTGGGCGGCGGAGCGCAAGCTAGTGCTTCATGACCTCGAAAAAGTAGCGACCGATAACACGGTAAAACTTTTTGGCTTGTAAACGTGGAGAGATAATGAATCAGCAGCCAAGACCAATCACAGAAATGATGTCGATTCAAAAGGCGCGGGCCGAAGCGCTGGATTTGGCGACACAAGCACACCCAGAGCGATCACAGCGAGTGGCGCCGCGTCTGTCCGAAGCGGCAGTGCGTGGTAGTGCCGAGGTGGTTGACAGTAGTACCGAGCCGGTAAAGATATCGCTAGAGGAGCGACGAAGACTGGAGAGTTGGGTTGAGGAATGTTTGCAGGCTGTTGAAGCAGTTGGTAGGCGCATTGCGGCGTATCGAATAGGTCATAATACACCTGCAGCAGGAGCACTCGGCGCATCCGACACCATGCCAAAGGATCATAGAAATAATTATAGACGAGCAGCCTAAAAGGAGGTGATTTATGCCAACGATTCTCAAAAAAGCTCTTGGTCTCATCTTGGCGGATAACACACGCCTTTCGCGCTCGTCTCAATCAGCGAAGTCTGCTCACGCCGCCTCGACGCCAAAAGTCCCGAGGTCAACGCGTTCGCTACTGCGACTCACCCGCAAAGATCGGCCACTGAAGAAATTAACTGAGCGCGAACTGATTCAACTGGAGAGTGAAATTGGTGCAACGATTTTTGGTGACAAGCCTGACCACGTTGTACGGCGGACATTCTTTAACCTCGATAAAACGACGTGGATTTGGCACGAAGAAGTGATGAGTAAGGACGGCAAGCGCCACGAACTGACGACGCGCTACGAGGTGCAGCCGAAGGGCATCTTGAAAATTCAGCCTAATTATCAGTATAACTACCTCGAAGGGCAGGAATTACAAAACTTTGTGCTGGCAGTCAATGAATATCATGAACGAGTGGCGCGCCAACTATATAATCGTGATCCGAAAACTGGACAGTTGGTGTAGTCGCCGTCTGGGCTGCTTGGTATAATAGTATGTGTGGAATCCTCTATGATATATCTTGATCACGCTGCTGCCACGCCGATGGATCCGTTGGTGATTGAAGCAATGCGGCCGTATTTTTCCGAGAAGTTTTTCAATCCGTCCAGTCCGTATGCACCGGCGGTCACCATCAAGCGCGACTACCGCGAAGCCAAGTCGCGCATCGCGCGAGTGCTGGGCGTAGGTGCGGATGAATTAGTGATGACGGCTGGCGCCACGGAGTCAATCAATTTGGCGTTTACTGCGGCGGGTGGCGTGAGTTTAGTCTCGGCGATTGAACATAGCTCGGTTATCAATTCTGCAAAATCGCGTTCGGACGTTCGGCTCATTCCGCCGATGAAAAACGGACGCATTGATCCGCAGGCCATTAAAAAACTGCTGACGCCAGATATTAGTTTTATGAGTATCGCGCTGGCGAATCATGAACTCGGATATATTCAGCCCGTTGAAGAAATTGCCGAAGTTGTTAGGGCCGAGCGACTCAGACGCCAAGAAAATGGTGAATCAACGCCGCTTATATTTCATACCGACGCCTCGCAGACCGCGACACTGATGGATGTGAAAGTTAAACGGCTGGGCGTTGATTTGTTGACACTATCGGCAGCAAAAGTTTATGGGCCGAAACAGGTTGGTTTGCTATGGATACGGCCGGGCGTCAAGCTACGGCCAAATATCGTTGGCGGCGGCCAGGAGGCGGGGCTGCGCAGCGGCACGGAAAATGTGGCTGGCGTGGTCGGCTTTGCGACGGCGCTGGAGTTAGCTGCCAAGCGTCGCAGCGGTGAAGTAAAACGTCTGCGAGGCCTGCGTGATATGTTGGTAAAAAAACTATTAGCGGCTTTCCCCGACATGATTATTTCTTCTGATCAGAAAAAATCGCTGGTTAATTTCCTCAATATTTCATTCTCTGGTGTTGATGCTGAGCGATTAGTGTTTTTATTGGAAGCGCGTGGCGTGCTGGTGGCGACGGGTAGTGCTTGTGCGGCTAATTCGGGTACGCGATCACATGTTTTGGCGGCGATCGGGTTGAGTGATGCGGCGATTGATGGTAGTCTGCGGCTGACGTTGGGGCGGTTGAACGATGAGGCGCAAGTTATGCGGGCGGCGGACGAGATTATTACTGCAGTGCGTACGGAACAGGAGCGAAAGCGATGATCCATCGATTGATCGGTTTGGTAATCATTGCGATTGCGGTCATCGTCGGCTTGAGCCATTATCTATCGCCGGATGACTTGAAAGATTGTCCGCAACCTGGCTCGGGGCAATGTCAAAAGGCGGGTGCGATCATCGTTATCAGCGGCGGTGACACCGAAGCGCGCACGGCCGAGGCAGTCAAATTATATCAAGCCGGCTGGGCACCGACGATCATTTTGTCTGGTGCTGCGGCTGATAAAACCGGCCCGTCTAATGCTGCTGCCATGAGAAAACAGGCCGAAGCAGCGGGTGTCCCGGTGGCGAACTTGGTGATGGATGAACGTTCAGAAACCACCAAGCAGAATGCCCAGGAAGTGGCGAGCATCATAGCGCAGCGCGGCATCAAGCGCGTCATTCTGGTCACCAGTGGCTATCACATGCGGCGGGCGCTGGCTGAGTTTTCAGCGCAACTGCCGAATGTTGAGCTGCGGGCACGCCCGACGACGCGCGACAGGCATTGGAGTACATGGTGGTGGCTGACACCGTGGGGTTGGTGGCTGGCGGTCGGCGAATTGCTGCGGATCGGTTTGTTTGCGCTGGGAGTGTCGCGCTGATGGCTCGGGTATTTGTCGGTATGTCGGGCGGCGTTGATTCATCGGTGGCGGCAGCGCTACTAGTCGAGCAAGGCCACGAGGTGACCGGCGTGTATATGAAAAATTGGTCGGAAGATCTACCGGGTATGCACTGTCCGTGGGCAGAAGACGTGGCTGACGCCAAGCGTGTGGCGGTGGGGCTGGGAATTGATTTTCAGGTGTTCGATTTTCAGAAAGAGTATAAGCAAAATGTCGTTGACTATATGATCCGCGAATACCAGGCGGGTCGGACGCCAAATCCTGATGTGATGTGTAATCAAGAGGTGAAGTTTAAGTTATTTTTAGAGGCGGCGTTGGCGGCGGGCGCGGAGTATATTGCGACAGGGCATTATGCGCGCACTTTTCTTCCCGCGGGTCCTGTCGCTCGGTCCGCCCCTGAAAATTTTTCAGATGAGCTGAAAATATTTTCGGGCGCTACCCCGCCTCGCGCCACCCGCAGAGCGGATTCTTGCTTGAGCGAGGGTCGGTTACTCCGTGCTCACGATGACAACAAAGACCAAACTTATTTCCTGTACCGCGTGACGTCCGAGGCACTGGCAAAAACTATGTTTCCGCTCGGCGATTTTACCAAGCCTGAGGTGCGTAAGATGGCTAAAGAACGGGGTTTGTGGACTGCCGGCAAAAAGGAATCGATGGGGATTTGCTTCGTTGGGCAAGTGGGGATTCGTGAGTTTTTGTCAGAATATATCGAGACTAGCCCGGGCGATATCATTGATCAGCCAACGGGTGTGGTTGTTGGGCGGCATGACGGGGCGATATTTTACACTTTGGGTCAGCGTCATGGCCTGAATGTTGGTGGCGGCTTGCCGTATTATGTCGTCGGCAAAGATATGGCCAAGAATGAAGTTTACGTGTCCCGCTCAATTGATAATGCAAAATTGTGGCGCAAAGAGTTGACACTGGCTGACGTTCACTGGATCAATCAGCCGCCAAAAGGTGATGCCTGTCAAGTTCGGGTGCGACATCGGGCGCCGCTTATTAATGCGGAGATTACGCGTGTGAACGACGATGCTGGCGAGAAGGTGACAGTGAGGCTGTCTGAACCGCAGCGTGCTGTTGCACCGGGACAGTCGGCTGTGATATATGACGGCGAGGAATGTCTGGGCGGCGGGATAATTCAAACAGATTGACGTACATAGCGAAATAGTGTACACTCTCTAGGAGTAATACATTAATCAAAGAGTTGTAAGAAAAGGAAGAAATCACACATGCTAGCAATTCGTTTGCAACGGTTGGGTCGCAAGGGTTATCCGGTGTACCGCCTGGCAGTACAAGAGGCGCAGCGCCATCCATCAAGCGGTCGCGTGGTCGCGTATGTCGGCAGCTACAATCCACACACTAAAGCAGCAAATATTCAGGCTGAATTAGCACAGAAATATTTGGACAATGGTGCCCAGCCAACACCGCGTGTTGTTAAGTTATTGAAAGAAGCTGGCGTCGCCTTGCCAAAGTGGGTTAAAGAGCCAGCTGCTGATAGGCACAAAGCCATCCGCAATCCAGAGAAGCTTCGTAAAAACCAGCCAAAAGAAGAGCCGGTTCAGTCAGATACTGATGAGTCAGGCGCTGAATAATACGACGTGATAAACTGAGACATTTCCCGCCCGCGATGAGGGCGGGATTTTCTTGACAATGGAGGGCTTAGTCGCGTATTATTTGAGGTAATAGTACAACGAAGTAACATGAACATAATAGGGGGTTTATGAAATATTTACAACAACGCAGGCGCCTGCTGCCGACGCTAACAGCAGGGGTTATGATGCTTGGTGTTGGTGGCCTGACGCTACTTGCGATGACGCAGCCAGCGAAAGCTGATGCGATTAACAACACGGATTTTGTTATGACGATCGACACCACGAAACCGGGCGTATCAAACACCGATCAATTTACTATACCGGTGACAGGCGGGGGATATAATTATACGGTTGACTGTAACAATGACGGTATTCCTGACGCTGTGGGCGTGACCAGTAGTCACACCTGCACATACAGCGACGAGGGTCGTCACACAATTCGTATCGGCGGTACATTCCCGCAGATTTATGTGAATAATGCCGGTGATCGTTTGAAAATCATGTCAGTTGACCAGTGGGGAACGGGTGCGTGGCGCAGCATGGACTCGGCGTTTCGGGGCGCTGAGAATATGGATGTCAAGGCGACTGACGTGCCAAATCTCACGAACGTAACGAGCCTGCAAGGTATGTTCGACACAGCTCACTCGCTCAAGGGTGAGGGTGCCAACTGGCAATGGAATACATCAAATGTGACGACAACTGCTAATATGTTCCATGGCGCCGGACAGTTTAACCAAAATATCGGTTCGTGGAACATGGGAAAAGTGACGAGCGCTGGCCATATGTTTGCGTATGCAGGGGCGTTCAATAACGGCGGCAGTTCGTCAATTGCCAGCTGGAATACTGCAAAACTTGAATACGCTGATAGTATGTTCGAGTGGGCAAATTCGTTCAACCAGCCGATCGGGCTGTGGAATATGACGAAAGCACATGCTATGGTGCGGATGTTGGCTAATGCGCGGGCATTCAACCAGTCGCTGGCTGGCTGGCAACTGACCTCGCTGCAGGACGTTACGGGTAATCCGTATGCTGGTGGGGCGAATATGCTTGATAATACGGCGCTATCGGTGCAAAATTACGACGCAACACTGACTGCCTGGAATAATGCAGTACTCAAGTCACCAGTGACGCTGGGTGCGGCTGGCCTGAAATATTGTACGGCGGAGGCGGCGCATGCAGCACTGCAAAAGACAGTGGCCGACGGTGGTCACGGCTGGACGATCAATGGCGATGCCAAGCAGTGCCCGACCTACACGCTGACGTTTGATACCGGCTCAGGCTCACCGGTACCATCTCAAACGGTCGCCTACACTGCCAAGGCGGTGCGGCCGGCTGATCCGACGCGGGCTGGCTATACCTTTGCTGGGTGGTACGCTGATCCAACTTATCTGATGCAGTGGAACTTTAACGTCCATACGATGCCAAATTCTAACTTCACGCTATACGCTAAGTGGAACGCTGTGCCAACAGCGCCGGGTAATCCAGGTGCTCCTAACCAACCGGGTCAGCCGAGTCAACCAGGGCAGCCGGGCGCTTCGCAAGGCCGAGCAGGCAGTCAACTAGCCGATACCGGTACGAGTTTGCTGGTAGCCATCGGGGCTGGGGTCGCGGCCATCATCAGCGGTGCAGTGCTGCTGATGCGGAAAAAACGCTCATAAAGATCCAGAGTATCTGAGGAGACTTGTGCTATAATTGCTCCTATGAACGCTCAAGAAATTCGCCTCAAATATCTCGACTTTTACAGCAAACAGGCTCATGCAGTCATTAGGCGCGCGCCGCTGATTCTAACCGACGATCCGACCACGCTCTTCACTGGTGCGGGCATGCAGCCAATGATCCCGTACCTGCTGGGTGAGCCACACCCTGAGGGTAAGCGAATCGCTGATTCACAGACGTGCTTGCGGGCCCAAGACATTGATGATATCGGTGATAACCGCCACACGACGTTTTTTGAAATGCTCGGTAACTGGAGTTTGGGCGATTATTTCAAGAAAGAGCAGATCGACTGGATATGGACGTTTTTGACCGAAGAGATTGGGCTCGATCCGCAGCGGCTATACGTGACATGTTTCATCGGTGCGCCAGAATATAATATCGCCAAGGATACTGAAGCGGCCGGGTTATGGCAGCAGAAGTTTGCCGAAAAAGGCATTGAGGCGGGACTGGCCGACATTGGTAGTGAGGAGCAAGGTGCAGCGCGTGGCATTCGCCTAGGCGAGCGGATTTTCTTTTATGATGGCAGTAAAAACTGGTGGAGCCGTAACGGTGGGCCGGAAACCACGCCGATTGGTGATCCGTGTGGGCCGGATAGCGAGATGTTTTATGAATTTGACTTCATTGAGCACGATCCGAAGTTTGGTGAGCATTGTCATCCGAATTGTGATTGCGGTCGCTTTATGGAGATTGGTAATAATGTCTTTATGGCCTATAAAAAGGTGGCGGACGGTGTGTTTAAGCCACTAGAAAAGCCAAATATTGATCATGGTTCGGGCCTGGAACGAATTGCGGCGGCCGCTAATAACGACCCTGATGTCTTCAAGATTAGCTTGCTGTGGCCAATCGTCGAGAAATTGCAGGATTTGAGCGGCAAAAAGTACGCGTCACATACCGAAAGTATGCGGGTAATCGCTGATCATCTGAGGGCCGCTACCTTTATGGCGGTCGATGGCTGCGTGCCGAGCAATAAGGAACAGGGCTACGTGATGCGCCGCCTGTTGCGCCGGGCGATTCGCTATAGTTTTGACCTGGGGATCGAGCAGAATTTCCTGGAGGAAGTCGTACCAGTAATCGCTGATTTATATGAAGCGGATTTCCCAGAAGTTAAGGAAAACCGCGAGAGTATTGTCGCTGTGCTGGTCAAAGAGGAAAAAGCTTTCCGCCAGACACTACGCAAAGGTCTCGGGCAAATGCAGCATTATATCGACGACGGCTTGACTGGCGAAGAGTTGTTTATGCTGTATGATACGTTTGGTTTTCCGGTAGAGCTGAGTACCGAGGAGGCGTATAAACAAGGCATCAAGCTTTCTGATAATTGGCGCGCCGAATTTGATGCGCGAATGGCCGAGCAGCGCCAACGCTCCAAGACGGCGCGCAAAGGACAATTTAGCGGCGGCCTAGAGGGTCACGATCCGATTCATCTGAAATATCATACGGCGACGCACTTGTTGGGAGCGGCGCTGCGCAAAGTTCTGAAGGCGCCGGATTTGCAGCAGCATGGCAGCAATATCACTGCCCAGCGCCTGCGTTTTGATTTTAATCACGATAAATTGACGCCAGAGGAAAAACAGGCGGTGGAAGATCAGGTCAATGCGTGGATTGACGCTGATTTACCAGTCAGCTTTGCCGTTTATCCGACTGACGAGGCGCTAAAAATGGGTGCAATCGGCGCCTTTGGCGAGCGCTACGGCGATAAAGTAAAAGTCTATTCCATCGGTGAAGGCGACAATATTGTTAGTTTCGAAGTTTGCGGCGGCCCGCACGTCCAGCACACCGGCGTCTTGGCCGAGGGTGGCAAACGCTTTACAATTACCAAAGAAGAGGCCAGCGCTGCTGGGATTCGCCGGATCAAGGCTGTTCTTATCTGAGGTCGGTTAGTTATCCTCGTAAAAAACTAGCCAATCCACATACAAATGGTATATAATCATAAAGACTATGGTGTTAGATAGGCTTTTCAAGAAGACAGACAAAGATGAACACCAGTACCTCGTCGGTCTCGACATCGGTACGGAGTATATTAAGGCGCTGATTGCCGAGATCAAGGATGATGATATCGAAATCATCGGAGTCGGTCGGGCGCAGCAGAATCTGGGCGACATGCATCAAGGCGCGATCGCTGATATCGCCGGTGTGGTGACCAATTGCGAGGCAGCGCTGACCGAGGCCGAGGATAAGGCCGGCGTTCAGGCCAAGCGGGTGATCATCGGTATCGCCGGTGAGCTGGTCAAGGGTGTGACCAACACCATTCGCTATCGCCGACCACAACCTGATAAGCCGCTGGACGTTGCCGAGATGGAATTCATCATCGAGAAGGTACAGGAACGGGCGCAGGGCAAGGCGCAGGCGCAGATTGCGCTGGAAACTGGCAACGAGGACGTCGAGGTGAAGCTGGTTAATTCAGCACTGGTCAGCATTCATATTGACGGCTACAAGGTGTCGAACCCGATCGGCTTTCAGGGGCGGGACGTGGCAGTGCAGATTTATACGGCATTTGCGCCGATGGTGCATATCGGGGCGCTGGAAAAGGTGGCTGATGAGTTGGCGCTAGAGCTAATCGCCGTGGCGGCCGAGCCGTTTGCAGTCAGCCGGAGTGTGCTCGGTACAGATGCGAATTCTAATTTCACGGCGATCTTGATCGACTGCGGTGGCGGCACGACTGATATCGCGGTTGTCAATGACGGCGGCGTTGAGGGCACCAAGATGTTCGGCATCGGTGGACGGAGCTTTACGCGGATGATTGCGACGGATCTTGACCTGGGCTACAAAGAAGCGGAAAAGTTGAAGGTAAATGCTGATAAGGAATATATCAAGCCGACACTCAAGCGCAAACTTGATGGGGCGATTGATAAAACCCTTGAGGTATGGCTGTCGGGCGTTGAGCTGGCGCTCGGTGATTTTGACAGCGTCGATCATTTACCGAACCGGATCTTGCTGTGTGGCGGTGGCGCGAGCTTGCAGCAGCTCGTTGATGCACTGGCCAATCAGCCGTGGTACAAGGAACTGCCGTTTACGAAAAAGCCAACCATTCAGCATATCAAGCCCTCTGATGTCATCGGTATTACTGATACAACTGGTGATATTACGGACCACACTTTTATCACAGTGATGGGCCTGCTGCGGGTTGGGTATGATACAATGGTAAGTAATCAAGACGCTCATGGCTTGATGGATAAAGTTAACCGATTACTTAAAATATAGATGAATAAAGATGTTATTTACATTGACGTCGAAGATGATATCACTGCCATTGTTGGCAAGATAAAGGCGTCGAAGGAACGGATTATCGCGTTGGTGCCGCCCAAGCGGGTTGGCGTGTTGCGTAGTGCTGTTAATATGCGGCTTATCGCTCGGACGGCCGCGTCGGTTGATAAGCGGGTGGTGTTGATCACCGGTGATACGATTCTGTCTGGCCTAGCGGCGGCGGCCAAGATTCCAGTGGCCAAGACGCTCCAGAGCAAGCCAGAAATGGCTGAGATACCGGTACTAAAGGTGGATGATGAAAATGACGTCATTGATGGGCGTGAGTTACCAATTGGTGAATTAGAAAAGAGTGCGCAATCCATCAATGAGACAGATAAAGCAATTGATTCGGCCATCGCTGACTCGTCCACTCAGCAAGATAGTGAGACCTCAAAGCCAGCGGACAAAGCTGATAAGAATAAAATAGCGCCAAAAGTTCCGAACTTTAATCTATTTCGTAAAAAATTCCTACTGATCGGCGGCGCCGCGCTGCTACTCATTGGGTTTTTGGTATGGGCGATTTGGTTCGCACCGCACGCACGAGTGATTATCACGGCCAAGACGACAACGGTGACGGTAAATAAAAAAGTGACACTCAGGACTGACGGGACGACTGATCCGGCTGCTGACGTGATCAAGGCGCGCCGGCAGGAGCAAAAAGCAGAATTATCCGTTGAGTTCTCGGCAACTGGCAAGAAGAAAGTTGGTGAGCGGGCCAAGGGCAAGCTACGTGTTGCGACTGATTCTATTAGCCTGCTGGATAAGACCATTCCGGCAGGGACGTCGATTCGTACGAGCGGTGGGATGACCTTTACGACTGATAGCGCGGTGACGTTTAGTCGCTCCAATGCCTCGGGCTCAACGGTCATGGTGACGGCTGCCAATATCGGGGCGGAATATAACGGTGAGAGTGGCTCGGTTTCAGGGATGCCATCAGGAGTTAATGCGACACTCGTTGGCGAGACTTCGGGCGGTAGTAGTCGCGAGGTGACGGTGGTTAGCAGCGACGATGTTAAGCGTGCCGGTGATTTATTGAACGAAAAGAAAGCTGACTCTCTTCGTGGCAAGGTCGAGCAATCATTCGGCGGTTCAACAGTTACTATCAAAGAAAGCTACCAAGAACAGCGTAGTGCGCCAACTCCAAGTGTTGCCGTTGATAGTGAAGCGACTGGTGCAGTGACGCTTAAAACAGTGGTGACCGCCTCGATGGTTGGTGTCGAAAAATCAGAGTTAAGCACCTACCTCAAGGCGACCGCCAACAAGGAACTAGAGGGCAAGCAGTCACAAAAGATCTATAAAGATGGTGTTGATAGCGCGCAGTTTGCGCAGTTCAGTGGCCGGGGCAGCAACTTCATTGCTCACATCACTGCCAATGCCGTCGTCGGCCCAACCATTGATGAGGAAAAGGTCAAGGAGCAGTCGCGCGGTAAAAGTTATGGCGACATCCAGTCAGCGCTCGAAGCCATCAAGGGTATCGAAAATGTTGATGTGAAATTCTCTCCGTTCTGGGTGCGCACCGTACCAAATGATACCAAACGAATAAGCATCGAATTCAAGCTCAATGAAAGCTAAAAACTTTCTAGCGCTAGATGTGGGCGAGAAACGGATCGGTCTAGCTATGGCCGATTCACAGGTGCGGATCGCGGTACCGTTTGGCTGGGTGGCTAATGACGAGCGGGTCATGGAGGAGCTGGCAGAGATTATGCTGCGGCACGATATCTCGCTGGTGGTGGTCGGCTATCCACGCAATCAGTCCGGCGAGCCAACACAACAAACAGAGTTCGTGGTCGATTTTGTCAGGCGGCTGGGTCAGCTGGACATTGATGCCGAGATCGCTTATCAGGATGAGTCGCTAACCAGCGTTCAGGCCGAACAGCGCCTAGCTGGCAAGATCAAAGATAAGGGTGACATTGACGCTGAGGCGGCGAGTATTATTTTGCAAGATTATTTGGAGGTGCACGGATGAAGAAATTGAAGATTAAAAAACGGCGGTTGTGGCTCATTATTGTATCAGCAGTTGTCGCGGTGGCGGGCGTGGTGCTGCTTGGCAGCGTCATTTGGTACAAACAAATGCTTCGTCCGGTCAACGCCGGGGCGCGGCAAAAAATCAGTGTCGAGATCGCTAGTGGCGACACGGCACAGGTTATCGCCAAGAAACTTGAAGATAAAAAAATTATTCGTAGTGCCTTTGCCATGACGATTTACCTCAAGTTAAATAACGTTACCGGCACCTTCAATAAGGGCGTGTACAGCTTTACACAAGATCAAGATGTGGCGGCGGTGCTTAAGCATTTACTCGGTGGCAAACCGGATCGGCGTTCGGTACTATTTTATCCAGGGGCAACACTGCGCGATAAGACCTCGACGCCTGCCGCCCAAAAGACCGATGTTGCCAGCGCTCTCAAGCGGGCTGGCTACAATGATGAGCAGATCACGGCCGCCTTTGCTGCTACCTATACCGGTACGGTACTAAAAAGTAAGCCAGCGACCGCCGATCTCGAGGGGTATATCTATGGTGATACGTATTTTTTGCCGTCAGACGCGACCGCCCAGCAAGCCTTGCAGCGGGCCATCAGCGAGCTAGACCGGGTGGTGGCTGAGAATAATCTCGAAAAGAAATTTGCAGCTCGAGGGCTGTCGCTGTATCAGGGGCTGACGCTGGCCTCAATTATTCAGCGTGAGTCAATCGGTTGTCCGGGTAAAACGACCTGTGAGGACATGCGGCGGATTGCCAGTGTGTTTTATAACCGTCTCAAAAAGGATATGCCGCTCGGGTCAGACGTGACGTATCATTATGCCGCCGACAAGGCTGGCGTCGCTCGCTCGCACACGCTTAATTCACCGTACAACACGCGCATTCACAAGGGGCTGCCGCCTGGGCCAATTGCTTCGCCTGGTCTCGCGGCGCTGAATGCTGTGGCCGATCCAGCCCAGGAGGATTACCTTTATTTCTTGAGCGGCGATGACAACGTAACTTATTTTGCGAAGACCGAGGCTGAGCACAAGGCGAACATTACCGCCCACTGCGCCAAAAAGTGCCAATTGCCATAGTTGCCCTCGGCAAATCGCCTATGCTATACTAGGAGTACAGTTAATTCCAAGGAGGGGCAGTATGTCAACGATAGATCAGCAATTTGTAGAATACGTAGTAAAGGCGCTGGTTGGGCATCCAGAAGATGTCGTCGTCGAGCGTTTGATTGATGAAAAGGGAGTGTTGCTCACGCTGACGGTCAACCCAGAGGATCTCGGTCGGGTCATCGGCAAGCGTGGCGGTACGGCACAGAGCCTGCGGACGCTGCTCAGGGCGTTAGGGACGAAAAATGATGCGCGCTACAACCTGAAAATTGTCAATAACGACGGCTTTACGAGTGCTAAACAAACTACGACTGCCGCTTCAGACGATGATTCTGTGGACAACTCAACAGATGAAACTGTGGAAAATAGCTCTTCTTATGCAGAAAATGCTCGAAAAGAGCTTGCAGAACTGGATGATCTTGATATATAATCATAACTAGTTCAAGCACAGACGATATGCGAGAACAGCTCTATGCGAGCAATGGGTAACCATTGAGAGCCTTATTTGTGCTAAAAAACCGCCTAGCTAAAGGGCGGTTTTTTGGTGGTTTTTATGTGGGCGCGGTATAATGAAGGGTATGCGAAAATTTCAAGTCATTACCCTGTTTCCCGAAATGTTCTCTGGGGTGTTTGGAAATTCTATGATGTGGAAGGCGCAAAAAGATGGTATCGTTTCACTCGAGACAGTGAACTTGCGTGAATTTGGTCTGGGCCCGCGCCGCCAGGTGGATGATACGCCATATGGCGGCGGCGATGGGATGCTGCTGATGATTGAGCCGTTATGGCGGGCGGTGGAGTTTGCGAGGTCGCGAGATGAGAGCGCAAAGGTTGTCTTGATGAGCCCGCGCGGTCGACGCTGGCGGCAGACGATGGCGCGTGTGGCGGCGGATGATGGCCGGGGGCTTATCATTATCTGCGGGCGATATGAGGGTGTTGACGAGCGCATTATGGAATTGGTTGATGAGCAGTGGAGTATCGGTGATTTTGTGCTGACTGGCGGCGAGCTGCCGGCGATGACCATTATTGATTCGATCGTGCGGCTGCTGCCAGGTGTGCTGGGCGGTGAAACGTCAGCGGAGATTGAGAGTTTCTCAGACGGCGAAACACTAGAGTATCCACAGTACACTCGGCCAGAGGTATTTAATGGCTTGCGAGTACCGGAAGTCTTACTGAGTGGGCATCACGGCAAAATCGCTGAGTGGCGCAAACAGCAGTCGCAAAAAGCAACTGTTGATTAGGCGGATAGCAGCGACTCTTGTTCGTAGCCATTGACAGCAGGAGTCGCTAATGCCTTGGCTTTTGCGACGAACTCCTCGAGTTCAGCTAGCTGTTCGGGCGGCATATTTCTTGGATCGTCTCGACAGGCATGCCGCATGGCCGATACGGCTGTCTTACCGAGGCGGGTCTCTGATGCCTTTCGCTGAGCTCCAGAGCTGGTTTCTGCTATAAGGTCAAAGCTGGGCTGGGCATTGATAATTCGTAGTTCTAGGTCTCTAATCTGCTGTTCAATATAGTGATTGCGCTTCTTGGCGCCAAGGAGGTCTTCAACAATGGTATTCGCCACGATATGAAGGTGATTCTCGACATAGGTCTTACAGTCTTCCCCGTCCATGGTTTGCCCGAGCGAGAGCAACTTCTTATACAGCTCACCTCGTTTGCGCATTAGCGGCTCGAGTTTGACGAGAGTCGAGTAGGGGAGGATATCACCATGAGTGGTAGCAAGTTTTTGGATACTTTCCGGTAAGCGTTGAAACCGTAGCGCAGTACTAATAATGCCTTCACTAATCCCGGTCATCATAGACAGTCGCCTGTAGGTTGGTTGTGCCCCTTCTTTGTCTCGGAGGTAGATATATAGTTGCTCAATATATTTGGCAGTTTCAGTAGGTGACACTTTCTCGTGCGTATTCTCGCGCACTTGGGCAACGAGTGCCTCCTCGAAGGTAATGCCACGGCGAAGATTGACATTTACTAGGGTGCATTCCGGCGCAATGCCATGTTGGCTCAGTAGCTGCTCGATAGCGCGTTTACGACGATGCCCAGAGATTAGGATGACGTAGTTACCATCATCATCCGGTGTGAGATTATCGATTGACTGAGATCCTTTATGAAACGCAGCGTGTTCCTTGAGGTATTGCTCCGCCTCCTCTGGTGTGAGGCAGGCGGCTAGGAGAGGATTGTACATATCGAACCAAGTATTACCGTCTTCCTCGTGAACAATTGAAGTCGCTAGCTCAGTGATTGCCCCTGGATCATATGTTTTACGAATCTGCTCAATTTCATTAATGGCAGGTAATGGTACGGGTGCGGTATTTTTTGGACCAAACTCAACAAACCCTCTCGACTCACGATATTCTTTCATATTGTTACTATAGCACGTATACGCTATATATAGCGTTGTGATTTATCCAACAACGGAAAATACCGCTACATCTCCGTAACGGTATTTTGTTGTGGTGGATGTCGTAGAGCGAAAGAAACGTCAGTAGTGTTTGTTTTTGTATCGTTCGCTTGTTGTTACTGTACGTTTTTTTAATAAAAAAAGCAAGCGCTTTGGTAAATAATACAACAAGCTTGAGCTTTTTAAGGCGGGTCGGTATACTGTATCTATGAAGAAAACATCAACCCAACGACCAATATCAGTCGTACACATTGTACGGTTAATCATTGCCGGATATATTCTCGTCATCGTCTTGAGCCAGCTATTTTCGTTTGATAAGTTCCCAGCAATGCTCGCTGGATTGCCGAGCGTGATGGCGGCAGTGTGCGCCATTGTTCTCGTTGTCGCAGAGATTGGGGCATTGCCATTCCTGCTGGCCATGGATATATCGGCTAGATTGAGAAAGGTCAGTGCCATGATGGGCATCGTGGCGCTACTACTGTTGACGCTGCTAGAAAGCATGGCATTCTGTCACGGAGTATCAATGATATTTGGGGCGACGTTTGACCTACCGGGCGGTAGCTGGTCGCTCCTGTTCCTGGCCGGCGTGTGGATTTTGGCGATATGGGCAAGCGGTTTCGGCCAGGGTGGCGCGACAACCACGGTAAAATCTCAAGAAACATCAACTGACCATCAGGCTCATACCAAACCAAAGTGTAAGAAAAAAGATTGACAAAACGTCAATCCTTTTTCTTGGCTGGGGATGAGGGATTCGAACCCCCGAATGCCGGGACCAGAACCCGGTGCCTTACCACTTGGCGAATCCCCAATGCGTGTCTGATTATACTACGAACGGTAAAGTGGCGCAAGTCGGCAGGCCGAGCTCGGGGTTTGACGCTGACGCCCAGCAGGGTATAATGGAGCTTATGGATATCTCATGGATGGTGAAAATTATTGCCGACGGGCTGGTGATCCCGGTGGTGTTAATCGGGATGTATACGCTCATCCGACATGTGCCGCGAGGCCGGCGCTATCAGGTGTATATGCGAGTGCTGATGGCGGGATTGACGGCGTTTGTGGCGGCGAAAATTATCGGGTTGTTATATCAGCCATCAGGCCTCCGTCCGTTTGAGCTGGCGGGCGTGAGCGCCGGCGCCTCGTTTTTGGATAATCCGGGTTTCCCGTCCGATCACGCCCTGTTCACTATGGCCATCACGTTGGCGGTGTGGTTCGGCGCGAAGTGTCGAGGGTGGGCCGTGGCCTGTTTGGTGATGACGCTGCTGGTCAGTATAGGGCGGGTGGTGGCGCTGGTGCATACGCCGCTTGATGTGGCTGGGGGGCTCATTATCGCCTGGGCGGGTATATTCTGGTACATGCCATTGCGACGGGTGTCACGCACTGCAAAATAGGGTTGCGGTTTTATCAAATTACTGCTATAGTTGTATCTATTGTGAAGTGGTTTGAGAAAGTTTTTCACGAGGAAGAATCAGACTATATGTTTCCTGTGACGCCGGCGGTGTTCTGGCGAGTTGTCAGCAGCGGTATGATTGGCGGTGTCGTGACATGGCTGATCGCCCTGGCGCTCGATCGCTTTATCCTAAAGCAGATTATTTGCGGTCCGACGGCCGACCCATCAATGTGTACGAACAGTGCGCAAATCGGTGTCTACGTTGCGCTGGTATTGGTCAGCGTTATGCTCGTACCAATTATCGCCCTCAATCGAGTTCGGCGGCCGCTGCTCGTGGTACTCGCGGCGGTTGGTGCACTGTGGGGTGTTGGTGTCTCGACTGCTGAGGTGTGGTGGTTGTCGCTGATGGTAACAACCGTGGCGTTTGGCTTCGTATACGCAACCGCAATGTGGCTGAACCGTATTCGCGGCAACGCTGCAGCAATTTTATTTGTTGCTATATTCGTCCTGCTGGCGCGAGTTGTCTTGTCTCTGTAATCCCTGTACACTAAGAGTATGGAAATCATTATCATTATTCTCTTAGGTATTATCGTTATGGGGTTGGGTGCGATGCTATTTGTATTGCAGTCAAAGTTAAGTGAGCTAAAAAATCAGTCATCGGTCGAGCTCATCAAAACTGACGTGGTGGAGCTGGGGCGAACCATCGCCAAGCTGAATGAATCAGTCAGCGATAAACTTGAGCGCAGCAATGCTCAGGTGCAGACCTCGGTGCAAAAGCAGTTGTCGGAAAGTGCCAAGTTGGTGGCGGACGTGACGCAGCGGCTGGCCAAGCTAGACGAAACGAATAAGCGAGTGGTCGACGTGGCGACTGACCTGAAAACCCTGCAGAACGTCTTGCAAAATCCTAAACAGCGCGGCGTGTTTGGCGAATTTTATCTGGAAAGCGTACTAGATAACGTGCTGCCCGCCAAGCAGTTTCAGATGCAATATCGCTTCAAGGACGGCGAGATTGTTGATGCGGTTATCTTCCTGGACAAGGGGCAGATTTTGCCGGTGGATAGTAAGTTTAGCTTGGAAAATTATAACCGCATGATCAACGCCGAGACCAAAGCTGAGCGTGAGCTATGGCTAAACAAGGTGAAGGCTGACCTGAAAGGTCGCATTGACGAAACCAGCAAATACATTCGCCCGCGTGAGCATACCATGGACTTTGCCTTTATGTTTATACCTAGTGAGTCGCTGTATTATGACCTACTCATCAATAATGTTGGTGCGGGCGGTTCGAGCCGCGATTTGATCGAATACGCCTTTCGTGACAAGCGCGTGATCATCGTCAGTCCGACCAGCTTTTTGGCGTATTTACAGACGGTGCTGCAGGGTCTGAGGAGTCTACAAATTGAGGAGCAGGCCAAGGGCATCCAGGTGCGTGTTGGCCAGCTGGGTGTGCATATTAAAAAGTTTGATGAGCTGATGACCAAGATGGGCAAAAGTCTCAGTACGACTGTCGGGCATTATAATAATTCGTACAAGGAGCTGGACAAGATTGATAAAGACGTGGTGCGGATCTCTGGTGGTGATCACCAAACGCAGCCGGAATTAATCGATCGGCCGGCGCAGGAAGAATAATTGTCTCACCAAAAATCCCCGCCAAGCGGGCGGGGATACGGTAACTACCGAGGAAGAGAATTATTCTTCAACCTTATTGCGATAGCCAATCAGCAGGAACAAGTTACCGCCGAGTGCTGCTCCAACGAGGGTTGCGGCAATAACCTCGAGGCTGAGGCGGGTATACATTTTCTCTGTTTTCTGTGCTGGTGCTGAGGCGTTCTGTAGCTGCGAGTTAGTCTTTTCAGTGACCGCCAGAGCAACTGCTGGGTTCAGTGTTGCACCGCTGATATACACTTCGCGTGGGTAGGTGCGCTGGTCTTTTGATTGTTGAGTTTGCCGAGAAGCATTCGCCTGCTCCTGTTGGTACTTTTGGACAGCAGCATTTTGGGCGAGTGGTAGCAATGCACCGCTAACCACCAAGCCAAGTGTCAATGACATACCAATGACTACGGCCCTGCTGGTGTTCTTGAGATCAGTGCGTGACAGAGCAGCGCTCACCCCGAACATAAAGACCGCCATACCGACGAGCTCGACGGCAAAGATCGCCCACGAGAAAGTGGTAAATTGGTCAAAGTTAATGACGAAGCTACCTGATGAAATTGCTCCCATCAAGACAACGGCAGCCATTGCGCCAAGGAATTGTGCTGCCCAGTAGAACGGCACGAGTATAGCCCGAAGCTTACGCATCGTCCAGAGACCGAACGTCACGGCTGGGTTAATGTGCGCGCCGGAGATTGCACCAATACCGAGCACTAATACTACCAGTGCTAGACCAATGTAAAACGGTGTCATCATATATGCCGAGAACAAGGCGACTAGCGTCAAGATGAACGTACCAGCAACTTCGGCGAGTACGATGTTGACGAGGTTGCGCGGTAGCTTGGTATCTAATTTTTTGCGTGGTGAGCTAGTTCTGACGGGTTTAGCAGCAGTTGATTTGACCTCTGGTTTTTTCGTCTCAGCCTTGCTGGTGACACGCGTTACGGTTGTTTTCGATGTAGCAGCTGCAGCAGTCGTTTTCTTTGAACTGGATTTTGCAGTCGCGGCCTTTTTAGTAGTCTTCTTCGTGGCCATAGTCCCTCCTTACTGTACTATTACTATCATTATAACATATCTGGTATAATCGACATATGGGATTATTTGTAAATCAACAAGATAGTCGTAGTGAGCTCCAAGAACGCATTGCGGCGGAGCTGCGCGAGAAGGCCAAGGCGTCGGGCCTTCAGGAAAAAGCCAGTCTAGACGGCGTAGAGGATGTAAAATATTTGGAAGATACGAAGCAGACGACGACGCTGGCGCCGGCCTGGATTTTAATTATCATTATGGCAGCGGTGGTTGTCGGTATGTTTTTAATGCAGGGGCGATGACATGGAAAAGTTGGATGAAGTTCGAGCACTATTATTATCGCGCGTAACCGAAGTAGCTGAACCGCGCAGCGTGTTGCGGAGCGCAGAGCTGCGGGAACTATATGGCATTATTGCGACGTTACCAGCCGAGGAGCGCGGGGCGTTTGGTAAGAAAGTTAATGAACTGAAGCAGGAGTTGGAGCGGGCGATTACGGCTCGTGAAGATGAACTATCAAAAGTTGATTTGCCGCCAATTGACGTCACGGCGCCTATGGACGTCAATGCTCCCCGGCCTGAATTACTGCCGAGTGAGCGGGGTACGATTCACCCGCTGAGCGCCGAGATTGAGCGTATTTCTGACATTTTCAATCGCATGGGTTTCGTGACGGAAGAGTCGCGTGAGATTGACGATCAATTTCATATGTTTGAGAGCTTGAACTTTCCAAAGGGTCACCCGGCGCGTGATGATTACGATACCTTCAT
The DNA here is from genome assembly GCA_005697215.1 of Candidatus Saccharibacteria bacterium oral taxon 488. Lineage (NCBI taxonomy): Bacteria > Candidatus Saccharimonadota > Candidatus Saccharibacteria bacterium oral taxon 488. Next base: position 542,516 of record CP040003.1, on the reverse strand, counting down.
GACCGAAGAGACTGACGCTAACGGCGACCGTTTGATTGCGCCGGCGCACACCTCGACCATGCAAAACCGCGTGCTGAAAAAATATCATGGCAATTTGGAAAAAGGCGAGGCGATCGCTGCTATCGTGCCCGACCGGGTGTTTCGCAACGAAGACCTGGACGCGCGGCACGAGCACACGTTCTATCAAGTCGAGGGCGTGTATGTCGCCAAGGGAGTTAATGTCGGTAATCTCATCGCCACACTGCAGGAGTTTTTGCAGGAATATTACGGCAAGAAACTTGACGTGCGCGTCAATCCATTTTACTTCCCGTTCACCGAACCGAGCTTTGAATTTGCGCTAAGCTGTCCGTTTTGTGAAGGTAAGAATCCAGATTGTAAGGTTTGCTCGGGCGAAGGCTGGATTGAACTACTGGGCTGCGGTATGATCCATCCGAATGTGCTGAAAGCTGCTGACATCGATCCGAATGAATACACCGGTTTTGCCTTTGGCTGCGGCATCGACCGCCTGGTGATGATGAAATACGGCATCGAGGACGTGCGGCATTTCGAGAGTGGTAAGTTGGATTTTTTGGAGCAGTTTTAATTCACCGTTAGGTTCATCGGAGAGCTGTGATGATCAAGCGCAACGTCTTTCTCTACAACATCACCAATCGTGACGATGAGGGATACGGCAGCTACCCATTTGAGGATGTTCTCCGTGATTTGATGAATCTCGAAGAAGACGATAGGAATTGGCAGTATAATCCAAATGACGACGAGTCGTTTATGCGGCTCTTGCAGTTTGACAAGCTACATAAAACCAGTGAACTATCCAAATGCTATGCTGGCATCATTGCCGTGTACGGGTCAAACGTGATTACCATAGGCAGGGACGATGATGATCTCGTCAGGCGCTATCCGTTGCCTGATGGGCAGCTGCCGGTGCAGGTAGTGCATTTCCTGTACTATGCTGACAAGGGAATTATGGCGTTAGAATATAACCGAAATGTTGCCACAAATGTAAAGATTTTAGCATATATTAATAATCAAGTAGTAAAACTTTCGCTCTCCGAAAAGACGGCATTTATCGGGACAGTAGTTTGTCATCCAGATGCCATCGAGCTAATCAGGCGGGCGCATCGTATAAAATCCGCGAAGATATTTGTTACTCGCGAAGCTATAGAACACAATAATAAAATCAGCCAGCTAGCGAAAAGTTTATTCTCCGCGCCCTCGATCGACAATCGTACCGATACGCTCGGCACCGTCGTTATCGATTTTCGGCCAAGTAGAGGTAAGTTTCTGTCTCCTGGCGCGTACATTGATCACTATATGAAGGAATTTCCGGGCGTCGAAAAGCAGGTCTACGAAGTTGAAATTGAAGAGGGCATGGAAGTAACGTCGGTAAATATCATGCAGCCGCAGTTCAAGAATACTATCGAATTGCCAGACAGCAGCATCGAAGATAGAGAAGAGTATGATAATCAGGTTTTTGGTAAAATCCACGAGGTATATAAAGCAGCCACCAATGTCATAACGGGAGCGAACAATGCGGACTAGACGATGGAGTTCCATTGGGCTAGTGCTGATCACACTGGCGTTATTTTTTGGGGTGTCATTCGGCATGCAAGAGATTGTGAAGATGGTGAGGCCTGATATCATGAAGGTTAACCCGTGGGATATATTTGAGGGTATAATAACTATCCCATCATATATCGTTATTGTGTTATTAGTGTTGTTGCCGTCAGATGCTCGATATAACCTGAGGCTGTCAATATTTCAGCGCTCCAGTTACGTGCGTGAAATTATCGTCTCCGGACTCTTGATCATTCTCGTGATGGCCGTAGTGGGATTTGTGGCGTACGACCCGACAGGCAGCCCGACCCGCAATCCTTGGAATGATTTTAATTGGGGTAATTATCTAAGCGTGATTGTTTGGGGAATTATTATATTTTTGTATAATGTACTGCTGCGATTGGGTGGCGGGGCGAGGCGTAGATCTGATAAAAGCTTGGTATGATAATGGCGTGTTCCTTGTAATTATTACATTAGGTGATATAATATAAGCTATGAGTGAGCATATTTCAACTAGTAGCGATAAAGCTGCGCTGGATAAAAATCCTAACCATGAGTCGATATCTCATCAAATTCGTGAGGTTTTTGGTAAGTATAACCCCATGTACTTAAAGGAGCGAGCAGTATTAGATACACTGTGTGAGTCGGCACAAGGTATTATGTTGCCGCCTAATTTCTTTGATAGGATAAAAGACCCTGATAATGACGGAAGCTTGCATGCCCTAGGAAAAGAGGCAAGGCGAATGTGTGATTCTGCGGAAGTGGCGGATTTTACCGACTATAGGAGCGGTTTTGCTGATCATTGCCATGAATATGGTGCGAGCCTTGCTGATATCATGAAGTATACACTAACATTAGCTCACTGTGCGCCAGAAACCGTGAAGTATCTTGATGTATATTGGAGTGATCTATTCGAAAAATCAAATTGGCCCACTCGTAAAACAACCGAGGAGCTTCGTGGTGACTGTCGCACATGGTTCGGAGAGCATGAACAGGAAGTGGCGACACTACTGCATGCGCCATTGACAAAAATAGTTGCTGATGCTGAAATACTTGATAAGTATGGTACGGATATTTTGGTGAATGGTACTGACAGGATGGTTAATAGACTACTGGGTGATGTCGAGGGGAGTATCGAGAGCTTACCATTTAGCGAAGCATGTCGCAATGATCTACTTAAAAAGGTGAAAGATGAGATCCTAGCGACTCTGAACGACGAGGATAATCGTAATATTTGGCTTGACGCGCTGGAAGACGGGTTGTGGAGTGAGATTAGATGGGGTGAGCAGGGCGGTGGCCTTTTATTGGAATATGATGATGGGTATAGCTACGAAGACGTCATTTCGTGGCTTAAAAAGAGGCGGAAGGTGTTACCTGGGGACTGGGAAGATGGTGAAGATTTCAAGCAGCACATCATGAGGCTTGAGCAGTGCGGTGAAGCGGTAGAAACTCTTGATGGCATTGCTAATGCCCGGCTCGAGGAACTTGGTATCAGACTGAGCGAGCCTGATCGTCGGCTGCCAAAAAGATCATGGGAGTTTCCCGAGGGTTCGCCTAGACAGAAGATGGCTAAAGATTATGAAGAGAGGTTTGACACCGTCAATTCACCAGAGGAGCTACGTCACGTAGTTGAGAATATCGACCCAGCATATAGCGAATATGTAAGAGAGCGGTTTGCTGATACGGTGAGAGCAGCGAGCGACCCGCAGGTGATAATTGACCGGTTACTTAATGAGGATCGGTACGATATCCGGACGAGAATTAATCCTTTGTGGATGCTGCGTAACACTCTTCAGATCTTATTACCACGGGAGTCGGATGATCTTGTACAAGAGTTTGGTATTGAGCGGGAAGTGGAGAAGTTGCGACGACACAATGATGATGTCTATAGTCAACTTGGCGAAGAGGAGTACCAGCGATTATCAGATGACAGCTTGGCGGCTGAGATTGCGTGCAGGATAATTGACGATATGTGTGGTGACGATCATGAGCTGTATGATGCGATAATGGTGCGCGTGGCAGCCCATACGTATGAACAAATTCATAAGAAGCAGGGGGTTCCTGCGCGTAGTATGCTGGATCGCTTTGCGGTATTTATTAACCATACCAATAAGATCAAATTCCCTATAGACTTGCCTGATGGTGAGGCGGTTTTGCGGGCAATATCCCCAGATGAGACTACCTTTAGTCGTTGTATGCAGATCTAATTTTACCGATTTAGCATAAGTTTGATATAATGGACGCATGAACCATACAATTTTCGACGACATTGTATCAGGCACCGTAAAATCATGGAAGGTTTGGGAGGACGAGCAGTTCCTGGCGTTTCTCACGCCGTTTCCAAATACCCCGGGGGTGACAGTGGTCATTCCAAAGCGCAACCCGGGCGATTATATTTTTGCGATTGACGAGACGCTGTATCTCGAGTTTATGCGAGCAGTGCGCCAGGTGGCGCGGCTGCTGGAGCGCGCGTTTGATACACCGCGGGTAGCGCTGGTATTCGAGGGGACGGGCGTGGCGCATGTGCACGCCAAGCTGTATCCGCTACATGGTGACTTGGCAGGGCGGACTGATGTCTGGGCAGAGAACGCAGAGTTTCACGAGAGCTATCGTGGTTGGCTGACGACGACCGAGGGGCCAAAGATGGATGAGGCCGAACTAGACCGGATTCAGGCGCAGATCATTGCTGCTCAAGGGTAATATTTTAACTTTAACCAACGGGGCGAACTATGAAGTGGCTCGGAGTTGTCGGTACACGTGAAGTAAATGACACGATTCGCCGCGATATTGAGCAGTTTGTCGGGCAAAAGATTGCTGAAGGCGGCGGGATTGTGTCGGGTGGCGCGACTGGTGCTGATCACGAAGCGGCGCGGCTGGCGTATGAATGTGGCCTGGAGGCGGCACGGTTTCGGATATTTTTGCCAGTGGAGCTGGAGCTGTATTGCCAAGCATTGTATGATCGTGCAGCTGTCGGCAAATGTCGCCAGGATGATGCGATTGCGACGATCGCTCTTTTGCGAGACATCGCCAAACATCGGCCAGGAGTACTGCACGATGCTACTGATTTTAATGGAGTTAATGCTGATTCATTTCATGCGCGTAATTGTCAAATTGTTGACTTGGCGGACGAACTGGTGGCGTTTCGGGTCAACGATAGCTCTGGCACGACGTTTACGATTGACCAAGCTCAGGAAAAAGATATTCCTGTCAAGGTGTTTGACTACACCGTTGATTAGAATGATATACTGGTATATATGAAAGTCAGCCTAAACATTATCAAACAATTGATTAATTTTGAATTGCCGCCGGTAGATGAGTTGGTGTCGCGGGTCAATCAGCAGCTTGGTGGCGTCGAAGAAGTGATCGACCTCAACGCTAAATATGGCGGCGCACGAATCGTCCGGGTGGTTGAATGCGTCAAGCATCCTGATGCTGACCGGCTGAGTGTGACCAAGATTGATGATGGCGGTGTGGTAGCGGATGTGCCGCGCGATGAGAGCGGTCTGGTACAAGTGGTCTGCGGCGCGCCAAATGTGCATGCGGATATGTGGGCGATTTGGCTGCCGCCAAAAAGCACGGTGCCGGCAAGCTTTGACGACGACGAGCCGTTTGTGCTAGATGCGCGGCCACTGCACGGCGTGCTGAGTCAGGGTATGTTGGCGGCGGCCGACGAGCTGGCGATTGGTACGGATCACGAGGGAATTGTTGAGATTTATGAACACGACGTGCCGGTGGGCGTTGAACTTACGGCAGGTGCGAGTTTCGCGGAAACGTTTGGTTTGGACGACTACGTGCTGGACATTGAGAATAAGATGTTTACTCACCGGCCGGATTGCTTTGGGCAGCTCGGCGTGGCACGCGAGATTGCCGGGATTTTTCACCAGCAGTTTACCAGCCCCGAGTGGTACAATGTGATTCAAGAATTTGCTGGCGGCGACGGTCTTGAGCTCGAGATCTTCAATGAGGCGACTGAAGTAGTGCCGGTGTTTTCAGCGGTAGCCATCAAAAATATTGAGGTGCAGCCAAGTCCGCTGTGGTTGCAATGCCAGTTGGTGGCGATGGGTGGCAGGCCAATTAACAACATTGTCGATGCCACGAATTACATAATGCTCATGACGGCGCAGCCAACGCACGCCTATGATTATGACAAATTGCGCGGGTCTACACTCGGGGCGCGGCTGGCTCGTGACGGCGAGAAAGTCAGTCTGCTCAATGGCAAGGAATATGAGCTGAAGAATGACGATATCGTCATTGCTGACGGCGAGGGCGTGATTGGTTTGGCGGGAATTATGGGTGGTGCCGACACTGAGGTTTCAAATGACACCAAAAATATTGTCCTAGAATGTGCTAATTTTGATATGTATGCGCTGCGCCGCACGGCCATGCGCCACGGCATTTTTACCGATGCGTTGACGCGGTTTAATAAGGGTCAGTCACCGGCACAAACCGACCCGGTACTCAAGCGACTCATGGGTATGACTGGCGGTGAACAAGCTAGTCCCGTGCTGTTTAAGAATCATCAGTCTCTGCGGTCTGTGTTGGCTGATAGTATGCATTGGTGCGGTGGCCTGTTGGTGCCGAGTGGATTTGTTGAAGAGCGGCTCGGCGTAAATTTTACCGATGGTGAAATGAACACGCTGCTAGGAAACGTTGAGTTTTTCGTTGATGAAGGGCGCGAGTATAGTGAGGACGGCATGATGGTCTACAGCCCGTTTTGGCGCACCGATATTGAGCTACCTGAGGATATCGTTGAGGAGGTTGGCCGGCTGTATGGCTTTGATAAATTGCCGCGTCAATTGCCAATGCGCAGCATCAAATCAGCGCCGAAAAACCTGCGCCGAGAATTGAAAAACGCCGTTCGCCGTAGTCTGTCGCGTGCTGGTGCCAACGAAGTCTTGACCTACAGTTTTGTTCACGAACGCATCCTGAAAAACGCCGAGCAAGACATCAGCCAGGCATACAAATTATCAAACGCCCTCAGTCCTGATTTGCAATATTATCGCCTGACGGTATTGCCGAGTTTGCTCGACAAAGTTCACACCAACATCAAGGCCGGGCACGATGAGTTCGCTTTGTTTGAAATGGGCAAGGGTCACAGCAAAATGCATGGTTTGGGTGAAGATGGCCTGCCAGAAGCCAGTCAGTTCACGGATATTGTCTACGCTGCCAAAAAGCCGGGAGCGGGTGCACCATTTTACACGATTCGCCGCCTGGTTGAGCAGTTGGCTCATGACCTTGGCGCTGAGTTGGTATTCAAGCCAATTGAAGAGGAGCTCAATTTCCCAGTTACGGCACCGTTTGACCAGTCGCGCAGTGCACTGGTCGAGACGACTGACGGGCAGTTTATCGGCATGGTCGGTGAACTGAAGCAGTCGGTCATCAAGAATTTCAAATTGCCGGCGTACGTGGCAGCGGCGAGCTTGGATACGGCTGGCTTGGAGGCTGTCTACGCCAAGCGTGACAGTCATTATCAGCCACTCAGCCGCTATCCTTCAACGACGCGCGATATCTCGCTCAAAGTGCCATCCGCTGTCAAGTATCAGCAGCTACTACAGACGCTGGACGAGGTTGTACGGGACGTTGATATGGCGGTGCGAATTGAGCCACTCACTATTTATCAGTCTGAGGAGGATGTGGCGCAGAAAACGATAACATGGCGGCTGACGTTTACTTCACTCGCACGGACATTGGCGGATAAGGATATCGCGCCGGTGATGCAGCAGATTGAGCGGGTGGCCAAAGACGCGTGGGGCGCTGAAATAGTCTGATGAAGCCGCTGATCCACATGCTCCGATATGCGCGCGGCATGGGCAGATACTACATCGGAGTTAGTGTCAGCTCGGTTGTCGTGGCGCTGACCGGCATCGCAGTACCGTTCGTGATTTCGCGGGCGACCAACTTGATGGTTGAGGTGGTTGAGGGCGGTAATGTAGGAATTGAGCAGGCAATTTTCCTGGCGCTGGTGCTACTGGCGCTTGACGTGACGAATACGATTGTGCGAAACCTTGGCGGTTACTGGGGCGACGTGATGGCCACGCGGCTCAAACAGCAGCTGTCGACGCGGTACTATCATCACTTGCTTGGCTTGCCGCAAAGTTATTTTGATGGCGAGCTGACCGGGACGATTATCAATCGCCTCAACCGGGCGATTACCGAAACGACGAATTTCCTGAACATGTTTGCCAACAACTTTTTCCAGATGCTGCTGACGACGGGTATTACCATCGGCATCGTTCTGATGTACAGTCTGGAGCTGGCGATCATGGTGGTCATCATGTACCCGCTGTTTATGTGGCTGACGGCGCTGACCAGCAAGAAGTGGCAGGCCTTTCAGAACCGTAAAAATCACGAGACAGATATGGCCAGCGGCCGGTTCGCCGAAGTCATTGCTCAGATCAAAGTTGTCAAAAGCTACGTCCGCGAGTCGCTCGAATATCGTCATTTTGCCAAGCGTTACCGCAAAACAATTGCCATTACGCGCAAGCAATCGCGCTACTGGCACAGCATGGACATTGTGCGCGGCGTGGTGCTGTCGGTCATTTTCTTCATGATTTTTGCCTACATTTTTGTGCAGACGACCGAGCGGCGCTTTTCGATCGGCGATATGGTGCTATTGATCACACTGATTAATAATTTGCGGATGCCGCTATTTAATATGAGTTTCATCGTTGATAATTTCCAGAAAGCTCTGGCCGGGAGTAGGGATTTCGTTGGTGTGATGACGCTGCGCCCGGCGATCGAAGATAACCGTCACGCGCCGGAATTAGTGGTGAGCCGCGGGGCGGTCGAATTTCGCAATGTCTCGTTTCGCTACGCCTCTGCCATGCAAAAACCAGTGTTGACCGATATCTCGTTTACGCTTCGTCCCGGTGAGCATGTCGCTCTCGTCAGCGAGTCGGGCGGCGGCAAGACCACTTTAACGAACTTGCTGATGCGCCTGTATCAGCCAGACAGTGGTGAGATTATGATTGATGATGTGGCAATTGATGTGGTGCAGCAAAAGAGCTTGCGTCGCCACATTGCCACGGTGTTTCAGGAGCCAGCGCTCTTTTCCGGCACAATTCGTGAAAATATCGCCTATGGCGCCGACGAGCCGACGGATGAGCAAGTGATTGCCGCCGCCAAGGCCGCCAACGCGCACGACTTCATCAGTGAGCTTGACAAAGGGTACGACACGCAAATTGGCGAGCGCGGCCTCAAGCTGTCCGGCGGTCAAAAGCAGCGCATTGCCATCGCGCGGGCGGTACTCAAGGATGCGCCAATTCTCATTCTCGACGAGGCAACGAGCAATCTCGACAGCAAGAGCGAGCATCTAGTGCAGCAGGCGCTGGAGCGGTTGATGAAGGGGCGGACGACGCTGATTATCGCTCACCGGCTAAGTACTATTGCCACAGTAGATCGAATTGTGACGCTAAAAGATGGCCGGGTCGACGAGATCGGTACGCCGAAACAGCTGGCGAAATCGGGCGGCATTTATGCTGATTTGCTCAAGCTACAGCGGACAGCCGGTGTGGGGATTGACGATGAGCTGGCACGCTACGACATTGCGGTTGAGGGGAAACATTGATATAATTTCAAGGTAAGATAAAGGAGGATTATGGCGACGAAGAGGGGACAGCGACTCGGTATATGGATCATCACGGGGACATTAGCGATTGGGACAATTGGCGGGTTCATCGCCATGATGGTGCAGCCAGGCAATGACGCCAAAGATCAGGCCGAGCTGAAGCAGGCGCAAGAAGATTATAAAAAAGCAACCACGGAGTGGCAAAAGAAAGTTGACGCTCAGACGGCGGAATTGAACAGTAAATATCACGGCAAGTTTTCGGGGTTTAGTACGCGAGTCAGCGCCTTTGAGGCTGCTGGCGTGAAGGAGCTAGGCAAAGAAGATTTGGTCGTGGGTGACGGCGCGGAGGTCAAAGATGACACCAAATTTGCGGTTTACTACATCGGTTGGAATGCCAAGGGTGAGATTTTTGATCAGTCAATCAACAGCGGTAAATTGAAAGCGCCGTTTGCGGTAAACGGCCCAGCACATACGTCGGTGATTCAGGGCTGGAAAGAGGGGCTGATTGGTATGAAGGTTGGCGGTGTGCGCGAACTGACGATTCCAGCTGACAAAGCTTATGGCGATAAAGGCCAGGGCGATAAAATTCCTGCCAATGCGCCACTTAAATTTGTGGTAATGGCTATCGAGAAACCGGCGGAGATTCCACGGCCGGAGATGCCAGAAGTTATCAAGCGATATTATAGATCAAGGGGGTTGAATGTCTAAGGAGGTTATCATTGTCGGCGCTGGCCCAAGTGCGCTGACGGCCGCAATTTACCTATCGCGCGAAGACGTGCCGACAACACTATACGAACGCGGCGTGGTTGGCGGTATGGCGGCCATCACTGATCAAATCGATAATTATCCAGGGTTTGCCGAGGGTGTGACCGGTATGAAATTGGCGTCCGAGCTGCAGCAGCAGGCTGAGCGATTCGGTGCGGAGATCGAGTACGGCGACGTGACGGCCCTGAAGCAAGTTGACGGCGAATTGGAATTGACGGTCGATAGTCAGCCGGTGCGCGCCAAAGCGGTGCTGCTGGCGACCGGCTCAAATCACCGCAAGCTGGGCGTGCCGGGTGAAGATGAATTGTACGGCCGCGGCGTACACTACTGTGCGACGTGCGACGGTGCATTTTACCGCGACAAGTGCTTGATCGTCGTTGGCGGCGGCAACTCGGCGGTGCAGGAAGCGATATTTTTGACTCGTTACGCCAGCCACGTTGACCTATTGGTGCGCAGTAAATTACGCGCCAGCGATGTCTTGCAGAGGGAGCTGCAAAAATATGTTGATGCAGGCAAAATAACCGTCCACCTTGGCGCGACAACCGATGAAATTATTGTGAAGGACGACAAATTCTACGGCGTCAAATCAACCCAAGACGGCGAGCAAAAAGAATTTACTGCAGATGGATTGTTCGTCTTTATCGGCCTCATTCCGAACACGCAGTTCTTGAAGGAGTCAGATGTTGAGCTGGACCTCGGAGGACACATCGTCACTGACGAACACTTGCGTACCAATGTCCCCGGTGTCTTTGCCTCGGGCGATGTCCGTTCGGGTGCAACCATGCAAATCGCTTCGGCGGTCGGTGAGGGCGCAGTGGCGGCACTGCAAATTCGTGAATATTTACAAGAAAAAGCCAGAGAGGAGTAGTATATGGCAGATTTTAACCAAGTATTAACACCGGGAAACTATCAGGACGGCGAAATCACCGTTGTCGTGGAGATTCCGGCTGGGTCAAATCATAAAATTGAATGGGATCGAAAAGTTGGCGTCATGCGGCTAGATCGGGTTGATCCGGCGATTTTTGCCAAGCCGACTAATTATGGTTTTATTCCACAAACGCTGGACGAGGATGGCGACGAGCTGGATGTGCTATTGGTCACGGACACGCCGCTGACGACTGGGCTGGTAGTCGAGGCGCGAATCCTCGGCGTGATGAAGTTTGTTGATGACGATGAGGTTGATGATAAAATTATCGCCGTGCCAAGCGACGATCGTCATACTGGAAACGCCATTCAGTCACTGGAAAATTTGCCAGCGCAGCTGATTAAGCAAATTGAATTCCATTTTAATCACTACAAGGATCTGAAAAAGCCAGGCTCGACCATTGTCAAAGAATTTGCTGGCGTTGATGCTGCCAAGCAGGTTGTAGCGGCGGCGATTGAGCGCTGGAACGAGCAGGCGTAATACTACTATCTTGCAAAGCAAAGCGATATCGCATCTTGCAAGAATCGGGTATGCGTATTTGTTACAGCGTGACCGTCAGTCTCTCCGACAAGTCGATAGTTCTGCAGACGGCGTTGCCGGATGCATTCGACTTGGAGGAGACGGCTGGAAAACGAACCGCAGCAGCCGCTCCACCGTCCGCCGCCAGAGTACACTCTTCGCTCAAATCTCCACTGGAGATTTCTCGCGAGCGTTCGGCTGAAACGTCCGCTCCTCGCGAACGTTTCACAGTCTCTGGCGGAGGAGGTGTCGCGGCTGCCACAGTCTCTGGGATGAGGTGTGAGTGTTTTGCTTACCGTCGAAACAGCGATGAAACGCCGTCGGTTAATCCGGTCAAATGTGCTAGTACGCCGCCGCTTTTTGACAGTTGCATACGCAGTTTGGTTTTGGCGTGCGGCGTGATGACCATGTCGCGCCAGGCTGGCTTGGGCTTGGCAGATTTGCTGGTCAAAACTTCAACGACGTCGCCGTGCTGCAATTCGTAGGTAAATGGCTTCATGACGCCATTGACCTTAAAGCCGCTGGCGTGCGCTGCGATGTCGGAATGGATACGGTACGCGTAATCCAGCGGGAAGGCGCCGCGCGGCAAGTCATAAATATCGCCTTTGGGTGAATAGACGAAGATTCGATCCTCAAATAGCTTCATGCGGAATTTCTCTGAGTCAAATGATTTACCCTCGCGTGCCCGAGCCGCCGTCTCCTGTAGGTCACGAATCCACGCTAAATCTGTCGGCAGTGCAGCAATTCGCCCCTGTCGGTAGGCGTCAGACATCTTTTGCTCGTTATAATGAAAGCTCGCCGCCAAACCGCGCTCGGCGTATTCGTGCATGTCTCGGGTGCGGATCTGGAACTCAACGATTTGCCCGGTCGGCGTTTGTATCGTCGTATGTAGGCTTTGATAGCCATTTGGCTTAGGGTTGGCGACATAGTCTTTGATACGTTCGTAAAACGGCTGGTACATCTCATGCAGCACGCCCAGTACCAGATAGCCGGTCGCTAAATCATCGACGATGATGCGCAGGGCGATCAGGTCGTAAATCTTATCAATATCGCCAACGCGGTCGAGCTTCTTGAACAAGCTATATACGCTTTTCACTCGGCCGTCCATCTCAAATTGCAGACTCTCACTCTGGAGGCGCGCCGTAACGTCGCGGCGGACTTTGGCGAGTTTGCGCTGGCTTTTCTTTAGGCGGCTGTCCATCAGGCTCTTGGTGCGCTGAAAATCCTTGGGCATCAAAAATCGGAAACTGAGCTCTTCTAGCTGCACGCGCACCCGCCCCATATTGAGTCGGTCTGCTAATGGTGCAAACACTTCAATTGTCTCGCGGGCGATTTTCTTCTGCTTGTCGCGCGGCATATATTGAAGCGTGCGCATATTGTGCAGCCGATCCGCCAGCTTGATAATAATCACTCGGATATCCTCTCCGACCGCGATCATCAGTTTGGCGAGGTTATCTTTGGTGTGCGGCAAATAACTATCAAGGCTGCGCATACCAGCGCGCGCCTGTGAAACCTTGGTTACGCCATCAACCAGAAAGGCAATGTCGCGGCCAAACAAACTTTCTAATTCATCCAGTGTCGCATCGGTATCCTCGACCGTATCATGCAGCACGCCAGCGATCACCGTGTCGATATCCATGCCCCATTCCACTAAAATCCCAGCCACCGCCAGCGGGTGCGTGATGTAGGGTTCGCCGCTCTTGCGTTTTTGCCCGGCATATTTTTTGGTAGCGTAATCAATAGCGCTATCTAACACCAGTACCGGCACTTCATCGTACTGCGGTGTTGCTAGGTGTAGTAATTCCTCGCGCGTCATAGTTTCATTATACAACTTTGTAGTATAATTAGTAAAAAGCTAATGCTACTCGGGAGGGATACTTGTATGGCGATAACGAAAATAGCGATTAATGGTTTTGGACGGATCGGGCGCAGTGCCTTTAAGATCGCACGTGAGCGCAGCGATCTGGAGATCGTGGCGATCAATGATTTGACGGACACGAAGACACTGGCGTACCTATTAAAACACGATAGCAATTACGGGGAATATGGCCGCCAAGTTGATTTTACAGAAAACGAACTGGTTGTTGACGGGAAACCTGTCAAGGTGCTGGCCGAAAAAGATCCAACGAACTTGCCGTGGGGCAAGATGGGTGTTGACGTGGTGATCGAATCGACCGGATTCTTTACAGATAAAGATGGCGCGGGCAAGCACCTGACTGCCGGCGCTAAGCGTGTGGTCATCAGTGGGCCGACCAAATCCGACGGCGTCGATACTATTGTGCTCGGCACCAATGACAGCAAGATCAAGGACGCGACGCCGATAGTTTCTAATGCCAGCTGTACCACCAATAGCTTAGGTGCAGTGATGGCGATTCTGGATGCGGAATTTGGCGTGGAAAAATCAATGCTGACGACGGTGCATAGCTATACCGCCAGCCAGCGCCTGCAGGACGCACCGGCTAAGGATCTGCGCGAGGGTCGCAACGCGGCCGAGAACATCGTGCCGACAACGACAGGTGCGGCCATCGCCGTGACCAAAACCCTGCCGCAGCTAACCGGCAAGTTCGACGGCCTGAGTGTACGCGTACCGACGCCGGTGGTGTCGCTCAGTGACGTGACGGCCTTGCTGCGGCGTGACGTGACGGTCGAGCAGGTAAATGAGGCATTCAAGAAAGCCGCCGCCGATAGTTTCTATCAAGGGATTTTGGGTGTCAGTGAAGAGCCGCTGGTCAGCCGCGACTTTATCGGTAATTCACATTCTGGCATCGTTGACCTGCCGCTGACCAAGGTCGTTGGTGGCAATATGGTGAAAATCATGGTCTGGTACGATAACGAGTGGGGGTATTCTAATCGTCTGGTCGAGCTGGTAGCGGACGTTGGCCACTACCTCCAGCAGCCAGCAATGTCATAAGTTCTATCTATAAAATAAGTTCAGTGATGTGAGTGGGGCGGGAGACGTAGCAACGTCAATCCCGCCCCGCACCTCTCAGTAGTTACCTCCTTTCCGTCGGGGAAGGTGGACGAAATCGTCCACCAAGAAAACGACACTCAGAATCAGAAGGCCCGCGGTGACCGCGAGCCCGACGTACCCCACCCATTCGGGCAAGGTAGCGAGCGGCCTGTACAGCCACAGCAAGGATGAGTCCTTGCTGAGGTACTGGACAGTACCTCTTGCAGTCCAGAAGAGTGCCGTTAGACCCAGGGTTGTGAACATGATCCCGTTGGTCAACGCCAGACTATCATTTTCAGAAGTCAAAACGAGAATCCCCCCGAGAACAATGATCACGCCGATGATGATAGTCAGCCCTTCAAGCACAGTGCTTTCCTTTCCACTTTTTGAGGTGCGGCCGTTCCGCGCCTCAAGCCACCGTAGGTATCCGACCCAGGGCAGCGAAGCGCAGTTGACAAAACTTACGGTAAGTTGTCAAAAGGCTGATATATATATCACTATTAGTAGAAAATGTCAATGCTTTTTGTCAAGATTGTGGATGGCTATGAGTCACTACCTCTGTTAGATGCTTATACTCGTTCGCAGGCTGACATGGGCGAATGAGATGGCTGAGCTTGACGCTGCCTGGCTGAGTATGCTACACTACTAGCATATCCGGCCAATCAGGTCGGAGTTTTTCGTCTCTTGGGCGTTTGCAATGAAACGTAGTATAATAATATAGCGTAAAGGAGCTAATATGGAAGATTTGAATATTAAGCAGTTGACATTGGCGGTGCGCACAATTGCCGAGGAAAAGAACCTGCCAGAAGAAACGGTTTTGGAGGTGATCGAGCAGGCTATCGCGGCGGCGTGGCGGCGTGATAACGGCACGCGCGAGCAGTTGGTGCGCGCCAGCCTGAATATCAATAGCGGCACGGCTGTGGTGTCGGTCGTCAAAACCGTGGTTGAAGAAGTCGAAAATGACGTCAACCAAATGAGCCTGGACGAAGCTAAAACTGTTGACCCGGCAGCTGAGCTGGGTAGCGAAGTGACGGTCGAGACCCACAACGTGACGACGTTTGGTCGTGTGGCAGCCCAGACCGCCAAACAGGTGATCTTGCAGCGGCTGCGCGAGGCAGAGCGTGAGGTGGTGTTGGCAGAATTTGAGGATAAAATTGGCACGGTGGTGACCGGTACAATTCAGCGAGTTGAGCCGCGCGTGGTGCGCATTGAGCTAGGTAAGGCCGTCGGTATCATGCCGCAGTCCGAGCAAATTCCTGGCGAGTACTACGGCGTTGGTCGCCGCGTCAAGGTATATATCAAGGACATCGAGCGCGAGGGACGTGGTCCGCAGTTGATTTTGAGCCGCGGTAATGAAGAATTTGTGCGGTTCTTGTTCAGCCAGGAAGTGCCAGAGATGGAAACGGGCGCCGTGGAGATCAAAGCCATTGCCCGCGAGGCGGGTCGCCGTACTAAGATAGCGGTAGCATCGGCGCTGCCAGGTGTTGATCCAGTCGGTACGTTCGTCGGCGGTCACGGTACGCGTGTTCAGGCAGTGATGAACGAAATCGGCGAGCAGGAAAAAATTGACATCATTCCATTTGAGGAAGATGCGGCTGGCTTCATCGCGAATGCCATGAGTCCAGCAGAGGTGCTCAGTGTGACGGTCAATGAAGATGAAAAGCGAGCAACGGTCTATGCCAGCGAGGATCAGCAGTCAGTGGCCATCGGCCGGGCTGGGCAGAATGTTCGCTTGGCAAGCCGGCTGACTGGCTATGAACTGGATATTGAGGCGAAAGCGGCTGCTAAGCCTGAAGCAAAACCTCGCAAGAACATTGAGGATAGTTTAATGAGCGTGGTTGAGGAGGTGGCGGAATAGGCTGCCTCGTGAGAATCGCCGAAAACGAAAGGAGGGCGATATGCCGGAAGATTTTTCTGAATTGGAATCTCGATTGACGGAAACGGCTCGCGCGAGTTTGGAGCGGGCTGGTTCGCTGGCGCATAATGATGGCAGCGCTTATGTCGGTACCGAGCATATTTTACTCGGCGTGCTGGCGCAGAATTCGTCGCTGGGCGCGAAGATTTTGGCAGAGAGCGGCGTGACCTTGGATCGGGCAGAATTGGCGTTAAATTTGACTGCCAAGCCGCTGGTAATTACGGTGGTACAGAAGGGTTTGAGCGCTGAAGTGGTCGAACTAATACGGACGTCGTGGCAATTAGCGGTAGAGTTTGGACAGGAGCGAGTTGGCACTGAACACATTATATATGGCATGTTGCAGCAGCACGAGGCGCGGGCGACCAAATTGCTGCGCGATATGAATATTGATATTGAACATTTGCGCGGGAGTTTGGAAGATGTGTTTGATAAGCAGCAGTTTGAATCGCTGCAAAGTGATCGCGGTACGGCGACTAAGAAGTCGGGCGATTTGAAAATTCTGGACAAATTTGGCGTAGATTTGACGCGGCGGGCCAGCGAGGGATTTTTAGATCCAGTGATTGGCCGGGCGGCGGAGATTCAGCGGATGATTACAGTACTGGGACGCCGCAGTAAGAATAATCCAGCGCTAATCGGCGAGCCGGGCGTCGGTAAGACTGCGGTAGTTGAGGGTTTGGCGCAAAAAATTGCCGATAATAAGGTGCCGGAGTTTTTGAAAGGAAAGCGGCTTTTTCAACTGGACTTGACGGCAATGATTGCCGGGACGAAATATCGCGGTCAATTTGAGGAGCGGCTGCAAAAAGTTTTGGCGGTTGCTAAGAAACATCAGGAAGTTATTTTGTTTATTGACGAGCTGCACTTGCTGGTTGGTGCTGGTTCGGCGGAAGGTTCAATGGACGCGGCTAACGTATTAAAACCGGCGTTGGCGCGCGGCGAAGTGCGGCTGATTGGCGCGACGACTTTTGATGAATATCGCAAGCATATCGAGAAAGACGCGGCCCTCAGTCGGCGGTTTCAGGCGGTGACGGTAGCGGAGCCGGATGAACAGGCGGCAGTGGCCATGGTGCGGGCGCTAGCCAGTCGGCTGGCGACACATCATCGGCTGCGGATTTCTGATGAGATGATCGAGCTGAGCGTGGCCCTCAGCCAGCGCTACGTGACGGAGCGTCATTTGCCGGACAAGGCGATTGACGTACTCGATGAGGCAGCGGCGCTTGTCAGTACACAGCGGCCAGCCAAGCCGACCAAACAGCAACAGCTAGCACGGCGGATCAAACAGCTAGCGGGCAAGCTCGATGCGGCGGTCGAGGCTGAGCAGTATCAACGCGCGGCTGAACTCAAGGTTCGCATCAAACAGCTGGAGCAACAGGCCAAGCAACTACCGGCTGACGATCCAGCATTGCCGGAGCTAACCGAGGATGATGTACGGCGAGCGGTCGCGGCGATGGCTGGTGTGCCAGCGGAAAAAGTGACGGTAAATGAGCGTAAAGACCTGGCGGCACTGGAGCAGCGACTGGGCCGGTCAGTGCTTGGCCAAGAGAGGGTCGTGGCGACATTGGCACGAACCATTCGCCGGGCGCGGGCTGGGCTGAGTCGGCGGTCGGGGCCGCTTGGGTCGTTCATTTTTCTCGGGCCGACTGGTGTGGGCAAGACGGAGCTAGCTCGCGTATTGGCACGGGAAGTGTTTGGCGGCGACAATAGTTTGATCAAGATCGACATGAGTGAGTTTTCAGAGCGGCATACGGCCAGTCAGTTGATTGGTGCGCCAGCTGGTTATGTTGGCTATGATGAGGGCGGCAAATTGACCGACAAGGTTCGCCGGCAGCCGTACAGCGTGGTGCTGTTTGATGAGATTGAAAAGGCGCATCCAGATGTACTGAACTTGCTACTGCAGATTTTAGAAGACGGCAAGCTGAGCGATTCGCACGGACGGTCGGTGAGCTTCCAGCAGACAATCGTGATCTTGACCAGCAATGTTGGCGCCGAGGCGATGGTGCGCGACGGTGAGCTGGGCTTTGGCTCGCACAGTGACGGTACCTCACGGGCGGACGATGTGAATGAGCGCAACGCTCGGGCGGCGCGACGCGAGCTGGAGGAGTTACTGCGGCCGGAGCTAATCGGGCGATTTGATGCGGTGGTGAATTTCAAGAGTTTGACTCGGCCGGTGGTGGGCAAGATTTTTGATAATCTCGCCAGCGAGCTTAAAGAAGCAGTGCGAGCGCAGCAGATGACGCTGGTCATCACGCCGAGCGCTAAGCGTTGTATCATAGACAACGGATTTGATGAGCAGCGTGGCGCGCGGGTGCTCAGGCAGACGATTCAGACGATGTTGGCTGATCCGCTCAGTGATGTCTTATTGTCTCGTCAGGCCCGTCCCGGTGCGGTGTTGGTGGCAACCACGAAAAATCGTGAGGTAGTGATCAATGTTACGGCTGCGTAATCTCGTTAGTGTCGTGCTATTTGTGGGTCTGGTAGCCGGCGGTAGTTGGCTAGTGCTCAATCGCCAGCTAGTGCTGGATCATATCAGGGTCTGGCAGTACCAGCCCAGCCAGGACATAGCAACATTGGCACGGCGGGCAACGATGACTGATAAGGCTAAATTTAGCTTTTATCTGGCGCAGCCGCGGCTAGAAAACGCTACGCAATTTAATCAAGATTGTCGTCGTGTCGAACAGGCCAGCCCGATCGTCGGCTGTTACGCTCACGCCAAAGAGACCATTCACATTTATAACGTGCAGAACGCGGAGCTAGACGGTATCAAAGAGGTGACGGCGGCTCACGAAATGCTGCACGTGGCGTGGTCGCGCTATTCGGCGGAGCAGCGTCGGCGGCTGGGCGAGCTGCTAGAGGCGGCTTATGTCAAGGTCAAGACTAAAAAGCTGGAGGAGCGGATGGCGTATTATGAACGGGCTCAGCCGGGTACGCGCGCCAATGAGCTGCATTCGATTTTGGGTACAGAGTTTGCTGATCTCGGATCAGAGCTGGAGGCGCACTATGCCGAATACTTTAGTAATCGAGCGGCGCTGTTAAAATTGCATGCTCAGTATAATGAAAAGTTTACTAGCGCCGAGGCCGAGGCTGATGCACTGGCGGCCAGTCTCGCCAGGCGAAAGCGTGAAATTGAGCAGCTGACGACATCATACCATGCACGCATTAGTGCCTATAACCAAGACGTAGCAGCATTTAATCAGCGGGCGACGACGGGCGGTTTTCAGACGCAAGCTGAGTTTCAGGCTGAGCGAACCCGGCTGAGTCAGCGCGGTCTGGCGCTTCGTCGTGAACAGCAAACCATCCAGGACAAGGTCGATGCCTATAACACTGATGTTGAAAAATTAAATGCGTTGGGGCGCAAGATTGATCAGCTCAATCAAAGCCTCGATAGCCAAAAGGCGGTCAAGTGATGGCACGGGCAAAATCACAATTTATCTGCCAGCAGTGCGGCGCCAGCTATCCGAAGTGGGTCGGCAAGTGCGAAAATTGCGGCGAGTGGAATTCGTTGGTTGAGCAACTGCCAGTTGAGACGGGTGCCTCGGCGGTAGCTCGCAGCAGCGGTAAAGGTAAGGCGCTGACTGCGCTTAGGCTCAGTGAGACGGCTGCCGAAACCAAACAGACGCGGCTGGCAACCGGCATCGCCGACCTTGACGCAGTGCTCGGTGGTGGCTTTTTGCCAGGCGGCGTGGTGCTGGTGGCAGGGCAGCCGGGAATTGGAAAAAGTACTCTGCTGGCGCAAGTCGCGGCGTTTATTGCTCGGCAGAAACAAGTACTCTATGTCAGCGGCGAGGAGTCGGTGTCGCAGGTCAAATTGCGGGCTGAGCGGTTGGGTGCGGTTGATTCAGAGAACTTGCAGCTGGCGTCCAGCAACAGCGCCGAAGACATCGCCGCCTCCATCCAGACTGGCCAGTACAATCTGGTGATTGTCGATTCCATTCAGACCTTGTCGCTGGCAGACATTGCCTCAGCGCCGGGTTCGGTCAGCCAGATCACCAACTCATCCAACGTCATCATTCGCGCCGCCAAGGCCGCCAACACCGCAGTGATTTTGGTCGGTCACGTCACTAAGGAAGGTTCAATCGCCGGGCCGAAAGTCCTGGAACATTTGGTTGATGTGGTGTTGAACTTTGAGGGCGATCGCTACGGCGGCTTCCGGGTGGTGCGGGCGCAGAAAAATCGCTATGGCTCGACGAATGAGGCGGCAATTTTCGAGATGAGTGAGGACGGTCTGCAGATTGTGGCAAATCCATCAGCCAGCTTGCTAGCCGAGCGGCAAAACCTTGACGGCTCAATTGTCCTCGCCACCATGGAGGGTGCGCGGCCGCTACTAGTGGAGATCCAAGCGCTGGTCAACCCGACGAATTTTGGCTACCCTAAGCGCGCAGCCAGCGGTTTTGACCTCAACCGCTTGAATTTGTTAGTGGCGGTGCTGGAAAAGCGCACCAAGCTCAATCTCTCTGACAAAGATATTTACATCAACGTGGTTGGCGGCTTGAAACTCAGCGATCCAGCAGCGGACTTGGCGGTCGCCATGGCCATTGCCTCAGCCTCAGCTGGCCGCAAACTCAGCGACGAAGCCGTGGTGTTTGGCGAAGTTGGTTTGGGCGGTGAAGTGCGCTCCGCTCAAGGCTGGCACGCCCGCGTCAAAGAGGCCAAGAAGCTCGGCTTTACCTACGCCATCGCGCCAAAAACTCATAAGGACGCATTTGTGCGCGGTGTCGGTGATTTACGCCAGGCACTGATCGACTATTTACAATAACGTTATTAGATAAAAGGAAATTAATATGGAAAAAACAATTGAACTTCTCATCATTATCATGCTGCTGGCCATCATGGTGGAGATGTATCTACTGGTCAAGCCGCGGCGACAGGCAGGCAGCGGCACGCAACTGCCGATTCTGGTTGACACCTCGGTGCTGATGGACGGCCGGGTGGTTGATCTAGCAAAAACCGGGTTCCTATTGGGGCAGATAATCGTGCCGCGCAGTGTGTTGATAGAATTGCAACTGTTGGCTGACGGTGCTGATCACGCCAAGCGCGAGCGTGCCCGCTTTGGCATGGACGCCATGAAGGAACTAAAAGATGTGTTGAGTGGCTCATTTACGCTGCTTGATGACGCAATGCGCATTCCTGAGGGCGTTGATAACCGCTTGCTGCAACTCGCCAAGGAAATGAACGCTGCTATTCTGACGCTGGACTACAACCTGAATAAGGTGGCGCAAGTCGAAGGTATTCAGATTCTCAATATCAATGAGCTGGCCAAGAGTTTGCGCATGAGCTATCTACCTGGCGATGAGCTGGTGCTCGAATTAACACAAAAAGGTCAGGACTCTCATCAGGCGGTCGGCTACTTGCATGACGGTACGATGGTGGTGGTTGAGCAAGCCAAAAAGTTCCTGGGCCAGAAAAAACGCATTGAAATTATTCGTAGCCTACAGACCGACGCTGGCAAGATGATGTTTGCGAAAGTTTGCGCCGAGCCAAAAGAAGCAAAAGAGGCGGCGCAACAGTCACCAGCTCAAGCTGCCCCCAAACAATCCAAGCAGCGCTCCACCGGTCGTCGGCCGCAAACCAGCAAAGCAACGAAGCCTGACGCCCCACGCGCTGCAGCTCAAGGTCACCGTTCGACTCGCCCCAAGACTCAGTCGCAGCGCGAGGCTGACTTGATCCGGATGGTTAATGAGCAATAATCGCTAAGGCTAAGAAGGAGTAAAAACCAGACTAAAGCGGTCTGGTTTTTATGTGTCACGGGGGAAGGGGCGCGAGTTAGTCGGAGCTTGAGCCGCTGCCTACCGAGAAGCTACCACTGTCTGATGCAGTATAGTAGCCTTCGTCGCGGGCAATCGCTTGAATGGTGTGTCGACCTGGTTTATCAACTTGGACGCCAACCGAAACACTACCGCCACTACCGGAGATCGACTCGCTTTTGACGCTGCGACCATCAACGAGGATGTCAATTGAGGTGAGCGGGAATGTGCCGTTGGTGGCGCGGGCGGTGATGGTGCGGCTGGAGCCAGAGCCAGAAAGCGATAGGCTGACACTTGGTTTGGCGTCATCACATTTGTGCTTATCGTCATCAGCGTTGGCGTCGTAACCTTCAGGCGCTGAGTATGATGGTTTCTTAGTGAGCGGGTCAATGGTCTTGGTGACCTCAATTTCCTCGATGGCGTCAGCTGGCGTACAATTTGTCGCCTTTTTCTTGGAGACGCGGTCAAACTTAATCTTTTCAGTAGTCTCGCCCTGTTTTTTATTCCACCACGATGGATAGAGCTCTTTGCCTTGCTGCTGGATACCATTTGGCCGCTTGAACCAATCATTTGGCTTCCATTTGCCCTGTTTGGCATAGACCTCGTTGTGAGCAAATGACATGACGCTGCGCACCACCGGCATACCAAAGGCCGAGTTCGGGGTGTTGATGGTACTGGTGTCGGAATTACCGAGCCACATACCCATGACTAGCGCCGGACTATAGTTAACGATCCAGACATCCTTGGCGTGGCCGTTTTTGTCGGTAGTACCAGTCTTGGCGGCGGTTCTAACGCCAGGCACATTCATTGCACCGTAACCGTGCAAGTCACGCGCCGCGTCCGCGTCACCCAAGATATCATTGATGATGTAGGCGACTTGCGGGTCGGTTGCCTGTTTGCTCTCGTCTTTCCATTTCTTTAGCGTATCGCCCTGGCTGTTGGTTACCTCGAGGACGTTGGTGCTTGGTTTAGCGACGCCCATGCGGGCAAAGGTGCCATAAGCATTCACTAACTCGGTCTGCTTTGTACCGCAGGCGCCAATGGCTGCTGACAAGCCGTAGCCGCCGGCCGCTTCTTCTTGTTGGCAATAATTGGTATTACCCATGTTGTGAATATAGTCAACAGTTGGTTTTGGCGAGCCGTTGCCTGCGATATACATTGCCTTGACCGCTGGGATATTACGGGAAAGCGCTAGCGAGCGGCGAATAGAAATACTTCCCATAAATCGTCGATCCCAGTTGTTCAGCTTGGCACCATAAATCTTGTCTATGTTCTCGTCGCTGAGGATTGAGCCTGAGCCGTAATTTTGTTGATTACTGCCGCGATTCTCAAACAGTTTGGCGTAGTCGAAAGCCTTGATGGTCGAACCCGGCTGGATAAAGGCGGTGGCGGCGTTATCCTGCCCAAAGCCAGCATAATTAAAATCACGACTGCCAACGAGGGCGACAATCTGTCCAGTCTGTGCGTCCTCAACCGTTGCCGCGCCGTTACTAATGCGCACTCGACCCGGACGGCCCGATTCAAAGAAGGCTTTCATCTCTGTTTCGAGCTTCTCCTGAATCCTCCAATCCAGCGTCGTCTTAACGGTCAGTCCGCCGCGGCCAACGACCGCTTTGCCGAGTTCACGCTCCAGTTGATTGCGCACCATGAGCACGAAATGCGGCGCCTTGATGCCGGCTAGCTGCTCGGTCTCGGGCTTGATCTTGTCAAGGATCGGATACTGCTTGGCTTCTTTGGCCTGCGCTTCAGTGATGTAGCCCTGTTCCAGCATGTAGTCTAGTGTTGTATGCTGGCGTGACAGGAGCATCTTGCGCCCAGTGATGTTGTACGGATTAAATGTACTCGGGTTTTGCGGAATTGAAGCCAGCAGGGCTGCTTCAGCCAAGGTGAGGTCCTTGGCGGATTTACCAAAGTACGTCTGAGCGGCCGACTCTGCGCCGTTACGCCGACCGCCATATGGCGCTTGGTTGAGGTAGAGCGCGAGAATCTGATCCTTGTTGTACATGCGTTCAACTTCAATTGCCAGGATAATTTCCTTGATTTTGCGTGGAATACCGCTGAGGCCGCGTTTGTCGGCATCCTCAGCGAAAAAAACTTGCTTGACGAGCTGCTGCGTCAACGTCGAGCCACCCTGAACTTGTCGACCTGATGCTGTACTAAACATAGCGCGGGTCAGGCCACTAATACTAATACCGTGATGCTTATAGAAATCACGATCCTCAATGGCGATAGTTGCTTTCTTGAGATAGTCGCTAATTTTATCAGCCTCAACCACCAGCTTATAATTGTCGGTACCCTTATCTTCCCATAAGAGCTCGCCATTGCGGTCATAATACTTGGTGACCGTTGTCTGGACACGCTTGGCGAGTTCGCCCGGGCGGATCTTGTCGAGGTCTTTACGAAAGTAGGCGAACAGGCCGCCGATCAGAATAATCATCACAACGATGGCGACACCGAGAATTTTTAGCGCCATCAAGCCGCCACGCTTTGAGAACCAATAGCGAAAGACGCGCTTCGGGTGAAGGCGGTAAAAGAACCGCTTGACGGGGTGCTTTGGTAGGCTCGCCAGGTACTCCGCTTTTTCGCGGGAGCGCTTATCCTTCTTGAGCCGACGCTTATTCGCCAAGTTTGCATAGACACTCAGCCGTTTTACTGGCTTTGGGTGCGGACGTGATGGCGCTGGTTTGGCGCTGGAGCCCGACTGCTTATCTGAGGGTTTCTTGTTCACACTATCATTATATCACGCCTATGTTTCGCTTCAATCATAAAATTGCTATACTATTACTGAGAAAAGGAGGAATATGCAATTATCAGAGGAGCTAAAGTGGCGCGGGTTTTGGAATCAAGCGACATTCACCGATGATGAGCGTATTGATTCGGGAAATTTTACGCTCTATTTGGGGACAGATCCGTCGGCGGACAGTCTACATGTTGGGCATCTCGCGGTCTACATGATGGTGCGGCATTTTTTGGAGCGCGGTCACAAGGTGTTTCTGCTGGTTGGTGGCGGCACGGGCATGATCGGCGATATGCGTGACACCGAGGAGCGGAGTCTGCTTTCTTATGCAGAGATTGAGTACAATAAACGAGCCTTAAAGGCGCAGGTCTCGCAAATTTTTGCTGGACGTGATTTTACCCTGGTGGACAATGCAGATTGGCTGGGCAATCTGGAATTGTTGTCGTTCCTCCGCGACATTGGTAAGAATTTCAACATGGCAGATTTGATCGGTCGTGAGTTTTTCAAAGCGCGTATTGCTAATGGCAAAGGTTTGAGTTTTGCGGAATTTACTTACACGTTGCTGCAGGGTTATGATTTTTGGCATCTGTTCAAGCATCACGGTGTCAATTTGCAAATCGGTGGTTCTGATCAGTGGGGCAATTTGCTC
The DNA here is from genome assembly GCA_005697215.1 of Candidatus Saccharibacteria bacterium oral taxon 488. Classification (NCBI taxonomy): domain Bacteria; phylum Candidatus Saccharimonadota; species Candidatus Saccharibacteria bacterium oral taxon 488. The sequence continues at coordinate 517,197 of CP040003.1, read as the reverse complement.
TCAGGTGTGGAACTGATCCGCAAAAAAGAAAACACCGAAGTCTACGCTATGACCGCGCCGCTGCTCATCAACAAGTCAACTGGGCGCAAATTTGGCAAGTCCGAAGGCGGCGCCGTCTGGCTGGATGAAACCAAAACCAGCGTCTACAAGTTCTATCAATTCTGGCTGAACGTTGATGACGAAAGCGCCATTGAGTACATGAAGATTTTCACCATGCTTGATCGCGATACCATTGAAGCCATTGCCGAAAACCACGCGGTCAATCCAGGCGCACGCTCAGCTCAAAAAGTCTTGGCGCGTGAAGTCACCGACATCGTTCACGGTGTTAATCGACGCGAATCAGTGGAGCGGGTGACGGAGGTACTGTTTGGTGGCGGCGATTTCCGGCAATTGTCAGACGACGACTTGGATACCCTGGCCAAAGAAATTCCACGTGTTGATGTCGGCGTCGGCGTGATCGAAGCGTTGGTGGTCTCTGGTGTAGTCAGTTCTAACGGTGAGGCGAGGCGCCTCCTCAAATCTGGCGCCATCAGCCTCAATGGCGAAAAAATAGCTGAAGACCAAGCCGTTAACGCCACGTCGCTACTCAAAAAGGGTAAAAATACGTTTGTATTAATTATGGAAGGAGAATAGTCATGGACTCAGTCAAACAACACGTATCAGCAGAAGCAGCGGCCAACATCGAGCGCTGGCTAACAGAGCCAAAATATGCTGAATATAAGGTAGAGCTAGAGCAGATGATTGCAAATGAGCAGTGGCAAGATCTGGAAGACGCATTTTTCAAGGTAATTGAGTTTGGTACTGGCGGTCGACGCGGCACGACAGGAGTCGGCTCAAATCGCATCAATCGCGTCACGATTGGTGAATCGGCGCAAGCACTGTGTCGCTATGCCCAGCAGTTTGATCCTGATGCGCCAGCAAAAGGTGTGGTCATTGCCTGCGATACGCGCTTAACCTCGCCAGAGCTAAGCCAATACACTGCGCGGGTGTGTGCCGCCAATGGATTTAAGACATATATTTTTGATAGCTTTCGGGCGACTCCGGAGCTGAGCTTTGCTGTGCGACACCTTGGCTGTGCTGTCGGAATCGTGATTTCAGCCAGCCACAATCCACCGACTGATAATGGCTTTAAGGCGTATTGGAATGACGGCGCACAGGTGGTGTCGCCGCATGACCGAGGTATCCTAGACGCGGCGGCAGCGGTGACCGAGGTGTTAGCTGAGCCAGATTTTGAGGCAGCAGTGACTGAGGGCAAGATTACCATTATCGGTCAGGATGTTGACGAGGCGTACTATGCTGCGGTACTGGCGCAAGCTGACGGTCAGGAGCGTGATTTGACAATCGCCTATTCACCGCTCCATGGTGCGGGGCAGACTAATGTCCTACCGGTATTGCGTCGGGCTGGATTTACTCAGATTACGACGGTTGATGAGCAGATGGTGCCGGATGGCAATTTCCCGACGATTGCTAATCGTAAGCCAAATCCCGAGGAACGCGCTGCTAACGATATGGTCGTCGCAAAGATGATGGAAATATCAGCTGACATTGCGATTACCAACGACCCTGATGCTGATCGAATTGGTGTAATTGTGAATCATCACGGCCAACCGATCTATCTGACTGGCAATCAATCCGCCGCACTTGCGACTGATTATGCCCTCCGGAAATTGCAAGAGCGAGGCGGCGTCACCCCGCAGCATTACATCGTTAAGACCATCGTTACAACTGATATGATGAAGGCGCTGGCAGATAGCTATGGTGCTACCTGCTACGGCGACCTGCTGATTGGCTTTAAGTATATCGGTGAAGTTATTCGCCAGAAAGAAGGCACTGATGAGGTGTTTGTGCTGGGTGGTGAGGAAAGTTATGGCCTGCTCAAGGGCGACTATGCTCGTGACAAAGACGGCGCGGTTGGCGCGCTGGCGCTCGCAGAATATGCGGCTGAACTCAAGCAGCAGGGAAAAACGCTCGTTGATAAGCTGATGGAGCTGTATCGTGAAGTTGGGTTGTATGTGGAGCGGCTCGAAGTTGCTATTTATCCGGGTGCCGAAGGGTTTGCAACGATGCAGCAGATTATGAACTCACTGCGCACCGATCCACCAAAGATGATTGGCGATCAGGTAGTATCGGCGGTATCCGACTATCAGACACTGGTGCGAACGGCAGCCGATGGGACGACCACGGCAATTAATTGCGTCAAGGGTAATGTACTGGTATTTGAGTGTGGTGATTCACGCCGCCGTATTACGATTCGCCCGAGTGGTACTGAGCCAAAGCTGAAATTCTATATACAGTGGCATGAAGAGACGACAAATCCAGAAGAGGACTATACACGAGTACAAGACGCCCTCAAGCAGCTATTCGAGGCGCTGCAGGCTGAGGCGCTCAGCCGAGTGCAATGAAACTAACAACTCCCCTGGAACACATCAAAGGCGTCGGCCCCAAAACCGCCCAGGCGCTGGCGGTGGCAGGGTTGGAGACGGTGGCGGATGCTCTGGAATTTTTGCCGCGGGCATATGATGATTATTCGGCGGCAGTCAACATCGCTGATCTTCAGCCGGGTAAGGTGACAGTGCGGGCGCGCTGCGAGTCGATTTCCACGCGGATTGTGCGCCGAGGTTTGAGAGTCACCACGGCGGTGCTGGCGGATGATTCTGGCAAGGTCAAGGCCGTTTGGTTCAATCAGTCGTACCGCGAATCGCAGTTGAGATCCGACGCCGACTTCATGTTTTCCGGCCAGTTTGGTATGCAATATAACAGCTATCAGATTAGCAATCCATCTGTCGAGCTGGCTAAGCAAAACGATACGTCCGACGCCCAGCCTACGTCGGGCATCCATCCAGTCTACAAATCTATCAAAAACCTTCGCCCAAAAACCGTGCAGGATTTGCTGAAACATCTGCGTCCCATCATGGAGTTTTTGCCCGAGACGCTGCCGGAGCACATTGTCCAGCGGCAAAAACTAGTCAGCCGCGCGGAAGCTGTCAGGTTTCTTCATGCGCCGAAAAATCACGAGGAAATCGTCCGCGGCCGTGAGCGTCTGGCGTTTGAAGAATTGTTTGAAATGATCTTGGCGGCGCAGTTGAATAAGCAGGAACAAACCAAGTTGACCGGCTGGCGTATCCCGTTCAATCAGCCGGTCGTCAAGCAATTTGTTGAGAAATTGCCATTTCCCTTGACTAACGCGCAGCGCCGCGCCGCCTGGCAGATTTTGCAAGATTTGGAGTCCGAACATCCGATGAACCGCTTGTTGCAGGGCGACGTTGGTTCGGGTAAAACGGTGGTCGCTGGGGTGGTGGCGGCAGAGGTGGCGCAGGCTGGTTTTCAGACGGCCATCATGGCACCGACGGAGATTTTGGCGGCTCAGCACGCCAAAACGCTGGATGAGCTGTTATCGCCGTTTGGCGTGTCAGTGGCGCTGCTAACGGGACATGTCAAGGGTGCTCAGCGGCGTCAGCTGCTGGATAATTTAGCAAATGGCAACATTAACGTGGTGGTCGGTACGCACGCGCTGATTCAGGAAAAAGTGACGTACCACAAACTGGGGTTTGCGGTGATTGATGAGCAGCATCGGTTCGGCGTCAAGCAGCGGCAGGCGTTGTTACAAAAGGCAGACTACATGCCGCATCTACTCAGCATGACCGCCACGCCGATTCCGCGGAGTTTGGCGTTGACCTTGTATGGCGAGCTGGACATCTCGATTTTGGACGAGCTGCCGGCCGGCCGTCAGCCGATTGCAACGAAAATTTGGTCGCCAGCCTCAGCACCGAAGCTCTATGAAATCATCGACCATGAACTAGCTCAGGGTCGCCAAGCATATGTCATCTGCCCGTTGATTGACGATAATCCTGATAATGACAAAAAATCGGTCGAGGCGGAATATTACAAATTAGCGAAAACGATGTTTCGTCATCGCCGCGTCGGATTGTTGCACGGTAAACTGCCGCCTGAGGAAAAAGCCGCGGTTATGCAGCAATTCGCGGACGGCGACATTGATATGCTAGTGAGCACCACGGTGGTGGAAGTTGGCGTCAACGTGCCGAACGCTACGGTCATGCTCATCGAAAATGCCGATAACTTTGGGCTCAGCCAGCTTCATCAGCTGCGCGGGCGGGTTGGACGCGGCCAGTACCAGAGCTTTTGTCATCTGATGATGTCGAGCCATGACAAGCCAAGCCAGCGCCTCAGAGAGATTGAGAAGTCGCAAGACGGCTTTTATTTGGCGGAAGTCGACTTGAAATTGCGCGGCCCTGGCGAGATTTACGGACGAGCGCAGCATGGTGCGCTCAACCTAAAAATTGCCTCGCTGAGCGACACACCGCTGATTGCTCGTGCGCAAACGGAGGCCGAGCGCTTTGTCAAAGAGGGGCAGGATTTGCTACAATATAACCATCTGGCGCGTGCCGTCAGTCGCTATCAGCGATTAACGACACTAAATTAGTGAGATAAGTATGTATTCAGGAACCACATTTCACACCAAATCAGGCAATCTGATGGGTGTTCATCAAAAAATTGATCGGGTCGCGCGGCGGCACATCGTGCAGCTGTTGCCGTCGTGGTGTAACTTTCCGTCGAGCAGGCAGATTTTGCATTTCGAGGGTAATAATGGACCTGATGGTATCAAGCGGAAAAGTCCGGCCGTTGATGAGCCGTGGCATTTCATTGACCCGCACGATCCAAATGACGTAGCACTCCTCGAGATGGTTGATCAACATATTGCTAATCTGGCAGCGGCGCTCAGTGCTGACAACTGTGAGCGAGCGGCGTTTGAGGCAGCATGGATGGCACACGCGATCACTGATGGCTTGACGCCGCCACACCATTTTCCGCTGGAGGAGAAATTGGCTCAGCTGCGCGGTGAGGGTATGGAGACCCGTAATTCGCTGATCAAAAAGAGCCTCATGCCGGGCGAAACGGTGCTCAAAACCCTGCGCAATAACTGGGAATTTTGGGGCGCAAAGGGCGTGATGACTATGCACCTGGCGTTCGAGGCGGGCGTCGCTAGCGTGGTGGCCTACCAACGATTTGCCACTGGCCTGCCGCAGCAGCGCGACATTGAGGAGGTACGCCAGGCGGGCTTTCGGGCGTTTTATCTCGGCTGCGTTCACGAGGTGGCGGATATGGCCATGTATGAAAAGTTTGCCAAGACTGGCTGGACGACGGAGCTGGCGCGGCAGACCAATCGTCAACTGATGCCGCTGATTATTCGTGCGGTGGTGCTGGGCTGGCTGAGTGCGGTGTGGCTGGCCGAGGAGCAGCGTGCGCGTTAAGCTTATCGCTGGCGAATTTGGCGGACGATTCATCCAAGCCCCGCCAGGCTCAACAACGCATCCCATGGGCGAGCGAGTCCGTTCGGCGATGTTCAATTCACTGGGCGAAACCGTGCGTGGCGCGCGGGTACTGGATACTTTTGCTGGCTCCGGTGCGATTGGTTTGGAAGCGCTCAGCCGCGGCGCCGAGTCGGCGGTTTTTGTGGAGCGAGACCGCGTTGCCCAGCGGGTGATTGCTGAAAATATTAGCACCGTGGGTGCCAGCGAAAATGCTATTGTAATAAAAACAACGGTATCAAATTGGCTGGAAAGCATGAGCGTAACAGAGGAGTTTGATATTATTTTTGCCGATCCGCCATACCACAACCCGCAGTTTTCCACAGTCTCGCGACTAATGGGACTTCTCAAACCGGGTGGACATATGGTATTATCACACTCAGGAATAGGTGAGGTGCCAATTCAGAACGGAATTGTTGTGGTGGACAATCGTAGTTATGGGGGTGCGCACCTCACTTACTTCCGTAAGGAGATAAGTGGCTGACGCCAGTGAGGTGACGATGGAGAAACGGCGAGACGAACACAATCACTCGGCTCTTCGCCCTGAACCCCTACCGTTATGGACGAAAATGGCGGACGTAGCAATGCGGCCGCTGATGTTTATGTTGGGCGGTTTTCGCCGAGACAGTATGCAGGAGACCCACCCGTGGCATTGCCAGCGTGATATTGATCCATCGCTGATAGATCCAGCGCTGACGGTGACGACGAATGGTGAGACAGACGAGCTACTGCCGGGCCGCTTTTCATTTCTTTTTCATGCGCCAGGGCTCGTTGGTTGGCGGCATTATTGCGTGCTGCGGGCTAAGCCGCCGTTTCATATTGGCTGGATAGTGCGTGAACGTGGGAGTGGCCAGGTAAAGCAGTCGATAGTCCATCGTCTGCCAATCAATGATCAATACGTGCGAATGTTGAGCGGGCCGGCACACCTAGAGACAGAGTTTTTTGCGGTACATCCTGATGGAACGCAGATCGGACTGGAGATTATAGACACTGGCGTGCTCGGTGATAATAACTATCCAAAGATACGATTATTATAAGGAGGAGGCGAGTATGAAAGAGCAATTTGACAGTGAAGCGCCACTACGGCCACTCCCATACGGTTTGCTAAAACGAATGGCGGACGTAGCGATATCGCCACTGCGGCTGCTGGCGGCTGGAGGGCGTGCACATGATATTAATCATTCCAGCCCATGGTCATGTCACGAAGTTGACCCGGATGCTATTGATCCGGAGAAAGCACTTATCATGCCAGAGGCCGAGGAAGAGGTGCCAGATAAAGGGACGCCACGATTTCAGATGCCAGTTGCTGGCGGCTGGTATGAATATGGGGTGCTGCAGCCTCAGTTTGAGGGTAGTGGTGATGAGCTTGATAAGTTGCTATTCTATATCGGCTGGGTGTCGGTGGCTGGTAAGGCTGAGTTAAATGATCGGCCAATTGAGGGGGCGGTACGAGTGCTGCGTGGCCCGGATCCAACCGCGTTCTTTGCGGTCAATGGCTTGGGTCAGCAGTTGAGGTTGAAGTGTATCGGTGCAGGGCGGCTCGGCCCAAATGGACTCAATAGATATGTTGCGTCGTGGGCGCAGCTGTATTAGCAGGGGATTGTTGGCGGGGTGACAGGTCTAGCCTTGGTGAAAGCACGGTAATTAACTGATTAGTTTGTCAATCGCCTTGGCAACCTCGGCATCGGTAAAGTTGATAGTCGACTTTTTCTTAATGAACAGTCTCAGGCTACGAATAACATCGGGTGACTTAATAGCCTTTCTCATGTTGTCTTCGGTTAGCGCATCAAAACGCTTCCAGTATTTATCTAAATCACCTCTGAGCACAGATTTCTTGGTGAGGTTCACTAGGTGCTTTGCTGCAGTTCTAATTGTTGATAAATTGGTTAAGTCATAGGCAAAAATACGCTGTGAGCGAATCGGCTTTTCAAAGATAACACGGTGAAGCTCGACGCAGCGACCATTAGTTAAGATCACCCAGTCAACACCTTCGTTTGAGGCATAGTCAACAGCCTGTTTGAGGTGGCGCTCATTGAGGTCAATAGAGGTGGCCTTTGCTTCAACAATAAAATGAATTTTCTTATTTAACTGCACAACGTAGTCAACATATGTACCACGAATCATATGTTCTGTTTTAATCTCGTCAATGAGAGTATATCCAAGCACCATACTGAGCAGGCTATTGACCATCAGGCGTGCCGTTGACTCATCAGCATTGAGGTTTTCTTTCTTTGTTAAATATTTTTTACGATACTCACGCAAAGCCTTTTCACAAGCTTTTTCCTGGAAGTCTGTAGCCATAGTTACCCTTCGTTATTAACTAACTTGCAGATATTGTAGAACAGTATACTCAAACTGTAAAGACATAAGCAATAGTTACCTATTATTCTGTGGCAATAATAAAACCCCACAATATTTCTGAATTGTTAGCTGCTGATTATTGTCGATGGTAGAGCAGTAGGGGTGGGTTGAGGCGATGATTTTGGTATGTTCTGGGATAAAAAAATGCTGTGGTGCATCAGCGAAGTTAATATAAATATAAGCCCACTCGCTGCCTAGCTCTCGTTTGATACCGAGGACAAATCCATTACCGGTGTTAATCACTTTAAGCGTGCCGTGCTGCAACACTGGCATACTCCGCCGCAGGTGAAGCAGCCGTCGGTGCAGATGTAGGAGCGAGTCAGGGTGCATGGCCTGTGTCAGGACGTTGGTTCTTATCGCGTTGGCGTGAACGGGCAGCCACGGTTGTACGCTTGAGAATCCAGCGAACTGCGTATCGTCCCATTGCATCGGCGTGCGCTCCAGGTCGCGGCTGTCGATGGCGGAATTGGCGGGACTGAAATTATCCTGAATGTCATCAGCGGTCAGCTCGCCATTGGTTATGCCAATCTCATCACCATAGTACATTACGCTAATACCCGGTGTGAGCAGATTGAGAAAGTGCAAAGCCCGCGCTCGTTCCGCCCCGAGCCGCGAGGCAATGCGCGGCTGATCGTGATTGCCAACGCAGAAAAACGGTTTGGCCGAACCTGCCGCTCGCAGATAATTCTCAATCTTCTGCCCGGTATGCTCCGCATGCCACTCGTCCTGGCGATACTCCATGAAAAATGCCGACGCCTTTGGATGGGCGGTCAGCACTTGGCGGTACTGCTGGTAAATATCGCCCAACTTCTCGTCCGGATAAAATTCAAACACCATCTGCTTATCGTCATATTCATCACAAACCGCCGCCAGCTCACGCAGGTATTCTTGAAAATGCGGCCCCATTTTACAGTGGTCGTGGATGAACGCACCGTAAGCTTTTGGGTCGCCAGAAAAATCAGGATTTGGCGAATCATTGCCAAATTCCGGATCTTTAGAAATGCCCCAAATCGCGTCAACCCGCATGCCGTCCACGCCCATATCAAACCAAAATCGCACCACGTTTTTTATCTCATCGCGAACCGCAGGATTATCCCAATTCAAATCCGGCTGTGTCTTCAGGAATGAGTGGAGATAAAATTGACCGGTTTGCTCATCAAACTCCCATGAACTGCCGCCAGATAAACTTCGCCAATTATTTGGCTCATTGCCGTCTCGCCCGTTACGCCAGACATAATAATCACGCTTGGGATTGTCGCGCGATGACCGCGCTTCCTGAAACCACGAATGTTGATCAGACGTGTGGCAGGGAACGAGATCGATCATGACTTTGATATCGAGGATATGAGCTTTTTCTAATAGCGCCCGAAAATCATCCAGCCCGCCAAATGTCGGATCAATCGCTCGGTAGTCAGCGATATCATAGCCAAAATCAGTCAGCGGCGAGGTAAAAAACGGTGAAATCCAAATCCCGTCAACGCCCAGCCACGCCAAATAATCCAGCTTCTCGGTAATGCCATTCAAATCGCCAATCCCATCGCCATTGGTATCCCGAAAACTACGCGGATAAATCTGATACAAAGAAGCAACATCTTGCCAAGTTTTCATGATTTAAGTATAAGCGAGATGAGAGCAAAATGCCAGTTTTTAGTCGATGACACGAAGGCTATTGACATTTTTACTTTACTTTGGTAAACTAAAAATATGAATGGCAAGAACGATATTTGGAAAGATGAACAGTCGCGTCAGCTGGCGGATGTTCTTGCTAGTATAAGTGACCCTAATGAAATGCGGGCGTTTCTTCGCGATGTCATGACTCAGAAGGAGATTATTGAAGTTGGCGCGCGCCTACAAGCTGCCAAAATGTTATCAAAAGGCGAAAAATACGCTGACGTCATTGCAGCGACGAAGCTCAGTAGCCGTACGGTTGCTCGGATTAGCGACTGGATGCAAAACGGTACTGGCGGCTATAAAAACGTCTTTAAGCATCATTCGCACGTTTGGCCAGCTCGCGCTGAGTAGTTTGCGAATAAATCCAAATAAATGCCGGCGCGACGCTGGCGTTTTGATTTTTTGACAGTTAATTTAGTTAATTTTGGAGATATTTATGAGTGAAATAAGAACAGCGAGGTTCGCTGCGCCAGATGAGGCGAGGGAGAAGTATGACGCGATTATTCCCGCGTATCAAGCGGCGTTCGCGGCAGAACCTTGGTATGAAGTAAGTAAATGCGGCGGCTGCTCGTCGGGTTATTCTCGTCAAAATCCTGGTGATATATGTCAAGCTTGCGGCAGCGCGACTGGCGACGAAGCCTATACAGAACAGGAATTGACCGAGAAATTTAATGCTATCGGCGAGACGCGCCCAACATGTTGGTATATCGAGGAGACGCCAGCGGGACTGGCATTGGCGGCGGTCGCTTGGACGGCTAATCCAGCGCAGATTGCGGCGGAAAAATACCCTGGGTCGCTAGAAATGGCAGCGTGGCTTAAGCGTAAGTACGCGCCAACCGCTGCTCCTAACCCAGAGATATTATGGCTGGATGAAGTTTTCGCCGACCGCCAAGTCTCGAGACGTAATAATCTAGTAAATTTTCGCCCAATGATATACGGGTTTTCCAATCGCCTAGATCAGATGAAGGTAGCTTATCGGACTATTGCGCCGGCAATGACGCGCGCAGCCATGAGGGATTTTGGCGATGATGCGACCATTGATAAAGCCAAATCTGATGTTCCTGATTGGCGGAATTTTGTATCAATTGATTTATCTCGGTAAAAAATAATATATAAGGAGGATAAGAATATGAAAATATTAGTAATCGGCGGCATGCACGGGAATGAAATGCTGGGCATTGATTTGGTCAAGAGTTTACAGGAAAATCCGCTGGAAAATATTGACAGTGTACTGGCGAATGAGGAGGCAATAAAAAGAAATAAGCGGTTCATCGAACAAGACTTGAACCGGTCATTTCCTGGCGTGAAATCAAGCGGCATATACGAGCAATGGCGTCCGATTGAGCTATTGGAAATGTGCAAGGAGTATGATATTGCGCTTGACTTTCACAATACGTTTTGTCCGGATAATGATTGTACGTTTGTCGGGGAGGGTGCAAATGAGGAGCTGCTGGCCGCGTCGTGGCTGCTAGGTTTGCCTCGGGTGATTGTGGCAGATTATGATTGCATAAATAAGTATGCGCTTAATTGCGTATCGATAGAAATTAGTGTTCAGAGCAGGCTGAACGATGTGAAAGTCTGGCGCCAGAAGCTGCAAATGCTTGCTGAAAAGGAAATTGCTGATTGCCGGGCGGTCTCAGGGGTGGAGAAGTTTCGCTTTGTATATCGGATAACCCTGGAGGATAAAACAAGGTTAAACCTTGATCAGGCAAACCTAAGAGCATTCCAGCCGATTGACCAGAATTTGGCAGAAAAGATGGGAGTAAAAACTCCGGCCTATCCGATCTTTATCAATGACAAATTCACGCCGTATAATTATGGAGGGCTATTGAACAGGATTGATAGCTAGACTATTTTTGTGATTGCTACGACGGATTGATTGTAAGCTTAAATTATTTGTTCTGTTCTTGTTTATTTTGCTTCTTAATAATCTTGTCAATTTGACCGTCCGGCAGTTTCAGAAAATTAAGCAGTAAGCTCTGCGGTGCACGCTCGACTATGGCCTTTTCTTCGTATTCTGGGATTGGACTTGCAGAGATAATTATCTTATCTGCTCGCCGTAGTGTACGGTTGTCTATTTCACGAACAAAGTTATAATCTATTTCTTTGTATCCAGTGATGCCGCACCTATTACCGAACAGTGCTATTTTTGGAGTGAGTGGAACTATACATTCGGCTGTTTTATGCCAATGATTAAGTCCGAACGGAGAGTTGTCTTTAGTAAAATCAGTAACTGTTACGGGGTGATCTGATGTTATAAATTCAATGTCAACAGTATCTGATGGTCTTAGAAAACAAAAATCCAATGGTCCCCATTTATTTACGTCTAAAGATACGAGTATTGATTCGAGAAAAAATATTTCCTCCATCATTTCTATCTTTTTACTCCACCTATCAGCTGCATCTGGTGCGTTATGTCCTAATGATATTGCACGACCCATTTCATTAAGTTGATTCAGGAAATTATTTAGATGGTTCTGCTGTTTAATTGTGCGGCTTTCTAGTGTGCTTATATATAAAGCTACTTTTTCATGATCTTCTCTGCTAAGTCGCTTACTCTTTTTGATTTTATTATCTAGTATCTTTCCATAGTCTCCTTCTATTTGAGCTAAAACATTCTCAACGGCATTGGTCGGCAGAAGTGGCATTTCATATAGATTATTTTTTACAGCAACATTGATAGGTGCTATGTCTTTTTGTTCAGCAGTTTGTATAAACTTAGCACGGCCATTATTTCCAAGCCAATAAGTCTTGACCTTGCCGTCAACGGTGAAGTTTTGCAAATAAGAACTACGAGGTAGCCAATGCTGTCGTTTTGTTGGTTGCTTTTTTATCTGTTGGTTGCTCATATACTATTACGGCTAATCGCATACTATAATTAATTAAGAACAAATAAGGGTTATATCCAGGAAAATCAAAAAGACCCTCCAGGCGCTGAAAAGTCTTATATGGTGCGGGTAAGGAGACTCTAACTCCTGGCCTCTTCCATGGCAAGGAAGCGCTCTAACAACTGAGCTAAACCCGCATAACGTTTGTTATGCATCGTAGATAAGGTATCAAGTTCTGTGAGCTTATCTAACATTTATGATGCAATGTACGTGTCTTTCGACTGTGTACCTAGTATAGCAAACAAAGCTGCTTATGTCAATAAGCAGCGGCTGTTTTATGTAATTGCCCCTTATGTTTCGCCGTGGGCGCGGTCGTAGATGGCTCGTAATTGCGGATTTGTGTAGTGCGTGTAGACCTTGGTTGTATTTAGATCAGCATGTCCCATAAGGTCACCAATGTAGCGTAAATCTACGCGCCTATTCAACATCTTAGTAGCAAAGCTGTGGCGTAGTGCGTGAGGTCTAATGCCGACAAATTGTCCGCCAGAACGCGCGCATGCTGCCTCAAACGCATTACGGACGTTGCCTGGTGTCATTCTCTTTTCGGTTTGGTATGAAATGAATAATGCTGGGCTATTGTCTGTACGAATATTTAGATAATCTGCGATACATTTTTCAGTCTGAGAATCAATAAAACATATCCGTGAGTCTCGGCTTTTACCAACGATAGTGAACTGGCGGTTTTTGATTGAATTACGATTTAGAGAGCACACCTCACTAACGCGTATGCCTGATGAGAATATTAGTCTGCCGATGGCAACATTACGCAGCCTATTAGCATTACAGTAGCCGCGCCGCTTCATGGCTAAGATGGAAATAAACTCTTCAACTTCATCTTCTGTCGGAATGTCTAGGGTGCGTTTTTCGCGCTTAGGTATCTTAATGTCTTCGGTGTCGAATAATAGCTGGCGACCCTTGCGCTGGCAGTATTTGAAAAAACACTTGAGGCAAACTATATAGCCTCTGACAGTATCTGGCTTCTGGTATGAGTAGAGCATCTCACGCCATTTTCTGGTATCTTCTAGAGATACGGAATCGATAGGTTTGTTCCCTAAGAAATTGATCAGTAGCCTGCAAAAGCACTGGTAACGCTCTATGGTTTTGCTACTCCTGTCGCATAATATGACTTCGTCTCGCAAAAAGTCACTAAAACAATCTGAAATATTATTCATCATGAAAAACTCCACTGGTCTCTTTATAAAGATCGTTATAATGAAAGATTTACTAAAATAGTTCTTTATAGAGCTGTTTATTGGCTAAAAAATATAAAAATCATGCTTAATACCCACCTTTCTTAAAAAATAATACAAGAATCGGTTAGGATTCAGTGCGACAAAGTCTTATTATTTGAAAATATAAGCATTTTGTTATATAAAAACAGAGGTCAGACAGCAAGAAACACACGGTCGTCGCCGTGTTAGAGAAGAGAATCAACCAGCTCTATAGCAGTAAATTACCAGCTATAGACTTACGCTGCTTTTTAATTTCAGTTAGCTTCAATAGTCCAGCTGGATTTATCCGCTTCAACTGTTTAGCCACTTTGGCGTCATGAACCTCCTTAGCGTGTTTAGCTATTCGCCGTGCGATGTATTTAGCCAGCATCTTCACAGAGGCTATCATGTTTTCGCACGACCATACTTTAGCTAGCCATCGCTTTGGGTCTTTCTTGCGTGCAGCTTGAATCAGGCTCTCTTCGAACTCTTTGGGATAGCGTATCTGCCGGTTTCGAAACATAGGTAGGTACGCGTCGTTTGTTATTAAATCTGATGCTTTGCCAAGTCTCTTGCGCAGGGTCTTGACACGAGGATCAGAATCCTTATTACCGTCCACTAATTACCCTCAAAACTTTTACTATTTTAGTGTCGGGACAAATGAAAACCCCGCACCAAAATATGGTGGCGAGGTTCAACTAATGGGTTTAGCTTACTACCACCATAGCAGACGATTGCGAGAATAATCAACATTTTGTGAAAAAATGTCAAAAAACCGCCTCCGAGCTTTCGAGGCGGTTTTAACTCAACTATAAAGAATCACTTTACAGTTCAACGTTTCTCAGTGCCATACACACCGCGAGCTTCACGCTCAGCTTTGCGATTAGCCAGCCACATGATAGCTTCCTCGATTTTTGTAAGAGCCACACTGTTTTCGCGGCACGGCAACTCTCGATTGTAGCCTGCTAATTTTGCGTAAGCGACAATAAGCAAATCCTCGATAAATACGCCATTACGTTCTGTAGTAGCTGTGCCGCCAGTTTGAAACTTGATTTTCAGTACCTCTTTGCCGCCGATATTAAGAGAAACTTCATCGCCTGGTGTGCCGCGATTCAGTTCGTTATGCAATTCTTCTAGCGCGTTGTATTTGGTAGTTTCCATTATTTTGACTCCTTCTTTACTTATTTATAACTTGCCCTGGATAAATCAATCCGCGGTTAGCAATTCCATTTCGCTCAGCCAGCCGCTGTGTATAGCCAGAATTACCGAACAGATTGCCTGTACCGTTATACCAGCCGTTCCGCAAAGCAATATGTCCGAGCGTATCACCGCGACGCACAACGTAACCACTCGTGTTGTTAGCTACATAATTCTGACGCGGTGCAACTACTTGCGGTGCTTGTGCTGCTACGCGTGAATTTACTACTGCCTGTACTTCGGCTGGATTATAGCCAGCGGCTTGCAACCGTGCTACGCGGTCAGCACCACTGCCGTACACGCCTTTTAATACATCAGCCACCACTTGATCGTTTACTGCTTTTGAATTGGCTGCTGGAGCGGCTGGCGCGCTAGCAGTGCCGTTCCAGATGTTTGGTCGATAGTAACCGATAATAGAGTTGCGGTAGCCGCCTAAGTCCATCAGATTAAATGCATTGCCGACATAGATATTGCCCGAGCCTTGGTTCTGTCCGAAAAACCTACCCTGATAATACATAGCGACGTGCCCATACTGTCCACCACCGAATATTGCCCAGTCGCCGTCTTTCATACCAGCTTGCCCGCCATGCCACGTAAAGCCAAGCGCTTGAATTTCACCTACCTGATTAGCATAGCCGCTTGCGCCACCGGTGCGGGTAGCCACCACACGCCCTGAGAGACTAAACATAAACTGCTTAAATCCTGCTACGCACTGTAGTCCGTAGCCCTCATTAAATCCGCGGCCATTCATAGCATTGACAAACGCCGTAGGACTGGATAGGTCGGTCTTGTAATAAACGCCAGAGCCAAACTGTGCTAATTCTTTGTCCTTTGGTTCGCAGCCGCTGCCTTTGTCTTGTGGCGCATCGAAGCCAAGCGTGCTTGCGATAGCCGCGTCAGTCGAAGCTTTGACCTTACAGTGCGCCTGTTCAATTGCCTCGCTGTATTTTGGCGCTTTTCTGTCAAACGTGCGCGTGCCGTCGTCGTTCTGATGTGCTAGTGTTGCCATCGTGCCAATCACAGCAATCACCGCGAGAACAATGACCGACGCCAAATGACGCTTAATAAATGCTATTACTCGTTTCATTTTTCGCTCCTTTCGTTCTTGATTTTTTCAGCCGTGCTACCGAAGAAATACATATTTACCAAAGAAATTGTACCCGTGATTGACGAGAATATTTGCTTTGCTAAAGGGGAGAATCCCCATGTATCTCCTTGAAACAGCACGAACGCCGCGAAGAATGACAATATGCCCATTGCCAGTGATATTTTTTGATTGGTGGATTTGTCGAACTTCATTGTAGTCCTCCTTTGTCGTTATTGTTGCTTCGAAAAATCAGGTAGAGAATAAGCGAGATTGTGGTTAGTGATATCAGTGTGGCGATTACGGTCATTTCTTTGCCTCCGCCTCTAGCCGCGAATTGACGTAGTGATTAGTCTTATTGATCTCGTCTTGGGTCTTCTGTATTTGAGTAGTTATCTGGCTATTGTAAAGGTAGAATAATATTGCTGCGATGATAATCTTACCGATTTCCTGGACCATTGCGTCATTGAACCATCTACCGAGCTTTCCGGTGAACGTAGCAGCATTGACGTTATTTTGTCCTTCCAGAGTATTTAGACGATTATCGTAACTCTCTTTCATGGCGGAGACGAGAGTGGCTAGTTCATGGTGTTCAGAACGGCTAACATTATCTTGGCTGGCAAGCGTGCGTTTTATCTCGTCAACAGCCTCTTTGACATGCTTTACGTCTGATTTCATTTCGCCAAATTCTGTTAAGTCTATTTCTTTCATTTGCTATCCTTTGCCAAAATAAAAGACTGCCGCTGATCACCATTAGATCAAATTGGCAGTCTCTACATTGTAGCTAACTGATTGTATTATATATTGTGAGGCGTGATTTTATCAATAAAACAGACAAAATCGTGCAACATCGATTTTAAGACACTATTCGCGAGTAAAACAAATGGTGATATTGTTACCGTTGGTAATCTTATGATTCAGGCAGGCTGGACGCAGTTTTTAGGCAATAACCGGAATACTATAGAGGTGCCGATTGCGTTTCCTAAGCAATTCAAAAAAATATTTTCAATCACCGCATCGTTCAATGGATATAAGAATGGAGAGAGAGCTGGTAATATAGCAGAGTTAAATATCCCCGTGCGCACCGGTAATGCAATTGAGCCAACCAGCATAACAAATGATGGATGTAAGCTGATGGCGACTTCTCAAGGAAATTTTGGTTCAGCCTGGCACGGTGTTTCGTGGATAGCTGTAGGCGAAATCTAGAAAAGTGCAACCAGCCGCATCGAGAATCTACTGTGTGTTGATGGCCCGCCATAGTCGCGGTTTTCAGAACAATGCGCCCGCACATCAATGATATCGCCCTTTTTAAGAAGCACATCAAATGTATGAGACAAGCGCAATAAGGTCAAGCCGTTGCCGCTACCAGCCACTCGTGTCATTTCCTCTAACAGTTTACCGTTCTTATACACCATAACAGTAGCGGTAGTTGCCGAGTTATATCCAGCTGATGTTACAGCTGCTTTAGCAGAGATTGTATAAATACCGTCTACTGGCACAGTGGATTGATGAGTGCTCTTATCAAACATCTTCACAGTATCGTATTCTACTTCATTATAGTTCACTATTGAGACGCCTCCCCCTGGGAGGCTATCCCACTTTGAGGTGGTAGCGGCAAACATAGGCATAGTCTTAAAATCGATGTTGTCTGACGCAACCTTACTTACCGAAGTTTTGCCTTCTTCTCCCACCATAAGCACACCCTTTTTAGTACCTCCGTTGATAGAATCGAGAGGTATAGATTTTTCTTTTGGCTTGCCTTCGGGCGTTAAGATCGATGACATGCCATCAATCAAGTCATTATGCAATACAGACGTCGAGATATTGTATTCAACCACAGCACCTTGCTCATGCGGCATAGCCGGGGCAGTACGCCCTCGAACAGCGTTAGTGCCGTTGTTCCCAGATATCAGGACCGTGACGACTTCCATTTTGTCAGGAGTCTTTTCACCAGCGGCGTCAATTCTATCGATGACAATATCAATGCACGTACTGGTTTCCGCACCTACAGTAGACGACAATGGAATAGTTGTGTCCGTGTCGCTGATTGACGCACTTAATGTTGTAGGCGGTATGTTTGAAGTTTTTCGTAGTTTATCCATTTCATTTTTCCTTTAGTTATTTACTTCTTCCAACTGGCAGGGTCTGGTACTTTCTTTGGTATGACCACAGATGTGATTGTGGCTATACCATAGGAGGCGTTGCTTGATCTGCCGTCTACTCGGTAGTTATTGACCACCTTATTTATTTTCAGTGATTTTTTGGTACTTGGGTCGCTAAAAGTTACGTGTCCTCCTTCTGTATCGTTAAACGCAAAATCGTTGAATTTATCGCTGTTAAATCCGGTCGTTACCATAGCACTAGAGACCGTAATGTCTTTCAGGGTGCGCAAAACACGTTTCTTGCCGGTACCGCTCACCGTAATGGACAATGATCCGCTCACGCGTAGTAGCTCGATGTAGGTCTTCTTCATCTTTGCCCAGCTCATATGCCCCTTATCGAAGTGGAGCAGTCCTGTCCGGAACGTAGACACAAACGGCTCGCCGTCATCGGTTATGTATTTTTCGCTAAACTCGACAATTCGATATTTGCCGTTG
This sequence comes from Candidatus Saccharibacteria bacterium oral taxon 488, assembly GCA_005697215.1. NCBI lineage: Bacteria > Candidatus Saccharimonadota > Candidatus Saccharibacteria bacterium oral taxon 488. Next base: position 498,861 of record CP040003.1, on the reverse strand, counting down.
TTGTCTGGTGTTGAGCGAAGTCCCATCAATCGCTCGCGTCCGTCACTCGGAGTAAAGGTAATAAGCTTCTTGATACCAATAGTCCACGGACGTATCCATGCCTTCAGCTGCAAGTCCAGTATCCAGATTTCATTATTGACTTTGGATTGGGCGGCCGGTACAGCATCAAATATTTTTCCATCAAAGTGTACACTCGATATTCCGCGGCCATATAGCGGGTTGATACCATCAAAATCTGGGCGAATAGCTAGACTGACCTCTTCAGTACTCAATACGTTCAGCAGGTCAGGTTTAGCGCCAGTGGTATTTTTGCCTCTGGAGCAGGTAAAGAATAGGTTGTTGTCTGCCTCAGTAACTGAGCCAGCGGCGTATGTACCGTAAGAGCCGACAACCCGGGCAATATTAGGTACAATGAACGATGTATTACCAACAGTCATCGAGGTGAGCGTAAGCTGGTTTTGAGAACCCTCGCCAGATGCGGTTGTCATAAACACTACGTTTACTGGTTCACCACGTCCATCACGATAGCTGCGGACGGTGATTGGTATTTCACCAGTACCTTTGTTTATCTCGACCCACCCGCCGCCATAGAAGGCATTGAATGCACTGATATATTTACCAACGCCGCCCCAGTAGACCTTATCGTCTACACCAACGCCAAATATACGGTAGCTTGATCCAGTGATATCACGAAGAACGGGACCGGAAGTAGTGTCGGCTACAGGAGCCTCCACAGCTACGTTTTGCGCGGTACGCCCCAAATCTCGATACGAGTTAGTCGATACCGAGTCAATATACGTTTCGTCATTCGACATGTCGCTGTAGTAGATATTGTAACGGGTAGCTTTTGGTACGGCATCCCAGGTTAATTCCAGGTAGTCCTCAACTTCGCCTGTCTGGCGCCACTGGTTGCGGATACGGCTGGTTTTTACGGAGATTTCAGCTGATGCCATTGTTTCGCCAACCTCATTGACCGCCGAGACTTTATAAAAGTTGGAATAGCTGCCGGTTGCTAGATTCTTAGAATTGGTAACCTTGAGGTTTTTTGGCGTGTCGATACCTTCAAACTTCTTCACCTTATTGTTAGCGATGTCGTAGAACGCCAGAACATCCTTACCATTGACGATGTATACGCAATCGTCCACTTGATAGAACTTTGCTTCATATCCAGGTGTGAGCTTTTCTCCGGTTGCTTCCTGCCATGCTCCGCCGTTTGATCGCTTGACAACGCCGTCTTCCACGATGATAGCCCATTCTTCTAGCCCGCTGGCCGTTGCTAGCATTTTTACGGTGAACTTGTCAAAACCGTCGGGCATTTTGTCTAGAACAGGGAAAAACGTTTTTGTACCCCAACGCGGATACAGCACACCATCCTGCCTTAGCATGTAATTTACGGCAGAACGGAGTGTGTTATTCGGTAGGCGTGCCTCGTCTAGATAGCTGTTAACACCACCGCTAAAATTCGGGATGATAATGTTCTGTGTTTTAGCGCTGCCGCCTGTCATACGTGGGGGAGTTTGTACTGCCATTACCAATCTCCTCCTATCCCAATGTCGCCCTCAAGTCCGCTAAACTGCCCATCAGGAACTAGCTCATTGCGCTGCCGCATATTTGCTAGGAGTATCATGGCGTCACTGTTATATTTCGTGTATAGGTTGGCATCGTCATTTACGAACAGTTCTGCTGTTACGTAGGCTATGGCGAAGTTTGGGTCGCTCATTTCTAGTACATCATCTAGTTTTGTTGGAATAAACGGCTCGCGATAGTATTTAACGATGATAGTTTTGCCAATTTCCTGATCGCTAGATTTTGGTATCCAACCTAGCCGAAGCTTGTGTCCGATTTGTGGATTTCCCAGAATAGTAACAAACTTGCCATCTTCGCCAGTTAGCTGGCTAGGGGACTTTACATATAGAGGCTCTGAGCTGCCCTGTAGGTAGAATCCGCTAGATAGCGAATATCCTTCCGGCAGGTCATACTCGCGCTGTCCAGGTTGAATAGGACCGATATCGCCTACACTAAACAGCTCATTCCATTTAGTAACATTATCCGTTGACCAGCGGCGTACAGCCTTCTGTAGCAGGTTTAGTCGTATTTGCCCGTCCTCATCATTGAGTGCAGGCGCATCCGCTGCTTGTTCGTATGCTACGTGGACACTCTTTAGTATCTCGTTGACTTTCATTCTGAACTCCTTATCTTACGCGCGGCGTTGGTAGCGCCGACTTACTAATTTTGAACTGTGACGGTGCTTTGATACCGGTAACGATGTTCTTGTTTGAACCGACGTTGCCAAGGCTCACATTTGGATCTTTCGCAAAGCCGTATGGACTAGAGAGCTTCATCATCTTGACGTTGTAGTCTGGCACTGAAATTCCACTGACAGTACCGCCTCTTCGTCCACCGCCACTGCCTGAGCCGCGTCTAGCACCTCCGCCACCGTTTCTGGATTGCGAAGTAACATTACCGTTCTCATCCATGATTAGGGACCGCAGGGCTTGGTACTGATCTTTGGATATACGTCCGTCGTTGTAGAAACTCTTCAGCATAGAATCTTCTACGAAACACTTGTCGGCGATTGACTTCCTGCGTCCAGCATGTAGAGTGTTAACCAGCTGCTCATTCGACATATCCTTGGTTGCCTCTTTGAGGTATTGCAGTTTAACATCTGCTTTATAACTTGCCTGCGTTGCATAGGTTAGCTGTTCCTTGTCAATGCCATTTTCTGCAGCGTAGCGTTCTTTAACCCAGGCTGGCATATCGGCGTACTTCTTATTCTTGTTCAGGTCGATAGCTTGATGGACTATTGCTTTATCGTTTGATTTAGCGGCGAGGGCAGATAGTTTATCGGTAATATCGTTTCCGGTATTGCTGTTTGTTTCACTCGAACCTCTTTGCTTTAATCCGTAGCCTAGTACGTAGTTGCGGTAGGTGGCGTCTGATTCATCTTTTGAATCTTTAGCAAGTCTCTTATGAACTTCTCGAGCAACTTCGCCGCCTTTTGTTCTGATCGTCCCATCACTGTCTTGTGTGTAGTCGCCGCGAGCAATCTTGGCTTTTAGTGCCACGGGCAGTCCGTCTGAGCCAGTTGCCTGAGACATTTTGCTGAGTTTACCCATTGCTGCGGTGTCGCCATTTTTAGCACGCTTCTCCAGAATATCCATCTTTCTGGAGTCCTGAACGAGGTTATAATACTGCTTAGCCTCTTCGGGATTGTTTAATAGCATCTCTCTAAACGCAGCACTGTCTTTATCGCTGAGCGCATGCTGTTTGGTGTCGTAGAACTGCTTCTGCTCATCAAGGGCATTCTTGCCGAAGAGCATTCCTTTAACGATATTTGTCGGCGAGCGGTCAACAGGTGTCTGAATGTTGCCTTTGCTATCCTGTGTATAGCCATCTTTTAGGGCAGCAGCCCCTTGAATTGTGCGCTTTATCTGTGCACCGGTTGGGGCTATATCAAGCATTGCGGTGCCGATCTTACCAGCATCACCACTCGATAAACCTTCGCCAGCGGTAAGTCCAGCCTTAATCAACTTTGATACAGCGGGCGTGCCGTAACGGGAAATGTCTGAATCTTCGCCAAAAATGGTTTTCTTAGTTTTGTCGTCTATAAATGCTCCAACAAGTGCGGGACCACCCGGAACAAACTTGGAGGCTTCGCCTAGAAAGCGCTGACCTGCTTGCGCGGTATTATTCAGAAGGTTGTCGTTAGCATCGTCCTCGTTACTGGCAAAGTCGTTATAAGTGTCTATTGTCGCCTTCAGGAAGTCTGGCAGTTGTTCTTGTCCGGTTACCATCTTCAGCCCATAGTTAGCAGCTGCTGCTGCGATGATGAATTTGGCTTTCTGGGCGGGTGTAAAGTCCTTAAAGAACTGTAGTCTCATGTTGTTTACTTCTAACCCAAACTGTGTGAACACACCGAGTACTTTCGAGTTCATGACCAATGGTCGGTCGCCAATGCCGCGCCCAGCTAGAGTAGCCTTGGCGGCTAGGTCAGCCTGCCTAATGGCTGCGTCTCCAGTTAGCCCTTTGCTGAGCGCCTCGTTGTATGCGCTGCGCCAGCTCAGCTCTCCAGTAAACTTCTCAATAGCTTCCATCGGAATAGAGGCAGCATCAGTGTACTTTCGGATGATGCCGCGCCGCTGCGATGAGGCGTCGGTATAGCGGGCTTTCATGAATGAAGATTTATTCAGCGGGTCGCTTGCTTTGTCAAAGCCAGAGTGGATCATCTGCTTGACAGCTTTCATGAACGATGGCAACCCGTCTCGAGCAATTGTCTGCGGAACACTTAGGACCTGCGCTACGGCTGCCGTGGCTGAGCCTGGTATAGTGTTAGCGCCGACGATACCTTGTGCCTTGATTGAAACATCCACAGCCCTACCAAAGCCTTTATCAACGGCCAATCGGTCAATAGCGTTTGTTTTTCCAGCAAGGATATTGCCATATTCCTGCCATGCGGCGATGAGAGGGGAGCGCTCGCCTTCTTTGAAGTTCTTGTGTTTTGGCTTGCCAGTCTCGACTTGCGCCATCGCTTCGTTAAATCCGAGCTCTTCAATAGCTTTGTCTAGCTTAATCTCCTTAGCTTTCTGGAACGTTCGGAAAGCATTTTCGATTACTCGCACGCGTGAAGCAGCAGGAGTCATGTACTGGTTATAGAGCATTGCCTCGTAGTACCTGTCGATAGCGCCGAAGAAGTCTTTGTTGGCTAGTTCGCCGCGGCGTGTCTGCGCAAATGGATTCCACTTGCGACGCGCACCAGTGTTTTCAGTATTTCCGACTATCTCATCAGGGACACCTCCGCGTACTCCGCCGGGGATTGTTTCGCCGCTTACCGAGCCATTCATTCCGGTGATGTCCTTAATCTTCAGTCCAACCTTCTCGAAGAATGACGGGTCGTTCATGATATGCGAGATGTAGTTTTTGCGGCGCGGTATTGGGTCATAGCCGTTTGCTTCCAGTACACGGTTAGTGTTATTGAGGATATCGTCTGCGTGAGTACGCCACCAGTCCACTGCCGGCTTCATGTAGGTGTCTACATAATCCTTGCCGTATTTGGCGTTTAGGTCGGCAACATCGACTTTCTTTTCTACCAGGTCAAACATATCCTCGGTCAGGTCTTTTCGTAGCTGCCGAGAGGGGAGGTTATCCAACATCTTGCTCTCTAGCTTCGTTAATCCGTCGCGGCGAGATTTCAGCTCGACTTTCATGGCTGCTTCTTGGCTGTCTTTGAATACGGAGGTAAATTCCTTGGTAGCTGCGGCCGTTGCGGCATCTGGCGCATTTGCGTCGATGATACGGTCAATGTCTACAAGCGGGTTATTCCTGTTGCCCCAGCGGTCAATATCTCCGACGATTTTACCTAGGTTTACTGGTTTGCCTTCAACGTAAGCATGCTGATTGCCGTTCTCATCGATACCGACGTAGCTGCCAACACTCTTGCCATCTTTGTCGACTACCATACCAGTACTGCTGATAGTATGTTTATTGCCGTCAAGCGGGACCAGATCGAATATTGGCTTGCCTTGCTCGTCCACACCTTTCGCTAGAGCAAACTCTGTTAGATCAGGTTTGCGATTAGCTTCCGTGCCCTTGACGTGGATTTTTTTGCTAGCGTCAATCCACTCCTGGCTGCCGACGACGCGGTTATATGCTGACTGTACGATGGTTGGATACTGTTTCATGCCTCGTATGTCGTGAACATCGTAGCCGGTTTGTTTGCGGATCTCATCGCGAACTAGGCGGCGCTGTGCTGGAGTACCGGCGTTCAGTTTGTCGATAACATTATCAACTGTCGCTTGGGGGTAGGTGTTGATGTCTGCGGCTTGGCTTTGTGACGTAATATCATCGATTCTGTACCCGTCGGCTACATCGGTGGCGCTTCGGGCTGCCGCTACCGCCTGTAGGTCTGCTGTATTGTCAGGAGCGACGCGTTCGATTGTTGTGACGCCGGTGTCCCCGTTAGTGGTGGATGTTAGCTTTGAGCCGTCGCCGAGGTCTAGCTCCTCCTTGACTTTTGGTACAGTACCCTCAACTTCGTATGTTCTCGCCGGCTGGTTTGGACCGTCGAGGCGGGCGTCACTCTCGCGTAGCACCCCCTTAATACCATACTTACCTCGCGTTATATCGTGGCTATCCATATGCTCGGCTGGCTTAATCTCCCAGTCGTACTCTGGGCGGGTTGTTTGTAGCTTTTTCAGCTCAATCTCAGCCGCTCGTTCAGTGAATCCGTTGTAGCCTTTTCCGGTTTCTTCAACTTGGATTGGTTTTTCTAGTCCTTCAGCTAATCTCTGTGCTTCACGGCGAGCAATAGCAATGTCTGAATGTGTCGAATATCTCTGTGATGGACTGCCGTCAGTATACTCTTCAACGATTGCGTATTTGCCGCGTGGTGTCTGCTCGATTCGGTAGCGGTAATCTTCAGGAGCTGTACCGAAAAAGCCTGGTTTCGTTGGCCTGTAAACATCCCCACCATTGACATTTAACGTGTTGTTTGATACACTGCCAGTACGAGTTCCTGATGGATTACTAATAGGACTTGTGCCTGTAGCAGATTCTAGATTGCTACCTGCCCGGGTAACGCCCCGCAAGTCGTCGTCCATCAGGGGCGTACCAAGCTCAGCTTGGGCTTTTTTAATATCTGCCTCAATTCTTTCGGGGCGGATTTTTTGTACACTCTTAAGGCTTAAGCCATCGTTAAATTGACCCATTAGGACTCGACCGCTCGGTGCGTCAGTGTTTGCATAGGTAACATTCTGGAGTCCTGTATCGTTAGGGCTGCGAGTGAGTGTGCTGTTATTACCATAAATAGACTTTTCCGCTATATTTACATACTCCTCAGGTGTTACTCCCTCCTGAATAATCCGTTTCTCCACGTGGGCATTATGTGCGCCCGGATACACTGTTACGTCTCTGTTGGTTACGAAGTCTTGACCAGTTTGTGCCTGAATCGCGTTGTGTTGATCTAGAGTGCTCTGGCTAACGCGCCCGTAGTTAAATGGCTCATCGATAGGATAATTCTCAATGGCTGTGCGCATTCGCTCATTTCGTCCAGCATTCGGTGTGATTTCCGTACGTGGAATATGCAGGTTGCCATCGACATACGCTTGGCGAAGTGCTGTAGCGCCGCGTCCGATAGCTGCACCAGCTCCTGCCATTCCAGCACCAAAGGCAGCACCGGTCGCCGCTTCTTGCAAAGCATTTTCAGGTTTCCAGTCGGTGCCAGCTCGAAGCGACCCGCCTGCACCTAGAGCGGCGTTCGTGGCTGCCTCATGAGCAATCAGTTGGGGAACGGTTTTCTCGGCTGCTTGGCTGATGATACCTTTCTCTAGCGCGCTTTTAGCTAGCGTTGGTGCAATACCCTTGACAACTCCCTTGGCAAGAGATCCTACAGGAGCAACAGAAGAAGCGACATCAACAGCTGTACCAGCTGCGCGAAGTATACGGTCTAGAGTTCCTTTGTCTTGCATGCCTCCAGTTATGCCGTTTATCTCTTGGTCTATGGCGTTGTACCTGCGAGCGTATTCTTCCTCTGAAAGCCTACCTGCTTTATATTCTGCGGTAAGCGCATCAAGCGGGCTATGATTAACTAAAGCTTCACCTGAACGATAAACCGTCTTGAATGGTTGTGTTATGCCGCCAACTATATTGCCGCCAATATTAACAATATCCTTGCCAACAGTCTCTACATTAGGACCTTTCTTTGTTGCTCGGTCATCGATTAGGTTGCGTAGTAATTCTGATTCAGCAACGATACGCTCAAACTTCGCGCGCTGTTCAGGGTTAGTAAATCCGTACGGGACCTTGGCGTAGTCTGTCAAGTTCTTGGATATTTGCTCGATAGCCTCACGCTGCCTGCCGGCGTCCATATTATTAAAGTCTTCTAGGAATTGTGTCGGTGTCCTGCCACCGTAATTTATCATGGGCGATTGTCCGTATTCGCCCAAGGCAGCGTCAGCGGTTTTCTGGCGATACTGAACATTCTTTATCTTCTCGATGGTATTTTTCAACTGCTCGTCAGAGGTGATGCCTTGCTGTGCTTCATCGAGTAATTTCCGTTCGTTTGTCCAGTTGCCGCGGGTATCATTAAGCAGCGTCGTTAATTCGTCTCGACGCTTTCGGTAGTCCTCAGAGTTTAGGTTGTTGCGGCGTACAGTCTCATTCAGCTGTTGCATCTGCGGTGATTGCTGTGCTGGCTGCTGAAAAGGGGAGGGTTGCTGCGGATGTGGTAATTGTAGCTGTGACTGGTTATTTATCGAGAAGTTTTGCTGCTTGTCTTGCTGCTGCACTTTCGACTGGTTCTGTTCGATGTACTTTTTGGCGTTCTCATCGCCCAGTGCGGCATACTTTTTGGCTTTTTCTAGCTGCGATTCAATTGTCTCTACGAAGTTCGGTTGAAACATTGGCGTTTTGGGCTTCTCTGGCGAGAAGTTTTGCTGCTGCTCCTGCTGGCGCGGCTGCTGAATAGTAGACAGGCGTGTTGCATCAAACCCCTGAAACTGCTTTGGCTGGCTTAGCGGATTATCGTTGTGCTGCTGGATTGGCTCGCGGTGGTTTTGCTGTTCGCGGCGTTTTTCTTCTTCGTCGTCTCTCCATCCGAAGAAGCTGCGTATCATTTTTCCAAAGTCAAACATTGGTATTTAGCTCCTTTCGGCTATTAGAATTGGACGTCGTCTGCGGAACGCCGTGGACGCATAAAGTAGCTGTCGTCATCGTCAGAGCGTCGGCCAAGAACTGATTCTGTTGCTTGTCCTGCACTCAGGCTAGGCGAGTTGATATTCGAGCTATCTACTGTGCCTTGAGTGATATTCTTCGCCTGGTATGCCGGAACACTTGCCAGTGACGCTTGCGGAGCAGTGATATTTTGGTAGGTCTGTACGATTTGACCTAGCCGTCCGTTGATAGCTCTATCGACGTCCTGAATTTGGGCTGTCGATATTGCACCCGCTTGAGCGAGAGCTTGGGCGCGCTGGTTATCGTTCATGTTCATCTTGTTGAGGATTTCGTTGCGCTGCTCGTTGAAGGTGTCGTGGATTTCTTGGTACTTACTCTGGCGGAAGTCATTCAGCTTGCGTACTTCGTCTTCCAGCTTCCTCTGTACTTGTTGACGGTTGACTTCAATGTCGGTCTTCTGCTCGTTCAGGTCGTCTAGCATCTTGCCTTGTTCGCTGTTTTGCAGGTCAGCCACGCCAACGCCCAGCATGCCGATGGCGCTTGAGTTGCCGCCGCCTAGCATACCGATGTTGTTTGATTCGCCCTGCAGAGTGTTGCGGACCATCTCGCCCAACGACTGCTTGCCGCGTGCATAGCTTTTTTCTAGTTTCTGGTCTTGACGGTCGAGGTTCTGGAAGGCACTGTCGCGTTCGCCCTTTAATGAGTTGATGGATGTATCTACCTGCCTGTCAACAGCCGCTCGTGCTGCGTTGCGTCGCGGATCGATGGAACCGAGCATATCGTTGTAGTAGCGGTTATTTTGCGCCCACTGCTTGTCGATGGCTTGTCGCTGTACTGCTGACATACCGCCTCCGCCGCCGCTACCACCTCTACTGTAGCCACCACCCCAGCCACCTCCACCGTGTTGCTGGCGAGGCTGCTGGCGATTATTATTCCAACCTTGCCATTGCTGATATAGCCCGCTGACGTACTGCTGAACTTTGCCAGCTTGTCCTTTGTCGTAGCTGATCATTTTTGTATCGGCGCCGTTGTTATTGACCTTGTTCCAGTCAATCCTGCCGTCGTTGCCGGTGTAGGCAAGTGCGTAAGGATCGTGTACTGCCAACCATCCGCGGAAGTCTGGGTTTCCTTGATATTCTGCCATAAAAATAGCCCTTTCTTGCGCTTCGCAAAAGGGCTGTTGTTTCGCTTGGACTGTCCAGTTGCGAAGACACACTTAATACAAGTTTGTCTTTCGCCTCTGGAGTCCTGATGTCCGCCGTACGACCGGTCGTCCAAAGCCGTTGCCGAGCTTGCGGCTCACGGAGCGGTGTTTCTCGTGGTTTAATACAGGAAATACCGCATGCTTATTTATAAGTTATCATGCGTTTTTTCAAATCATCAATATTTTGGTAAATTTTGTGAAAGTTTTTGACTTTAGAGATTTGGACTATAAAAATGCTCAATAAAATACCAATCACCCCATTCGTCGTGGTCGTTCTTGGTGCACTTGCCAAAGCCAGTTAGCGTGTATCGAGAGTCAAGGATAGCCTTAGCGTGCGGCTCACTTTTCATCCAGCCATATGTGCCACTGAAGACGGTACGCTCATCTAGCCGGTCTCCATTTACGTCAGCAGCACCTTTATCTGAACCATGGATAACATTCATATTTTCGCCATAATATCCGCGTATGCCACCCATTGTCTTGATAGCAATTTCATAGCCTTGCTGTCCTGTTGTTGGATTCTTGTGATTGTAATAATTATTGGTAACCATGTCCTCGCATTTCTCTTGCGCAGATTTATTTAGAGCTGGACTGAGCTGCATTGGTGCGACGCCATGCTCGGCACGTATCTTGTTGACTTCAGCTAGCATTGTCTCTGGCGTGATGTCGTAGACAGTGTGCTTGCTATGCGAAGCAGACTTATTCTGGCTCTGATTTTTGACTGGAGTTCGTCCTTGCAAGTCTCTCAACTCCTGTATCTTATAGTCCAGGGTGGCTTCAGTGTTTTTCCTATCAGATTCTAACTTGTTATGGTATAGAATAGGGTATGCTGTGTGACAGAATAAAAAACCGATAAAAAAACAAACAACACCGACGATAGCTACGTCGATGAGGCACTTCTTTCTAGTGACCATCGTGTCGTTTTTTTCTTTTTTACCACCTTTTTTCATGGCGTCATTATAGCAAATATGGTATGATTTGTCCATATGAAGAGGTTAATTGAGTGGATAAAGGATAACTCCTTGATGTTATTCTGCGTATTATTTAGTATTTATTGTGCTATGATAAACCACCGCCCAGATTTGTATAATGTTATTAGCGCTGGGCTTCTAGCCTCACTCCTCACGTTTATGTTTTTTATCGCCGAGGAGGCTCAATCTATGAGGAAAGATAGTATGCTTGTCGCTACGGTGGGTCTTTGGTTAGCTGTTGGTATTATAATAGGGAGATACTTTCCATAGCAAAGACACCCTTGCGAGTCGGGGTGTCTTTACCGTTCTCCGTAGCGTCCAGTAGATTGCGTGTCATACCTGCGCTATCAGTGGAGGTTTTATGTTTTGTGTGTATTTTTTGGTTTGTCTTAGTTTTTGTTAAACCTTCAGCTCGGCCGCTGGGGTAGAGACCTGGTTGTTTGCACGGAGCAGATCTGCTTCGTACTCCAGGTTAGTCTCTTCAATGCGGTACAGCTCGTCGGCAATTTCTTTTGGTACCGTCAGGTCTTTGCCTGCTGGATAGCCCTTGCCGTTAATCATCACCGTACGTCGCAGCTTGACGTGGACATACACTGGTTTTGTGTCTGGCTCGTATTGTGCGTCTTTTGGTTCTGATTCTACTGGGTCATGCGAAAACTCCCGCGGGTCGCTTAGCGGTACTGATGTCGGCTCCACTGCTGGTTGCGTCTCTGGCGTTGGTACTGGCGCTGGCGAGACGGCCGGTGTTGTGTCCGGTGCTGCTTGCGCGGCATATTCAGCCTGCGGCGTGCGGGGCTGGGGAGTCGGCACGTTGGTCATAGTGGGACCTAGAGTATTTGGTGCGTTACCTTCCATGATTATCCTTCCATGGTGTGGGCGGTGGCCCGTATAGAGCTACCGCCCGGTTAATTTAGTATAGCGAGCCGGATTCCAAACGACACATAAAGTTGTTGTTTAGAATGGCAGCCTTGGCGGCAAACTTCCAACCAAGCGTCATCTTCTGATGAAGTGGGTCGGACACGCCGCCTGGGCCTTCCTTGTACACCTTCAGATGCTGCAGGTCGGTGTTGCCGTAGGCGTCTTCGCCGAAGAGCAAGCTAATGTGAACCTTCGCATTTGATGCGCCCTTGTCGGTGATTAGGTTATTACTTCGAACAACCGTTACACCAGCAAACGAGACTAATTCGCCCTTGTATAGCTCGTTGGATTTCTCCTTCGATGCTTGGCGGTAAACCGTCTGGCGGAACGCCTCGTCATCCATCAAGTCTTGCTCGACGGCTGGATCGACAACTAGGACATAGTTACCGTCCTTAAAGGTTGGTGCGCCTGCGGTGCGCAAGCGGGAAACCTCTTTGCGAACATCTGCCCAGGTCAGCTTGTCTGCGTCAGCCAGCAAGTTGCGTGCGGTCTTTGAATTGGCGTAGCGTACAGCAGTACCGGCGATAATGACCTTGTTGATAGCACGGTCATAGCTCTTCGATGACTGCTCGCTGAGCTTCTTCAGAGCGTTTTGAACAGATGAGTGTTTTGGTGTTAATTTTGCGAGGTCAGTAAGCGTCACAAAGTCGCCATACTGGTCAACAACCGCATTGATAGCAGAAGTTGTCAGCTGGCTGCCGGCTGGGGCTTGCCCTTCCGTCAGAGGGTTAGTAACGATATCCAAGTCCGAGTAACGGGTAAACTGGATCGTCTTGCTTGATGCCTCTGGCAATGTTTCTTTGTGACCGAACTGGTCAAGCACAGTCTGAAACTCCGCTCCGCGAAGGACTTTCTTCGCAAAATAGGTTTGCAGATCGTGCTGAAGCTGCGCAGTAGTAGTGTCAGCCATGTTAAACAGCCCTTTCTGTAACCACTACCACCCAAATGGATTACGATAAACTAATGTTTCCGATCCTTGCCTCTAGTTCCTCTAAGGAATCTCCGCCGCCACCTGAGCCTGCTGCCGACGAAAACATGCCAGAGCTTTGTCCGTTCAGGTTCTGTAGGCTTTGCTGGGCACGCTCGCGCTCGGCTTGCGCTACAGACATGATAGGCTCTAAGTACTCATCGGCTAGCTTCCGAATCGATAGCTTCTTAAGAGCTCCGACGTTCCTTGCTAAAATGTGCGGCTCAATACGTCCTCGGACATAGCTGTCAACCGCCTTAGCTAAGGTTTCGTTGTAGCAGTTCGGATCCGTTGGGTCTAACGAAGCATTGTTTGGGTCAAGCATAGGATATGCTTTTAGTATTTCTGCCTCTTCGCGGTCAAAGCGCGATGCCACCTGTTCACCGTCCAAGCGTTCCTGCATTGCCTCTACTGCAGTATTGGCAGCTTGCTGGGCTTGTTTTTGGTTATAGTCCATGATGTCGCTGGCGCTGTAATTACCATCTTCATCAGGAGTAGGGGGCTTAAGCTGGTCTTGCTGGTTTTTTCGTGCCATTTCCTGCTTAAGAGACTCGATATACTCGTCCTTCTCGTGCAATTGGCTGGTCAATGCAGCGAAACGCTGATTGAGGCGCGATTGCTTGTCTGGACGCCCGTTTTGTGTGTCTGTACCGACTTCTGCTTCAGCTTTGGAATCACCATTGGACTGCTGTTGACCGTCGCCATCAGCACCCTCCGCACCAGTCGCTGTTGTTTCGTTCGTAGTTTGATTCTCACCAGCCGGCGTCTCTGGTGTGGCGGTTACTTCTCCGCCGTCTGTTAGCGCCATATTTTCTACCGCCTCGACCTGTTCGGCCGATAGTCCGGTATCGCTAGAAGTAGACATGCTACATCCTTTCGTTTAATTTAGCCAAGACACTTACGCAGTCCGCGGCGGGAGATACGCTCCGTTTCCGGCTAGTAGGGTGGTAAAAGACCAGCCGGAAACGCAACCCACCTCAGAACCTCTTCTCAACGATAGGCAGTCCTTTCTCGTCAGTTTTGCCAGTGTAGAAAGTCCCCGGCGGCAAAAATATACCGTGTTCATTCTGGCAACTTATGCACCTTAGGCTTGTGCCGTTTTGTCGCCATTCACTGTCTGGTTTGTGTTGCGGCGCGATGCTACTCATATCCAGTTCGGCATAATGTGGTTTTTCGACTAGCTCTGACTCCGTATTTGACGTCTCATATGGGTTAGGATTGCTGTTCATCTTCAGCCTCCTTGGTCATTACTTCGACAGCTAATACCGCACCCTCGATTCTCTCGATATACTTCTCGATCCACTGCGCCATTAACAGCCTAGACCGCACCTCTTTACCAACTTTTTCATCAGAATCATTAGGACCAAACTCTAGGTCTCTGTGGAGCCTCAGATTTAACGCGTCCTGCTTCATCTGCTCCTTGATGCGTGGCCAGCCCGGGATTGAAGCAATGTCGGCTACCTCAGCACGCTGGCGGGCTTCTGCTACTTTTGCCTCTAGGCTTAGCTCCTCTGCCACTGGTGTAAGTGGCAGAGAATTGATATCGCTGTCTAAAATGTTTTCCATCTTATGCCGCCTCCATCGGCTGAAGTTGTTGGACTTCTTGAGTTTGCTGCATTTCCTGCGGTGCTTGAGGCTGCTCCTCGGACTGACCTTGAATCTGTTGCTGTAACATGTTTACTATTTGAGGATCATTGAGCATCTCTGGGGTAAATGGCTTCGTCTTGTCGTTTTCCTGAGTGTACGGGTCAAAGATTTTATCTTTGTTTTTGATGCCACTAGCTGCGATAAGCTGGTCAAGTAGCTCTGTCCTGTTGACCTTACGTCCATCTTCTTGCGCGCCGTCCATTAGCCATGCACCAGCCTGAGATGACAGCAACTCAACGAGATTATAGACGCGCTCATACTCATCTTTCTGATCGTTAGCAGCGGTCGTGCCAGCATCTATTCGATACATCCACTTACCGGACAGCTTGGTATGGTCAATCTTCATTTCGGCTGTACCGTGAGCGTTGATGTACTCAACCATACCGTTTTCGCCAGTCTCTGGGTCGGTACCTATTCGGTAACTCTTGGCTGAATCGAAGATGTCTAGCAGATCCTTGTGTCCAGATTTGATGATATCCAGGATCTCGTCGTCAAAGACATGAAACTTTATCGGAACAGATTGTTTGGTGCCAATTAGGTTTATCATGCCATCGACTAGCTCTTCATAAGCTTCCTCAAACATATTTCTATCCCACTGATCGCGGGCGTTTTCGCGCTTTTCAAGTTTACTCAAGGCTTCTGGTGTTCGACCAAAGCCCGGCAGACCGTCGCTTGCGGATATCGTGGTGTCAGTCGTACCGTTTTGATTGAGCAACGCACCCTTCAGGAACTGATAGGTTGCTTGGAACTCATTCGATGGGCTAGCGCCTGGATTGACGAAGCCAAAGTCAGATTGTCCATTAGCAGTACGGATTTTGCCACCTGGCTCATAACGCATTAGAGACGGATCAACAGCATCACCTTTATACCACATTGGTGGGAATATCTTGAACTTGGAGAAGTCGAGATTTAGGTTTACGGTCGTGTCGATTGCTCGCTGTAATGAAGCGCCACGCTCAACATCGCCCATACCCCACAGCGAGTCAATCAATGGTATAGCGTACTTAAATACAACAGGTATACGCCCAGATTCGTGCGGATTCTTAATGTTTCGAACGATGGCATTTTCAAAGTCTGGTGCGAACGTAATCCAGCGCCCATTCTTGCCGCGTTCATAGCGAGTAACTAGGGCGATATGTCCCTGATGTAGGGTAGTTGCTTCGCCGCGCTCCTGTTGCAGGTTAGTAGTCGTTTCCTTAGCGTCTGATGGCTGATGCTTCTCGGTTGCTTTATTGAGGATAGTCTGGATAGAGGCTCTATTCCAGTCCTTAAACTTCATGCGGCTTTGCAGATAGCGTTTGCTATGGTAGGTAACGATATAGACAGCGTCGCAATCATTCAAACTAGTATTGCCAACCTGCGGAAAGCATTCCGTCGGATTTATCACTCTAAAATCAGGACCGACATAATCCTCGTCAACTCGGTAATCGTACTGAACTGGCATAGCACCGTAGATAAGGGAGTAGTAATCCCACATACGGAGCTTCGTCATGAATGACCACTGGCTTTTAGCGTTAGGAATAACATATTTAGTCCATACTAAATCCATCAGCATTGCCTTACCTTGGTCGCGCCTGCTTAGCGAACGGATACGCCCAGTCGGTAACTGTGCTACCACGCGAGAGGATCGTTCTAATATCAGAGAACTCAAGCTACCTTCGCGAACACGAGACTTAAAACCTTTTTCAGTAGACAGCTTGGCATAGGCAATATCGAGTAAGACACGCCATGTCTCGTGCGTGTGGATCATATTTGTCCTTGATTCTTGATAGTCTTTACCTAAGTCGCTTGCTTTCATAATTTCTTTTCCAAAATAAAAAGCCCCCAGATTTCTCTGCGAGCCTACTGCGGCATTACCGCTCGTGGCTATTACATATTCACCATATCATGAGCTTTTTGGATTCTCAAACATTTTTACGAAAAATGTTATAATTATTACTAATATGAGTGATAAAGAGTATCAAGAAATATCGATATACCTAGATGATTCTGGTGTTTTCTCTCTTAATTCTGGGCATGATTATTTTATATACGCTGGATATCTGTTCTTGGATAATCATGAGCGTATTGCAGCAAGAGAGCAGTTCAAAACAATGTCCCGAGAGATAAAATCCAGTCTCGGCATGTCGATGGGGTCGGAGTTAAAAGCGGCTGGCTTAGAGATTAAATACAAGAGAAGTCTGTATAATTGCGTCAAGTCATTCAATAGTCTTAGTGCTACGGTAAAGCTGTCTGACGTCAATGAATCTATTATGGCAAACAAGCTATCGATTCATCGCTACAAAGACTACGCCCTAAAGAGAATGATAAAGTCCAAGCTAGAGAAGCTAATTGTGTCTGGCAAGATTGATGCAGACAAGCCAGTTTCTCTGCGAGTCTACATTGACCAGCAACACACATCAACCAACGGATACTATAAACTCTCAGATAGTATTCGAGAGGAGCTAATACATGGAATTCGTAATTTTGATTACGGTATGTTTTACCCTCCGATACTCTTTGCCGACTTCAAAATTAGCATAAAGTTTTGCGATTCATCCCTAGACTATCTGGTTCAGGCAAGCGATATTCTAGCCAATCGCCTATGGTACGGCAGGAATTTCAACCGTCCGAAGCTCTACACCAACATCCCATATCATAATGATATTTTATTGCCATAATGCTTGCGCCATTGTGCTTAGCATGGTAGTATAGTGTTACAGACGTAAGTACTGTTGCACAGCCATAAGCGATCAAATTGATTAAGCGTATTGTAAATACGTCGCCTGGTTGGGATAACCCTTCTGATTCAGAAGGGTTATTTTTGTCGCTAATTTATTTGGCAAGTTTAGCCATAACCTCTTCAAGTATGGTACGCGCCTTAAAATACAGCTCATATTTTGCCTCATCTGGTGCATTAGACAGATCAAGTAGTAAATCCATCCCGCACAGTTCGCCAATTTTTGGCGTGGAGTTTTTGCCTTTGGAACTGCTTAGCTTGGCAATAGCAGTGTTATCTAGTTTGCTCGCTAAATCTAAAGTTGCAAAGATTCGGGTGGCCTCTTCTGGAGTAGGGAGGTCTGTTATGGTTTTCTTCACTTCAATGCCCTTTCTTAATGATTTACTAGATTCTGGGTCATATCTCACATCCACAAAAGACATATCTCTAATGAGGCGCGTCATTTCGTAGTTTCGCATGCTATCGTCTCGGATAAGGCTTATAGCGTGCCTGCGCGCTTCTTCAAGCTCACAAATGTCTCTCGCATGCTTAGTGCAGAAATGCTTATAGCCAGAATGCTTGTCGTATCCTATCCACTTATGGCATTTGTCGCACTGGATAGATGATCTTGATTTACTCTTCGTCATTTCTTTTGCTCATTTCTTCTTCCGTTAGGTAGACGATTTTTGCTTTATATAACAAAATCTTATTATCATAACGATTTATTCTCCACTCAAGAAGTTGTAGGGTACTGTAGTCCCAGCGACCCTCTATAGCGATACGATTATAAGTATTCATCGCATAATTAAGCCAAACTCTATTTCGTTTGATCCGCCACCTCAGCCACTCGATTTTTTTCTGGCGTATAAAGCTAGATATTTTCATCATCTACTCCTTTCACAAAAAACAGCCATCGCGTCATTCCAGATTTATCGCCGAAAGCTGGTTTTTGAGGTAATATTTTTAGTAATTCAGTTGTTTTAATATCGCGCTCGCTCCACTTCATAGCGACGACACAACCAGGCTTTACAACGCGTAGACACTCGCTCAAGCCTTTGCTCAGTGTTTCACGCCAAGTATCTTTATCAAGCTTGCCATACTTTTTAGCCAGCCAGCTATTCTTGCCGCAGTTGATGAGGTGAGGTGGATCGAAGA
The DNA here is from genome assembly GCA_005697215.1 of Candidatus Saccharibacteria bacterium oral taxon 488. NCBI lineage: Bacteria > Candidatus Saccharimonadota > Candidatus Saccharibacteria bacterium oral taxon 488. Next base: position 480,634 of record CP040003.1, on the reverse strand, counting down.
CGACAAAGTTAAAGCACTCATCAGGAAACCTCATATCTGTAAAGTCTATGACTAGGTCTGGGTTGATTTCTAATGTCCTAATCTTGTCTCTGTCTTTCATCTCGACAGTTTCACGGCGTCGGTCAATATACAGAATGTTTGGGTGGTCTTTTTCAAAGTAAAACATGCGGCCGCCGCAACAAGCGTCAAGTATGGTTGTTGGGGCAGTTTTCATTTCTCCTCCAATAATTCAGGATTTTCGTGAATATTGCCAATGACTTCAATTTTTCTACGTAATTCAACATTGCCTAGTACTGGGTAACGTGGCGAATTGTATCGTGGCTCAAGACCAAATCCACTGCGAATCCACTTCACTCGGTAGATCTCGCCATCTCCCTCAACTTTTACGACGTCGCCCTCATAAATCTCTGTGCCGTTTTTGTCTTTACATCCTGTATATTGTTCAAAAACTAAACGATTGTTATCTACACTGTCTGTAAGTTTGAAGCTTAGACATCCTCCGTAGTGTGGCGATGGATTGCGCATTGGAACGCCTTCTGGCGGGAACAAGTGTACATATTTGAAATTACAGAAAGTACCTCTATCTTCCACGCCGCCCCAGTCTGCACCAGCTAATGTCAGATATAAGCGGCATCGTTTATCCCAGATTCTAAATTTAATATCACGCATCTCTCAAAACCCCATAATGGTTACTTGGTATTTCATTGCCGCCAGCTAGAATGAGTAGGTGAATAACATCTTTCAGCTCTCGGTTGTCGTGAGCGCTACGAATGCATGTCGTTGGATTCTCGTAATGATGGTCGTTCTCGTTGATGTGCTGCTCGGCGGCTTTGCCAGTAAAGTACATGACTGCGCCGTAGTCTTTGCTGGCTTTGTTATTATCTAGGATCGTCCAGACTGGCATGCTAGTACATCGATTATCTTGATTAACTAACTCGTTGCTCAGGGCTTTAATGCGCCACAACAGGGCTTCTTCAGCTGGATTTTCTGCTATGATTTTCATTAACATCTCCTTTATCTATGTCTACAAAATTAGTGGTTTAGTTGACATTTACTGTTTCTCTATTAGCTCTAAAAATCACTATCGCACTCGGAAATGGTGCTGGGTTTGGCTGGTCGTCGAACTTCAGCCTGCCTTTTATGTAGCGGATTTCGGTCGCTTTCATGCAATAATCGTGCCACCAGCGCGTGTCGGTTCGGCTTGGTATCAGAAATACAACTGTTTTGCCTTTCCGCCACTCCCGATAGCCTTTCTCAATCCATTTTGGTAGCTCTCTGCCGTATGGTGGATTGACGTAGTTTGTACCCCCCCAATCGCTTGTCAGCCCATCGACCTTGCCGTCCCAATTAGCGGGGCAAGGGTCATGATCAAACTGAAACTCTGAATCAAGTACCTGATAGACTGCTTTTGGTGTTCGCCAATCCATTCTTAGTGAGCTAAAATGTGGTTTGGCCATAATCTGTTCCTTATCTACACAATTTCATATAATTTATTTTTGCTCTTCGAATATTCAGCTCGACGCAGCGTCGTGAGCTAACTTCAATCTCGCCGCTAGTGAGCATATCCAATAGCTCTAGGCACTGCTCATCGGTCTCTGCGCCAATGTTAAAAATTAGGTTGCTAGGACCGCGTATACCAAGCTCCCAGTCGATGATTGTGTACAGTACGGTTTTGCTGATATTGAACGGCTTGGTCAAAATTGCAAACGCTGTATTAGACGCTCTAACCGTGTAGCCTTGTCTTTCTGATTCAAACCATATCTTAGTACCGACTGGCACAACTCTATGGCTGTAAACATCGCCTAACTCTCTAACCATCTCCGTCTAGCCTCACATTCTCTTTAGGCAGTAAATGAGATAGCCGTTTTATCGTCTCGCTCATGATTTTATTTCTGAGTTTGCGGCAGCCAGATTCATGAGCCCCAGTTGCTAGGTGTCCGCATTCGCAGAAAAGGTCATGAGCATCTGACAACTCTCGCTCTACTTGGGCATGAGTTTTTACCCATTCATACAAATGGTTTTTTTGTAAGTAATCTATCTTTTCTAGTTTTTTCATATTTCTTTTCCACCCTTAAAGCATTTTCCGCCGCCATAATTACCCTGAAGCGATTCACAGCGAGACTTTTGTGCATCAAGGTGAGAATCTTGCGCGTCAAGTCCACCTCGAACGCTTATTGCTGCTGTTATTGACCAAGCAGTAGCAGACACAAAAATACAAATAATAACTATCCCAATGACAAAATTCCAGAACTTTTCTAGGGCTGAGCAATATGAGTAAGACTCCATTCTATTTTTCCTCCTTTGCGGCATAAAATCCAAACGTGTTAATGAAAAATAGTATTAGATAGAATATTGATCCGGTGTATTGCTTTTCGATAGCAGTAAATATCACTGAGGCTGCACCGGATATCATACCGATGATATAGATTGTCATGAGTATTTTACGTTCCATATCGTGTCCTTTCTATTAGCTAATTTTTACCTCATCTTTAATAACCGGCGTACCCAGCTGAACTCTGAGCCCCGGGTTATTTCTGATGTCCATATCGCACATCGGGTAGGTTTCTCGACGAGTGATTTTAATGGTTTTATGAAACTCTACCTTCTTATGCAGATACTTGATAGGAAACTTCTTGATAAACCACTTTGGCATGTAGTCATTCTTGAAGTGTTGCCATGGAGTTTTCGGGAAGAGAAGCGTCTGAGAGTCTGATACGCTGTATGAATCCTCGCATAATTTGTTAGACAGCACGTCAGAGCAAAATGCAATTGCCAAATCATCTATGGCGGCGCAAGGATTTTGAAACTCTCGCAATTCTAGATTCCGTAGCATATGTTTTCCGAGCCTATGTTCCATAGCCACTCGGCATCTTTCTAGCATCAGATCGCGAAAAGTAGTCGTCTCTGACATATCTAAAAGTCCCATTTAACAATCCTCCACGTTAAAGTAGGTTAGCCAGTCTTTCTTGTGTTCTTTGATGGATTTTTGAGCATCTTCTCTGGTTGCGTAGCGTACAGGCTCACCACTATCAGTGCAACAACTTCGCATAGAATATAACTTTTTATTTGAATAGTTATAAAAGACAATCCAACCGCCATTATCATTTTCGAAATCTGGCTTAAATGTTGAGGTTCGGTGTAGTCTGACTTCGGCTAGTTGACGGTCGCGGGCTTTTTCGCACTCTTCTTTGGTGCGGTATATTTTACCCAACCCATAACGCCAAAAGTCAGCAGGAGTGCCAGTCCAAAAATCGTGATTAGTTTTTCCTTCTATTCCGACAAACCAATATATGTCGCCATTTTCAGTCCTCCAGTGAATGCTGTCTGTTGACTCTTCCTGAATTTCCTCAAACCATTCAGTTAAAATGTTTGGAAACATGTCAAGGGTCTGTCGGGCGTAAGCTGTAACGCCAAAGTCGCCACCATCATGGATCAAATCACCATATTGAGATATATAGAATAAATCTCCAGCTTTGAACGTCGGTAAATCTTTAAGCAGTTTGTATCGTTTCATAACACCTCCTATTAAAATATTCCGTTATCTTTCTTATTCCGCTTGCGGGACTTGATGATTTTGTCTTTGTACTGTCTGACCTCGCGTTCACGTTGCCATTCTTTGTCTTCTCGCGCCACCGCAATCTCTGTAACGACGATGAATGCGACGAGTATTATGAGTGTCATAATCCAGAACATTATTTATCCTCCTTTGGCTCAAGTTCCTTCTTGTTTTTGGCGATATAAGCAGTGCCGTTGGTACCGCGAACGAAGTTGTCCTCTACAATATCTAGCAGTTTCTTAGCATCGTTAGCGTCCATGATGATGAGTTTGTCGTTGGTGGCATCGGTCATTAGATCTACGTTGTAATCGCGAATTATCTCCTCAACAACATCGCGGGTCATATTGACGGGGTCAAGCTTAGCAAGCCGCTTGACTAGTGTGCGGTTGTCCTTACAGAGAAATTCAATTCCTTGACCAACCGTCGGCGTGGCGATAGACAGCCTCTCGTCAAGTATCTTGCCATTCTTGCGAGCTTCAGCGACTGACACTGGGTCGTATTGAAACATCGATTCAAACTTGGACTTATTGAACACAAACATCGTATCTTCAAACACTAAAACTTGATTCGACGGATCTATCTTTAATGCGCACTCTGACGACAGCTCTTCCATGCGTCCGACTGAAATAGTGTAGGAGACAGTGCTGCCGACTAATACGCTAGCTGGGCGAATGTGCTTAAAAATGTAAAAGCGTTCGTTCGTCTCCTTGTCGGTGAAGCGTGCGCAAATCGCTAGTAGCTTCTTTGCCTCGATTTGATTTAAGTCGAGTAGGTCGATGTCATTTGTATACTCCAGATATTCCATGATCGTTTCAGCAACCGGTACGTCATTTACCTTGATGGCGGGTAGGGTATTCTGACAGCCCTCAGATGCCGCATAATCGACAATCCTTACGCCGGTGATACTGTCAACTTGCACTCCACTAATGATGTCGTACAAAAACAGCGCGAACAGCTGATGATTGATTGCCTCGTCATGGTCAATGCGAAATATCTCAGACGATTTGGTGATTGCAAATAGCTCAATGCCTAATTTATCCTTACGTCCGTCCGTTTTGTTTGCCCAGAAAAATACGTCTGGCAATTCTGTTTCTTTAGTCATTTTTACCTCCCTTTATTTCGTTAGTTATCGCTCGCTGTTTACGTTTTCGGCGCTGTTTCTTTCGTAAAGCCTTCTTCGTCATAGTTTGCCGTCCGTTTTCAGTCGATGATGATTACGGCACAAGTATTGCAAGTTGTTGACGTCATAACGCAAATGTGGGTGAGAGCCGCGCCCCTTAATGTGATCAACATCTAGGTTTTTAGTCTCGGTACATCCGGCGACCGCACACACATGCCCAAATTTCATGTCGAGGTATGGCTTCGCAACCTTATCTCGGAACGCTGCCCACGCTTTTGCATGTTTGCCGCACTGCGATATTTTCTGTCGTTTTTTGAATGGACAGAACGTCTGATAATGTCTTGTGCTGCCGCAGTTCTTACATAGCACCTTGGCTTTATCTGTCGTCATCTGCTTTATCCTCGATTATCGTTGTGATATCTGATGTTGTAGTAATCTGTTTGACCCTACCGTTAGTAAATTTAACGGCAAAAACGACATCTCCAGACTTGTCGGTCGGCAGGGTCTTGATGTAGTCCACCAGATATATAACTGCTTCTGCCGTGGTTTTGAATCGGATGATCTCCGATGTTTGCCCGCGTATACCCACGGTCTCGCCTTTGTGTCTCATGAGATAGAACGGACCAACTTCACCAAACGGCGTATCGCGTGCGGCTCGCTCTAGGTTAATGATGTATTGTGGTAAATCTAAGCTTTCCAAAATATACCCTCCTTTAATTTTTTATCGGTAAACTACCCATAATACCCTCCATCGCTAAACAGTCCCGGATCAGACTGAGGCATAGAATCCTCAACTGCCGCCTTACGCTCATTGACAAGCCCGTAGCGCAGTGCATCGTAGAGATGGTCTTCACCTGTTGTATCAACGTCCTCGGGTCGTTTAGTGTCAACCACGAGGCTCGGTAGGGTACGGATAAAATGAACACAGTTACTGAATACCTGCAGGTATGGCAATCCGTCTGGTGCCAGAGACAACGCTTCATGAACAGCAGTGACTCCTTGAAGTCGGTCGTTATTGGCGGGCGTGAAGTTGATGCCTTCTTCGGTAAATCGATCAGCGATAGTTTTTCCGTCATCGGCATTAGCGATATGCTTCCATAGTGACGGGTCGGCTAGCCTAACAGGCAGTTGCTCGTTTGACTGTTCAAGCTGCTTCATCTCGCGTGCCTGGATCCTTGGACCTTTGCCGCTAGCATAATATTCGCGGTAAAGATATATCCGTTGACTAATTGGGTCACGTGCTAGCCAAACAGCACCCGCATACGTACCTCGTCCATAGTCATATGCCATCCATCTCGGCCAGTGGTCTGGTATGTTAAACGGCTCGACAACGTGTAGATGTCGCCGCCACTCGCTAAACGCCTGACCAGCAAACAGATCCCAGTTACCATACAGATATGCTTCGCGCTTCTTTAGGTCTGCCATTGTCAGTAGGCTACGCATGTATGACTGTCTGAATGACGCGCTCGGGTGGTCTTCTAGAGTGGCAGGGATAAACATACGAGTTGTCTCGATGTAGTCAATTGAGCCGTCTCGCTTGACGTACGGACGCTTGTCATAAATTATCTGCTCAGGTGGTGCGGCATCGATGAATCGAGTCTTGACCCAGCCATGCCCGACGCCACCTGGGTTGCCAGCTGCGAAGACGGTAAGTGGTTTGTCTGGATCGTCAGAACGAACGCGCCCAACGAGGTTGTCGTACCAGCTTTCGTAGAACTGAGTTAACTCGTCGATACCCAGCATGTGTATCTCTGAACCCTGATAGTGATTAAAATCATCTTCGTGGTTGTAGTAGCACAAGTAAATCCACGATTCAGTGGCGGTGAAGTAGTAGCCCTTTTCTTGCGACCTAAATATCATGTTGCCGTCCTTGATATATGCACGGCACTGTTTATCTATTTCTCGCATGAGGGTCTTTTTCGTATCCTCGTACGTTCGCCGAAATAGATACGCTGCGTAGTGATCGTACTCAAGGCAACGTGTTACTGCTTCAGCAACTAGTGCGGCAGTCTTTCCTCCGCCGGCAGCACCACCGTAGAATCGCTCAAAAGCTGTTGATGTATGAAACAATGTCTGACGAGGCGAAGCAGTGTAATCCGGTACTTTGACTATTTCTGTCATGATTCTGGCGTCCTCGGAACAGTGTTAATGAACTTAACCTCACGGTTAGTGTTCTCGGTCTCATATTTGTCTTTGAATCCCCAGTTATTCTTCAAGCTGAATATTACGCCAGCAGTATTAGTGCCAAACAGAGACTCCTCCGCATAGGCTTTAATCTGTTCTTTTGCTTCTTTTATCGTGTTGGAAAATTCTGGATATTTCTCTGAATATGTGGTCTCATAGTCTAATAACACATCGCGTGATGTGCCTAGTGCAACAGCTAAACCAGTAACGGTGAGTGGTTTCTGTTTGGTTTTAACTTTGCGGACCACCTTGTCCTGGACGACCTTTCCGTTTTCAATGATAATCTTTCCAGACTTAGAGTCGCGGCGGTCAATATACTCAGTTTGTTCTTCCCAGTGGGGCGCTGCATTCTTAAAGTATTCAAGTATCATGGCGCGTAGTTCGTCGATATTCTGAAACTTCATCGGACGACCGGGCGAGTACTCATAGACAGGCTTTGGCGGCTCAGGTGCAGGCTCGGCTTTGCGGACCACCACATCTACAATACGCTGAGCATGCGCCTCAATCGCCACTCTGTTGTTTTTCTGAGTCATTGCCATCATCTTCCTTTCCATGTTTAACTCTTACCGCCACAATCCTCGACTCTGGATCGGCGCTTTCTTCTACGCGGCGCATATGAGAAGGCGAGGAGTAACTTCGAATAGTTTGCGGACGTAATCCAAGCCGTCGAGATAGCTCGTCGGCTGTGCCTATTCCCACTATTTCTTCTCCCTTGTACAGGACATACTCGACCGCCATAAACCTATCCCTCGCTCCGTAGTCTCTTTAGCTCTTTGCGAAGTTCAACAATGGCGCGTTCAGCACGTCTTAGCGCACTCTCAATCCGTTTGATCATTTCGTCTCTTGTCATAGCAGCGATACCTGTTCGTCTTTCTTGATAGCATCCGGACTATGCTCCATCAGCCACGCATAAGCTTTCTCGCGAGCATCTTTCTTTAGGTCGCCAGCATATAACTGTTTAGACAGAATATCGACCTTCGCTTTGAGATAAGCATCATTACGGTTGTTAGTAATTAACGTGTCAATTTCCGCAACCGTATTGCATCTATGGCAAATAAGCTTATCTACTCGGAGACACTCCCATTTGTGTACGTGCTTGCTATCGTTCATATTTTTTACCTGTCTCTGGCTGCTGCTTGGCAAGGGTGGGCATCGCCAAGCCATTTAACCGTTTTGGCACCAGTTTAATGATTAGCTAACTTCTTTCTCCTCTCGGATGAATCCGCCCTGCCACTCCCGGCGAATAATTCTTGAATGGATATGGTAAAAGCTTTTCGCCAGCAGTCTTTTATAATCGCGCGCATCAGATCGGGACCGAAAGGTTAATGACAAGTCTCTTGCTTCAAAATCTGGCTTGACGTGCCACTCGGTATAGTCTTCGTCCTCACTGCGAATTTCAAGCTCAGGCTCGTCATCTTTCTTTCTGGATAAAAGCTGTAAGATTCTCATTCTCGGATTCCTCCTTAAGTTTCGATAGTTATTCCGCCGTGTTCCGCCCATATCTTGGATGCACACACCTTCCAGACGTACGAATCATCCTCGCAGAGATGATCCAGAAACGCCTTAACCAGATTGTCTATATCCGGTTTCTGCTGGTGCGGACATCCATTCATGGCTTTACGCTTCTTGTTTGACCAACTTTTTGGCATGGGCAGAGCAAATTCAATCGTAAACGTTTCAGGCAGCTCATATCCTGGCAATTTCAGCCTTAGCTCGTCGCCGTACGCTCGATAGCTCATTACTGACGGACGCTCATTCCACTTATCGCTTCTCGTCATGCGCGGTTTGCTAACTGGTGTGATACTGATATGCTTTTTCATCTCTTCTTTTCACTTTGCGAGCGAAGCAGAGAATAAACAAAGACAGTCACATCAGTAATGAGAATTGCTCCGAGGATTTGTGCAATCGGTAAAGCTCCGATTGCGGTCTCTATGTACTGGACTCCAAAGAGTTTTATTCCCGCTACTATCTCTGTGGCGCGGACCATGATAGTCCAGGCATTGTCTAAAAAGACAGTTATGTTGTTGATTGCTGTTTTAAGTTTGCCCATAGAGTTGATCTCCTTTCCGGCTGTTTTTGTTGTTTGTTTTTACCACCAATGTCCCGGGTAGGGGCGCGGGTCGGTACGTTTCCAAAACGCGGCGGCTGCCTGCCAACTGCCATATCGGCTGATGGCGTAATTGTGACACCAGCGTAGCTGCGTAACGGGATTTGTCATGTAGTCATCTCCCGCAGATGCCATCTTGGCTGCTGGCAGGCTTTGGCACAATCCGTATGCGCCAGAGCCGCCTTTGTTCCAAACATTGTGCCGCCAAGAACTTTCGTGTTCGATGATGTAGTCTACTGATATCCAATCACTTTCGGGAATACCAGCGGCACGCATCAAGTCGTACTTAGTGCTCGGCGGTTTTGCTTCGGACACCGCCAAAATCGCCTGAGGCTTTGGTGATATCGTCTGCTGAGGTTTTTCAGCAGGCTTGATAGTCTGCTGTTTCTGAATCTCGTTATTGCGTGATAGCGGTGCCACCATCTCTTCCTGGGGCTGTTTAGCCGCTGGCATGAGTAGTGCTACTATCGCTATCACGAGGACCATGCGTATGATACGAACGGTTTGTACCTCCATTTCTTGTTATTATCAGCCTTCCGGTATTGAGCTCTCTGTCGCCGCTTGTGATTATTATTTCGGCCGTTTGCTTAAATACAGGAAGGTGATTGTTGTTTGCAAAAGTCAAATTGTTAACGTTCTCAACATTTCCATCAGGAGTTTTGCTAACCCTGCGGAACAGCTAAACCCGTTAGTTGTCCCGGTTGGAATAACAAAAGAGAGGCATGCCTTGCGGTGCATGCCTCTCTTTTACGAAAAATAACCCGCAAGGCGAGCTCCAGAACAAATAAAAAAGGTACCTTCTGGTACCTTTGAATAATCTACTTCATAACTTCGGTTGGTGCGGGTAAGGAGACTCTAACTCCTGGCCTCTTCCATGGCAAGGAAGCGCTCTAACAACTGAGCTATACCCGCATGCAGTTCACGATTTATTGTAACAAAGCCGCGAATAAAATGCAATGTTTGGTGGCTCCTCCCAGACTCGAACTGGGGACACAAGGCTCTTCAGGCCTCTGCTCTACCAACTGAGCTAAAGAGCCACAAACTTGCTATCTCATTGTACTAAAGTTGCCGTTATCTGGCAAGCCGCTATTTCCGCACGTAATGCGTTACATAGTCAATTTCGATATCGGATACAGCTGGCGTGAGTGGATTAGGTACACCGCCGTCAACGGTCTCAGTATGTTTATTAATGCCGTTCGGGTTCATCGCTCCAGCCTGCACGCCGAGGAACATCTGCTTGTCAGTTACGTTCGGATGCTTGATGCGACCCCATTCTTTACCATCCAGCGTAAAGATTATATGATCCTTCTCGACGATAACGCCGTACGTGTGCCAGCCGCTCATATCGTGATTATCGAGGGATGCTTGCTGTTGCTTGTTATCTGGATCCCAGTGGTACGTCGCCTCAATGCGAGGACCATTGACGCGCCCCTCAGCGAAATCAATCTCTGGCGGCCAGCCTTCGTCCTTTGGCCAGAGAAGGAATGCGTAGCCAACGCCTTTGGCTTTCGGGAACTTGGCGCGAACTTCCCAGCGGCCGCGTGAGGCGGTGAATACATCACCTGAACCGGCGCCACCAGTGCTCCACTGGCCGTTCTCGTACTGAGTGCGAATTACCAGTTTGCCGTCTCGAGTGAACGAATTACGCTGCGACATCACGCCCATACAGCCGTGGCCAACCGCTGGATCGCCCCAACCGTATTGCACCCATTTAGTTTGCTTGATCGATGAGTCAAAGCCTTCAAAATAATCCATCTGCCAGCCATCAATTGCCGCCTGGTTTCGGTCGTGGTTCGCCGGGCCGCTGGGCTTTGATGGCTGAGGCTGGCTTGGAATGCTACGCTTGCGCCTCTTATTGCTAGAGTTATTGTTTGATGAGTTGTTGTGCGGTAGTTGATTAGTCTGCTCAGTTGAGCCATGAGGGTCGCGATGTTCGGACTGTTGATTTGTGGTCTGGGCTTGATTCTGGCGCATCGTCTGCGTTACCCAATTGTGCTCAGCTGGCGTCGGTTTATTGTCAGTGTTTTGGTTGGGCTTGCTTGGTTGCTGGTTGTCGTTCGTGGAGTTGGTATCAGAGCGAGAGCGATTATCGGTACTCAATGAGCCAGATGAGCCAGTCGGCGACGTAGTTCGGTCAGCGTATTTTGTCGCTTGGGGCGGGGCGTTATTTACCTGCGACAAGAAGTGCAGTGCACCAAGCGACAAGCCGCCGATGACGATTAGAGTTGCTATGCTAGTTGTAACCAGTTTTCGCTTCGTCATATGTCTATTGTAGCGCACCAAAATTATATGTCAAACTTTTAGCGTAAGCGTCAAGAAAATGCTGCAATACTCTAGTAGTTTGGCGGAGAATCAGGTATAATATTCTCGTCGCGGGTGTCGTATAACGGCTATTATGTGACCTTCCCAAGGTTGAGACGGGAGTTCGACTCTCCCCATCCGCACCACGTCGATGAAGGATTGTTTGCCTGATCACGATACTGTATAAAATTATTCGTTTCAAAAAACGTCCAAAGGGGTTATTCATGCAAAAAAACGAAAAGATCCTCAAACGGCAATCGACTAAAATATTCTTTGATAATGACGATACCGATTTCTTTTTCAACTGGATGCTCGGTGTGGCGGAGCTGTTCGGGATGTCGCATGGTGAGTTGTTTTATCTGGCACATAAGATCGGGCGCGACGGAAAACCGAGTAAGTGGCGATCCTGTTTTACGGACCATGCTGATTATCTTGTTCGCTCGGCAAAAGCAGCCACCGGTGAACAAATGGCCGTCGACTGCTATTTTGGCGCAACCTATGCCTATCGGGCAGTACTGCAGTTCGCTGATCCGTTTTCTCCGGAATATCCGAAGCTTGTCGGCGCTATGGAAGACGCTTTCGCTGGTGCCGCTAAGGCGATAAATATACCGATCAAATCCGTGCGCGTTCCGTATCAAACCGGCTATTTACCCGGCTACTATCTTCACTGCGACAGCAAGCGTCCGACCGTGGTCATGGTCGGCGGCGGTGATACGTACCGGGAGGATTTGTTCTATTTTGCCGGCTGGCCGGGGTGGCGGCGGAACTATAATGTACTGATGGTCGATTTACCCGGTCAAGGCTCTAATCCCGCCAGAGGTCTCACTTTTACCGTCGACGCCGGCGAGCCGATTGCCGCGTGCCTTGACTGGCTGCAAACCGAAAATCCCGACGCGCGTCACATTGTGCTATACGGCGTTAGCGGCGGCGGGTATTTTACTGCTCAAGCGGCCGCAAAAGACGCGAGGATTAGCGCATGGATTGCCAGCACGCCTATTTTTGACGTGGCAGAACTGTTCCGCCGTGAGTTCGGCGCAGCGCTCAAAGCGCCCGGCTGGCTGATGAATCTCGCCTTAAAATTAGCGGGGAACATCAATGAAGCCGCCGATATCAATTTGAAAAAATACGCTTGGCAGTTCGGCACGAGCGACTTCCGCTCGGCGATCGATGAAGTTTTCGAACAGGCAAAGGTTGTCGACCACCAAGCTATTACTTGTCCGTCGCTGTTTCTCATGGGGGAAGGCGAAGGTGCTGAACTCCAGCGGCAAACGCGATGTCTCTACGATGAATTTATCCGGCGCGAACTTGATACGACGCTGCATGAGTTCGATTCGCAAAGCGGCGCCGACGCTCATTGTCAGCTGAATAATTTACGTTTGGCGCATAGCGTAGTCTTTGATTGGCTGGACAGTCGGCTGGTTGATTGACAAGGTTTTCGGACTGAAGGGTTGCGCTGCGGAGCCCAGTAGGTTATTTATAAAGATTGGCGCTAATCCCATCGCTCCACCGCGATCGTGCACTGCGCCATCAACGCCACTGCTGCGCCGAGAGCCGCGAGGGTTGGCAGCAGCAGTACGCCAACGACGCCGGCAGTGACGGGGAATTCCATGATACTTTCGCCCTTTTCGTTTTTGATGATGACGCGGCGGACGTTACCTTCTTTGATAAGCTGCTTGACCTTCTCGACAACTTGATCGCCGTTAACGCTAAATTCTTCGGTGCGGTTTTGTTTGCTCATAATTGCTCCTTACTTTTTACTGCTCTTAGATAGTTTATTTATGATGACTTAGCTTTTTTGGGCTATATCTAGTATCTTGCGCCACAACTTTCGTGATTTATTAAGACTTGCCTGTAATGTGGTCTTATCTTCGGTTGAGCCAAACTCTAACATATTTGTAATATATGACACTGCCAAGCCATTATTTTCAAGTAGCGATAGCCACTTTGAATACATAGTCTGCTGATCGTGTATATCTATAGGCTCGTGTAGTGTCGCTGGTGATATAGCGCCAAGATGTTTTATCTCACCTAAATCAGAGTGACTTCTTACTTTGTAAACAGATTTATCATCAGCGCACTGCATGCGCCGCAGGGCACGTCTGGCAATTATGTCAACCCAATCTTTGCCCGGTACTATTGTTTTCAGATATTCTTTAAGACGTTTTTGCCCTTTTTCGTCTATCGCGCGGATGTCATCAGTATTCATCATATAAGTACACATCGTAGAGTAGATATCATACGGAGTGACGATTGTTTCTGGCGACAGGAGTATATCACGAGTCTCTACAGGAAATATATATCGTCCATTTTGAGTTGGATGGAATGCACCCCAGTGAAGAAAAGTGTAGTTATCTAGTCCAAGCGATTTGTCTAGTCTGCTAGTTTGCGATCTCCAATCCTGCCTGTCTGTCAAGTCGCTTGGAGGAATTATACCCTCTGCTTGGAGGAGTTTAGGGTCGCTAGCAGTAGCATGTGACAGTTCAATATTAAGGAACATCTCTCTAACGCGCGCTAAAGCTCTTTGCTCGTGGATGTCAGGATTCCAACTAAACTCAGGATAGTTATATTTATTTGATAGTACTTTTTCGGGATCTATAACAGATTCCATCTTTGAAGGCAGTGATGTTTCAGATAACTCATGAGACTCAGACATTACTTAGAATATATTAACACATCATTGAATATATTTCAAATCCAGGTTCTTAAAACTAAGGTTAAATTAGATAATTTTCTACTTCTTGCCGCCGCGAATTGCGTCAATCAGTTCAATCGGGAAGAGCATCATCGTCTTTTGTGATGGCTCAGTGGAGATACGCTCCAGTGTGTTCAGCGTACGCAGGTTAATCGCGCCTTGGGTTTTTGCCAGGATCTCGGCGGCTTGTGCCAACGTTTCGGCGGCAGCTTTTTCACCGTCGGCGTTGATGATGTTGGCGCGGCGCTCACGCTCGGCTTCGGCTTGTTTAGCCATGGCGCGCTTCATGTCGCCCGGTAGTTCAATGTTCTGAATCTTAACATTCTCGACATCGATACCCCATTTGTCGGTCTCGGCGTCAACAATTTCCTTAATTTGCTGCGAAATCTCTTCGCGCTTGGCGAGCAGGTCATCCATATCTACGTTACCGGTGACGTCACGCAGGGCAGCTTGGGCAAATTGGCTAGTGGCATAAATATAGTTGGTCGTCTCTAGCACCGCTTTTGGTGCGTTAATCACTCGGAAATAAACCACCGCGTCAACGCCGACAGTGACATTGTCTTTGGTGATAACCTCTTGTTTTGGCACATCAATCGGTGTCGAACGCACATCCACCATCATCATCGTCTGAAAAATTGGTATCACCACCCGTAGGCCCGGCTCGCGTACGCCAGTAAATCGTCCCAGTGTCAATACCACACCACGCTGATATTGATTGACAACCTTGATACCGCTCAGCACAAACATCAGTACGATGACTAAAATTACTGCTACTATTTCCATATTGACCTCCTGTTTATAAGGAAATTATACGCCATGTATAGAGCGGCTGGCAAGCGCCTCCTCGATCAGCTCATCAATCAGCGCCCGTGGACTGAGGCCCGAAGTTTCCCATAGCTTTGGATACATGCTGATATTGGTAAAGCCGGGGATGCTGTTAATTTCGTTGAGAAAAATCTGGCCCGTCGGATCAAGGAAAAAATCAACTCGTGCCATGCCGTGTCCACTAGTCGCGTGGTAGGCAGCCAGTGCGAGGCGCTGCAATTCTGTCGTCACTGACTCGTCAACGTCCGCCGGGATAACAACACGTGAGGTGCTATCGGTGCTGTACTTATCGTCGTAGCTATAAAACTCTTCGCCAGGAAGAACCTCACCAGGTACGCTGACGCGGGCGGATGTGCCGTGGCCGAGGACGGCTAGCTCGATCTCGCGGGCGGTGATCGCTTGTTCGATCAACACGGTGTCGTCGTGGCGAAAGGCTTCATCAAGCGCGGTGGTGAATGCTTCAGCCGAGTGGACTTTGCTGACACCGACGGACGAGCCAGCGCGGGATGGCTTGATAAAAACAGGCGTACCAAGCTCATCAGCTATCTCGGCGAAGGTCGGTCGCGGCGCATCACTTACTAGCGTTCGCCACGGCACAACCGGAACGTGAGCGCCGAGCGCCAGCCGCTTGGTCATGTCTTTGTCCATGGTGACGGCCGCCGAAAGGAGACTCGGGCCGATATAGGGGATATGAAGTAGCTGCGCCAGACCCTGCACGCTACCGTCCTCGCCGTTTTTGCCATGAAGCACCGGAATTATCACGTCAATCGGCAGCTGGTTAACGCCGTCGATGAGCAGTGAGCGCTGGCCGAGTTGTGGCGTTAAGTGTGGGCTTGGCTGGTTGCGTGTCTCAATCGTCTCGACGAGCCGCCACCGACCAGCGCGGTCGATGTAGCATAGGTTAATGTCGTAGCGTGCTGCGTCCAGTGCCGCCTGCACATTAGTAGCGGAATTGATCGAGACTTCGTGCTCGGATGACTCGCCGCCAAATATGAGGAGAACGCGTAATCTATCCATTATTCTAGTATAGCGCATTGCACCTTGGCGGGGCGAATTTATGGCGTGATATAATGAAATGATGATGGCGGATAACGGGAATAAGAGGCTCAATAGATCGCTGACGCCTGAGGTCATTGGCGGTAGCGACTCGGTAGCTGAGTGTGCTAGGTGTGGGGTCGTCGGTAATATTGGTACGATTGCCGGTATGTTAACGACCTTGTCAGGTGAGGTGTGGCACAACGTGTTATCAGAAGCTGGTCGGCAAGTGACATTTTTTGGTGGTATAGCGGTAGCGGTGGGTGGCTTGGGGCAGATATCTCGGGCTATTCGATTGCAGAAGTATAGTGAATGTGAAGCTAATCTTCTCCAGAGGGCGATTAAGAATCTGCCGCCACTGGTTGGTAGTATCAAAGGTAGCAGTAGGTGGTTAGACGAGCTGTTCGGGGAGCTCGACCAAAAGCGATTGGCATATGAGATGGCGGTTAAGACTGGCAATACGTCAGCTATACCGTTGACCACTGATGAGGCGGAACGTCACGCGGCACTTGTGCGACTGACTAGTCACTGCTCTGGCGGCTCCGGTCTCGTCAATAGAGCAGCGGCGCAGGTTTTACACTGGGCTGGCTGCGCGTTGCCGCCGGAAATGACGGCGGCTGAGCGGCGCTGGTCTGGTCGCAAGGCTGGTCAAGCGGAGGCAAACAGCATGCATCAAACGACGCTGGATATGTTGGAGCAATATGTGCCGTTGGATGGGATGACGTGGCGAGAGTACGTGGCGTCACCGGAGTTTGCGGCAGTCTGCGGAAGTGCTCAGCAGATTGATCGAGGGTTACGTCTGCAGACAAAACCGCTCGGGCGGCGACCGGCTGATTGTTTTTCACACTTTTCGCAGTATCGGCCGCGAGAGGATAATTGGTGGTAATGGACGCGCGACAACCCCTGGCGGAGCAGATGCGGCCGCAAACCCTGGATGAAGTAATCGGGCAAAGTCATTTGCTGGGCGAAGGCGAGCTGCTACGTCAAATCGTGAGGCGCGCTGAGCCGGTCAGCTTGATTTTGTGGGGGCCACCGGGGACGGGCAAGACGACCTTGGCACGGATTATCGCCCGCGAAGTTAATGCAGAGTTCGTCGAGTTGTCGGCGGTGACCAGTGGCAAGAAAGATGTCGAACAGGTGATCGAACACGCCAGGCAAAATTGGAATTTGGGACTGAGGACAATTTTGTTTGTTGACGAAATCCACCGCTTCAATAAAGCGCAGCAAGATGCGTTTTTGCCGCACGTTGAGAGCGGGCTGATTACTTTGATTGGGGCGACCACCGAGAACCCGAGCTTTGAGGTGATCACGCCGCTGCTCAGCCGGACACGAGTGCTGGTGCTCCGTCAACTGACCAAAGATGAAATTATATTGGTGCTGAAGCGAGCGCTGAAGACTTTGAAAAAATCCAAACAAGTCTCGCCCAAAGCCTTGGATTATCTGGCGGAATTGGCGGACGGCGACGCGCGGGTGGCGCTGGGTAATTTGGAGTTGGCACTGAGTTTTGGTGAGAAGGTTACACCAGAGATCGTCAAGGCGGCGGCTCAGCGGCGACTGCCGGGCTATGACAAAAAGGGCGATGCGCATTATGACGTTATCTCGGCGTTCATTAAATCACTGCGCGGTAGTGATGCGGTGGCTGCGGCATACTATTTGGCGCGCATGATTGACGCTGGTGAAGATCCGAAGTTTATTGCTCGGCGGATGGTGGTTTTTGCGTCGGAGGATATTGGGTTGGCGGGTAACGGCGCGCTGAGCTTGGCGGTCGCCACTTTTGAGGCGGTGGAGCGCGTCGGGCTACCTGAAGCCAAATACAATTTATTCCACTGTGCCATCGCCCTGGCTCGCAGCCAGAAATCGCGCGAGATTACTGATTTGATGAATGAGGCTTTTTCTCTGGCGCACAAGTACCCGAACTCGCCGGTGCCGCTGCATCTTCGTAACGCTCCGACCAAGCTCATGAAAGATCTAGGTTATAACAAAGATTACAAATGGCAAGCTGGCTTCCAGCACGAAAAAGGATTTTTGCCAGAAGACATTCCGCGTCCGACCAAGAACTAGCCTACTTTGGGCAGCGCTCATCAAACCGATCATACAGCGCCGCGTACACGCCATTGGTCCAGCCAAAGCCGTCTTGCAACGGATATTCACCACCGCCGCCAATGCGTGACTCGCTATCAACGTCATATTTCTCGATCATCTTGCCCTGATCAGCAAAGACGCGCTCGGTTGAAGCCAGCCAGCGCTTTCTAATTTCTTCCGCTAGCTCGTCAAGTCCGTATCGTTTCAAACCGCAAACCGCCACCCACTGCAGCGGCGCCCAGCCATTTGGCGCGTCCCATTGCTGACCATTGTCAACCAGCGTCGTGCGTAGTCCGCCGTCGCGTAAGAACTCGCGTTCTAATTTCTCGGCCACGTGCTTGGCTTGTTTTTTGGTGGCGATACCGCTGTAGAGCGGGAAGATGCCGGCCAGTGTGGCGTGGCTCGTCTGATGACCAGTGCGGAAATTATAATCATAGAAAAAGCCGTCGGCTTCATTCCAACAGTGCTGGCGGATGCTCTCGGCGCGGCGCTCGGCCAGGCGGATGAAGCGCTTCTTGAGCGGCGCCTGACGCAGTACGCCGTAACAATGGGCGATCGTCATCTCTAGTTCGTATAGCAAACAGTTCAAGTCAACCGGCACGAGATCGGTCGTCATGATTGTTTCAATGTCGTGCGGATCATCAAACCAGCGTGAACTAAAGTCCCAACCACTCTCAGCCCCGGCCCGCAGGTCGAGGTAGACCTTGGCCTTGTTGGCGGAGCGGCTGTTCCTGGCGGTTTCGATATCTTCACGGCGACTTTCTGGGCGCGGCGTGGCCTTATCGTCGTAGTAGCGATTGAGCACCTGGCCATCAGGCATAGCTACCACGCGGTTGGTGGCCATAAAGTCGATGCTCGAAAGCTTGCGTTGGCCTTTCATCCAGAATTTATATTCGGCCAGTAGTGAGGGAAAGTACTCGAGGTACGTCAAGCTCGGAGCGCGCCGGCCGGGCTTGCTGGCGAGGAGCTTGACCATCGCTGCAAAAAACGGCGGCTGGCTGCGACTGAGAAAGTACGTCCGATTAGCAGTCGGGATGAAACCAAAACGCTGAATCATGTACACATAATTTTTCATCATGCCGTCGATCAGCTTCCACTTGCCGTCCACCGCCAGACCCAGCATGATAAAATACGTATCCCAATAAAACTGCTCGGCAAACCGACCACCCGGCACCACGTAATCATGCGGCAGGGCGATCAGCGAACCCTTCGACTTGTGGGCGCGGCGGATGAGCAGCGGCCAGAGATTGGTGACGTGCTGTCTGGCAGAGTCTGCCTGGACAAAGCTCACCTTTTTGACCGGCGATTCAAATTCATAAAAATGTAGCTTCACAAATTCATCCAGCCGAAAGTTGGGATCACGCCGGGCTAGGCGATACTCCTGGAGGATGCGGGTGGCTCGCTTTCGCGGTACGAGATCGACGAAGGTTTTACCGTCAGCAAACACGCGGTGTGACTGCACTTCATGAAACAACTGTCCGAGCTTTTCGTCGGGATCTTTGCGGTCGATTGGCGTAATGCGCTGGGCGGTGCGTGCTAACGTGCGCTTGATAATTGTTGTGGTTTTCTTGGGAAGCATATGGTTAAGTATAGCGTGTTACCGTGGGATAATCTATAGTAACGTTAAGTTTCTTATGTATTTTGTCAATCGGGAGTTTGTCGGGGCGGGGATCTACCGCTTGGCGGCACGCTTTCGCTCATTAGCGTCAAGGTAACGTTTACGCAGACGCAAAGATTTTGGCGTCACTTCCAGCAGCTCGTCGTCCTCGATGAAGTCGATGCATTGCTCCAGGCTAAACTGCGTAAATGGCGTCAATTGTACCGTGCCGTCGGATGATTTGGAACGCATGTTGGTCAGGTGCTTAGCTTTACAGACGTTGATTTCAATGTCTTCTTGGCGGTTATAAATACCGACGATCATACCGGCGTAAACCTCAGTGCCCGGCCCGACCAAGAGTTCACCGCGCGCTTCGGCTGCCTGCAGCGCATACGGCGTGGTGGTGCCAGCTTCAAAGGCGATGAGTACGCCGCCGCGGGTCTTTGGCAATTTGCCGCCCAGCGGTTGATAGCCATGTGGCAGGGAATTCATGATCACCGTGCCTTTGGTGGCGGTCAGGAGTACGTTGCGCAGGCCAATCAAAGCCCTGGTCGGCAGCACATAGGTGATGCGGGTAGCACCGCTGGCGGTGGTTTCTTGTGATTTCATTTCAGCGTGGCGCGCACCTAATTCTTGGCTGATCGCGCCGATGAATTCGCTGCTAATTTCGATCTGTAATTCTTCAATTGGCTCTTTTTCGACGCCGTCCTCGGTGATGGTGACCACTTGCGGGCGGCCGACTTCGAACTCAAAGCCCTCGCGCCGCATGGTCTCGATCAAGACGCTGAGGTGTAATTCACCGCGGCCAGACACCGTAAAGCCGATGCCGTTTTCCTCGACGCGCAGTGCCACGTTGGTCTCCAGTTCTCGCCGCAATCGGTCGCCAATTTGCCGCGAGGTAGTAAACTCACCCTCGCGTCCTTTCATCGGGCTGGTGTTCGGGCCAAGATACATGCTCAATGTCGGCGCTTCAATGGCAATCGCCGGCAAGGCCTCGGGTTGTTCTTTGTCGGCAATGGTATCGCCGATGTGCGCCTCGCTGACGCCCACTAGCGCCACGATGTCGCCAGCAAACGCCTCTCCAAGCTCTTCGCGGTTCAGCCCACGGTAACCAAAGACTTTCTCGATTCGCGCCGAGCCTGATACTTCGCCCTGTTTCATCAGGCTAACCGCCAGCCCGCGCTTGACCGACCCGCGAGCGATCCGCCCAATGGCATATTTACCTTGAAAGGTATCGTACTGCAGGCTGGTCACCAGCATCTGGAAACCGCCGTCAGCCGTGACGCTCGGTGCCGGGATGTCATTGATAATTGCTTCAAAAATCGGTGTGAGATCGGCGTCTTCAGTCGGGTCAGTAGGGATCTTCCGCCACGCCTTGCCGTCGCGCCCAACGGCGTAATAAATCGGATAATGCAGCTGACTATCATCGGTCGCCAACTCCAAAAATAGATCGCTCAGTTCATCTTCAACCTCGGCAATTCGCCGCGCCGGCTTATCGATTTTATTAATCACCACCACTGGCTTCAAGCCCAGTTCTAGCGCCTTTGAAAGCACAAACTTTGTCTGCGGCATCGGCCCTTCCTGCGCATCGACGATCAGCAGCACACCGTCCGCCATCTGCAGCGTTCGCTCGACTTCGCCCGAGAAATCGGCGTGTCCTGGTGTATCGATGATGTTAATTTTATAATCACCGTAAAAAATCGAGGTCTGTTTGGCGGTGATGGTGATACCGCGTTCGTGCTCCTGATCACCCGAATCCATGATCAGTTCTTGGCTCATCTCAGCCTGGTTGTCGCGAAATGTGCGCGACTGTTTGAGCAGCCCATCAACCATGGTCGTCTTGCCGTGATCGACGTGGGCAATAATGGCAATATTTCGAATCTTGCTAGCGTCCTTCATAAAAATATGGTCTGATGTTAACGCAGACCTTCCTTTGGTGATTAATTGTAGCACATATGGGCGGGGATGAGAAGGTTGGCTAGCTAAATTTCAGTGGTCGTACCTATCTTTTATCTAAGCATCGCGTAGCATTTCTTGCGGCACAAACCGCTCCTTATATTTTCCACCCAGTAAAATCGCCTCCCTCACATCGCCGAGTGCGCGATGATTGTGGCGGTCGGTTAGTCGATATCGGCCCTGGCTCGTCCAAGCATCGGCCATTTCTTCAGCGCAACGCATGTCAAGTTGCCGGAATCCCAAACGCTCGTATAGCGCGGGCATGCGTCTCGCGAGGATCTCGCGGTCACATTGCAGATAATAGCCGCAGTGAATTAAAACAGCGTCATTTGCGGTTTGCTGTAGCCAGTTGAGCGCTTGCTTTTCGAGTGCGGCCTCGTTATATTTTGACACGGAGACATCGTCCAGTAGACCATTTCGCGTGTGCATATCAACAACCGATTCGGGCATAGAATGTTCAGAGAAGCCATTAGGCTTGCAGGCTAAAGAAAACGGCTCACCGATTTGCTCCAACTGGCAATTGGTGATAATCGCCGCGACTTCAAGTATCCGCGCCGCATCAACATCGGTCGTCGTATACTCCAAATCCATCCAGACAAAGAGGCCGGGTGGAAGTGGGTCGTACGGGATCACGGTAGCCTCCATGATACTTATTATACACGTAATTTACGCGGTTTATTGACGAGTGGGCGGTAGCTTATCGATTTCAAAACGACTTACTAAAATTTCACAGCTATCCATCAAATATAGCAACTCGGCCTTCTTTGTGATATTTGCCTCATCATATAAATCATGGCGCCAGGTTGTGGGGATTGCTTCATATCCATAAAATGCACCCGCCAACTGTCCATAGATTGCACCGTTTGTATCGGAATCACCGCCGAGGTTTACGACAGCTAGCATGCCATCTCTGAACGAGTCGTAGGTTTGAAACGCCCACCACGCAACCTGTAAACTATGAATGATATAACCGCTAGTATTCAGCTCCTGTGGTTGTCTAACGCGCCGCCAAATATCATCAAACAGGTTACCGGTACTTAGACTATCAATGTCTGCCACTTTGGTTTTATTCCCATTGGCTTTCATTGCTCGAATGAGTAGTGCAGCGAAAACTTCAGCGCCAGCCTCTGCTTCAAATGAGTAGTGCGTCTCTCTGGCCGACAAACGAACCATGGCAAGGATATCTTTTTCTGAGCGATGCTTGAATGCTGCTAACACCACTGGAGCTAATCGCATAATTGCACCATTGCCAGCAGACTCAGTGCGTGGAGTATCTTTAGCAACCCAAGCACTTTTATCGCTTTCAAAATCACGAATAGCCGCTTGAATCTGTCCGCCGCAGTCAAAACAAAAGCCGGTGGAACTTAAATATCCCTCATTGCGCCACCGAGTAAAATTGCCCATCACATCATATGAATCATATCCTCCGTTGTTGAGCAGGCTTTCGGCTAGACAAAGTGCCATTGATGTGTCGTCCGTCCAGTATCCTTTCGGTAGATTAAACGGTCCGCCAGCTCTCATTTCATCAACATATGGAAATGTCCCGGGCTGCTCAAATTCGCACACCATCCCCAATGCATCGCCAATCGCTAATCCTGTTAGCATACCTTTGGCATTGTCTATCATAGAAGCACTCATGCAGGTTATTATAGGGATAAAAAAATATTTATCAAGCATAGAGAAGTAAATAATCTCTCTATTCCTAATCTTAAATCGAGTGGGTCTATCAAGGACTATGTAACGCCATACTTATTGATAAATTGGCGCTCCAGCCAGCCGTGTCCAGCCTTCATCGATATTTACCCATTCTTCATCAGGTGGTGGGCCTTGTCCGACGGTGACGGTAGCTGCTGGTTCGACGTTGATTTGCAGCGGGATTGAGCCAAGATTGGTCTTGTGATGGGTTAGGCTGAGTGGCCCGTCAGGAATATATAGCTCTCGCTCAAATAGATACTGGCCCCAGAGGATGCGAATAGTGTGCGGCTGGTTGGCGTTGCCGGTAGCAGGAGTAATTCGAATCCAAACTGGGCCCTTGTAGTCGTCTGGGTGCTGACCGAATGTCCATGGCGCTGGGTGGCGGTTGAGGCGGTGAACGCTGTGTCGGGCTACTGACTTAGACTCAGCCTGATCTTTCTCGAGATTACTGAGTCGTCGGTCTATACTATCAAGACGCTTGGTGATCTCGTTGAGGCGGTTTTCAAGATTCGTACAATGCTGATCCATTTGCCCCGTCGATGTATCAATCCTTGCTGACATTTCCTTCACGAATATTCTCCTATACCTATTAAATCAAACGGCACCATGAATAGGCAAGTGAGGGGGGCTGGCTAGGTGGGGCTTACACGAGCATTCTAAAGAAAGGATTAAAACGCGGCATGTCAGAGATTCGTGAAGCGAGTAGGAGCTTTCTTGTTCAATAAATCAAAAAATAGAGTAATTACCACAGATGTTCCGTTTAGAAGGCCCGGAGACAGGTTAGCCCCGACTTCACTCCAACCCCGCTTTGAGGAAATCTTTGAGAACTGGAGTGAAGCTAGAGGACTACTGGATACACTGTAGAAGGGGTCGATATCGTTCTCCGTCACATTGATAGCACCGATTTGGACAAGAGAATTATTGCGCAAACTCACGCGCTGACATATCTCGTTGTCCTTGAGGATCGGCTTGACAAAGTTTTTTCAGGTGCATCAAGCGAAAAAGAACGGATCAATGACTTGCTGGTGTCGTTGTATGATGACCTAGACGATGAACGCAGTAAATCGCAGGAGCTATACGAGAAACCTCTTATTATCGGTACACCATTTGCAATATATGAAGGTGGTTCTGCACTAATTCATGTCCCAGATATTCGACTGGAATTGCTTGAATCTGAAGAAGATTAACGGTTTTATTTCTCATCATTATCCTCCTCCATTTCAAACCCTCCCAGAGCCATAAAAGCAGCAGTTCCTCTTTTGCGTATTTCGCGGATAGCATCAGGATCGCCGTTGGCTGCTTGCTCAGCCTCATATGTTCCCTTAAGGATCTTATACACCTCGATAGTTCGCGGGTCGGGAACACCCATAAATATGTCAGACGCCCTAAAGCCTTCGGGTTCCGTGAGCCCTGAGTGGACGTAGGTTTCGACACCGCCATCCGGCCTCCAAGGAACTTCCTCGTCTCGTTTTTTTCTGTTGAATAATCTCCATTTCATATGAATCTAGTGCCGAATGGTGGGAAATACAGGGCTCGAACCTGTGACCTCACGAATGTGAATCGTGCGCTCTAGCCAACTGAGCTAATTTCCCGTAAAAATAAAACCCTGGTGCGGATGAAAGGACTTGAACCTTCACGCCGTGAGGCACATGCTCCTAAGGCATGCGTGTCTACCA
This sequence comes from Candidatus Saccharibacteria bacterium oral taxon 488, assembly GCA_005697215.1. Classification (NCBI taxonomy): domain Bacteria; phylum Candidatus Saccharimonadota; species Candidatus Saccharibacteria bacterium oral taxon 488. The sequence continues at coordinate 455,808 of CP040003.1, read as the reverse complement.
ATTCCACCACATCCGCATAGCTAACTGTCAAAGATGCGCACGGTACTTTCAGGCGCATCTACCCCTCAATTATACACGACCCGCTGCGACCGGGCAATACACTTTACGCCCCACCTTGACCGTGCTATCATGAAATTAACAGAAAAAGGGGGACTATGAATAAGGTTGCGACATATTTGAATGAACATCTGACGGGTGAAGTGGTGACGCATGACGGTGCTTTGGCGGATGCGCAGCGGGACGGCAGCGTGCTGGCGCGGCAGCCGGAGTTGATCGCACGAGTGGCGGACACGAGTGATGTGCGCAAGGTTTTGCGGTTTTGTTCGCAGTTGGCGGAGAAGGGTCACGTCTTGCCGGTGTATGCGCGCGGATGCGGCACGGATAGTACGGGCGCGGCGATTGGGCGTGGCATCGCCATTGACATGGCGGCACACATGCATAATGTCGTCGGAATTGATGCTAAGCAGCAGCTGATTCACCTCCAGTCGGGTATTTCTCATAGGGCGGCGCAGGCAGTGCTGTCAACGCATAAGGGTTTGGGGCTACCAGAGATTTCATTGACGGGTGAGGATGGCACGATTGGTGGCGCGATTAGTACTGAAGCGGCTGGCATGCTGTCCTCGGCGTATGGTCTATTGAGCCAGTCGATTCACCAGATGGAAGTTGTCTTGTCAAGCGGCGATATCGTGCAGACCGGTCGGCTGTCAAAGCGCGAACTGAGCAAGAAGAAGGGTCTGGCGACATTTGAGGGCGAATTATACCGTCAGCTGGATAATTTGATAACCGATAATGAAGCGCTGATCGCTCGGATTGATGCTGGCGCGCCAGAGATGGCCGGCTTTTCGAGCATCGCTCAGGTGCGGCAGCGCGATGGCTCGTTTGACCTCACGCCGCTATTTGTCGGCGCTCAAGGCAGCCTCGGTATCATCGGTGAACTGATCATGAAAGCTGACTTCATCCATCCGGAACTAGCCGTGGTAAGTGCCGCGTATAGTTCAATGAATGCAGCGCAGGCGGCGGTCGACACGGCGCTGCAAGCGGGCGCCTCGACCGTCGAGCTGATCGACGGGCGGCTCTTCTCGCGGGCGGCAGCCCAGGGTAAAAAACTAGCATGGGCGCCAAAAGAATGCTATCGCGGTGGCGTGGTAGTGGCGCTCTTTCACGCGTTTTCGGACCGCGCGCGTAGCAAGGCTGCCAAGAAGTTACTACGTGCGCTTCGCGGTGGCACGGCTGTGCAGGTTGAGCTACGCGACGTGGAAATGAAAGAAGCGTTTACGCTACATTCAGTGCTGACCTTGGCGGAGCATCCAACGGATGAGCACGGTGTCATGCCGCAGGTATTCTCTGGGATGTGGCTGCCGGGCGTGCAGCTGGACGGCTTTATCAAGTCGATGCGCGCGCTTGAAAAAGAATACAGCGTGGCCATGCCGCTGTTTATCGACGCGACGACTGGCATGATCAATAGTTATCCGGTGTTCTCGAGCAAAAAGGTCAGTGACCGCCAACGTATCCTCAAACTCTGCTCGGACATGATGCGGATCGTGACTAGCCACGAAGGGTCGTTCGCGGGATTTGGCGGCGAGGGCCGGCTCAAGGCGGCATTTGTTCAGCCAACACTGACGCCCGAGGAGCGTGACCTGTATGCAAAAATCAAGCATATCTTTGATCCAAAAGGCATCCTCGCGCCGGGTATCAAGACTGCTGTGCCGATGAAACAACTGGCAGAAGAATTAAATGCTTGGTGCCGGCTGGCGGGCTGAAACGGCTGGGAAATCTCCTTGCGGAGGAGCGGCCGGTCGTGTATAATACTCGGTAGTCACGCGGATGTGGCGGAATTGGTAGACGCGCTAGCTTCAGGTGCTAGTGTACGCAAGTACGTGAAGGTTCAAGTCCTTTCATCCGCACCAGAAATCATACGATGAGTCAGCGCTCATCGTTTTATATTGTTTGACTATAAAAACTGAGGATGTCTCCTCGGGGTATTATGCAGATATATGGTAAGCATGACAAGCAGACGGGATAGGGTTGTCTTAGGTGAGACAACGTGTGTTCCGCCGCTCACTTGTCATGCTTGGCCTGGTACTAAGTCAGGCCTTTGGCCCTGTGCAACTCACTAATGAGCCGCGCCGCCGTCCCCGGGCCTCCGTTGTCCCGATCGTAGAGCCGGGGGTCCAGCTCTCGGTCGGTTGAGAGGAGCACCTTCAACGGTCTCCCGAAGAGGTAGTCGAAGGAGATATTCCCACCCCTCCTCTTTTTTTCGTCGATGATCGACTGCGCCATCTCGACGCTCAATTCTCGAGGGCCATGCGCAGCTGCGAAGATACCCATACCAACGGGCCTGGAATTGTTAAAAAGCCTCGCGAGAACTTCTGCCAGTGAAATACCTTCGATGTTAACCATGTGAGTCATGGTAGCTCTTTCTCCGCATCTTTGGCGACATGCCATCCAATAAATGGACGTGTGCAATCCTATAACACACAAGATGAGGTTTCGCGCCTCTTACCATAAAAGAAGCAAAATCTCACCTTGTGTCGTCTGCTTGTCAATGAACGCCTTTGGACAATAAGTCAAATTTATGTCAACAAAAGCTGATATATATATCACTTATATGAAAAAATGTCAATGATTTTTGTCAAGTTTTTCTGTTTTTTCATCCCCATTTGCTAAAATAACAGAGATGCAAGACACACGAAATGTGATTGACAAATTCAAAGGTCGCAGCGAGGCGGAGATTGTAAAGGAGCTAGACGCCAAGGACCACGGCTTGGTGATTGCTCTGGAGAACACCGAGCGGGATTTTAATATGGGGACGATTGTCAGGAGCGCCAATGCGTTTGGCGTACGGCAGATTTATGTGATTGGCAGGCGGCAATGGAATAAGCGCGGCGCCATGATGACGGATAAATATTTACACGTGCATTATGTCGGTTCGACGGCAGAGTTTGTCGAGTTAATGCGGACTGAAGACAGAGAAATTATTGCGATTGATAATATCCCAGGTAGCGTCAATATGTCGGAGACGAATTTACCAGAGCGCGCGGTGCTAGTGTTTGGTCAGGAAGGGCCGGGAATTTCCGAGGAGATGGCGCAGGCGGCAGATAAAATTATTGCCATTGAACAGTTCGGCTCGACCCGCTCCATCAATGTCGGCGCAGCAGCCACCGTGGCGATGTATTGCTGGCTGCAACAACATGTGCTCGGTTGATATGCTTCAACCCCTCACCCGCCTTTATTATTGAAAAATTTGCCCCATTGTGCCACAATAAAAGCAACCATGAGCAATTTATCAACTCAGAGTTACAAGGGCGCGCGCGATTATTTCCCGGAGGATAAGCGCCTGCAAAACTATATTTTCAAGGTGTGGCACGCCACGGCGCAGAGTTTTGGGTATGAGGAGTACGGTGCGCCCTTGCTTGAGCCGCTGGATATTTATACCGCCAAGTCGGGGCAGGAGTTAGCGGGCGAGCAGACGTACTTGTTCACCGATCGCGGCGGTCGACAGGTAGCAATTCGCCCAGAGATGACGCCGTCGATTTCCCGTATGGTGGCCAGTCGGCGTCAGGAACTAGCCATGCCGGCCCGGCTATATTCTATCGCTAATTTTATGCGCTACGAACGGCCACAGCGCGGACGGGAGCGCGAGTTTTGGCAATTGAACGCCGACCTGTTTGGTGCGGAAGGGCCGTGGGCGGACGCGGAGATTATCGAGTTTGGCTACCATAGCATCATGAACTTTGGTGCGCGCGAAGACATGTTTACGGTGCGGGTCAATAATCGCCAGTTGATCAATCAGTTGATGAGCGGGTTTCTCGGCCTTGATGTGATCGGCGCCCAGATGATGACGCGGCTGCTTGATCGAAAGAATAAGATTTCGCCAGAAGCTTTCCGTGAGCAAGCCATAGAGATTTTTGGCTCGGAGGAGGCTAAGGCGGGCCTACCAAAGTTGGCGCAGCTGATTAGCATGCGCAGTGTCGACGATCTGCCGGAGGAGCTAGCGGATAGTCCGAGCGTCCAACAGCTTCGTCAGGTGATGACCCTGCTGTGTCAGAAAGGCATCGGCAATGCGATGTTCGACGTGACGCTGATGCGCGGGCTGGATTATTATACCGGTACGGTGTTTGAGTTTTTTGATAATTCGCCGGAGAATAATCGAGCGTTATTCGGCGGCGGGCGCTATGATGGGCTGGTCGGGCTGTTTGGTGTCGAGCCGGTCGCTACGGTCGGCGTGGGGCTCGGTGCGACGACGATGCAGCAGTTCCTTGAGGTGCACGAGTTACTACCAAAACTAACGACGCATACCGATGTGTACATCGTCGCGGTGGACGCGGCATCGCTAGGTGGTGCAGATACTTTGGCGCGGACGCTGCGGAGCGAGGGGGTGCGGGCCGAGTTAGATTTCAGCGGGCGCAAGTTAGACAAGCAGCTGAAAACCGCACTCAAAAAGAATATCCCATTTGTGGCGTTTGTCGGCGAAGAAGAGGTCGCTTCGGGTGTCTACACGATCAAAAACCTCATCGAGTCAACCGAGCAAAAAGTCAGCCTCGAGCGCATGATCAGCGTGGTCAAAGATCGGCGCTACGACGGCGATGATGACGCGGCGTTTGAGATTTAGTACTACCCCTGTTATAATAGGTAGTTATGAAGACTACTGTAAAGAAACTATCAGATACTAACGTTTGTTTGACAATTACGCTGGGGGCGGACGAGCTGAATGCGGCTGAGCAGGTGGCGCTGACCAAGATGGCGCGCGACCTCAAGGTGCCGGGATTTCGTAAGGGCAAAGTGCCGATCAGCGTGGCTGCCAAGCACGTCAATCCAATGGCACTCCAGGAGCAGGTGCTAGACAACGCCCTGTCCAAAGCGGTGGCTGAGGCCTTTATGAACGAGAAATTACAGGCGCTGGAGCGGCCGAGCGTTGAGGTCAAGAAATTTGTCCCCAATCAAGAAGTTGAGTTTACCGCCGAGGCGACCGTTGTGCCGCCGGTCAAGTTAGGCGATTACAAAAAGCTCAAGGCCAAGCCTCAGGCCGTCAAGGTTGAGGCCAAAGACGTTGATGAAATTATCGAACGGATGCAACAGAATTTCGTCGATAAAACCGAGGTCGAGCGTGCGGCTCGAGAAGGTGATGAGGTGATCATCGACTTTGTTGGCAAGAAAGACGGCGTGGCGTTTGACGGCGGTTCGGCCAAGGATTTTGCCCTGAAGCTGGGCGGTGGTCAGTTTATCCCCGGCTTTGAAGAGGGCGTGGTTGGCCACAAGGTCGGCGAGACATTTGATCTTGACCTTGAATTTCCGAAGGATTACCATGCTGAAAATCTGGCTGGCGCCAAGGTGGTGTTTAGCGTGACGCTGCACAAAGTAAATGAGCTGAAGCTACCGGAGCTCAATGATGAATTTGCCGCCAAGTGTGGCCCATTCACCGACATCAAAGAGCTGAAGGCCGACATCAAGCGCGAAATCACTGCGCAAAAAGAGCGCGAGGCCAAGGAGAAACTCAAGGATGAGCTGGTGGCAGAACTGGCAGATAGCTCCAAGGTGGCGCTGCCAGAGCTATTGATCGACGATCAGCTGCGGTCAATTGAACAAGATCTGATGCAGAATTTGTCATATCGCGGCCTGACGACGGACTCGTACCTAAAGGCGCAAGGCTTCAAAGATAAAGCCGATTGGCAGAAAAAAGAGGCTCGCCCGGCGGCCGAAAAGCGGGTCAAGGCTGGCCTGGTGCTAGCTGAGCTATCAAAGGAGCTGGGTGTAGAGGTTAGCCGCGAGGAGCTTGATGCACAAATTTCCACCTTCAAGCAGCAATACGGCAAGGATGCCAAGCTGGCCGCCCGGTTCGATGATCCAAACGTCCACCGTGACATCGCCAACCGGATGATCACCGACAAGACGATCGACAAGCTGGTCGAGCTGAATAGTAAATAGCGACGACATAGCAATAAAATAATCTGAAGCAGGGGATGGCAAAAGGGTCGCCCCTGTTTTATTGACAAACCTACAATTAGCTGGTATAATGGCAAAATATGTGTGAATCCTCAAAGTCTGAGCGTCCAGAGTTGGAGTCTGGGCACCCCCAAGAGAAAAATGGGAGCGGCGAGAAGGTTAGCCGTCGCAGTTTTTTGGGAGGTATGGCGCTTGGTGCTGGATGCTTGGGCGCTGGAACTATTATCGGTGAGGCTATAAAAAACCTAGGATCAGAACAAGGTCAAAATATACCGATACAGCACAATAACGAGCGAAAAGCTCCGCCGCCGGGCTCGCTAAGTGTTGTCGTCGTGCAATTATTGCCAGAAAACGCCGAGCCGCATCAAGGCATTGAAAAAATTAGCTCTGGGGTACGAGATGCTCTTGGGCGTATCGCGCTAACGACTAGCCATCTATACCTTAATGTGCGGTTCACGCGGGATGGTCACTCGCCTGATACAACACGAATAACTGAGGATGGTAAACAACCTGCCTATAGTCAGCGTCTGCTTCAACTGATTGGCCAGGCTCATGCTCCTGAAGAAGGTGATATGGCACTGGTTATCGTCGATTCTGCTGATACAGAAGAGGACTACTACGCTGGTCTAACCGTGTATGACGATAAACACCCTCCAGTTGCGCTTGTGCGCGATGTGGGTGGCGTGTCCATTGGTACGATTGCACACGAATTAGGACATATGCTTGCTCCAGAGGGTGTCAAGCGCGGTCTTGGTCACGCCTGGGCCCTGCAGTCGTGGGTAAGGCAAGATGGTGACAAGGAGGTAAAAGATTGGCGCCATAGTCCTCACGTTGCTCCTATTCAGGACATTATCGCTGCGGGGTATGGTCTGGAGAAGGATGACAATGGAAAACCAAATCCCTATGCTTCACGATATAGCGTCATGGGAAATAGTGCATTATTTGATTCCATGGTAGATCCAACGATACCAATGTTCTCTTCCCCTGAGCTTGCCTTTCTCGATCCAACGCTGTCAATTCGCCATATCACAATGCCGTCGATGGGCACAGGCCAGATACCCATTAGCTACGGCGGGCCTGACCGAACCGGTATTACTATAGACATCCCAGAGGATCATATACTACGCCAAATAGCTCCGGAGGCAGATACACTTTTCATTGGCCCAATAGTCCGCTCAAAGCAGTGGAGTAACCCTATTGACCGGATGGGTGTCTTTGCGACATGGTCAGGAGGGCGTGATAGCGCCATATTAAATCCAAGTATATGGGATGAGAGTATTAAATATGGCGAGAATAGCTTTGAACACGTTGCGTATATTGATGAACAGCTCGGTATATTGGTCGCCGCTGGACAGCAATCGGGCCAGGTCTACGTCCGCTTAGTGCCGCTCCATACAGAGGAGGCTCAGGAGCTAATACGTGCGGGGCAAGAGCGGCTGCTAAAAAGTCTCAATATATAATGGATTGACAGGCTATTCTTTACAGCGGCGAGCTAAGCTTATATAATAACTGTGTATGAAGAAGACAACATCGTATCTCATCCCCACCGTCATCGAAAAGTCAGCCGACGGCGAGCGGGCGTTTGATATCTATTCACGGCTGCTCAATGAGCGGATTATTTTCCTCGGCGAGGAGGTTAACGAGCATACTGCCAACAGCGTGGTGGCGCAGCTATTACACCTGGCGTACGTTGACCCGGGGGCAGACATTTCGCTCTACATCAACAGTCCGGGCGGCAGTGTCTATGATGGCATGGCGATATATGACACCATGAATTTTATCAAGCCGGACGTGGCGACGTATGGCATTGGTTTACAGGCCAGCATGGGTGCATTTCTGCTCAGTTCGGGCGCCAAAGGCAAGCGGTTTTGCTTGCCGCACGCCAAGGTAATGATCCATCAGCCGTCAAGCGGCACGCGCGGTAAGGTGACCGATATGGAAATTGACCTGAAAGAAACGCTGGAAGTGAAGGAAATGCTGGCGAAAATCATGGCCAAAAACACCGGCCAGAAGCTCTCTAAGGTCAAGGCTGACATGGAGCGTGATTACTGGATGAGCCCTCAGGAAGCAGTACGGTATGGGCTGGTGGATAAGGTGCTGAGCCAGTTAGCCTAGACCGCAAGAAGTCTCGTGCCCGTGAGCCATACATATATCGAACACGGCCGTAGCGTTGTCAAAACTACCGCTGGTTTTGCTTGTGGTTACGGTGGAATCTTGCCATAATTGAGGAGAGGCAAGGAGGAAAGTATGAGGCAATATTTAGACGTCCTACGGCATGTCCGTGATAATGGCGTGAAAAAAGGCGACCGCACCGGCACCGGCACGACGGAAGTGTTTGGTGTGCAAACGCGGTATGATCTGGCGGACGGCTTTCCAGCCATGACCACCAAGAAATTGTATTTTTACAGCGTGGCGCACGAACTGTTGTGGTTTCTCAAAGGCACCGGTAATATTGAGTATCTGGTGCAAAACGGCGTGCATATCTGGGATGAGTGGCCGTATAAGAATTATTTGGAGAAAACCGGTCAGAGCATTCCGGAGATCAATGGCGAGGAATGGCGCGCTGGTATGAAAGTGTTTATCGGTAAAATCGCGACTGATCACGCCTTTGCTGAGAAGTGGGGTAATTTGGGCCCAGTCTACGGCGTGCAGTGGCGCAAATGGCCTGATGGTAAAGGCGGGACGATTGACCAAATCCAAAACGCCATCGACATGATAAAAAACAATCCAACATCGCGGCGTAATATCGTTAGCGCCTGGAATGTGGCGGAAATTGACGATATCGTACAGTCAGGTGGACTGCCGCCGTGCCACACCATGTTCCAGTTTAATGTGCGGCCGGGCGGGGACGGCGAGAAAGATAGGCTGGATTTGGCGCTGACCCAGCGTTCGGCGGACATGTTCCTCGGCGTACCGTTTAACATTGCCAGCTACTCCCTGCTGCTATCAATGATCGCCCAGGTAACTGATAAACAGCCCGGCGAATTCATCCACACCCTGAATAGCGCGCATATTTACAATAATCACCGCGCGCAGGTCGATGAGCAGTTGTCGCGCCGTCCGCTACCACTGCCGAAACTGTGGCTGAATCCAGATATTGAGAATATCGACGATTTCACGATTGATGATATTCGTCTGGAGAATTATGAGCACCATCCACCCATTAAGGCACCGATTGCAGTGTAAGACACTGTCATATCACAGGTTTTCGCTGGTAAATTACAAAGTCAAAAGCGTAGGCATTGGCTTCATCTGCTGGGCAGCGGGTGCGGTCAGTCTCTTCCCAAACAGTCATGTCCAGCTCTGGGAAAAAGGTGTCAGTGTCTGAGAATGCAGCATTAACCTCGGTGGCGTAAATGGTGTCAATTGCTGGGATTTCCAGCGCACCACTATAGACCCGTGCGCCGCCGATGATGAAGGTTTTGTAACGAGCTAGGGCCAGGGCACCTTCTAAATTCACTGCGGTGAGGATGCCTTTGACGCCGGTTGGCTGCGAGGAAATAACGATGTTCTCGCGCTCCGGCAGCGGACGACAGCCAATCGACTCAAAGGTTTTTCGGCCCATGATGACGTCGCTACCTTTGGTCAGCCGCTTGAAATTCGCTAGATCCGCCGGTAGGCTGCGACCCCACGGCAAATCGCCGCCCCGGCCAATGGCGCGGTTGACATCATAAGCAACGATGATGGCTTTCTCCATAACCCCAGTCTAGCATGATGTAAAATTTACGAAAAGCTTGCCCGAGCGAGTAAATGTTGTCATAATAGAATTACTCGGGGGAGTGAGGTAAGATAAACAAGAGGAGGCGCGGCATGAGCGTGTATTCAAACCGGGAAATTTTGGCAGCGATCGAAGAGGGAACGATTGTCTGTACGCCGTTTACTCCGGACAATGTGTCCGAAGCGAGCCTGGATTTTACGCTGGGGCATTATTTTTATAAACAGGAATTTGACGATCAGTCAAGCGTCTATAATCCATTTGACGAAGCGGAGGTGGCGCGGTATTTCAAGGGGCCGCTGATGGCGATACCGCACGCCGAGTGGTGCGAACATAACGGCTTTACGCGGTTTCGTAATATTCCGGATGAGCATCCGATCATTGTACTGCGTCCTGGCGAGCGGATTTTGGCGCATACCCATGAGTTCGTGGGCATTCGGGCGCATGGCGGCGCGGCTGAGGTGAAAAGCCGCAGTTCGTGGGGTCGTAACGGCGTGGCGGTGTGTTTTGACGCGGGTTGGATCGACCCCGGTTATATTAATCGGATTACACTCGAGATCTACAATTTGAACAAACACGAAAGCGTGGTACTGCCAGTTGGCGAGCGCATCGGGCAATTAATTTTCCACCATACCGGGCCGGTGGATGGCGGCTACGCTGACGGGCGTGGCGGCATGAGCGGCAAGTACCAGCACACCGACGACCTCACCGAGCTTATCCGTAGTTGGCGGCCGGAAACGATGCTGCCGCGAGCGTTCAAGGATCGGCGTCATGCACCGGCGATTATTAATGGCCTAGGCGAGGGTGTCAAATGAGTTGTCCCGGTCGATACATCGTCATCGAAGGCAACGACGGCACGGGCAAGTCAACGCAAGTAGCCATGCTGGCGGATTATTTCCGGGCGCGCGGCCGCGTCGTGTGCGTGGTTGAAGAACCAGGCAGCGACGATCCAGAAAAGTCGACGCCGGTAGCCAATGAACTGAGGCGCATCGTTAAGAATGGCGACCTAGTACGTTCCAGTGAAATTAACCTAGCGTTGTTCTCGGCGGCGCGGCGCGAGTTGTGGCGCGAAAAGATTCAGCCAGCTCTGCAGCGTGGCGAGATTGTTCTCAGCGCGCGTAATTATGTTTCGACACTGGCTTATCAGGGCTATGGCGACGGGCTGGATGCGGAGGAGATTATACGGATGACGAAGTTATTTACCGATGAGCGATACCTGCAGCCGGACGCGATGGTGGTCTTGACACTCAGTGACGCCCAGCGCCAGCAGCGCATCGCAGGGCGTGGGCGCATCGCTCAGCCTGATACATTTGAGTCGCGTGAGCAGTCGTTTCAGGACAGGGTTAACCACGCCTATGAAGCCATCGCCGCCGAGCGAAATATCCCGCTATTGTCAGCTGCCGGAACCCCAGAGGAAGTGCACGCGCGGATCCTTGACAGCATTACTCGATATTTGTAGTATATTTCATAAATAGGAGAGGATATGATTGAGACAGTTCGATTAAGTGGTGGTGATATTACCGATTCATTGTGTGATGAGCTACGCCACTTGTGGGTTGAGTCTCTCGTACATGTGAAGCCAGATATCAGCGCTTGCGAGACAAGGCGATTGTATCAATCTGAACAGTTTACGCCCGAAGTACTTCGGAGGCAAGCCGATCTTGCCGAGGGTGGTATCTATGTTGCGCTCGCAGATGCGTCAATCAAGGCGGCAGCAAGTGTAGGTCGAATCGACGCCTTAGGCTTGGCCTCAGATATTCCGGATGTACAGGATAATAATCTGATATATCTCGAGCGGTATGGGGCTAGAAATATGAAACGCTGGGATCTGTTTCGGGGACTGGTAAATGCGGTACTTAATCATGAGACTGGGCCAAATAATCGGCCAACATATCTTGGTATGTATATTGACGAGCAGGCTCTATTGCTACCGGGTCACGTCAAAGATATTAATCCACAAAATCACCAAGTTAGTCGTATTGTCAAACATGACTCGGTTGGCGGTATCGCTGGTAATTATCGACTACACACGGCGCAACTTCAAACCGATGGAAGCTGGGAGTGGTTAGCGACGATCACTGACGGTGAGCGTGAGGCTAGATTACTGGGTGAAGTGTGCCTTCGTTTAGAACTAGCCGCTGCTTAACGACAGTCAATTTTTCATTATTTTTCTCTTGCAATTCGTCGTCCTATGCGTCATAATGTGTCACAGTGAAGTAGTGTAGTTTTAGCGAGGGGCGAGCTTGATGGGCGGGCAAACCTCGGGCTCGTGCTGAGACTAAGAGATCTTCCGGCCGTGATCACCAATTATAATCAATGCGAGGAGTAACGCCTGTGGCTCAACAGACCACTCGTGGCGCGCGCGTCTTTTTCACTGGAACAGACAGTGCCATCGCCATGCCAAATCTCATCGCTCACCAAGAGGACTCGTGGCGCTGGTTCGTCGAGGATGGTTTGAGCGAAATCTTTTCAGAAATTAACCCAATTGACGACTATACTGGTCAGAAGTTGGCACTGCGGTTCGGCAGGTATCATTTTGACGAGCCAAAGACCACCGACCAGTTCGCCAAGGAAAACAATTTGACGTTTGAAGCGCCGCTGCATGCAACCGTCGAACTGACCAACAAGGTCACGGGCGAAGTCAAGGAACAGGAAATCTACCTCGGCGATTATCCATGGATGACCGAGCGCGGTACCTTTATCATCAACGGTACGGAGCGTGTGGTAGTTAGCCAACTGATCCGCTCGGCCGGTGTGTTCTTTACTGCTGACACGGTAGCTGGTCGTAATTACTACGGCGCCAAGATGATCCCGGGTCGCGGTGCCTGGCTGGAGTTTGAAACGGCGACTAATGGCACGATTTATGTCAAGATTGACCGCCGACGCAAATTGCCAGTGACGACCTTGCTGCGGGCTTTGGGTCATCCAAAGACGTCAGAAATTCGCGAACTGTTTGCCGACATTGACACGGGCGAGACCAGCTACATCCAAGAAACTTTGGATAAAGACACAACTCGTGGCGCCAATGAAGCACTGATCGAAGTCTATCGTCGCCTGCGGCCGGGCGATCTGGCGACGGTTGACAATGCGCGCCAGATGATTGAGCGAATGTTCTTTGATTTCAAGCGATTTGATTATAGCCGGGTCGGTCGGTACAAGATGAACCAGCGCCTGGGTCTAGACGTTGCTAACACGGCCGAGAATCGTATCTTCCAGATGAGCGACCTGGTGGCCATCATCCGCGAGATTATTCGCCTCAACAACACCCAAGAGCCAGCTGATGACATCGATGCCCTGAGTAATCGCCGCGTCAAGCTGGTCGGCGAGCTGATTGCCCGTCAGTTCCGCGTTGGTATGCTCAGGATGCAGCGCAACGCCATGGACCGGATGAGTGTGGCTGATATGGAGAACGTCACGCCGAGCCAATTGATCAATGCTCGCCCAGTGGTGGCAGCGGTGCGCGAGTTCTTTACTAGCTCGCAGCTGAGTCAGCTCCTCGATGAGGTCAATCCACTGTCCGAGCTCAGCCACAAGCGCCGCTTGAGCTCAATGGGTCCTGGTGGTTTGAGTCGTGAGCGCGCTGGTTTTGACGTTCGTGACGCGCACCCAACGCACTACGGCCGCATCTGTTCGGTGGAGACGCCAGAAGGTGCCAACGTTGGCCTGGTGCTGAACCTCGCTACCTACGCGCGGGTCAATGAGTATGGCTTTATCGAGACGCCGTACCTGCGCGTCACCGATGGTCGGGTGACTGATGAAGTGGTCTATCTGGACGCCGCTCAGGAAGCCAGCGAAGTTATCGCTGATGCTGGGGCGCGCTTGAATGATGACAAGTCATTCACCGACAGCCGTGTCAGCGCCCGCAAATTCCTCCAGCCAGGTCAGGTCGACGTCGAAGAAGTTACCTTTATGGACGCTGCTCACAAGCAGATCCTCGGCTCGACGGCGGCGCTGGTGCCATTTATCGAGAAAACCCGCGTTGACCGCGCCTTGACTGGCTCGAACATGCAGCGCCAAGCAGTGCCGCTGCTCACGCCAGAGCCAGCGGTTGTTGGTACTGGCATTGAGCAGGCGGTGGCCGAGAATAGCGGTCACTTGATCCAGGCCGAGGCTGATGGCGAAGTGGTGCGGGCTGATGCTGATGAAATTCATGTTAAGTATGCTGATGGCGTCAAGGTCTACGCACTGCGTCACTTCGTCAAGAACAATGACGATCGCTGCTACAACCAAAAGGTTCGCGTAGCCCGTGGCGACACGGTCAAGCAAGGCGACATCCTCGTCGAGGGTGCGTCGATTGCCGAGGGCGAGATCGCGCTGGGACGAAACCTGACGGTGGCCTTTATGCCGTGGGGCGGCTACAACATGGAGGACGCGATTATCCTTAGCCGCCGCTTGGTGGAGGACGATCGCTTGACCAGTATTAACATCAAGGATTATAACGTGGAGGTTCGCGAGACCAAGCTCGGCCCAGAGATCGTCACCCGCGATATTCCGAATGTGTCAGAAGACAGTCTACGCCACCTCGACGAAAACGGTATCGTGCAAATCGGTTCTGAGGTCAAGGCCGGTGACGTCTTGGTCGGTAAGATTACACCAAAGGGTGAGCAGGAACTCAGCTCTGAGGAGCGTCTGCTTCGCGCCATCTTTGGTGAAAAAGCCAAGGACGTGCGCGACACCTCGCAGCGGATGAACAATGCTGGCGGCGGCAAGGTTGTCGGTGTCAAGATCTTTAGCCGCGAGAATGGCCACGAGCTCAAGGCCGGCGTGTTGATGCAAATCCAAATCTTTGTGGCGCAGATGCGCAAGATCGGTGTCGGTGACAAGATGGCTGGTCGCTTCGGTAACAAGGGCGTGGTCGCGCGGGTACTGCCGGTCGAGGATATGCCATTCATGGAAGACGGTACGCCAGTTGACGTGATCTTGAACCCGCTGGGTGTGCCGAGCCGTATGAACCTCGGTCAGCTGTTTGAAACGCACCTCGGTATGGCAGCACGAGCGTTGGGCTACCGCGTGGCAACGCCGTCGTTTGACGGTGTACCATCAGCCACAATTTCTGATGAACTAGAAAAAGCAGGACTGGCGCGTGATGGTAAATCACAACTATTCGACGGCCGCACTGGTGAAGCCTTTGAAGAGCGCACCACAGTCGGCGTCATGCACATGATCAAATTGCACCACATGGTGTCTGACAAGATTCACGCCCGCTCAACTGGCCCGTACACCATGGTCACCCAGCAGCCGCTCGGCGGTAAGGCGCAGAACGGTGGTCAGCGCTTCGGTGAGATGGAGGTCTGGGCACTGGAAGCCTACGGCGCTGCGGCAACCTTGCAGGAAATGCTAACCATCAAGTCTGACGACGTCTATGGTCGTGCTAAGGCCTACGAATCCATCATCAAGGACGAGCCAATCGTCGGGCCGAAACTGCCAGAATCCTTCAACGTGCTCGTCAAGGAACTGCAGGGCTTGGGCCTTCGGGTTGACCTGCTTGATGAGGGTGGCGTGGTTGACGCTGAACATGTTATCGCCTCCAGTGGTCCAGCTGATAAGACCGTGCCACAAGCCGTAAGCGACGACGATGACGACGACCAAGTTTACTTAGACGAATCGGACGACATCGGCGACATCGAGGTCGGCATGAGCGTACAAGATATTGACGAAGTAGAAGAAATAAAGGAGGAGGCGTAAGATGGCGCAATATTCATTTAACGCGACCGGAATTAGCGATTTTGATGCGGTACGCCTAGCGGTGGCCAGCGCCGAGGACATCCTAAAGTGGAGTCATGGCGAGGTTCTCAAGCCAGAGACGATCAATTATCGCACCCAAAAGCCAGAGCGCGACGGCTTGTTCTGCGAGCGGATTTTCGGTCCGGTCAAGGACATCAACCCGCATGATTCCAAGCTCAAGGGCGTGCGTTCACGCGAGGCCGCGGTTGATAAAAACGGCGAACTAGTCACCAAATCAATTGTCCGCCGCGAGCGCATGGGCCACATTCAACTGGCCGCGCCAGTGGCGCACATCTGGTTTATGCGCGGTACGCCGAGCGCCATGAGTCAATTGCTCGGCATGACGGTTCGTAGCTTGGAGCGGATCGCCTACTTTGCGACCTATGTCATTCTCAAGGTTGATGAAGTCACCCGCGACCAATACCTGGCGGATCTGGAGGCCGAGACTGAAGCTGGTCGGATGGCGATCAAGATGCGCTACGAGCAGCTCGCGGAAGCTGACGGCGCTGACATCAAGCAGCTAGCGAAGGAACAGAGCCGTGAGGTTGACGAGCTTAACGACAAGTACACGACGAAGAAGTCACAGCTCGAGGGCCTCGTCAAGGGTGCGCTGATCTCGGAGACAGATTATCGCAACTTGCCAGAGGAGTACGACGAGCTGATCGAGGTCGGCATGGGTGCCAGCGCGCTCAAGGCACTGCTGGATGAAATTGATCCGTCAGAACTGATCGCCCAGCTGAGCGAGGAAGCCGAACACGCCAAGGGTCAGCGCGAGAAGAAACTACTCAAGCGCCTGAAGATGCTCGAGAGCATGCAGGCTGCCGGCATCAAGCCATCCAGCCTCTGCCTGACGGTACTGCCAGTCATCCCACCAGACCTCCGTCCAATGGTCGCTCTCAGTGGTGGTCGGTTTGCAACGTCTGATTTGAACGATCTGTATCGCCGCATCATCAACCGCAACAATCGCCTGAAGAAGCTGGTCGAGCTCAATGCGCCAGAAGTGATTCAGCGCAATGAGCGACGCATGCTGCAAGAGGCCGTCGATGCCCTGATCGACAACGCAGCGGCGCGCGGTGGTCGGGCGGTCAGCTCGACTGGCAGCCGCCGTCGCCTCAAGTCAATCAGTGATATGCTCAAGGGCAAGCAAGGCCGCTTCCGCCAGAACCTGCTCGGTAAACGCGTCGATTACTCTGGTCGCTCGGTCATCGTCGTTGGTCCAAAATTAAAGATCAATCAGTGCGGTTTGCCAAAGCAAATGGCGCTCGAACTATTCAAGCCGTTCGTCATCAGCTGGCTGATCAAGGGTGAATTTGCCCACAACATTCGCTCGGCAACTCGCTTGATCGAGTCGGGTGAAGCGGTTGTATGGGATGCGCTTGACGAGGCGATCAAGGGCAAGTACGTGCTGCTCAACCGCGCACCGAGCTTGCACCGCTTGTCAATTCAATCCTTCCAGCCAGTTCTCGTCGAAGGTAAAGCCATTCAGCTCCATCCGCTGGTCTGTGCTGGTTTTAACGCCGACTTTGACGGTGACCAGATGGCCGTCCACCTGCCGCTTTCCAAGGAAGCGCAGGCCGAGGCGCGCGAGCTGATGAGCGCCACCAACAACCTGTTGAAGCCTGCCGACGGTGCGCCGGTGCTGCACATCTCGCAGGACATCGTGCTCGGTAATTACTACCTGACCTACGACAAGCCGCAGGCGCAGACTGATAATGTCAAGGCGTTCAGCTCGGTCTACGAGGCAGAGCTGGCGTACGACAAGGGTGCTATCCAGCTGCAAACGCCAATTCGCATCTATGCCAAGGGCAAGCTGCGTCAGACGACCTTGGGCCGGGTCTTCTTTAACGAGATCCTGCCAGAGGACTTCCCATATGATAACAATGTTCAGACCAAGAAGCAGCTGAAGAAGGTATTGGCACAGATCTTCAACAAGTACGGTGCCGAGGAAACTGCCAAGATTGCTGACCGTATGAAGGGCCAAGCTTTCCGCTTCGCCACGACTGCGGCCGTGTCAACTGGTATGACCGACTACGTGCACTTTGACGAGATCGCTGAGTTCGTGGCCGAGGGCGACGCCAAGGCGGCCTTGATTTCCGAGCAGTTCGACCAAGGTCTGATCACCGAGGACGAGCGTTACAACTTGACGGTGAATGCTTGGCGAAATGTGGACAATAAGATCACAGCCTTCCTCCAGGATCAGCTGGCCCACATGGACACCAGTATCTCGATGATGGTCAACTCTGGTGCTCGTGGTGATATCTCGAACGTCAAGCTCGCTAGCGCCATGATTGGTATTCAGGTCGACGCCGCTAACCGCGAAATTGAGCTGCCAATCCGTAGTTCGTACACCGGCGGTTTGTCCAGCCTGGAGGCCTTCGTGGCGACCCGTGGTGCGCGTAAGGGTCTGATCGATACCGCGCTCAAGACTGCTGACTCGGGTTACCTGACGCGACGTTTGGTCGACGTGGCGCAGGACGTCTTCACGGTTGAGGACGTTGAAGGTGACGACGAAGGTTACGCGATCTACCGCTCAGAAACTGAGGAAACGATGATTGACTTCTCGAACCGCTTGGCTGGCCGGTACGCTGCCGAGACAATTCCAGGTCACGTCAACAAGGACGAATTGATCACCCGGGAAATCGCTGACTCAATTGATGATGATGAAAGCGTCCAAAGCGTCAAGATCCAGTCAGTCTTGTCAACCAACAACCTCAACGGTATTCCGCAGCGCAGCTACGGTGTTGACATGTCAACTGGTAAATTGGTTGGTAATCATCAGCCAGTCGGTGTCATCGCTGCTCAGTCAGTCGGTGAGCCAGGTACTCAGCTGACCTTGCGTACCTTCCACAACTCTGGTGTGGCTGGTGGCGACATCACCCAGGGTCTGCCGCGTGTTGAGGAATTGTTTGAGGCGCGCACACCAAAGGGTCAGGCGTTTGTTACGGAAATTGCCGGGTTAGTTGACGTTTGGGAAGATGGCAAGAAGTACATCGTCCAAGTCACTCCAGAATCGGGCAAAGTTGAGCGCTTGCCGCTAGACGGCCGAACCATCGTGGTCAAATCCGGTTCAAGTGTCAAGGCTGGCGACGTGCTAGCAACTGGCGAAGATGACACTCGTCCACTGGTCGCACCATTTGACGGCGTGGTTGAAGCGGCAGAAGACACCTTGGTGATCGCCGCTGAAGCTGGCGCGCCGGCTCGCTACGAAATCCCAGGCACCATGCAGTTGGTCGTAAAAGCCAATGACGTTGTCGAGGCTGGTGACCGCTTGACGGCTGGTTCATTGAACCTGCATGACTTGATGCGCCTCAAGGGAGTCGAAGCTACGCAGCGCTACATCATCAACGAAGTGCTGCGCATTTACGCCGCTCAGGGCCAAGACGTGGCCGACAAGCACCTGGAGATCATTGTCCGCCAGATGTTCAGCCGCGTCCAGATTGAAGATGCGGGTGATAGCGACTTTGTGACTGGCGACATCGTCTCCAAGGCTGCGGTGGTGAACACCAACAAGCAACTGGCTGCTGAGGGTAAAAATCTCATCAGTTACACTCAGCTGTTGCTCGGTATCACCAAGGTGTCCATCTGGAGCGACTCGTGGTTATCTGCTGCGTCCTTCCAGGACACCACTCGCGTGCTGATCAACGCTGCTGTCTCGGGTCGCGCTGACCACTTGCATGGCCTCAAGGAAAACGTCATCATCGGCCGCAAGATCCCAGTGGGAACTGGTGTCGTTGAAGAAACGGAAACCGACGAGCCAAGCGAGGATGAGTTCGCAGACAGTCAGGAAGAGGAATTAGCTGTAGCCGTATAAGCCAACTAGCTTCCTTTCTCAGAAAACCGCTCCGATGGGTACGGGGCGGTTTTTGCTGTATTCAGTAGCGATAGGCTAGTTATATAGATTGACGATAATACAATAAGTATGTATAATCATAAAATGTGTGGGCATTATCATAGGTAGACTATTTTATTAAAAATATAGGAGAAGATATGTCAGAACGCGGTCGTCCATTGATGTCGGCAGGAAATCGGGATATAGAAACTGCTTGGAAATACGCCCTGCGGTATGCTGGTGAAGGAGGGCATATCGCGACACTCCCGGAGATCATTGAAGCAAGAGAGGCGGCTCATAAGTCTTTCTATGGAAATCATCACGGTAAAATGGGGAGGGATGAAGTGCCGCTCATGAGGGCATGGAATCAGGCTTACACTAGTGCAAGTGGTGAATATGTCGGAACGGGTGCTGATCATCGCCAAAAAATCATCGTGGCTCATGGTGTTGGTCCGCTGTCTACGTTAGATGGAATCACGGAGGCCTATGACCATGATCTTCAAGAAAACCCAGGAGGGGTAATTAGTACGGAGCAGTTTCGTAGTCTAGAAAATGGTGACTACGGGGAGGTGAAGGTTATTGATGTCGATGCTTTTGTTCCCTCGGCTGGGCAGGTATATAAGGATGATGTCAATATTCCAGAAGTAACCGTGCTTGATAAAGTAGACTATGAGAATTTTGTAAGGAAGAGATGCCTCGCTGCGAATGGTGAGAGGCTACTCGACCTACATCAGGCTATGCGTGATCCGCTGACAAGGATGCGTTTGGGCTCGCAGGCATGTAGATATCTATGTACGCAGGCAAACCTAGCAGAAGACGTATTGAGACGAGCCGGGAGACTGATATATGGAGATCCTGTGCACATTATTGAACCTGTCTTCGAGACCAGGGGGCATGATTTAAGCGAACCAATGCCTTGTCGCCTATCATATACAGAACATGTGGAACAAATCGCTACTTTAGGCAGGAATGCCGCGGCACATATACTTGGTATTAAAGATTTTCAAGCACTGTATGCTAGGCGAAACGAGATGCTGGTTAGTCCATATTTTGCCGATCCAGGATCCTTTAGTAACTTTGTGGCTGTGCCAAAAGAAGCAGACATAGAAGCCGGTATCGGCAAACTACCTACAGCAGAAGAAATACTATCTGAAGACCCAGAACGGTTCATGCGGTCGACTGATGGAGAGAAGGTGTCGGTGATTACACCTGTGCGGCTGGGTGACATTGGAGGAAAGACGTTCACACGTTACCCAAAAGATTCTCTAAAAGAACCATGTATGGACTCTAGTAACATGGAGTATCTGGTGAAATCATGTACTCCAGTTGGAGAATGTAAAACTTTTATGGTAGATGAGGAATTCTTTCTGCGTTATACACTTGATCAGGTGCGTAGGATAAAACCTCGTGGTGCAAATGCATACAGAATCGTTGATATTGGTAATAGGCATGAGCATAAGCCCGGCTACACATTGGTAACAGTCCAGTTCTTCAAGGCTGATATCGACACGTCACGTCGTGTACCTCGTGCTGAGGAGATAAGTACTGACTTTGATAAACTGATGGATGCACATGGCGTGCGATATCAGAATAATAGCGATGTTGATACGATACAACGCGGCATGTAGCAGGCGCATTCCTCGTGTAAGAGATCTAAAGAGGGCCGCCACTTGAAGTATCGACTGAACCTGTGTTATAATGACCCTCAGAGTTTCCTCTTTTCGGAGCAAGCGGTGGTTTGAATGTGTACAGACCGAATGCTCGGCAGAAAAGGTATAGACACGGGGCGGAGTTGCTGAATCCAAGCCGTAGGCGCTAAGAGAAGCTGGTTTTTGCGTGTCAATGCCGCCGCCAGCCCACTCTGTGCCACCAGGCGAAATCGCCATCATTAGTAAATCAACCAAGGAGAAATTGGATGCCAACTATCAACCAATTGGTGCGTAAACCGCGTCAAACGGCTAAGAAAAAGTCCAAGTCGCCAGCGCTGGGTCGCATTCACAACGCCCTGAAAACGCGTTACTACGACCAGAATGCACCGCTCAAGCGTGGTGTTTGTGTGCGTGTTACGACTAAGACGCCAAAGAAACCAAACTCAGCGCTGCGTAAAGTTGCCCGCGTGAAACTAAACAACGGCTACGAAGTCTGGGCTTACATCGGCGGTGAAGGTCACAACTTGCAGGAGCACGCTGTGGTCTTGATCCGCGGTGGTCGTGTGCCTGACCTTCCGGGTGTGCGTTACCACATCGTCCGCGGTGCGTTGGACCTCCAGGGTGTCAACAACCGCAAGCGGGGCCGTTCGAAGTACGGTACTAAGAAAGGGGATAAGTAATCATGCCTCGTAAAGTTACCAAGAAATTACAACGCCAATTGCAACCTGACCGCCGCTACCAAAGCGTGTTGGTGCAGCGCTTGATCAACAAGTCAATGCTGGACGGTAAGAAATTGGCGGCTGAGCGGGCTGTTTACACC
Source organism: Candidatus Saccharibacteria bacterium oral taxon 488 (assembly GCA_005697215.1). Lineage (NCBI taxonomy): Bacteria > Candidatus Saccharimonadota > Candidatus Saccharibacteria bacterium oral taxon 488. Next base: position 434,128 of record CP040003.1, on the reverse strand, counting down.
GCCCTGGAAACTGCTGCGAAGAAATTGGATTCAGAAGATCCGTTGGCAGTGTTTGAAAAAGCATTGAAAAACGTTAGCCCAAACTTTGAAGTGAAGAGTCGCCGCGTCGGTGGTGCGAACTACCAGATTCCGTTCCCAGTTCAGGGACACCGGCAGCTACACTACGCGTTTAGCTGGCTGGTGCAATCAGCTCGGGCTCGCAGCGGTATGCCATACTCACAGCGTTTGGCATTGGAAATCGTTGACGCCTACAACGAAGCTGGTGCTGCCTTCAAGAAGAAAGAAGACACCCACAAGATGGCCGAAGCCAACCGCGCCTTTGCGCACTTTGCTCGCGGCTAATTGTCGGGAAAATGTACACTCAAAAATCGCTCTGAAAAACGGGCGATTTTTGTTATAATGGAGAAAACGAGGAGGGGTAAATGGCAAGTTTTTCATTTGATATTGTGTCAGAAATTGACAAAGCCGAGCTGAATAATGTTTTCATGCAGGCGGAAAAAGAAATCCAAGGGCGGTACGATTTTAAGGGAACGAATGCTGGGATTGACTGGCTGGATGATAAAAAAGGATTCAAGCTCACCGGTGATAACGACTGGCAGGTTGATGCGGTGCTGGATATCGTGCGCAAGAAACTGGCGGCTCGGGGTCAGTCGAGCAAAGTCCTCGATCTCACCAAAGAAAAGGTTACCTCAAATCTCAAAACCACGTGGGAAATTCCCTTCAAGCAAGGCCTTGACCAGCCGACCGCCAAGCACATCGCTGCCGACATTCGTACTAACGCGCCAAAAGCCAAGCCACAAATCCAAGGTGACCTCGTTCGCGTCACTTCCGCCTCGAAAGATGAGTTGCAAAAAGTCATTAGCCTGGTGCGTGAGAATGATTATGACACGCCGCTGCAGTGCGTGAATTATCGGTAAGAGCGGATCGTCGTTTTACGGTTATGGTTGCGTCAGTTGGCTTTTACGCCGTATGATTAAGAGATGATGACTGAATCTAGCCCATCTGCCGCCCCGCTGCCTGAGAACCTTGCGTTACTTGATAAGGCTGTTTTCAATCAGCAAGTCGCCACTGTCCTCCGCCTGGCTCGAGAGCGAACGTCCGACATTCGAAAGCTCAGTCCTCATCAGTATCCAGAAGCCACTGTGCAGATTAACCAAGAACTATTTGCTGGGTTTATAGGCCAGCTGATGACGGTAAGCGGATGGGTGCAACAATACACCAAAAACGGAAAAGAGTACGTATATATTGAAGATCATGAACTCCAGTGTGCCGGTTGCCTGATTGTCGCGAATAAATCTGATCCAGAAATTGCACTTGGTGGTCTTGGCGTAACACCAGGGGATACCACGACTCAATATATTGTTCCGCTAGATGTCCTTATTCAATTTCCGCAGCTGATGGATATTGAACAGGCCAAGGCTATTTTACAGCTGTACATGCTTGAAGTCCTTGATTATTTGAATAATATACGACCAGTTGATCCAAACAATAATTGTATCGACTCAGCTCGGATGATCAGGGAGCTAGCAGATGTTCCGATTGATGAAATTCCTTTTGGGCGATTGTCAAATAGAGACCTCAATCGAGTGATTAAGGCGATAAACATTCATTGCAAGGTGCTGGCTTCACTTGATTCATATATGCCGTATGACGTTACGTATATGGGCCCCGCTTTTCGCAACGAGGGGTGGGTTGGATTAGAGGCGAAAGGTGCGATGTATGTGCAGTCTGTCTCCCTAGAGGCTGTCACGGATCCCGAAGGCTACAATTCTTTGGTGATGATGGTGCGTGCAACGCTCCTTGGTCGGTCTGACGCTCAAAACAGAGATTATCTGCTCGTCGCCAAGGGAATACAATGGATCCAATCAGGTCGTAGTCAAATTCCGCGGTAAGATGAGGCTCATTCACAAAACGCCAATCGTCTGCTATAATACAGCTCAAGCGTAGTTTTTTGGTGCGTCAAAATAGCTCCGGAGAATCTCGAACAATAACCACTTTTAACAAAGGAAAGACAAATGGCAGCAAACGTTCCATTACAAAACTTTAGAAATATTGGTATCATTGCCCATATTGATGCCGGTAAAACGACGACAACTGAGGGCATCTTGTACCGCACTGGTTTGACGCATAAAATTGGCGTGGTCAAGGGTGACGGCGATGGCGCCACCACCGACTGGATGGCGCAGGAAAAGGAGCGCGGTATTACCATCACCTCGGCGGCGGTGACCTGTTTCTGGAAAGACCACAAGATTAATATCATTGACACGCCAGGGCACATCGACTTTACCGCTGAGGTGGAGCGTTCACTGCGCGTGCTCGACGGTGCGGTGACGGTGTTTGATGGCAAGATGGGCGTTGAGGCACAGTCCGAGACGGTGTGGCGCCAGGCTAACAAATACGGCGTGCCGCGCATTTGTTTCGTTAACAAGATTAACCAGACCGGCGGCGACTTTTGGAAATCGCTGGAGTCAATTCACAACCGCCTGAGCAAGCAGGCCTTTCCAATTCACTTGCCAATTGGTTTTGAAAAGACGATTAACGGTGTGGTTGACCTAGTCGACATGAAGGCATACACCTACGATGACTACACTGATCATGAGCTAAAGGTCGGCGAGATCCCAGCTGATATGTTGGAGAAGGCAAAGAATGCCCGCGCCCTGCTAGTGGAGAATGCCGTTGAAGCTGACGATGAATTGATGATGAAGTTCCTCGATCAGGGCGAGGAAGCGATTACTATCGAAGAACTGAAGATGGCGCTGCGCAAGCGCGTGCTGGCTGGCGACTTTTACCTAGTGACTGGCGGTGACGGCCGCGGCGTCATCGTCGAGAAGCTGCTTGACTTGATGGTTGACTTCTTACCAAGCCCATTGGACGTTGACGAAATTTGGGGCAAGAATCCAAAGACTGGCGACGAAGTGAGCCGCAAACCAGACGACAAAGAACCGATGAGTGCCTTGGCCTTCAAGATTGCGACTGACCCATTTGTTGGTAAATTGATCTTCATCCGCGTCTATTCTGGCGTGTTGAACTCAGGCAGCTACGTCCTGAACACCACCACTGGCGATAAGGAGCGTATCGGCCGTATCGTGCGCATGCATGCTGACAAGCGCGAAGATATCGATAAGATTTCTGCCGGCGACATTGCCGCGGTGGTTGGCTTAAAGAATACTGGTACTGGTAACACTTTGACTGACCCAGCACATCCGATTGCCCTGGAAAGTATCGAGTTCCCAGAGCCACCAGTATCCATCGCCGTTGAGCCAAAATCAAAGGCTGACCAGGAAAAGATGGCGCTGGCCTTGCAGCGTTTGGCTGAGGAAGACCCAACCTTCCGTATTCACACTGATGAAGAGACTGGACAGACTATCATGTCTGGAATGGGTGAGTTGCACCTGGATATTTTGATCGACCGCATGAAGCGCGAGTTCAAGGTTGAAGCTAACATCGGTGAGCCGCAAGTGGCCTTCCGCGAGTCAATCAAGGGTCACGCCGAGGTTCAGGGCAAGCACGCCAAGCAGTCTGGTGGTCGCGGTCAGTACGGTGACGTTTGGGTACGCTTTGAGCCAAACGAAGCTGGCAAAGGCTTTGAATTTATCGACGAGATCAAGGGCGGCGTGGTGCCTCAGGAATATCGCCCGGCTGTGATGAAGGGTATCAAGGAGACTTTGGAGGGCGGTGTTATCGCTGGCTATCCAGTGGTTGACGTCAAGGCGACGCTGTACGATGGTTCATACCACGATGTCGACTCCTCAGAACTAGCCTTTTCATTGGCGGGTAGCTTGGCAGCTCGTGAAGGTATCAAGCAAGCCACACCAATTCTGCTTGAGCCAGTCATGAAAGTCGAAGTCACCACCCCAGAAGAGTTCATGGGCGACATCATCGGCGACCTGAATTCACGCCGCGGCCGCATTGACGCTATGGAAGATTTGATGGGCGGCGCTAAACTAGTCAAGGCCTTTGTGCCGCTGGCAAATATGTTTGGCTACACCTCGGACATCCGCTCGATGTCACAGGGTCGCGCCGCCAGCACCATGGAGCTCGCGCAGTACGAGGAAGTTCCACTAAACGTGGCGCAGGAGATTATCGAAAAGCGCAACGCCTAGCGTGTAGCAATAAACCGATACTAAAATACCGCTCCTTATCGGGGCGGTATTTGTTATGTCAATAGCATAGACCAACATCCTACTACTGTTGACGTCACAGACCAACGTGTGTTAAAATCACAGGGTAATTTCTATTACGCGTAATATCAACTGTTCTCCTTGATGAATGAGCAGGTCTGGTTATGATTGAAGCGCTTGTCATGAACGCCTCACTCAGAACCCAGAAACCGCACGTCATCAGGAGTATTTAAGTGGGAGTGAGGAAAAGTGAAAACACTTCTCGGTACCAAACTTGGTATGACCCAGCTCTTGGCTGAAGACGGCAAAGCCATTCCGGTGACGCTGATCCAAGCCGGCCCTGTCACCGTGACTCAGGTGAAGACTGTCGAGACCGACGGTTACAATGCGGTGCAGGTCGCTTATGGAGAGGGTAAGAACCTGAGCAAGGCCGTGGCTGGACACGTCAAGCCAGCCCAAGTGACCCCGAAGCACATTCGGGAATTCCGCGTCGACGAGATCCCTGAAGGTCTCAAAGTTGGCGATGAAATCAACGTTTCCGCGTTCGAAGTCGGCGATTCTGTCGATGCGACCGGAACCAGCAAAGGTAAAGGTTTCGCTGGAACCATTAAACGCCACAACTTTAAGCGTCACCGCAAGACGCACGGTGGTAAAGGTAATACTCGTAAGCCAGGTTCAATTGGCTCGATGTATCCACAAAAAGTGTTCAAGGGTAAGACAATGGCTGGCCACATGGGTCACGAGCGTGTTACGGTCAAGAACCTGGAAGTGGCATATGTTGATCCAGAGACCAATCTGATCGGGGTGAAGGGCGCTGTCCCTGGGCCACGAAAAGGGCTGATCATTTTAGGAGGTAACAAGTAATGGCTGAATCAACCAAACTTCCTAAAGACATTTTTGCTGTTGAAGTGCCAAATCACGAACTGTTGAAATTGGCATATGACAGCTATCTGGCAAATGCCCGCCTGGCAAGCGCCACAACCAAGCAGCGTGGTGAAGTTTCCGGTGGTGGTAAAAAGCCATGGAAACAAAAGGGAACTGGTCGAGCACGTTTTGGCTCAAGCCGTAACCCAATCTGGCGCGGTGGTGGTGTGGTCTTTGGCCCACGCGGCAATGAAAACTACACCAAAAAATTGTCTAAAACCGCCAAGAAAGTGGCAATTCGCCAAGCCTTGACGGTAGCCAATGAAGCGAAGAAGATCGTCGTCAAGGACATCAAGACGACTGGCAAGACCAAAGAGGTCGCAACCTTCTTGGCTGACAACAAGTTTGAGCGCCGCGTACTGATCGTCGTCGACGAAAAGACGCCAGAATTGATGCGTGCCACAAACAACATTCAGAACGTATTAGTGATTCGCGCGAGCTACCTCAGCGTCTACCACATTCTGAATGCGGATACTATTGTCATGACCCCGAAAGCTCTGCCAGTAATCACTGAGTGGCTGGGTAAGGAGGAAGCGTAATATGAAACAGATGACAATTATCCCACGCATTAGCGAGAAAGCATACGCCGTGAGCGCCAATGGCGTGTACGTGTTCCGCGTTCCGCTCAACCTGAATAAAAACGAGATCAAAGCAGCAGTTGAAGCGCAATTTGACGTTACCGTCCTAAAGGTAAAAACCTTGGTCCAAGACGGTAAAGCTGTGCGTTTCTCACGAGGCAAGAACCGCTATCCTGGCACGACTACGCGCAAGGATTGGAAGAAGGCTTACGTGACGCTGAAAGATGGCGATAAGCTCGATGTGTTTGACGCAGTAGAGCAGCAGATGGAGGAGACCAAGTAATGCCAGTGAAAGCTTACAATCCAACCACTCCTGCTCGTCGCGGCATGACGAGCCAGGACTTGTCGGATATCACGACGAAGAAACCGCTCAAAAGTCTGACCAAAGCCAAAAAGCAAAATGCCGGCCGCAACAACCAAGGCCGCATCACCGTGCGTCATCGCGGCGGTGGCGTTCGTCGTCACTACCGTTTGGTGAACCACAATTTGCCGGCTGGTTTGACGCTGACGGTTGAAGAAATTGAGTACGATCCAAACCGCTCAGCACGCATCGCTCGGGTGAAAGATCAGTACAATTTGTACCACTACGTATTGGCCGACACCTCGATGGTCAAGGGCAAGACGATTCAGACTGGCGAGACAGCGCCAATCGAGGCTTCAAACCGCCTGCCATTGTCTACTATCCCTGTTGGTACGATGATTTATGCTATTGAACTGACTGCCGGCAAAGGTGCGCAAATGGTTCGTGCCGCTGGCGCCAAAGCTCAGTTGATGGCCAAAGAGGGCAATTACGCAACCATCAAATTGCCATCTGGCGAAGTTCGCAAAGTTCGCCTGGAAGCTACCGCTGCCATCGGTACAGTTGGTAACGTCCAGCACCAGAACGTCAAAATCGGTTCAGCCGGTCGCCGCCGCCGCAAGGGTATTCGCCCAACGGTTCGCGGTGTCGTCATGAACGCCGCAGATCACCCGCATGGTGGTGGTGACGGTGGTCGCCATGGTACTGGTAAAGCACCACGTACGCCATGGGGTCAATTGACGCTGGGTTATCGAACTCGCCGCCGCAAAGGCTCAAATAAATTAATCGTACGCACGCGTCACGACGCGAAGAGGAAGAGGTAAATCACGATGAGTCGTTCATTAAAGAAAGGTCCATTCGTCGATGTGAAGCTTGCGAAAAAAGTCGCTGCTCTCAGCCTTGACGATCGAACCGTTATCAAAACGTGGGCGCGCGCTTCGACTATCACCCCAGAGATGGTTGGTCGAACGATTGCTGTCTACAACGGTAAGATGCACGTGCCAGTGCTGATTACCGAAAACATGGTTGGCCACAAACTCGGTGAGTTTAGTCCAACTCGCAAGTTCCGTAAGCACGGCGGAAAGGATAAGAAGTAATCATGGCTGATACAACTTATACTGTTCGCGCTTACGCCAAAGGTGTTGACCAAACACCACGCAAGGTTAGCCTGGTGGCTGCGTTGGTACGCGGCCGCACCGTCGCTGACGCATTGGTCATCTTGGAGCACGTGCCAAAACGCGCTGCTATGCCAGTCAAAAAGGCTATCGAAAGTGCCAAGGCAAACGCCATCAACAATCACGGTTTGGACGCTAAAAGCTTGGTGATTACTACGTTGAGCGTTACTACCGGTACGCGCCTACGCCGCTTTAAGCCAGCGTCAAAGGGCCGTGCGTTGCCATTCCAGAAAAAGACCTCAAACATTTTGGTTGAAGTAACTGGTACTGAGAAGCCAAAGAAAGCGCCTGCGAAGAAACCAGAGACCAAGGCAAAGGCAGAGACCAAACCTGCCAAGCCTGCAGCGAAGAAAGCCGCCGAAACCACGGCAAAAAAGGAGGAGAAGTAAATGGGTCAAAAAGTGAATCCAATCAACTTCCGCCTACAAGTTCACAAGAACTGGAGCTCTCGTTGGTTTACGGCCAATAAGAAAGAGTTTGCGGAGGCAATTCGCCAGGATCACGAAATCCGCGAATTGATTGAGAAGAAATTTGCCTCACGCCCAACCATCAATCGCATTGAGATTGAGCGGAGTGCTAACTTGATCACGGTAACCATTCACACGGCGAAAGCTGGTGTGGTGATTGGCCGTGGCGGTGCGGGCGTGAATGAATTGAAAAAGCAAGTTGAGAAAATTGTCGGTCAGGCGGTTCGCATCAACATCGAAGAAGTGCGCCGACCGGAACTAGCAGCCAAATTGGTGGCAGAAAACATTGCTCGCCAGTTGGAGCGCCGCATCAACTTCCGCCGCGCCACTAAAATGACCGCACAAAACACCATGAGTGCTGGTGCCAAAGGTATCCGTATCGAGGTGGCTGGTCGTTTGAACGGTGCTGAAATGGCACGCCGCGAAAAGGTGATTGAAGGCTCAGTGCCACTGCACACTCTTCGTGCTGATATTGACTTCCACTGTGCTCGCGCCCAGACACCAGCTGGTATCATCGGCGTGAAAGTGTGGATTTATAAGGGAGAAAGGAGTCGCTAAATGCTGTTACCAAAGAAAACCAAGCACCGCAAAGTGCGCATCGGTAAAAACCGTGGTCAAGCAACCCGTGGTAATTACATCGCGTTCGGCGACTTTGCACTGCAATCACAATCAAACGAGCGCATCAACTCCCGCCAAATCGAGTCTGCTCGTCAGGCAATGACCCGCTACATCAAGCGTGGTGGTAAGATTTGGATCCGGATTTTCCCACACACCCCAGTTACTCGCAAACCACTTGGTTTGAAGATGGGTGGTGGTAAGGGCAATCCAGAGTTCTTTGTTGCCAAGGTGAAGGCCGGCACGGTGATGTTTGAAATGCAGGGCGTTTCAGAGGAAGTCGCTCGTGAGGCGATGCGCCTAGCGAGCCACAAACTACCAGTCAAATGTAAGTTCATCAAGCGGGAGGACGCATAATGGCTGAAGCAAAGAAAACTGCAAAAGCAGCAGTTGTGAAGACCGTTGATGATTTGAAGAAGGAAGTCGCCGAAAAGCGACATGACCTGCTTCAGGCAAAACGTTCTCACGCTGCTGGCGAATTAGTTAATCCAAAAGCGCTGCGTTCACTCCGTAAGGACATCGCACGCCTGCTGACACAAATTAACGAAAAGGAGAGCAAGTAATGGCCCGACGAACACTGATTGGCGTCGTAACGAGTGCCAAGCGCGACAAGACCATCACTGTGACGGTCACCAGCCGCGAAACGCATCCGCTCTACGGCAAACAGTACACCGTGACTCGCAAGTACACTGCTCATGATGAGACCAATCAAGCAGGCGAAGGCGACAAGGTGCAAATCGAAGAGACTCGCCCGATTTCCAAGACCAAGAGCTTTACGCTGGTCAAGGTGATTGAGAAGTCTCGCGGTTCTATCAAACTAAAGGCTGAAGTTTCTGGTGAAGCTGAGGAAGAGGCTAAGGAGGATGACAAATGATCCAACAAGAATCTCGCCTCAAGGTAGCTGACAACTCGGGTGCTAAAGAAGTACTGTGTATCCGCGTTCTCGGTGGTACCCGCCGCCGCTACGCTCGCGTTGGCGACGTGATCGTCTGTTCAGTCAAAGACGCCAGCCCAACCGGCAACGTCAAGAAGAAATCTGTCGTCAAGGCTGTGGTGGTTCGCACCCGCGACCAAATCCACCGCAAGGACGGCTCAACTATTTGCTTTGATGACAATGCCGTGGTGATTATCAACGATGACAAGCAGCCAAAGGCCACCCGTGTCTTCGGCCCAGTACCACGCGAACTTCGCGACATGGGCTACATGAAGATCGTAAGCCTAGCTCCGGAGGTACTCTAATGGCTCGTATTCACAAAGATGACACCGTAAAAATCATTGCTGGTAAGAACAAGAGCACGACTGGTAAAGTTCTGAAAGTTAACACCAAAGATCAGACTGTTTTGGTCAAAGGTGTTGGCGTCGGGCATCGCCACGTCAAGCCAAGCCAGTACAATCCAAAAGGCGGCAAGAAAGACATCCACGTACCGATGGATATCAGCAAAGTCGCGCTGGTTATTGACGAAAAGTCAGGCAAAACCAGTCGGGTTGGTTTAGTAAAGAACGCTGACGGCGGCAAAACTCGCGTCGCTCGCCAAGCAAAAAATAAGGAGATTAAATAATGGCAGAGAAGAAAATTGTCGTGCCAGCTCCTCGCTTGAAAGCCTTGTACCAGGAGAAATACCTGAAGGAACTGCAAGCCGAATTAGATCTAAAGAACGTGCACCAAGTGCCGGCTTTGGAAAAGATCATCGTGAGCGTTGGCACCGGCAAAAAGAAAGATGACAAGCGTCACTTTGAAATTGTCAAAAACACCGTTGCAAAGATCACCGGTCAGGCACCAGTTGCCCGCCAAGCAAAGAAATCAATTGCTGGCTTTAGCATCCGTAAAGGTATGGGTGCGCCAATTGGCGTAAGCGTCACGCTGCGCGGCAGCAGGATGTACGAGTTCATGGATCGTTTGATCAATGTAGCCCTACCTCGCGTACGCGACTTCCACGGTGTTGGCCTGAAATTTGACAAAGGTGGTAACTACAACCTGGGTATCATCGAACAGTCAATTTTCCCAGAACTGACGTTCGAGGAAACGCAGATTTTACACGGGTTGCAGGTAACATTTGTTATCAAGAACGGCAGTAAGGAAGCATCAAAAGCCTTGCTGGAGAAGTTCGGCATGCCGTTTGAGAAGAAAGGAGGCGTCAGGTAATGGCTAAGAAATCAATGGTCGCTCGCGACAAAAAGCGTCTGAAGATGATCGCAAAATACGCTGCGAAGCGCGCTGAGCTCAAAGAGCTTGGCAACCTCGACGGTTTGCAGAAATTACCTCGCAACTCGAGCCCAACTCGGCACAAGAACCGCGACAGCATTTCCGGCCGTCCACGTGGCTACATGCGCCAGTTCGGCTTGAGCCGCATCAATTTCCGCGAAAAAGCAGCCAAGGGTGAAATCCCAGGCATAACAAAGAGTAGTTGGTAAGAAGGAAAGGAGATTCGACAATGTCTATGCAAACTACAGACCCAATCGCCGACCTTCTGACGCGCATTCGCAATGCGAAACTGGTTGGCAAGACGGAAGTTCGTGTTCCGTCCAGCAAGATGAAAAAAGTCATCGCTGAACAATTAGTCAAAAACGGCTACCTTGCAGATGTTAAACTAGAGGACGCCAAGCCTCGCGGCGTGCTGGTCGTGACCATCAACGAAGAAGGTACCAACAGCACCATCAACGAGATCACCCGTGTCTCAAAACCTGGTCGTCGCGTTTACGTCGGCGCTAGCGAGATTCCAAAGGTGAAAAGCGGCCGCGGTCTGGTACTCATCTCAACCTCCAAAGGCGTCATGACTGGCGCTGAGGCAGCCAAGGCTAAACTTGGTGGTGAGTTGCTACTGAAGGTGTACTAAAACATCGCAATGAACAAAATAAACGTCCTCGTTGTAGGGCGTTTATTTTTATGCTACACTTTTCGTATTGCATAAGGAGATTGAAATATTAAAAAACATATCATCAGCATATCGAGTAGTAGTCAAGGGATTGGTGCGTGATTATTCAGGCAAGCTACTGTTTGTTCAAGAGAGAAGTGACTCATGGGATCTTCCTGGCGGCGGCCTGGAACATGGTGAGGGTGTTATAGAAGCGTTGAAACGAGAGTTTTTGGAAGAATTAGAAGCAGATGTCAAAGTCTCTACAGAAAATCCCTTGATTATTCCAACTTGGAATACAAAGTTCGATGACCCTGTTCTGATTATTGCCTACAAAGTTACTCTACTAACGGCACCTCGTAAAACAGATGAAGTTTCAAACTTTAACTATTTCGATATTCATGAAATCAAACAAGAAAAATTGGATTCTACGCTAGCTAGCAACCTTTCAAAGATATATCCATGCAAATATCACGATACGGCTGAGTGATGATTTCAAACTCCTGAACTCCTATCCGCGCTTCAACATCCTCAATTTGCCGCAGCGCCAACTCTTTATCCTCACTGATGATTTCCGTTTCTACGAAAACACCCGCACCGCTAATCTCATCAATAGCAATCGTCAACCCCGGTTCATCATCGTACTTAAATATCCGTCGAAACTTATTGACCTCAACCAATTTCACCATACCAAGATTTGTTAGCAGCTGCTTAGCGACGGCCGCATTCTCTGGATTGACTGGCAGATTAGTTTCTGGCTTGACGATAACTCCATCCTCAGTGCGCGTACGCTGATTGGTCGGTGGCTTATAGGTTATCTCGGCAAAATCATTACGCTGTCGAACCCGCAAACATTCAACTGTCTGCATGAAATCAACGTCAGACCGAGAATAGTAGCTACCAATCTCAGTAGTTTCATCAACTAAGGAAAATCCCTGAGAACTCAGTTGTGCAATAAACACTTCCAAATTGCCCGCAAACTTACGCTTACGTTCTATTTCATACTGCTCTGCCAGATGGAACCTCCAGCTCAATTATGCAATACCAAAAGTATATAGCAATTTACGAACTATCGCTAATCCGATATATATGTGCTATTATTGAATAAGTTGCGGAGGTACCGTGACTATCTGAGAGAGAAAGGGGGCGATTCGCTTGGCAAAGGCGAAGCCCAACTTCACTCCCCGCGCCAGCAAGAGCGCACAGTCCCGTGCGCAGAGCGCCGCTCGTAAGGCGGCACAGCAGGCTCGCGGCAGCTCCAAGTTCGGCGAGAGCAACCCGCACAACGGTGCGTCTATCAGCCAGAGCGGGAGCAAGAGCAGGGGTCAGGGATAGTTCCTAGGGCCCTAGGAGTTCGTTGTTTTTTACAACGCACTCCCCCGCCCAGACATACAAGTGTCTGGGCGGGTATCTCCTTATTTCCAGAGAACAGCAAAGAGAATGTACTCATCGCTATACAAAATATCAAAAGATAATGGCTTGCTAGCTCACGTCTACGAGCATTTGCTTGCCCAGTATGTTTTGAAATATCTTCAAGACAAAGGATTTTTTATTTCAAGCGATATTACCTTAACGGCAAAAACGTACGGCGACACTTGTTTTATGGATGCTGAATTCCACAACCCAGAGGCGCAAGACGCTTACAATGAAGCACTGCGACTATTCGACAAAAGGGATATTCCGGGAAGCGCTGCCCTGCGGGCGGCTGCCGAGTGCGGAATAGAGATGAATCGCTTAGTGACAGAGTTAGTACAAGATAAATTACTACATAAATTAAGTTCAGTGCAGTCTTCTGCATGGCGTCAGCAAAGTGATATAACGTATCGCAAAGCTGATGATAAAAGCTCTGTAAATACACTCTTTTGTATGCCATACATAAAATATGGCGTAGAGTCCAAAAATCTTTTTCCTGAATATGTTTTAGAATATTCGGTTGATGAAAAATATATCCAATCGCCAGTTGATCAAGCGCTGGCGGCGGTTGTCATACAGGCTGTGGCGCTTAACTTTTTAGTGATGATTCGTGAAAAACATACAGTATACGATCGCGGCGATCAATGGTCGGAAGCGTCAAAGTCGGTTGGTTATCGAATGTTCCTTGGGCTAATCAAGAAAGACGATAATATAGTCGACCAGTTAAAGCGCGAATTCATGGAATATATGCAATTTTTATCAGCGTCGTCGTTTTGCGATAATTTGCAGGCAGCGCTGGTTAGGTGCTCGCATAACTACGAGCAAGTATTGTTGGGTAGAGATACGCTGAATTCAATCCTCGGCGGCTGCGTTATTGGTGGCGAAGGATGGCTAAAGATGGCAGACAATAAGCTAATCGGGCAGATACTTAAGGCGATCGAGATAGACGTTTACGATATTTAAGAATATATTTTGCTATACTGTAATCATATGCGTAGCTTCCTCCATATGACAAAAACGTCAAACCAAGCAGAAATAACCGTCAAAGATGTCTTCATTGTTGATATTCTACCCTTCTCGTTATCTATTGTCGTTATAGTGCCGCTACTGTACGGAATAGGTTGGCTTATTGGCAGTGCTGACCCCAGGCAAGGAGTTCCTAGTTATTATATTCAGGTACTATTTATGGAAAACCCTCTCGTTGAGTTAATCATGGTCGCCGCTGCCTGCTTTATTGCTGTCGGACAAAAGCCACAGGCACGCTTCTGGTCGACAATGGCGGTGGCTACATTCATTGCTCCAGTTGATGCATCAAACTTTCTTTGGCATATTGATGTCAGCGGCTATTTAAGTATCTTCGCTGGTATTCTTTTAATGATCTCTGGTTGGCGGCTATGGGATTATTACGAAGTGCGTAAAATCTACACCATGACAGAACCGTATTTAACCAAGGCTGCGCTAGCAACATATATTGCTCTCGGCATTTTGGCGATTGTTCTACTCATTCCGTACGGTAACTAAGCAGGACGATCAAAAACCTTGCATTTCACCTCTAATCTATGCTAAAATACCTAGGTTAATATCAAATCACACGAAAGGTGAGTAATGAGTCTGAGTCGAATCGGAAAACTGCCGGTGGTTATTCCGGCCGGTGTGACAATCACGGTTGACTCTGGTGATGTGGTCGTAAAGGGCCCGAAAGGTGAATTGACGCAATTCATCACGCCAGCAGTTGAGGTGAAAGTCGAAGACGGACAAGTCACGGTTCATCCGAAGGATGAGTCCAAAACTGCTCGCGCCCAGCACGGTCTGATGCGCGCGCTGATCAACAACATGGTAATCGGCGTCACCAAGGGCTACGAGAAGCGTCTCGAGGTCAATGGTGTCGGTTTCCGCGTGAGCTCCAGCAATAATGAGCTGGAAATGGCGCTCGGGTTTTCACACCCAGTCAAATATAAAGCCCCAGAGGGTATCACCGTTACCAATGAAAAGATGACCATCATCGTTAGCGGTATCAATAAACAGCAAGTCGGTCAAGTCGCTGCGGAAATCCGCGCGCTGAAGAAGCCTGAACCATACAAGGGCAAGGGTATCAAGTACGCTGACGAGCAGATTTTGCGCAAAGCAGGAAAGACAGGTAAGTAATCATGACTGAGAACAAGAAATTACTCAACCGCGCTCTTCGCAAAAACCGCGTTCGCGCGAAAGTTTCAGGTACTGCAGAGCGCCCACGCCTGACGGTCACCATCAGCAACATGCACGTCAGTGTTCAGCTGATCGACGACGTCGCCGGCAAGACATTGGCTGCCGCAACCACCGTTGGCACCAAAGCAAAAGGTACGATGAGCGAAAAATGCGCTACCATCGGTACGGAAATTGCTAAGAAAGCAAAGAAAAGTAAAATTAGCGCAGTCGTCTTTGACCGTAACGGCCGCCAGTACGCTGGTCGCTTGAAGGCATTGGCTGATGCTGCGCGCCAAGAAGGATTGGAGTTCTAGTATGGCAGAACAAGCTGCAAATACTACCCCACGCGCAGAAGGCCGCCGGCCTCGCAGTCCGCGTGGCGGTCGCCGCGATGACCGGCGAAATGTGCGTGATGACGCACCAAAAGAGTTTGAAGAATTGGTAATCAACATTGACCGCGTGAGCCGCGTGGTAAAGGGTGGCCGCCGTTTCCGCTTTAAGGCGTTGGTGGTTGTCGGTAACCGCAAGGATAAGGTTGGTGTTGGTGTAGCCAAAGGTGCCGACGTGCAAGCTGCTGTCGCCAAGGCAACCTCAGTTGCCGAGAAGCACTTGATCACCTTGCCGCTGAACGGCGAGACCATTCCACACGACAGCGAAGTTAAGTTCTCAGGTGCCCGAGTGCTAATCAAGCCAGCCGCTCCTGGTACCGGTATTATCGCTGGTGGTGTGGTGCGACAGATCATCGGCGTAACTGGTGTTCGCAACCTGCTGACCAAGTCACTCGGTTCAACCAACAAGGTGAACATCGCCTATGCAACCATTGAAGCATTGAAATCATTGGTTCCGCGCGAAGAATGGCTCAATGCTCAGCCAGTCAAAAAAGTTGCTAAAAAGGAGGCTAAGTAATGAAATACAACGATCTCCAAGTTTCAGCAAACAAGAATAAAAAGCGCGTTGGTCGCGGTATCGCTGCTGGCCAGGGTAAAACCGCTGGTCGTGGTACCAAAGGTCAGAACGCCCGCACTGGTAAAAAGCTTCGCGCCATGTTCCAGGGTGGTCAGCGTCCATTGGCTCAGGCTGTGCCAAAAGTTCGCGGCTTCAAGAGTCTGCGTACACCAGCTCAGGTAGTCTACCTAGATCACTTGAACGCCTTTGACGGCAAAACCGTTGACAATGCAGTGCTGTTTACCGAAGGCTACATTGCCACGCCGTTCCACACGGTCAAGGTGATCGCCCGCGGTGAATTGAAAGCCAGGGTTGACTTGAAAGTACAAGCTGCTTCCGCTTCAGTTGTCAAAGCGATTGAAAAAGCCGGCGGCTCATTTGAGAAAGTCGCAACGCCACTGCGCCAAAGCATGAAAGAAGCCGAAGAAAAATAATCTTCCTTTGGTGACTATAAAATCCCCTTTGTAAGAGAAGGGGATTTTCTTTTGTCTTGGTGAGTCGGATTACTTTTCGCTACATTTCTGCGGTGCAACGAAATAAATCGTTACACGTCTGTCGGCCGTATCATCGCTAGTATCATGGGTGGCGACTATTGGCTCAGAAACAGTAATCTTACGCTCTGGAATTCCATTAGATACCAAATCGTGCTTAATCTTATCGGCACGCTCCAAAGCCAGCTTTGAGTCCTCGCCCGTCTCATTAGGAACCAGTTCAATCGAAAATTGCTTGTCAGTATTAAATTTGTAAAGCATTCCTAGCTTAGCCATTTCAACATTGGAAGTTCCACGTTGGTATTGCGTTGAATCTGGCTTAAAGAGAATGCTACGAAAGTTAAATTTGCCGTTCTCTAACACAAAATAGCCATCCTTTACGTGCGTATAGCCAGATCTTCGAAAATCTGCAGACGTTAGGCATTTTGTGGCCTTCGTAGTTGAGCCTTGCTGATTGTCTTCATCCTCCTCATTGTCATTATTCTTATCAGGCTTGGTCGCTCGCTGACGTGAAGTTGTTGTATCAGCTGAAGAAGTGGAGTTATTCGACACAATAATAATTGTTATGATAATCCCGACTATCGCCAACACGCCGACAATCGCCAGCGTAATCCACAGCCATAGCTTACTTTTCTTTGGTGGATACTGTGGCGGTAATTCTGGGCTTAGCTGCGGCATTGGCGATGGAATTACTGGAGTTTCGGGACGTTGTTGCATATGACACCTCAATCTTGCATTATTGTATTAATTCAATTATAGCGCATGTGCTTTTATGTTTTTAGTATGGAAATATTGGCCGCGGTCATGTATAATTAACAGAGTTAAGAATTGTTAGTGACTATGAGGGGCTAAAACATGAATTGGAGAATAATTTTCCGGTCGCTGAAAAATAAAGATATGCAGAAACGCCTGGCCATTGTGGTGGGTATTATTGTAGTGTATCGAATGCTGGCGCATATTCCGGTGCCGCTGGCGAATCCGACACAGATGAAGACGGCACTGGCAGCAGCGCTGGGACAGACTGACCTCGGTGGGTTCTTGAACTTGCTTTCGGGTGGCGCGCTGGCAAGCTTTTCACTCGTGCTGGTTGGGCTCAGTCCATTCATTACCGCCAGCATCATCACTCAGCTCCTCACCAAGGCCATCCCGAAGCTCGAAGAGCTACACAAGGACGGTGAATCGGGTAGGCGTAAGATCCAGCAGTGGACGCGGCGGCTGACCATCCCGCTGGCTATCGTCCAGTCAATCGCCTTTATATTCCTGTTGCGCCAGACAGTGCTGGCTGGCGGTACGACCACGCTGAGCGACCCGACGATGCTTGAGTGGACAGTTGGCGTGACGGCGATGACGGCTGGTTCGGTACTGCTCATGTGGCTGGGTGAATTGATTACCGAGCAGGGTATCGGCAATGGTATTTCGATCTTGATTTTCGCTGGTATCATCAGCCAGATCCCGCAGATGCTCGGCTCACTCATCTCGTCGCTCGGCAACACCTCGGCTGGCGGACTGAACGTCTTTAACTGGTTTACCCTGCCGGTCAATCCAACCGTCTTTTGGCTGGTGGTGATCATGGCTATCGCCTCACTCATCGTTCTCTATTTCCTGGTGAAAATTAATGAAGCCCAGCGCGTCATCACTATCAACTACGCCAAGCGTATCCACGGCAACTCCAGCTACGGTGGTATCAAGAGCATCCTGCCGGTCAAGCTAATCGCTGCCGGCGTCATCCCGGTCATCTTTGCCGTCGCCTTCCTCAGCTTGCCGCAATTCATCGGCCAAGTCATGAAGGCATCAGGCAATCCAAACCTGCAAAACACTGCTAACACCCTGATCACGTGGTTCCAGGCACCCAACCCAGGCTCCTTTACCGGCAGTACCTGGGAGGCGTTCATTTACCCGACGCTGTATTTCCTCTTGGTTATTGCCTTTACCTACTTCTACACCGGGATCGTCTTTAACGCCAACGAAATCGCTGAGAATCTGCAAAAGCAGGGCGGCTTTATCGAGGGTGTTCGACCCGGTGAACAAACCGAAAAGTATCTGATGCGCACCGTCAATCGTTTAATTTTGTTCGGTTCAATCGTCCTCGGCGTCATCGCCATCTTGCCGTTTGTCGCTGAATATTTGATGTATCACCTAGCGGCAATCCGCGGCTCACGCCTGTCGATCGGCGGTACCGGGCTGCTCATCGTAGTCTCAGTCGGCCTCGAGTCACTACGCCAGCTCAACTCGCGCGCTCTGATGGTTACTTATGACAACTTTGACCCAGACGAACTGACCAAGAAAAAGTCGAAAAAACGACGCTCGTCCCTCTTGTAATCGCCGAGACGATACGGTATAATTGACAACTGTAACTTATGGCGAGTCAAAAGGAAGTCATCAAGATGATTGGTAAGGTGGTGGAAGCACTGCCTAATACCCAATTTCGGGTGGAACTGGAGAATGGCCATAGTATCATCGCGCACATTTCGGGACGGATGCGCAAGAATTACATCCGCCTGGTGCCTGGTGATAGGGTGGAAGTCGAGATGACTCCTTACGATCTCACAAAGGGTCGCATCGTCTTTCGCCTCAAGGAGGAGCGACCAGCGCACGTGGCTCGAAACACGCGGCGCTCGTCATAATACTAACGATAATCTCGGGTTTACTCGGGAAGGGAGATTTCAGAGCACTTTATGAAAGTTCGTGCAAGTGTCAAGAAGATCGACAAAGATCCCAAGAAAGGTGACAAGCTAGTGCGCCGCAAAGGCCGCCTATACGTCATCAACAAACGAAAACCTAAGAACAAGCAAAGGCAGGGTTAAGCATGGCTCGAATTGCTGGGGTAGTTATCCCAACAGAGAAGCAGGTACAAATCGCGCTCACCTATATTTATGGGATTGGGCCAAAGCACGCTTCGAGCATCCTTGCGGCGGCGAACGTAGAGCCGACCACTCGGGTGAAAGATCTCACCGAGGCTGAAGAAAACAAGATTCGCGAAATTATCGACAGCGAATACACCGTTGAGGGTGATCTCCAGCGCTTGGTGACGAATAATATTAAGCGCTTGAAGGATATCAACGCCTATCGCGGTCTTCGCCATAAAGCAGGACTGCCGACACGCGGACAGCGGACTCGTACGAATGCACGAACTCGCAAGGGTCGCGCCATCGCCGTGGGCGGTACACAACCAAAAGCAGCAAGTAAGACCTAAAGAAAGGACTAAGAAATGGCAGACGCAAAATCTACCAAGAAGAAGCAGCGCCGATCAGTCCCAGCTGGTCAGCTGCATATTCAAGCAACATTTAACAACACCATCGTTACTTTTTCCGACAAGAAAGGTAACGTGTTGACCGCTTCATCAGCTGGTGCATGTGGTTTCCGTGGTAGCAAAAAAGGCACCGCCTATGCTTCACAGGTTGCTGCTGAGAAAGCTGCTGAAGCTGCGAAAACTCAGTATGGTTTGAAATCAGTTGACGTTTTCGTCAAAGGTGTCGGTTTGGGCCGTGACGCCGCTATTCGTGCGATTGGCGCCTTCGACATCTCAGTAGAAAGTATTAAGGACGTAACTGGCGTGCCTCACGGCGGTGTCCGTCCACGAAAGGCACGGAGGGCATAATTATGGCACGAGATAATTCACCGATTGTCAAGCAAAGCCGCCGCGAAGGTTATGCGCTTCATCCAAAAGCACATAAAGTTTTGGCACGAAAATCTGGCATTCCAGGTCAGCACGCACACAGCCGACATAGCAAGCCAAGCTTGTACGCCACGCAGCTGCGCGAAAAGCAAAAAGTTCGCCGCCTGTATGGTTTAGTGGAAAAGCAATTTGCTCGGCTGATGAACGAAGCAACTCGCGCCCAAGAAGGTTTGGCAGGCGAAAATCTGCTCAAGTTGCTGGAGCGCCGCTTGGATAATGTCGTTTATCGTTCTGGATTCGCTGTTAGCCGCCGCGCTGCTCGCCAACTAGTCAGCCACGGCCACTTTGAGCTAAACGGCCGCCGCGTCGATATTCCATCGATTCGCGTTAAAGCTGGCGACGTCATCACCGTTCGCCCAAAGAGCACCAAATCTGAGTACTTTACGCAAATTGACAACGTGATCAACAATTCAATCCAAGGCCCGCTGAGCTGGCTAAAGAGCGATAGCAAGAAGTTGAAGATTGAAGTGACTGGTTTGCCAAAGCGCGAGGAAGCAGAAGCTGATATCAACGAGCAATTAATTGTTGAGTATTACTCACGATAAAAGAAGGGTTAGGGAAGAATTATGGCAAAAGCAATTTACAATCCAGCACTCGCGAGCGTTGATGATATTTCCGCGACCAGTGCAACCTTTCTGATCGAGCCGATGCACGCCGGCTACGGCAATACATTAGGTAACTCAATGCGCCGTGTCTTGCTCTCCAGCATCCGTGGTGGCGCGATCGTTGCCTTTCGTATTGAGGGCGCGACGCACGAATTCACCACTGTCGAGGGCATCAAAGAAGATGTCGTTGACATCATGCTGAACCTAAAGGGTGTGCGACTCCGCGTTCACACTGACGAGCCAGTTGAGCTGCGTCTGGAAAAAACTGGTGGTGTTATCACCGCTGGCGACATCCAAGCAAACGGCGAAGTAGAAGTTGTTAACCCAGACCACATCATCGCTACCATTGATGATCCGAACAAGACCGTCATTATGGACTTGGTGGCAGAAGCTGGCCGTGGTTATCAGACGATTGAAGAGTCGAGTGCCAATCGGTTGCACTCCGACATGATCGCGCTCGACGCTATCTTTACACCGGTGCTGCGCGTTCGCTACAAGGTTGACTCGACACGCGTTGGCGACGAGACCAACCTCGAGAAGCTCGCCCTGATGGTGGAGACCGACGGCACATTGACACCGCGCGAAGCCTTTGAGGAAGCAGCGGCTATCCTCGTCAGCCAATATAGCGCACTGGCAGGCTCGACTGTGGTAGCCGGTGCGCCAGCACTGGGCAACGACGAGGCGGATGATTCGGAACTTGACATGTCAATCGAAGAATTAAACCTCAGTGCCCGCACCACGAATGCGCTGATTAACAATGAAATCCGCACGATTCGCGACCTGGTGACTTTGACCGAGCAAGATTTGCGAGAATTGAAAGGCTTTGGTTCAAAGGCACTGGATGAAGTACGCGACAAGATGGCGGAGTTGGAGTTTTAACTATGCATAGACACGGATATCAAGGGCGCAAGTTCGGCCGTGAGCGTGATCAACGACGAGCCTTGCTGAGGGGCCTGGCGACCAGCCTGGTCGAGCACGGCAAAATCGAGACCACCTTGCCGAAAGCCAAAGAGCTGAAGCGCCACATTGAAAAAATCATCACCAAGGCGAAGAAGGGCGATCTAGCCAGCCGCCGCCAGGTGATCGCAGCACTCAGCACCCGCGCTGCTGCTTACAAACTCGTTGATGAAATTGCCCCGCAACTTAGCGGCCGCACCAGTGGACACGTTCGCGTTGAACGAACACGCCTACGTGTTGGCGACGGCGCTCAAATGGCAATCATCGAGTTTGTCGACGACATCAAACCAATGCCAAAGAAGGAGAAATAAGATGAAGACATATTCACAAAAACCATCTGACGTTTCTCGCCGCTGGGTATTGTTTGACGCGAGCGAATTGCCACTGGGACGCCTAGCAACTGAAATTGCTAAACACCTGACTGGTAAATACAAGCCAACTTACACGCCGCACGTTGATGGCGGTGACTATGTGGTGGTTATTAACGCTGCAAACACCGTCGTTACTGGTTACAAAGAAACCGACAAGTATTACTACCGTCACAGTGGTTTCCCAGGCGGCATCAAAGAAACGCAGTTCAAAGAAATGCGTGAACGCCACCCAGAACGAATTATTGAAGAAGCTGTCAAAGGCATGCTGCCAAAGAACAAATTGCAAGCAGAGCGCCTCAAGCGCCTCCGCGTATTTGCTGGCAGCGAGCATGCTCACACAGCACAAACCCCAGAGAAAGTTGAGGTAAAGTAATATGGCTACTGATACCTATTTCTACGGCTTGGGACGACGCAAAAGCGCCTCGGCAAGTGTTCGCTTGCTTCCTGGCAAGGGTACCATCACCATCAACGGCAAAGCAGCCGCTGAGTACTTGGATGGCAACAAAACCTTGCTGGCAGAAGTAACCGACCCACTAGCCATCGTCAGCAAGCAAAAGGAATACGACGTTACCATCTTGGTGAAAGGTGGTGGTCTCGCTGGTCAAGTTGACGCCATCAAGCTTGGCATCGCCAAAGCATTGACGGCCGCTCACGCTGATCTGCGCCCGGTCCTGAAGAAGGCTGAGCTGCTCAAGCGCGACCCACGCGAGAAAGAGCGCAAGAAATACGGTCTGCGTTCCGCCCGCAAGCGCGAACAATTCTCCAAGCGTTAAAACAGAGGAGAAAATGATTCTCAAAATACTCCGTCTCATGTGTAGGCGGAGTGTTTTGGTGCAATGTAAAACGACCGTTCAGTAGAGTGATGCTATAATAAAATCATGAATTTTCCGCCAAAACCGAGTTATAGCAATGGCCAAATCAATCGGGCAGGTGACACCATACGTCAATATGGTCATAACAGTAGCCGGTCAAAGAAAGCCCTCGCGCTCGTAAATAAATGGCGAATAAGTCATGAATACCCGATGCACACCTTCAATGTTACTCTTCGCCGCAAAGCGAAAGAAGTGTGTCCCGACGCCATCGTCGCACGACGGCTAAAGCGACTCCAAACGATCATCGACAAAATAAGTAATCGCGAACAGCACATGAGCCTTAGCCGAATGCAAGATATTGGCGGCGTTAGGGCTATCATGCAAAGCATCAAGCAAGTTCAGCGACTACATGCAATCTATACGGAGCCGGGCCGCTTTCCTCATAAACTGAAAACTGTCCATAACTATATAGCATCACCTCAGCCAAGCGGCTATCGCGGCATTCATCTTGTTTTTCGCTTTCACAATTCTCAAGGGCGGCAGCCAGAAGCACGCTGCTGGGACGGCCTGAATATCGAAATACAGTTACGCACCGAACTCCAGCACGCATGGGCTACTGGTGTAGAGATTGTCGGAACGATGCGTCATGAAAACCTAAAGGCAGGACAGGGGAACACTGATTGGCTTCGGCTATTCGAATATCTTGCATCAATTATCGCTCTCGTGGAGGACAGCCCGACACTCCCTCAGCATAAAGATATGACAACACAAGAACTATTTCAGCAGGCGCAAGACCTCTCTTCACGGTTGGGGGCTAAGGTGCAGCTGGGGGCATGGCTTACTGCCATGAGGGTATCGACAGAAATGAAGCGTTCTGGACAGCATCATTATAATATACTCACTATTGACACAAGAGAACATTCACTCTCTATTCGAGGCTTCAGAAAAAATGATCTAGATAGGGCAAACCAGCTTCTCTCAGAGCTTGAGCGAGAGATGCCTGAGTTGCAACCGGTGCTCGTGGCGGCAGGGGATATGACTAGCCTTAAGCGAGCCTACCCCAACTATCTTCTTGATGCCAGAAAACTTATTACGATACTTGATACCATTGAAAAAACAACACAGGATCGTGTATAATAAAGTATATGAGCGATGCAATACTCTTGCGCAAGATGAAAAAGATCTACAAAGCAAATAAAAAGCTCTCGTAGTCTGTGCCTGGTTTATTATAGTTACGAGAGTCTGCTGGGACTTCATTACGACTGAGTACAGTGGTTTTTTGTGGATTCCACGGCCCGACCATGCCAACAAGCTAGGAACAATGAAAACGGGGTGCCGATGGTGCTGTATTCTGCTATAATACCCTTATGAGTAAACCCGTCATCCTCACTGGCGTGCGCGCCAACAACGATATTCACATTGGCAATTATTTTGGCGCCATTTTGCCGATTGTCGACATGGCGAAGCGCTGCTCGGCTGATTTTGATATCAATCTGTTCATCCCTGATCTTCACAGCTTTACCACGCCAATTGACCACAGCAAGTTGTATGACAGCATTCTCAATAACGCCCGGATTTATACAGCCGCCGGACTGCCGCTGGACAACGAGGCTATTCATTTGTATCGCCAAAGCCGCGTCCCAGCCCACAGCGAGCTGGCGTGGATTTTGGACTGCTTCACTGGATTTGGCGAGATGAGTCGAATGACGCAGTTTAAAGATAAGAGTGGCGTGACAGACGTTAGCGAGGCCGTTGATGCTGTGCTACAGCGATACGATGAGCAATACGATATGAATAGTATGGTTAGGTATAAAGACATAAGAGGTTCAATGAAACTGTACGCTGCAACATTTGACGGGTTCAACAAGACATCTCCAATTTCCGTCGGTCTCTTCAACTACCCAGTCTTGATGGCCGCCGACATCTTGCTCTACGGCGCCACTTACGTGCCAGTTGGCGATGACCAGACGCAGCACCTGGAATTTACCCGCGACATCGCCGAACGGATGAACCGCAAATTTGGCGACCTGTTCATTGTACCCAAACCAGTTGCTCAGCAGCATCAATTCTTTGGCAAAGACCAGGGCTTGAGAATCAAAGATCTAGTGAACCCGACCAAAAAGATGAGCAAGTCCGACGACACTGGCAAGGGCGTGATTTTCCTCGGCGACAACCCGCGAGTCGCCCACAAAAAAATCATGAGCGCCACCACCGATTCGCTGGGCAAGGTGCAATACGATAAGGAAAACCGACCCGGCATTTCCAACTTGCTGGAGATTTTGACGTTGGTGCGCCAGGACGCCGGACGAGACGTCACACTAGAGCAGACAATTAGCGAGTTCACTGGCATGGAGCGCTACGGCAAGTTCAAGCAAATCGTGGCTGATGAAGTATCGGAATTCTTGGCGAATTTCCAGGCGCGTCTGGCCGCAGTGGACGAGCCAGCGATCGAGACCAAACTCCAATCCAGCGAACAAGCCATGAACCTCGTCGCTAACGAAACCTTGCACCGCGTCCAAACGGCCGTGGGGCTGCGGAGATAGTATGGTGATGGCAAGTTGTCTCACTGAGCCAGGAACGCCGCCACATCAAGCGCCGCACATTTCTAGCCGTTCAAGCGCCCGAGGACGCGCCACGTCGTGAAAATCTCGCCGCGCACCGTCCTCAAAATCGCCAGGCTATATCACCTGGCGGACGACAATACGCCCATCAAAGCCTTGCGCCATCTGAAGGTTCAGACGGACGAATCGCACATCGTGGCGGAATTTATCTTGAACAAGCAGCATTTCGCCGTACTCTACGGCTCAATTGTTGACGAAGAATCAATTGACGAATTGTGGCCCGGTAGGCCCGCCAACGCTGAGATATTGCCAAACCCGCTTGATGCGAGCTGCACCGAAACGCCGTTTCAGGGCAAGTTCGTCATCATGCTCCACATCGTGTCGACCAAGCAGCGCCTGGACGTCCACTTATCCACGGACTTTGACCCGTCAATTTCGCGCAGTCTCTGGCAAAAATACATCAAAGCTGGGCATGTTTCGGTTAATCATCAAGTGGTGACGGCGCCAAAGTTCGAGGTTAATGAGACCGACGAGATCGCCGCCAAGCTGCCAGAGCAGGAGCAGACC
Source organism: Candidatus Saccharibacteria bacterium oral taxon 488 (assembly GCA_005697215.1). Lineage (NCBI taxonomy): Bacteria > Candidatus Saccharimonadota > Candidatus Saccharibacteria bacterium oral taxon 488. The sequence continues at coordinate 408,516 of CP040003.1, read as the reverse complement.
AGTGCAGAGCTGCCGATATTATACGAAGACGACGACGTGATGGTGGTGAATAAGCCAAGCGGGCTCCTGACGCATGCCAAAGGCGGACTATCGACCGAACCAACCGTGGCGGAAATTATTCGCCCTAAAACATCGTTTGCCTCGGGCACCGACCGGCCGGGCATCGTCCATCGGCTCGACCGCGACACCTCGGGCGTACTCATCATCGCCAAACACCCTGAGGCTGCCGCCCATTTACAGCGGCAATTCGCCCAGCGTACTACCAAAAAAACCTACCTAGCGGTAACCGACGGCGTACCGAAATTAGCCGCCGCAAAGATTGACCTACCGATTGGCCGCAACCCAGCCGCACCCAGCACCTTCCGCGTTGACCCGAACGGCAAGCCCGCCCAGACGACCTACCGCGTGCTGGCGTCAACCGATACTCAGGCGCTGATTGAACTCAAGCCCACCACCGGCCGCACTCACCAGCTGCGCGTTCATATGGCATACCTGAACACGCCAATTCTCGGCGACCGCGTTTACGGTAAACTCAATGCCAGCCGCCTGATGCTTCACGCCCACAAACTAGAAATCACACTGCCATCAGGCGAACGAAAAACCTTTGAGGCGGCCGCTCCAGAAGAATTTCGACAATCATTCCCGAAGCTTGCCGCAACCCAGGACGAGATGAGCGAGGCCACTCATGACTAACACCCGCCCGCCACGCACACCAGTGGTGGCGCATCGCGACCGCGCTACACTACACCAACTCGCCAATCGGCTGCCGCAGGCGGTGATTATCAATGCCGAGCGTGGGTTAGACGGTATAGGCACCGCCGAATATCTGGCGAAGCTCACACCATCAGAGGTGATTCGGCTGCAGCCGCTGGAAGCAAAAACCACAATTACAACTGAGCAAGTCCGCACCATGATCGCCATGTTGCGCACGCATGCCACGGTTCGCCGTGTTATCGTTATCAATCCAGCCGACCAGATGAGCGAGGCTGCCCAGAACGCGCTTCTCAAATCCCTAGAGGAGCCGAACGCCAATACGCATTTTTTGCTGGTGACCGAGAACGAGCAGCAGCTGCTGGCTACCATTCGTTCGCGCTGTCAGGTGCTGACCCTGCACCGTACCTCGCTAGTACAGGACGAGACGCTGCTTGACGCCACCTCGCTCACCGCCAGCGAGCGGCGCCAAATCCTGTTCCTGGCCGCCGGCCGGCCACTGCTCATCCGCCAACTAGCGCGCACACCGAAACTGCTGTCCGAATATCAAGCCATCGCCGCTGACGCCAAATGCATCCTCTCTACACCAGGCTCATACGAAGCACTACGCACGCTGCCATCCTATTTCACCGACCGTGCCAAAGCCCTCCAATTGATCGACATCCTCCTGACCATGGTGGCGTTTCAGATGAAAACTCAACCGAGCCCCGCACACCAGCCTCTCCTTGATCGGATCATCACCGCCGAGACGCGACTGACGCATAATGGCAATGTGCGGCTGGCGCTACTCAATATTGTGGTATAATGGATGCATATGTCTGGATTATTAGTTATCCTGCTAGTTATGGTGTGGGCAGTTTGGTATCAGCCGTCAGTCGGCGAAGCGCAAAACTTACCAGTTAAATTGTCAGAGAAACTCGATAAGCTCTGGGCCATCGCTCAAGAGTCGCTGCGCGAAAACAAATATCTGCGTGCCGAGAAGGCACTCCTAACCATCCTGCGCGTCGATGAGAAAAATGCCACGGCCTACAACCGCCTGGGGATTTTATACGCCAAGCAGCGCGCCTACAAGGACGCCATCGAATGTTTTGAAATCGCCCAGAGCCTCGAGCCGAGCGCCTCGAGCCTGCACAATGTCGGCCTCATTTACTACGAGACGCAAGATTATGTCAAGGCGGCGCTGGCATTTGAGCAGGCGCTTGATATGGAAGCCAATCATGCCGCCCGGCACATCGCCTACGCCAAGGTTCAGGAGAAATTAGGCAACACCAAGAAAATGCTGGCGGCGCTGGAGAAGGCCGCCGAGCTTGAACCGACGCCGCACACCTTGAACACACTCGCTCAAGCCTACGACAGCACCAAGCAGCCCGAACAAGCCGCCAAGCTTCGCGAGCGCGCCACGGCCATGCTCACGCCCGACAAACCAGCCGCCGCCCCGCGCCATTCGCAGCACCCAGCCCACCCTCAGCAGGCACGCCAGCCGCGGCAACAATCACGAAAAGTGATCATGTAGACCTTGTCTTGGGCTGCAAAACTTGCTACAATCATTCAAGATGCCGATTTAGCTCAGCTGGTTAGAGCAGCTGTTTTGTAAACAGCAGGTCCTGGGTTCGAATCCCTGAATCGGCTCCATTTGCGTCGCCCCCGCACCAAGCGTGTAAAAACGTGCGGACGCCGCGGTACAGCAAGTTCCATGCCGGAATCGTGTAGTGGCAATCACAGGAGACTGTAAATCTCCCGCCGTCAGGCTTCGTAGGTTCGAGTCCTACTTCCGGCACCAAATAGTTATTTCAGAGAGAGCGTCCGTCGGCGCTCTTTTATTGACTTTACTCGTAAACAATGCTATAATTTCGAGCATGTTAGAGCTTATTAAGCGAGGACTGATCACTTGGAACGAGCAGAAAAATCAGCGCCTCAAACTGCAGCAGGCCTATGTCGCCCTAGCCATCATCAGCTTGACTGTCGGCGGCGGGCTAATCCTGATCAGTAATTCAGCCGCACACCTAGCTGCCTCAATCGCCGGTATCGTCGGCGTGGTCTTCTTGGTCAATAGCGTCGCCTGGACGGTACTGGACGCCATCATTGCACCGCGCTTGCCACGGCCAGCCAAGCCAACCCGAGCGCGCACCACAAAATCTACCCGTACTTCACGCTGAGTTGCTCGCCGCCGCCCGACATGCTATTATCAAATCATGAAACGATTTCCATTTGCCAAAACACTCAAAGCACTCTATAAACCATTACCACGCATGTCCAAGCAATCGCGCCAAGCGGTCGCCGACAACCTCTGGATTGTCGCCGCACTGCTGGCAGTGGTGGCTGCCTTGTCGCTAACCTCAGCCCTGTCATTACTGTCACAAGCTGATCATATCTCCCTCTTTGGCGTCGCCATATTTGTACCAAATATCGCCATCATCCGCTTGCAGCAGATCATCACGCTGATCTTTGCGATCACCGAAATTGTCCTCTTCGGACTGGCCATCTCACCGCTACGACGCAAGCAAACCCGAGGCTGGCTCTTTACTACCGCTGGCATTGTCGTTACGTTCCTTGCCACCGTTGTCACCTTTATTCTCAGCTTCTTCACTCATTACTACGACGTTGCGAGCGGAGTTGTCGCCATCGCCCTGGTCGCCGCTATGGGCTACGTGCTTAGCGAAATCGAATCTGAGTTTGACTCAGCCAAAGCCAACAAGCCGACAGCGCACAAAAAAGAGCCCAAAGAAACGACTGCGCCGACCACCCCTGAAGCCGCCGACAAGCCAGATCAGGTCGAGGCAGAGAAGTAGTCTGAGAACGCCATCGTCTTTGCACGGCCACGTGAATATGGTACAATACGAATGTTGCCGCGCCGTTTTCGGACGTAGCGGTGTGTCGCGATAGCTTCTACGCGTGAAACGTGAACATACGTAGAGCGCATACCGCAGGCGATGGTGTAATGCCGCGATAGCTCAGTTGGTAGAGCGCATCCATGGTAAGGATGAGGTCTCGGGTTCAAGCCCCGATCGTGGCTCCATTTTAATTTTTAGATTATTTGTACTAAACATGGATAAGCAATCGTCTGCCGCCTACATGCAACACATTCGCGACCTTACGGCTGATTATCCACGTTTTGAAGATGGGCGGGTTAACTATACTGATGAACGTGTGTGTTTTGTGTTAAACTGTGTTGTTGTCTCGGGCGATCAAGTCCTCCTGACTAAACGCAGCGCTGAGGTTATCGCCTATCCGGAGCTGATTAACGGCATATCCGGTTTTATCGACAACCCTAACCTTAGCATCGAAGACATCGCGTATGGTGAACTAGCCGAAGAGATCGGCATTTCAAAGCAACATATTATCAATATGAAGCTCAGCCAGCCATTTGTACAGATTGACCAGCAACTAGATCGTGAATGGCACGTTGTTGCTATCCTCGTTGAACTGGCAAGTACCGTTACGCCCCGGCTTAATTGGGAAAATAAATCCGCTACCTGGTTTAATCTCGAAGAAGTTCCCAAGATGAAGCTCATGCCGGGTTTTGCCGAAACGGTGGAAGCAGCGTTAGCAATGCGCCACCTATAGGTTATAATAAACATATGCTTCACAACCTCACGCGCCAACTCGAAACGCTTGCCCAAGACAACGAATCCTACGCCGCCTTTAATAAGCGCATCGTCAATACCAAGATGCCGGTCATCGGCGTACGCGTGCCGGATTTGCGGCGGTTGGCAAGGAGGTTGGCGCCTGACATGAGCGCAGCAGGCATTAGCAAATTACTAACGGCCAAGAACAAATCATTTGACTACATGCTGCTGTGTGGGCTGCTGATCACGCACGCTCGGCTTGATGATCGGGCGGCGATTGACTTAGCTAAGCACTACCTGCCACTTGTTGACTCGTGGGCGCATATTGATATATTTGTCGAGAAAAAGCGGCGCTTTGCCGGCGAGCTGTGGTGGTATTTTGCACTAGAATGCCTACAAAGCGAAGCTGAATTTACAGTGCGCTACGGCGTAATTTCTTTGATGACTAATTTCCTAGACGAAGCACACATCGATCAGGTTTTCGCAGTGCTGCGAAACGTTAAACACGACGGCTATTATGCCAAAATGTCGCTGGCCTGGCTGTATGCGACGGCGGCGGTACACTTTTTTGAGCTGACGCTGGCTGAATTAGAAAACGAGCATATCGACGCCTGGACGCGCAACAAAGCTTACCAAAAAATGCGCGAATCACGGCGATTCACACCCAAAGAGCAACGTATCATTAGGCAACAAAAAGGAGGACGCCAATGACCAGCAAACCAACCATTTCAGCAGCGGAAATTACCAAAGCACTGGACTTTCGCCATGCCTGCAAGAAATTTGATGCTGATAAAAAGATCTCTGACCAGGATATGGAGCTAATCCTTGAGGCAATTCGCCTCACGCCAACCTCGTACGGTTTTGAGCAATTCGACGTCATCGTCGCCCAAGATCAACAGCTGCGCCAGGATCTGAAAAAATGCGCACCGATTAATAAGCCGCGCTTCGATGCCAGCCATTTCCTCATTTTTACCGCCAAGACGACCGAGGCGCTTGATGGCCACATCGATCACGTGCTCCAGGACGTAAAAGAAATGAATCTGGTCGAGCGCACCGCCTACAAGACCTTCTGGAAGCAGTGGGCCAAGAAAGATTTCAAGCTGATGGACGCGCCTGACGGGCTGCACCAGTGGTCAGCGCACCAGGCGTACATCGCCCTCGGCTTTGCCATGCTGGTGGCAGCGGAGCGGGGGATTGACTCGTGTCCGATTGAGGGATTTGCCATTGATCAAGCGACAGAGGTACTGACAGCCCACCAGCTCATTGACCCAGCCAAAGATCTGCCGGTTCTCATGCTAGCGCTCGGCTACGCCAGTCGTAGCGACCAGCCACACCCGCGCAGCCGCCGGCCACTTGATGAGATGGTACGCTGGTATTAGCTTAGGGGCAGGAGTAATTTTCCTTGTCAGCACCCCTAGCGTTTCCTAATTATCTGTGCTATAATCGGTCAAGATTGTAAATAAACGTAACGAGTAAAGAGATGGCAAAGAAGAAGAAGAACACGAAGCGGAAGTTGATTGGTTTGGTCAGTAATTTGAGCGGCCACCGCACGTACTACACCACGGTCAACACCCAAAACCGTACCACAAAAGGGCAGGGCAAGCTGACGCTCCGAAAGTACGATCCAGTAGCCCGCCAGCACGCAACCTACACCGAGACCAAGAAAAACCTCGGCCGCAACGAAGTCAAGCCGCGTAAGGGCTAATGACATCAAGCGAGAATCACCCCTCAGACAGGGGTGGTTTTTTATTTGCAACACAAATGACCAAATCAGCAGGCCGGTTTAATTTTCATGCGCCGACCTCAGCGCTGCGCCACGATCATATCAAGCAGGGTATTGACATATTCAGCCGAAGCTACCACCGACGACGCGCTATGCTCATTCACCACGCCAGTTTTCATAATGCGCCGCTCACGGATCAAGTCAACGATTCGCTCTGCTCGCACCAGCTCTCCCGTCTCGATATAATATTGCGCTAGCCACAAACTAGCGACCACGCTACTATCTGGATCATCCGCCCGTCGCTTGAACAGACCGTCAACCGCCGCTAATGTTTGTGTCGCCTCACTAACCAATCGCTTGGTCTGATAGGCCTCACTCTCAACACCGAACATATAGGCAGCATATACCGCATCCATCGTCACCTCATCAGCATCACGCCCCGCTAGCTGCGTGCTAATATCGTCAGCGCAGGTTCGCCACTGCACCGCATTGGCTGGGTCGTCATGCTGCTGCGCGAGTTCGCTCGCTTGCTCCAGTGCCGCACGCGACAGCTGCCAAACGAACGCCGCGTCGTCGTCTGCCGCTGGATTGTCCCAATTATCCGTCAAAAATGTCGCTACCTTGGCGGCCACCGATTGATATAGCTGCCGCGAGCGTTCCGCGCCAACTCGCGACGTTGCAAATTGACAGAAGATAAATAGTACCGCCGCCGCGTCCCTCAAGCGCATTGGCGGCCGGTCTTGACGCCACGCAGTATCAGTCGCCACCGGCTCACCATCCGTATAATACGCTGGCGCAAAGTAGCCATCAGTCTCAAATATCCGCCGGCAAGCTTCGAAAAACATCGCCGCCTCATTGCCATACCCCAGCCGGATTAATGGCCACAGCGCGAACGCCGCGTCGCGCAGACGACAATTGCCGGCTGAACCATCAGTCAGTATCAGCCCGTGCTCATCCACGTGGGCTCGCAGTGTCAACAGGGAATTAATAAAGGCCTTACGGTGTGGTAGCGGTAATTTCTGGGCCGCGCGAAAACCGGGACTCAGCCACTTGTGCCAAAAATCCGTCGTCCTCGCCAAGCTCCGTACCAGCCCAACACCGCGTGTCTTTTCATGTAGCCCCAATGCCTCCTTGATCGACTTCCCCGCCGCCAACCAGTAAGTGCAGCGATCCGACGCCAACGCCGCTAGTCGCAGCGAGCAGCCCAGCACCGAGTCGGTCATGCCATACTCATGCGGACAGCCCGCTAGTTCGCCATCCTCCCCGTCACGCCACGCTCCATCAAGGCCAGCGCCAAATCGCCCGACCGTCCACCGATCGAAATCACGCCCATCAAATGCCCGCAGGCCAACAGCAAACGCCCGCCGCCCACGATAATGTAGCAGCGCCCGCGAGGCCTCGACATACTGCGCCGTATCAATCGCTTGACCATCATCGTATAGCTGGAACGCCTGATGCAAAAACAACCTCACCTCACGTGTCTCAGTCCGCAGATTAACCACGTGAATATTACGACCAAATACATTAACCTTGCTATCGACAAAATCATCGCACTCCAGCACCAACCCCAGCCGCTCATGCTTGAACACCGTGTGCGCCACCAGCGCCCCCTGCGGCAGTCGCATCGTCAGCCGCCACGCGCCATCATCAATCCACGAAAACTCGCCGTCCACCCACACGCCGATTCGATGCACGGCTTGATGGTTCTGGACTTCGCGGCCAACGTGCGGGAACGACAGCGAACCCACTCGACCAAATTGATCAAGCTCAACCGCCAACCTGCCATTTGCTAGTAGCACCGACATCAAAATCTCTCGTACCGATGCGCGCTCAGCCGCCAGCGCACATCGCGAATTGCGTTGACATAATAGAGGAAGGCCTCGTACGGCGAATCATACGGGCTGAAATAGGCGTGGACGTCGCCGTCGGTAAACCACTTGGTGCACATATAGTAAAAATGATCAGACGACTGCAGTCGCCGCCAGTCAGTGATCAGCTGCTCATCGCCACTCCTCAGTACATCATCCTCCAGCTCGTACAGATACCGCAGCGCCTCCTTCTGCAAGTCATTGCCATTCCACGCTGTCAAATCGCGCTCGCTATCCGCCCAGGTCACCGTCTCTGGCATGCTGATCTCGCCAACCGGCTGATGGGCCGCCAGCGCTTCCGACACCGTATAAAAGGTATTACCACTAACCCCAAGCCACGAGGCAACAAATTGATCAAAAAAGCTAAAAATACCGCTATCCGACCACTGATGCTCGCCAAAGGTTTCATAATCCATGAACAAATTAACCAGCGGCGCCTCGGCCGTCGCCTCCATCAGCCACGTCCGATATTTTTCCGCCGTCAGTGGCCAGCCCGCCCACGACCGATTACTAAACCGAAAAGCGATATCGTCACTCAGGCGATAATTCTTGAGCAGCAGTCCAATCTTGTCCGTGCCAACCGGCCGATAGACATAATTCGGGCTGCGCCAATCCAGCACGTCATCCCAACCCTCGGCCAGCACGCCGCTAAAGCCAGCCGTCTCCGCCCACTTAGCGAGGTCGTTGTTATACGCTAGCTCGGTATTGGCGAGCACCGTGGTCTCGACGCCAAACAGCTGGTGCAGCTTCTGGCGGTGACGGCAAATTTGCTCCTCAAACTCGGGTCGCGAATAAAAGAACGCCAGGCTATGATGATATGGGCTTGATAATAATTCGACCTTGCCAGTGACAACCAGCCGCTTAAAGCTCTCAATCACCGCTGGGTTAAAGCGCTCCGCTTGCTCAAGGAACACGCCGCTAATGCTCAGCGACAGCTTGAAATCACGATGCCGCCTGAGTAGCTCCTCCAACAGGGCATTCATCCGTAGATACGACTTCTCGGCGACTTTATGAAAAATTAACTCGTTGTTTTGGGCTGAATCATTGGTCTCGAAATAATCATGCCGCGTCGCCACATCAAAAATACTATACCGCCGCACCCGCCACGGCTGATGTACGTGGAGATAGAGGGTGATGCCTCGGCTCATGCCCACCTCCTTTCGGCTGATGCTTGATACAGCGCGACGCACCGCTCCGCAGCATCCTGCCACGACAGCCGAGCGTATTCATCCTTGACATTACGCTTTAATGCCGATTGCAGGCCTGGCGAGCGCGCAATATTGACGATCTCATCTGCCAGCTTATCAACATCCCAGTAGTCAAACCGCATGATGTTATGGAGTACCTCGCCAACACCCGATTGCTGACTGATGAGTAGCGCCGTATCGTGATGCGCCGCTTCCAGCGCCGTCAGCCCAAACGGTTCTGACACCGAACTCATGATGAATATATCAATTAGATAGTAGGCATCGCGCCACTGCTTGCCACGAACAAAACCAGTGAAAATCACCCGGTCGCTCACACCCAGCCGCGCGGCTAACGCCACCAATTCATCCCGCTGCTCACCATCGCCCGATAGCAAAAATGCGATCTTGTCGTAGCGCTCTAGCGCTCTGGCTGCCGCCCGCACAAAATAGGTCAGTCCTTTCTGCACCGTCAGCCGTGTCAACGCACCGACGATGGTATAGCCGTCAGTCTTGAGATCCTCGAGGTATTTATATGTTGTCGTATCGTACTCATGCGGCGGCAGGTCAGCCAGGTCAATCGCATTATATACCACCTCAACTTTATCTGGCGGGATGTGATAATTCTTGACAATCATATCCTTGGTGATACGGCTAACCGCGATAATTCGATCTGCCATCATCAGCCCCTGCTGTTCAATCTCATGCACCAAGGGATTACCCGAATGCTCACCCGAGCGATCAAACTCAGTAGCATGCACATGAACAATCAACGGAGCACCCGACACCTCCTTGGCGATCACGCCGGCCTCCATCGTCAGCCAGTCGTGAGCATGAATGGCGTCCGGTGGATACATCCGAGCGAACTGCCTGACAAACTTGCCATAGCGGCGCTGCAACCGACGCATCGGTTCAAGTTCGTGCCCATCCGTATCCTCGACTTCTGGTGCGACCCCGTGATCATACGCCCCGAGATCATGATAACCCGGCGGTAGCGGCGAGGCCGCGTAAATGTTCATATGGGTAATATTCGGATGCTCGGCCGAGTAGGGCACGACAAAATCAATAGCAATACCATGCGCTGCCAGCGCCTTTGACATCTGGTAACACGCCACACCAAGGCCGCCACAATTGTGCGGAGGAAGCTCCCACCCTAGCATCAAAATTCTCATCTTATTCCCAGTATAGACCGCCGCTTATGCTTTTTCAAGCACATCTGGCAATTTTTTCACGAGATCAAGGCATTATTTTCACAAGCGGTGAATTGATATGCGCTGTCAATTCTACAGCAAGCCATCAAAAAACGACTTTCATCAAGTCGTTACGCCATAAATCGTGGCAGGGGCAGTAGGAATCGAACCTACCTCTGCGGTTTTGGAGACCGCCATTCTAGCCGATGAACTATGCCCCTACACCCCGCGCTAACGGGTTAGCTCATCTATTATACCAGAAAAAGATATTCTGCAAACCAACCCAAACTGACCATTTTGAAAAAATATGATATAAGTTATTGACAAAATAATGCTTGTGTGATAATATTGGGGAAACAACCAGTGAGGAGGATGTTATGAAATTAAGTACAAAGCTTAAGATCGTGGCGCTGTCGCTGGTCGCTGCTTTCGGAGCAGGACTGGTCTACTACGCCAACGCAGAAACAATTGACAATACCCGCGACTGTGACAAGTACGCCGTGGTGTATTGTGGTACCATGTCGGTACAAGAGATGCGCGAACGATATTTCAACAAAGGCGTATCAACAATTTACGGTGCGTTCGGTATTTCCTACGAGATGCTGAGCGGCAACTACGTTAATGGTGCAGTCTACCGTAACGGCGAGGTTCGCCTCGATAACGGCACCGTTGTCGCCACCAACGCACGGACAGCCATCCGTAATATTAGCGGTGGTACACCGATCTCAGGCACCAACGCCAAGGTCGTCCCGGCCAGCCGCATGAGCAGTGCACAGCAAGCTTTCATTCGGCTTGATGAACAGGGTCGCTTTAAGTTCGCCATCATGACGCCATGTGGTAACCCAGTTGTCGCCACCAACGTTGTTGTACCACCAAAACCGAAACCACAGCCAGTGGCTACTTGTAAAGCACTTGACCAGCCAGTCGTTAACCGCGAGACTAACACGGTCGCCCTAAAGGCACATGCAACAGTCGAGAATGGCGCAACTGTCAAGTCATACACCTTTAGCATCACCGATGCTTCAGGCAAGGAAGTCTTCTCACGCAGCAACACTACTTCAGCGCTGACCAGCGAGACCAGCGCTACCATCAAGGAAGCGGGCACTTACACCGCTCGCGTCACAGTCACGACCAGCCTTGGTGATCGCACCAGCAACGACTGTGTCAAGCAGTTCACCATCCAGCCAGAAACGCCGAAGGCTAACCCTGGCATCAAAATCGAGAAAAAGGTTGATGGCGTCAAGCACAAGACCGTCCAAGTTGGCAACGAATTCCCATACCAGGTAACCGTCACCAACACCGGCAACGTTGACCTGAAGAACGCTGTTGTCACTGACAATGCGCCACAAGGCGTCACCTTCCTGCGAGCATCTGAGGGTACCATCCAGAACAATACCTGGAAAGCAACAATCCCTGAGCTCAAACAAGGCGCATCAAAGACCTTTACCATCACAGCAACCATTAAAGAACAAGTTGCCGGTAAAGTCGTCAACACCGCCTGCGTTGATACCCCAGAGATTCCTGGCGACAAAGATAGCTGCGATAACGCAACCGTCGATGTACCAGAAAAAGTTGAAGCATGTAACGTCCAGACTGGTGTCATCGAGAAAGTCGAAAAGGGCAAAGAGAACACGCCACCATACACCACTGATCTGAGTAAATGTGAAAAGATCAAGGTCTGTGACGTCACTACCAAGACAATCCGCGAAGTTACCAAGAAAGAAGCTGAAGACACCAAGCGATTCGTCGGTATTGACAGCGAAGCGTGTAATCCAAAGCCAACCACCCCAACCCCACCAACACCAACCGCACTACCACGAACTGGTATGACCGACATGGTACTCGGTGGTCTGGGCCTCGGTGCACTGGTTACCTCAGCTCTAGCATACGTCGCTAGCCGACGCCACCTGTAAGAGACTGACCGCTCCGAGAATCTAATTCTGAAGCGCGAGGTTTCAGGCGAGAATCCCCCTTGGATAAGGGGGATTTTTTGTGTATACTAACATATATGAAACCTTTGCAACTTTCTTCTCCTCACATCATTGCCATGGTGGGCGTGCCGGGGGCGGGCAAGTCGCAATTCGCGGCTGAGTTTTCTGAGATGTTTCATGCGCCGCATTTGGACTCTGGTATCTTAGCGGCATTATCTGATGACGAGGCGGCTGTTAATTATGCGAGCGGTGCACTACTCAAGGAATTGATGAAGACCCATCAAACCATCGTGTTTGAAGGGGCGACGGAGAAGCGAGCCTGGCGGGTTGAGCTTGCCAAGGCAGCCCGCGCGGCTGGCTATAAGATTCTCTTTGTCTGGGTACAGACTGACCTGGCGACTGCCAAGATGCGCTGGCTCAAGGCCAACGACAATGACGAAGCAACATTTGATGCCAAGATCAAACAATTCTCATCGCCGCACCCCAGCGAGCCATGCGTCGTCATCAGTGGTCGTCACACCTATAACACCCAAGCGCGCACCTTGCTCAAGCGCCTGGCTGACGTTCGCCCGAATACTACAGCCGCTCCGACTCAACCGCAGGCTGCCCAGGCTGATACTCCCAAGCGCCGTCCGCAACGTCCAGTGTTCAGTCGTATTCGCGTTAGCTAGGAGCTATACATGCCAACCATTACCGACGCTGAATTTGGCGATATCACGGTGAGGCGCTCGCACTTGGCGCGTCAGGTGTCACTGAAAGTCGCGCCAAACGGGCAACTGCGGATTAGCTTGCCGACGTACACACCGCTGCTCGCCGCAAAAATGCTCATCAAGTCATCCCGGCCGCGTATTCGCGAGCTCCTGAGCGAGCATCAACAAGGTCACTACTACACGCACGACCAATCAATTGGTAAAAGCCATCACCTGATCATCGAGACGCAGCCTACACTCACCGAACCCACCATCAAATGTTCCGGCACCCGCATCCTCGTCAAGCTACCGCCCGGCACCGACATTACTACTCCAGCCATCCAGCAGCACATTCGCGAAGTCATCATCACAGCGCTACGCAAGGAGGCCAAGAGCTACCTGCCACGGCGGTTGAAATTCCTGGCCGAGGAACACGGCTTTTCCTATCAAGCCGTCAAGCTAACGCACGCCTCGAGCCGCTGGGGCAGCTGCTCGTCGCGCGGCACGATTAGCCTGAATATCGCGCTGATGAACCTGCCGTTTGAGCTGCTTGATTATGTATTGATTCACGAGCTGGCCCATACCCGCCAGATGAACCACTCCGACGCATTTTGGCGAGAGGTCGCAGCTATCGACCCGGCCTACAAAACACACCGAGCGGCGCTGAAAAACCATACACCGCACGTGTAGCATGTGCTATACTAAATCATATGAAACAAGGGATGGGCAGATGGCGCATGGGGCGCAGTCAGCAGCAGCATGCACATGAGAACATGGATGCCGCGCCAGAGCATAGCCAGATGATGACGTTGGTAAACAGCTTGACTGATGCGGTGCTGAGTACCGATGCTCACGGCGTTATTACGATTTATAATGCAGCGATGATCGGCCTGCTGGACACCAATGCCACGCTTCATGGCCATCATATTAACGAGATATTCCAATTACAAACGCTGAGTAAAACGCCGATCAATGTGTTTGAAGAACTGAGTAAGTCGCCGTCAATCCGTACCCGTGATGACCTGATCCTGCCACTCCGCGATGGCGATCAGCTACGGCTGGAGGCGACCTTTGCGCCGATTTTGGGCGGCAGTTCCAGCACTGATGGCTATGTGTTGATTCTGCGCGACGTCACTAAGATAAAAAGTCTCGAAGAGGAGCGTGATGAGTTCATCAGCGTGGTTAGCCACGAACTGCGCACACCGGTGGCGATCGCCGAGGGAGCGCTCGATAACGCTCGACTGCTCGCCGAGAAAGGCTACACCCAAAAGGTGCATGAAGCACTAGTGGCAGCGCACGATCAAGTGATGTTCCTCGCTAAAATGATCAATGACCTTGGCACCCTATCGCGCGCCGAGCGTGGAGCGGCGGACGAGACGGAGACGATTAATCTGATGGAGCTGGCTAGCACGTTACACAGTGAGTTTGCGCCGCGAGCGGCCGAGAAGGGGTTGCGGTTTGACCTCGACGTAAGTGCGCAGATTGGCGTGATCAAGGTTTCGCGGCTGTACTTGACCGAGCTACTGCAAAACTTCATCATCAACGCCATCAAATACACGCCTCGTGGCGAGGTGACGCTACGGATGCACCGGCGTAACGGCGTCGTACAATTTGCGGTAATCGATACCGGGATAGGCATCGGTAAGACTGACCAAAAAAAGATTTTCCAGCGATTTTACCGGGCCGAGGATTATCGAACCCGCGAGACCAGCGGCACCGGACTAGGACTGTACGTTGCGGGCAAGTTGGCGCACAAGCTCGGCTGCACCATCTCTGTCAAAAGCCGACTCAATCACGGCTCGACGTTTAGCTTTGAGCTGGCTGATCCACCCACATCCGCGTGAGACCGCCCTTGCAATCACGGCCCGGACACGCTACAATAGACTTGACAGTCTGCTAAAAAGCAGACTTTTAAATTGGGAGAAACTATGGCTCAAAAAAACGCAGCAGAATCAAAGACGAGGGTTCGCCGCATTACCGCGAAAGATGACGAGACGAAGCAGCCGTCACCACATAAACCAAAATCAACCGCACCCACCAAAAAAACGGTGACAGCGACTGGCACGTCACCCAAACAGCCAAAAACCACGGCCAAAAAATCAGGCGACGTTGGCTACTTCAAGGGCGCGTGGCAGGAGCTCAAATTGGTGCGCTGGCCGACTCGCTCAGCCACCTGGAGCATGACGGCGGCGGTGCTGGTGTTTACGTTGATATTCGTGGTGCTGATATTGCTGCTTGACGCCGGCTTTAACTGGGGCTTTAATCAAATTTTGAAATAGGAAAGGGAATTTATGTCATCAAATCGCTACGATTCAACTCGCTCGTGGTACGCCATTCACACCTACTCGGGCTACGAGGAAAAGGTTGCTGAATCCATCCGCCAGCGCATCAACGGCGTCGACATGGCCGACAAAATCTTTGACGTCATGGTGCCGAAAGAAAAGCAAATTCAGATCAAAAACGGCAAACGCAAGGTTGTCGATGCCAAGATCTTTCAGGGCTATGTGCTGGTCGAGATGAAGCTGACCGACGAGACCTGGTACATTGTCCGCAACACGCCGGGCGTAACTGGCTTCGTTGGTGCTGACACCACGCCAACACCGGTGTCCGACAAAGAAATTACCAAAATCAAAAAGCGCATGGGCGTCGAAGAGCCAAAGCATCAGATCGATTTCTCGGTCGGTGAAGTGGTCTCCATCATTGACGGGCCGTTCAAGGGCTTTGATGGGTCAATCGCAGAAATTGACGCTATCAAGGGCAAGATCAAGGTCATGGTCAGTATGTTTGGCCGCGATACGCCAGTCGAGTTGGACGCACTGCAGGTCAAGAAAGTCTAGCCGCCTGATCATCTGGACGTGCAGCGATACACCGTCAGGCTACCAGACATCTTTGGCTTCAACTACCTCGCTACTTTTGGCGAGGTAGTGTTGCGTAGCAAAGAGGACTAGCGCCACCGTAATCATCCCCAGTAGTACCGCCGCGATCGGCCACTGCCTAGCATCATACATCGCCATGATCAGCACTGGCACCGTCCCGATGCCACACGCCAATATCTTGCCAAATAACAAGGTCGCCAGCGTCACTTGGCTGTGACATAATCGAATGCTGCGCTTCAATAGATACGAGCCGCAGCGCCCCAGCCAATACGGCAGCATCACCACCACACCCAAAACCGCCACTGTCATCACCGACATCAACATCAGCTGCACCACCTGAAGGAGAAACGGTACCGCACGGGGCGTCGTATCGCCCGGCGTAGTGGGCGGGGTGGACGCGGGCTGGACTGTCTCTGGCGATACACCGAGCTGCATGAGTAGGCCACTACGCGCCAGCCACAACAACCCAGCACCGACGATAACCGCATAAGTAAAAATCAACAGGCTGTAAGCGAGCGCCCCAAACATATTGATGAGGCGACGAACTGGCTTGATACTGCGAGCGTTCATGCTTGTATTCTAGCACAATTTTCGTTATAATACAGTGGTTACGCACGGAAAAATAAGAGGAAACTATGGCAAAGAAAGTTATCGGTAATCTAAAATTACGCATCCCTGCCGGACGAGCAACCGCCGGGCCACCAGTCGGCTCAACCCTCGGTCAGTGGGGGCTGAACATGATGGATTTCATCAATCCATTCAACGACGCCACCAAAGATATGATGGGCAAGGACGTTATCGTCCACATTCAGGTGTTCGAAGACCGCACCTTTACGTGGAAGTCGCTTGGTCAGCCAGTCGATGACATGATCCGCGAAAAAGCCGGCATTCAAAAGGGTTCAGGCAAGCCGCACGCCGAGAAAGTTGGCACAATCACTCGCGCACAGCTTCAGGAAATTGCCGAAGCAAAGATGGATCAGCTAAACGCCATCGACATCGAAGGCGCGATGAAAGTCGTTGCTGGTTCCGCTCGCTCAATGGGCGTAGAAGTCGCCGCCTAATTTACACCTGTTCATCCAAAATTGCTCCCTGCCGTGGGAGCAATTTTATTGTGGTATAATCATTTGGTGATTACCAAAAACTTACTTGATACTGCCGTTATCGAGGCGCTACGAGCTGACAAACTCGTCGTGGCACCGACTGACACCATTTATGGCCTGCTCGTTCGAGCTGATAGCCCGAGGGCAGTTGATGAGCTGTACCGCGTACGCCAGCGTGATCATACTAAATCCTGCATCATCCTGCTTAGTAGCGCCGACAACATTCCCGAACTCACCACCAAGCAGCGGCATATCTATGACCAGCTGTACTACGAACGACCGACCACTGTTGCCGCCAAGGTTAGCCCAGACGTTATGCCGCACCTGGTGCGTACTGATGCAACCTTAGCCTTTCGGGTCGTGCCGCCAGAGACAGCATTATCCGAGCTAATTCAATGTGTTGGCCCACTACTCGCACCAAGTGCTAACCCCGCGGGGCAGCCACCAGCCGCCACAATCAACGAGGCGATCGCGTATTTTGGCGATCAGGTGGCTGTCTACGTCGACGGCGGGGAAATTAAGGGGGCAATGCCTTCACGGATCATCACATTTACCAACGACGGGCAAGTGATCACCCTGCGGCAATAATTTCCACTACAGCCAACCAGGCGCCCGACGTCTTGTCTCGTAACCTATGAACTACGACTGCTTGAACGGCCGCACCAGCTCTAGCTCTGGTCGCATCTCGGCGATGCGCATCAGCTCGTTGTACTTGGCGATACGCTCTGAACGCGACATCGAGCCGGTCTTGATCTGACCCGTACCGAGCCCGACCGCCAGATGAGCAATTGTCACGTCCTCGGTCTCACCCGAGCGGTGGCTCATCACCGTATTCCAGCCGGCCTTTTTCGCCATCATCACCGCCTGAATCGTCTCGCTCAGCGTGCCAATTTGATTTGGCTTGATTAAAATCGCGTTACCAGCCTTTTCAGCGATCGCCCGATCCAGTCGCATTACATTCGTCACTAACAAATCATCACCGACCAGCTGCGTCGTCGAGCCAAGCTCCGTCGTCAGCGTCTGCCAGTCGTGCCAGGCTTCCTCATCCAGTCCATCCTCGATTGACACCACCGGATACTCAGTCCGCAACTGCTTGTACATCTTGATCATGCCATTCACGTCGAGCGTGCGATGCTCCGTCTCCAGCCGATACTGGCCATTGCCCTCATGGAATTCGCTCGAGGCCACGTCAAGAGCAAAGGCAAAGTCCTGCTCCAACTTGTAGCCAGCCTGTTGAATCGCCCGTGCCAGCAACTTGACCGGCTCCATATTACCGCCGCGCACATGTGGCGCGTAGCCGCCTTCATCGCCAACAGTCGTCGGGTAGCCCTCGGCCTTGAGTACCTTCGCCAGCGCGTGAAACACCTCGGCGCTCATCCGCATCGCGTCCTCGAACGTCGATGCGCCGACTGGGATGATCATGTATTCCTGAATATCAGTCGCACCGAGCGCGTGCTGCCCGCCGTTCATCACATTGATCATCGGCATCGGCAGGCTCATCGTGCCAGCATTCGCCAGCTGATTGACATAGACGAAAAGCTCAATACCCTTAGACTCAGCCGCCGCCTTGGCAACTGCCAGGCTGACCGCTAGGATCGCATTCGCCCCAAGCCGCCCCTTATTCAGCGTGCCGTCCAGCTGTCGCATCCGCTCGTCAACCCGATGTTGCGCAAATGGATCCATGCCGCGCAGCGCCCGCGCAATCTCGGTGTTGACATGCTCGACCGCCTTGAGCACGCCCTTGCCGCCATACGCCAAGTCGCCATCACGCAGCTCAACCGCTTCGTGCGAACCAGTACTGGCACCTGACGGCACTGCCGCCCGTCCGAATGAGCCATCGCTCAGCCGAACATCAGCCTCCACCGTCGGATTGCCCCGAGAATCTAAAATTTGTCGTGCGTGAATGTCTGTGATTGTGATATTGTTCATGTCTTTAGTATAGCAGAGAAACCGTATGCACCTAAATAAGGTTAACGTAAGCTACGGCGAAAGATGCGGCGAAAGCTAGACAACACGTTACCGAAACCGCTGCGTCGTTGCCCCCTAAGAATGTATGCTTCTTCCCGGCTAAAAGAGCCAGGCTGGTTTACGATATCACTATCACAGAATAAAGCAGTGACCGTACTCCGCCTGCCAGCCCCCGTAGCTGCAACTGGTCCATCACAGACCTGTGTCATATCATCAGCAGTTTTCTGAGCTGCCTCAGCAATGTTTCCTAGTAGTGCTAACTTATTAGCGGCATCTTGACGATCCCTTCCCAATACATTAGCCGCTAGATACTGAGCCTCGGCCGGGAACTGCCCAGCAACCTTGTCCAAACGTTCCTGTGCCTCCATGATCTGCTCCGCCCACGGCTGCAATCTTGACGCGGCATTAGAAAGTTCGGCTTGTAGACGACACAGTGTTGGACAGTTCGAGCAGCGCCTCGGTACACGCAACTCCGGCGGAACAACCCCATCCCCTAGACCAGCACCCTTAACAATCCTCTCGAAATCATTTTCATATCCACCACCCGCGCAATTACTTTCAAATCTACTCATGCTCATACAATATCATATTTAATCTATTTTTACAATATATCCGTCGTACTTCACCGCCCAAGCAGCCTATGCTTGCCTCGATAAAACCAGTAGTATATAACTAATCCCATGGAACACGACCGACTAAAAGCGACCCGAATAGATTTACTCTCAGAGCTGCACAGTCCATCATTTTGGCGCAATGTCGCAAGCATCAACCGAGACCTCGCCGCATATAGCAGTGAAAAACCAGGCGATATACCGCCAGGGTATCACCCCGACAAGCTAACACAAGATTTCTCGACATGTTATTTCGACCCGCAGTACCTCGGCGAAACAGCCACCGTGACAATCGCTCACGAATTACCAGACGGTGGGCTCGGTGTTGAACAGGTGAGTGGCGAGCTAGGACCGTTTACTTATACAACCGTTTCGACTGAAGAGTGCGTTGCCAGTGTCGATATCACCACCGAACAACGCGTCGTCGCACTAGCAATTGGCGAGAGAGCCATCCCGCTGTCACCAGAGACCTTACTACAACTTGATGTCGACAAATTGACCTCAAATGAAAAACCTAGAGATACGCTCTCGTATATTTTGAGCCAAGTCCGTGAAATTGACGTCCTACTAGCGAAACGACGCTATCAGATCGCTTCGCCCGAAGAGCAGGCCATGCTCATCCAAAATACGCTCGACAATATCAACAACTATCTCGACGCCATCGCTAACGATAATACTGTGTCAATCGTAACGCTACACCCCAACCTAAGATATGATAATAACACTATTAGCGCTCAATACATTTCCGTAATAATGGAGGACAATTATCCACATTTTGCAATAATCGACCTCGACGGTGCTTCTCATACTATCTCGCGCGATAATATCATTGACATTGAAATAACTGATGAATCGGTCGACACCAGTGAAAGAATCGACGTTATTAATTTCTTAAATGATGAGGCAGCGCGAAATATAATATATAAAATTGAAGATGCGGCGGCTTATTCTGATGAAGATGATTTTGGCGAACTAATGAAAGACCTCGAGACTGTCGTCGGTAGCGATTTTTGCGAAAACGGTGTATTTTCTGGACAAGGTATTATATACCGACGACTTCCTTCAGGCGATATCCGTGATGAGGTCACCTCATTTACCCAACTGCAATCCGACGGATTTGATATGTTCAAGGTAAATGGCAGGGAGCGACTGGTTATCGTCTTAGAAAATATTGACGACGAATCACCCGACGATTTACTCTTTATCATTCCTGATGACACACACCTCACCAAATGCATTCGTCAGAATAAACCGAATATCGTAACGTCTAAACCCGACCGTGACTTGATTGAAGATCTGCATAACACCGCAGCCCTTGCAACTGAGCTCATTGAAAGCAACGAATTCATCAACGCCCGTCTCGGGCAATAGCAAAAAATGCTCGAGGACGTTATCGACGAGACACGATCAGAGCTAAATCATATTTTTGATACGTTATACCGAGGAAATCTGGTATCCTGTATGGCGAACAAGTATTGGGCAATCGACATCAACGTCTACGAGTCAGGCTCATACTCACCAGAGGAAATCGCTGCACTACCGGCCGCGATGTCTGAACCTAGCGAGGAGCCGTTCGAGGTTTGCGGCGACACCATCAGCCTCGTCATACCAGAGATAGCCGAGCGCGAGGAAAAGATAACTTCAATAGCAGATTTCCCGCTCAGCCAGGGACAGCCAATGCTGCAAATCAAAGACGCGAGCGGTAGGGGACTTGTTTATTTTGTACCGATCGAGAGTGTGTCTGGCATTATGCCTTTCACTTGGAGCGATGAGACAAAAGACTAGCCGCAAACACCTCATTATGCTATAATTTCACTATTATCAAATCAATGCTGGGAGGCAGATTCGCCCGAGATCGCGAGTCGCCGCTTGTACCACAGAAAGGATTAGTATGGCCAAGAAAGCCGAGCTGCTGGAAAAAGCAGCAGAACTACAATTAGCAGTCAGCGACAAGAGCACTATCGCTGAGATTGAGGCAGCGATTGCCGAGGCTGAATCAGGCACGCCTGAGAGCAGTAAGCCGCACGAAACCAAAGACAAAGACGTCATCGCCGAGCGCGAGGCTGTCATTGCCAAGGCCGGCAAACGTAGCCAAAAAGCCCTCGACGAGGCTGCTGAAAAAGCCGAAAAAGAAGCCCGTAAAGAGGCCGGCGACACCACGCCACAGTCCGACGACGCCGAAGCTCATGTTAAGAAAGGCCCGAAGCCAATCACGCGTCCACGCCTGGAGCGCCGCGGTAAGAAGTATCAGGAAGCTGCGAAGAAGATTGAGAAAAATAAACTGTACAGCCTTGACGAAGCGTTGAAACTGGCGACTGAGACCAGCCCGGTCAAGTTCGACGCCAGCGTTGAAATTCACGTTCGCCTGGGCGTCGATCCGCGCCAAGCCGACCAGAACGTCCGCTCGACGGTAGCGTTGCCGCACGGCACCGGTAAAGACGTTCGCGTGGCGGTTTTCGCACCGGAAACCGAACATGCCGCCGCTAAGAAAGCCGGCGCTGACATCATCGGCGATGAGGAATTCCTGAAGCAATTGGACAAGGAAGAATTGAACTTTGATATCTTAGTCGCCACTCCGCAATATATGCCAAAGCTTGGCAAGTACGCCCGGCTGCTCGGCCCGCGCGGTTTGATGCCAAATCCAAAATCCGGCACCGTCGCCACCGACGTCGCTAAAGCGGTGTCCGAAGCCAAAGCCGGCAGGGTTGAGTACCGCGTCGATAAGCAGGCCATCGTCCACTTGGCGATCGGTAAAGTGTCGTTTGGCGCCGACAAACTGGCGGAAAACACCCGCGCTTTCCTCGCCAGCCTGAACACCCAAAAGCCGTCCAGCCTTAAGGGCATTTACGTCAAATCTATCGCCGTTGCCACCACTATGGGGCCGAGCGTAAAGGTTGAAAATTCACTGTAAAACCCAGTTTCTATACAAACGCGCTTCACACCTGAGGCGCGTTTTATATTGCAATAACCGTGTAGTATGGTATAATAATCAAATGAGTGAACTATTACCGAATGCCGAAGCTCAACCTGAAGCTGCCACCAATAACTAGCGTAATGAGGCAAACTGTCTCGGAAGTGACCCAGACATGTTCTTTCCAGACTCTAAAGATAAACGATACGCCAAAGACGCTCTCGCGGTTTGCCGTAAATGCGAGGTCAAGGATGACTGTCTCGATCACGCGATTAAGAACGATGAAAAATATGGCATCTGGGGCGGCATGACACCAGCTGGAAGAGATGCACTATCTAGAACCCGCCAAAATAGACGAACCCGTAGCCGTCTACGTAGAAATCAATAAAAATTAACTCTGAATCGCCTTGCATCCCGTTGTCATTTCTGCTACAATTCTAATGAACATTACCAAAGACAGCGCGCGACCGAGGGGAACTGAGGTATAAAAATGCCGCCGAGGGATGAAACGAACAGTTTTATTTGACGTCTTTGGTAGTGCGAGGATCAAAGACGTTTTTGTTTGCTCGGCTAATGCCCAGAAAACGAGAACCAGATTTTTCACTACCGCACGTTAACAAATCGGTCGAATCACACAAGAACCAATCAAAGAAAGGATTTTTATGGCAATTTCACGCGATAAAAAACAAACTTTGGTTGCTGAACTAACCGAGCTTCTGAAAGACGCCAAAGGTACGGCATTTGCGCGGTACCAGGGGCTGAGCGTGGCTGAATTGCAAGAACTGCGCAAGGCCGCCCGCGAAGCAAACGTCGTCATCAAGGTGGTTAAAAACCGTTTGGTATGCGTAGCATTGCAGGGCGTTGACGACTACAAGGAGGCCGAGACTGACTTATTGGTTGGCCAGTTGGTTTACGCCATGAGCGCTGACGACGAAGTCATGCCAGCAAAAGTTTTGGATACGTTTGCAAAGACACATCCAGCACTGCAGCTGGCCGGTGGCTTCTCAGGTGAAGGCTTGAGTATCAACGAAGCTGACATCAAAGCGCTGGCAGGCTTGCCAAGCAAAGACCAGCTCATCGCCGAAGTGGTGGCGCAACTATTGTCACCAGTCCACGACACCGTGGGCGCACTTGGCGGCAATTTGCACGGGCTCTTGGACGGCATCGAAGCCAAAGCTGCGGCTTAAGTTTAGCAATCAATCATCTCGAGTTATTTGATCTTCATAAGTCTCCGTGTAGCGATTGCAGCCCGAGCGCCCCTGAAGGCGCCCGGCGCGAAAAGAGGAGACGTTGAAGATTGGATAACTCGAGATGATCACTAATTAATAATCTAAGGAGAATACTATGGCTGATATTAAAAAATTGGCTGAAGAACTGACCAAATTGACAGTTCTGGAAGTTAACGAATTGAAAAACCACTTGAAAGAAGAATACGGCATCGAGCCAGCTGCTGCAGCAGTGGCTGTTGCTGGTCCAGCTGCTGGTGGCGAGACTGCCGCAGAAGACGAGAAAACTGAGTTCACCGTCACCCTGAAAGACGCGGGCGCTCAAAAAGTCGCTGTCATCAAGGCAGTCAAGGAAATCACCGGCTTGGGTCTCGGTGAATCAAAGGCCATCGTTGACGGTGCACCAGCACCGGTCAAGGAAAAGGTGTCAAAGGACGAAGCTGAAGCTGCCAAGAAGACGCTCGAGGACGCAGGCGCTAGCGTTGAGTTAAGCTAATTTTTGCGTGAAACGACCGATTGTTTTCGTAGAGAAATGCCGCCCGGAGCTTATACCACGGGCGGTGTTTTATTGGCAAGGGTAAAAATTACCACATTTTTACCTGGCTATCTGTTGTCCTTGTGGAAAGACGAGCCGTTGGCCGATGCGAATCGACTGGCGGGACTTGCACACTCACATAATTAGTGCTATATTACTCTCACGTACTATCAAAAATAGACAAGGAATGCGAGCCATATGTCTGATTTACCGGAAAAGCAAGTGAAGCGCCTCAGGACGCTCATCCAAGAAGCAGAAACCAACTTAGCGGCGGCCAAGGAGCTGCTGATCAGCATCGTTGGTGACGATGGGCAAGTCGTCACGCCAAAAACCTCGTCGGACGATGTTGCCGGCAAGGTGATCGAGGGTGTGTTTGACGGCCAGATGATGATGGGGCCTGATGGCAAGAATTATCCAATCCCGGCGAACTACGCCTCAAAGTCCAAGCTCGTCGAGGGTGACATCTTGAAATTAACCATCGCCGAGGACGGCAGCTTTATCTACAAACAAATCGGCCCGGTCTCGCGCAAACAAGTCATCGGCACGCTCGTCCAGCACGACGGCGTTTACTACGTCGAAGCCAACGGCCGTGAATATCGCATCCTGCTTGCCAGCGTCACGTTCTTCCGCATCGAAGTCGGCGACCAAGTCACCATCATCATCCCTGATGACAATCCGGACGCCACCTGGGCAGCTGTCGAAGCGCCGCTATAGACCGTTTTTGACATTTGAGGCCGTCCCGGGTGGTTACCGGGCGGCTTTTGATATAATGGTGCTATGTCTGGGGAGTTTTTGCTAAGCTACGCCAGCTTTGATACCGAAAACCGGCCATTTCTGGAGTGGCAGGTTGACGGCAAGACTGAGCGTGGTGATGTTTTGGGGCAGGAGTTGTCGCTCGAGTTTGATTTCTCGAGCAAATATTGTACCGGCTGGGTGAATTTTGAGAATCATTGCGGCCAAGCGTGCCCAGAGCAGGCAATAGCGGAGACAAAATATGAGAACTGCATCAAATGCCGTGACCGAAGAGGGTTTAATCCAGCATTTTATCATGCTAACTCGCTGTCAGCCCGGCAGGAAAAGATTAATCAAAACCCGCACTTCGTCTATCTGGCATATTTCGCGCCGGGGGTTATTAAAGTCGGTATCTCGCAGGAAAAGCGCGGCATTCGGCGGCTACTGGAGCAGGGGGCACGGCTGGCGTTGAAATTAGAGACGTTTTCTTCGGCCTTGATTGCTCGGCAGTATGAGGCGAAAATTGCCAGTCTAAGTGGCATCATGGAAACAGTAGCCGCCAGCAAAAAGCTGGGGCTGATCAGACGGCCGCTCAATACTGCGGCGGCGGAGCAGGCCCTAGCTGACACGCTGATACGCATTCAGCAAAAACTGGGGCTGGATTTTCCAAACCGGACGCTCATCATGTGCGAAGATTATTTTCATACGAACGGCCGCGACCTTAGTAGTGTGATTGATATGACGGGGCATAAAACCATGGCTGGCGTCGTCATCAGCGTCATCGGCTCGGTACTCATCACCGACTACGACGGACAGCTACTGGCATACAACGTGAAAAAATTCATCGGCTACCAAGCCCAGGCAGTTGACGGCGCCATTGACATCGCAATACCCAGCACACAGCTGGCGCTGTTTTAATGTGTGTTCGCGAGACAAGTCGTCTTTAGATCAACCGTCAAACGGCTTACTAATTCCGCACTTTGCGCTATAATACATAAGTAATGAGTCAAGCACTGTACCGCAAATATCGCAGTCGCAGCTTGGACGAGGTGTTGGGGCAAGATCACGTGACCAACATTTTGCGCCGAGCACTGGAGCAGGGGAAAATCGCCCATGCGTATTTGCTGACGGGCCCGCGCGGCGTGGGAAAGACCAGCGTGGCACGCATTTTGGCGCATGAGATCAATCAATTGCCGTACGACGAGGATGCCTCGCATTTAGACATCATTGAAATTGATGCCGCCAGCAACAACGGCGTCGACGACATCCGCGCCCTACGTGAAAAAGCCCAAGTCGCACCGGTTTCCGCGCCGAAAAAAATCTACATCATCGACGAAGTCCACATGCTGTCCAAACCTGCGTTCAACGCGCTGCTCAAAACGCTGGAGGAGCCACCAGCACACGTAGTCTTCATCCTCGCCACCACCGACGCCGACAAGCTGCCCGCCACCATTCTCAGCCGCGTCCAGCAATTTTTCTTTCGCCCCATCTCAGTCGACATCATGGCGCGCCAGCTGACGGCCATCGCCGAGAAAGAGGGCTTTACCATCGAGGCAGACGCTGCTCGGCTGATCGCTGAGCGCTCACGCGGCGGGTTTCGCGACGGCATTAGTATGCTTGATCAATTGTCAGCATTAGCCAGCACGGGCAAGCCGCTGAGCGCGTCGGACGTTGCTCAATACCTGGGGTTGAGCGCCACGGAGACGCTGGAGAACCTGCTGGAATTGTATCAGCAGCACGACGCGCCTGAGGCGCTGAACCTGCTGGGCGAGCTAGAGAAGACTGGCACCGATCCGGTCGCCCTATCTCATCAATTATTATCACTGCTGCGAGCACGCTTACATCAGCGGCCAGAGTTAATTACATTGGTCAAGCAGCTGATTGAGGTTGATCGCCATCCGCATCCGGATTTGAAATTATTGACGATATTTATGGATGGAGCTGGGGGTGTAGCTTATAAATCACCCGAGGCCGCACCCACGCCGACCGCGAACCCAGAATCCGCAAACAAACCACCAGTGGTTATTTCTAAACCACCGGTAGAGAAGCCAGAGCCGCCAGCAACTACTTCAAAAGCACCAGCCCCAGCAGCCCAGCCACCAGAAAATTCGCTAAAAACCACCCTAAAAAATAAGCAAGCTAATAACTCTGCAGATAAAACAGCATCAGACGCCGCCCCGGCAGGCAGTCAACCGGCACCAGACAGCCCGCCAAATTCCACCGCCACAGACATCGACTGGGATAAGATTATCGCTCTGGCCAAAGAACAGTCGTTCGCTATTGCGACATTGTTGCAACACTGCAGCTGGCAGCGAAACGGCAACACCTTGACCCTGTACGCCGGTAATGCCTTTACCAAAAAGAAGTTGGATGATGCGAAAAATCGTCCGCTTATTGCGACAATTGTGCAACAAGTCGCCGGTACCGAACTGGATATTGCGACAATCGGACAAAAAGCCCCGCCCAAAGACGCCGAGCTTGCGAAAATTGCCGAGCTAATGGGCGGCGGCGAAGAAGTTAACCTGGAGGAATTATCATGAGCGAAAAAACACAAGCTGATACCCTGGCGGGCAAACTGCCGCCCCAAAACCTGGACGCTGAAAAAAGTCTACTCGGCGCGGTTCTCATCGACGAGGAAGTCCTGGCGGATGCTTCAGAAATCGTCAAACCGAACGACTTTTACGATAAAAACCACGGGCTGATTTTCGCCGGCATGATGCGGCTGTTTGAAAAGCACAAGCCAGTCGACCTCTTGACTCTAACTGATGAATTAAAGCGCAAGGACGAGCTGGAGCTCATCGGCGGCTCGGCGTATTTGACGGAACTCACCAACTACGTGCCGACGGCAGCGCACGCGGCGGCGTACGCCGAAATGGTGGCGCAAACAGCGGTGCGGCGGCGCTTGATCAAGGCCAGCAGCGGCATCACCGAGCTCGGCTACGATGAATCGACGACGACCCAGGAATTATTAGAAAAAGCCGAGGCCGAACTATTCAGCGTCTCCGACCAGTCATTGAAACAGGATCTGGTCAGCCTGGAAAGCATTTTGACCGACAGCTTTGACCGTATCGAGGAGCTTCACCGCAACAAGGGCAGCCTGCGCGGTATGCGGACTGGCTACCGCGATTTGGATACCATGACGGCGGGGCTGCAAAAGTCGGATTTGATTATCCTGGCGGCACGGCCAGCCATGGGTAAGACCACACTGGTGACTAACCTAGCGTACAACGTGGCAACGATCGAGAAAAAGCCGGTGCTGTTTTTCAGCCTGGAGATGAGCAAGGAGCAGCTGACCGACCGCATGCTGGCGGATGCGGCCGGCGTTGATAGCTGGAATATTCGTACCGGTAATTTGAGCGGCGATGATTTTGAAAAATTGTCCGAGGCCATGGGCGAGATGGCAGAGGCGCCGATTTACATCGATGACACGCCGGGCCTCAGTATTTTGGAGATGCGCACCAAAGCTCGCCGCTTGGCACACGAGGGCGAAATCGGCCTGATCATCGTCGACTACCTGCAGCTGATGCAGGCCACTAATAATCACAACGGCAACCGCGTTCAGGAAGTGTCGGAAATTTCCCGTGGCCTGAAGCTAATCGCTCGCGAACTCAACGTACCGCTGATCGCCCTCAGTCAGCTGAGCCGTTCAGTTGAGTCGCGCACGCCGCCAATTCCACAGCTAGCCGACCTACGTGAGTCCGGCTCCATCGAGCAGGACGCCGACATCGTCAGCTTTATCTACCGTCCAGGCTACTACGAACCAGACAACCCAGAAGTCCAAAACATCACCGACCTGATAATCGCCAAGCACCGTAACGGCCCGGTCGGCAAGATTCAGCTCTATTTCCATCCAGAGCGCCTGCGTTTTATGAGCTTGGATCGCAAGCATGACTAGAATTGTGCTATAATCAATACCAATGAAAAAGCACAAACTCGCCGACTCGGCTGTCTATCGCTGGCGCTATTGGCTGGGCTACATGGCGCTGATTGTGCTATTCTGTGCGGCCATCACCGCCGCTAGTTTGTATGCCCCAGGCGGCGTGACCGAGGCGGAAATTGAGGCACTTGATACTACCAATGCCATTTCGCCGAGTCACCTCGGCTCGTTCGCCCAAACCAACTTGCCATTCCACCTCTTGCAGCGTGGATTGTTCAGCTTATTTGGCGTCACCATCTATACCATCAAGCTGCCGTCACTCATCCTGTCGTTCATCGCTGCCATCGCCGTGTTTTTCCTGCTGCGGCGCTGGTTCAAGCCCAATGTCACCATCCTGTCGCTCGTCATCATGACAGTCACTGGCCAGCTGATCTTCTTTGCCCAAAGCTTCACACCGCACATCCTCTACATCACCTACGCCGCACTCATCCTCCTCTTCGCTAGCCTAATCGTCCAGCGCGCTAAGGGCTCGGCCCTGTGGCGGCTGCTACTGGCGGCGACGGTCGGCCTGAGCCTGTTTACGCCGTATTTTTGGTATATTCATCTGACGCTGCTACTGGTAGCGCTGATCCACCCGCATACACGCTACGCACTACTCGCCAAACGCAATCGCTTCAAGTGGCTGCCAGCGATTATCGTTCTCGCGCTCACGAGCGCGCCGGCAATGTTCCTCGCTGCGACGCATCATGATCTACTCAAAGCACTAGTCGGTATTCATAGCCTTAGCTGGGCGCTGGTCGATAATTTGCGGTTACTGCTGTATCATTATCTCTGGGTCAAGCCAACCGTTGTCGGTGGACAGATCGCACCGGTACTCGACTTTTCGGCGCTGTTTCTGATCGTGCTTGGTCTGTTCAAAACCATCCAGCACCACCATACCGCGCGTTCGTACATGATCAGTGTCTGGCTGCTGTTGAGTTTGCCGCTACTGGTGCTGCAGCCATCGATGACCAGCATTATCATCTTGCCGCTATTTATCCTGCTGGCCGTTGGTGTCGAGGCACTGCTCAATCAATGGTATTCGCTATTTCCGCGCAATCCTTATGCCCGCATCACCGGCTTATTGATGCTGATGGCGCTCATCGGCGTGATGGTGCTCTCGGGCCTCGACCGCTTTACCAATGGGTATCGTCATTTTTCAGGTGCAGTACATAAATTTAGCACCGACTTGCCACTACTACAAAAAGCCATCGCCGGCAGGCAAAACGTCGTTCTCGTCGCCAACCCGCACGAGGCGCCGCTCTACGAAACCGTCGCTCGCTATAGCAAGCACAAACTCGCCGTCAATCAACCAACCACGGAGAGCGCTACACTCGTCATCACCCGCGCTGAACAAATGGCTCACCCCAACACTGACGGCTGGACACTCGAGCGCATCGTCACCAATAGCCACGCCGAGCGGGCTGACCGCTTTTACCTCTACAAATTGGCGAAAAAATAGCGTATAATGAAAAAGTAAATTCAAGGAGGAATTAATAATTATGGCGTTTGACCAAGTCAAGATGTTGCAGCAACTGCGCAAGGCCCAGAAACAGCTCGGCAAAGAAATCATTGAAGTAGAGGCCGGTGACGGTGCAGTGATCGTCCAGATCACCGGCGAGCTGAAAATTAAGTCGATCAAGATTAATCCAAAGATGGTTGACCTCGATAATATCGAGCAGCTGGAGCACTGGATCCAAATCGCAATTCGCGACGGTCTAGCCAAAGCGCAGGAAGTTGCTGCCGAGACGATGAAACCGCTGATGGGCGGGCTGGGCAACTTGCCGTTCTAATGAAACCGACGATTTTGCCGGCGGCGCTGACGACGCTAATTGATGAGTTTGGCGGGCTGCCTGGTGTCGGGCCGCGAACCGCCGAGCGCTATGCCTATGCCGTACTTCGGCGTGACGCTAGGCGAGCTGAGCAGCTAGCGCGGGCGCTGGATCGGCTGCATACACGCGTCAAAACCTGTCCGGTCACGTTCGCCTTGATTGATCATGATCAAGAGGTGTCGCCGCTATACCAAGACGAGTCGCGCAATCGCCGCTTGATTTGCGTGGTCGAAGAGCCACTGGACATCGTGGCGCTGGAGCGGACGGGGCAATATAGCGGCACCTATCACGTGCTGGGCGGCGCGATTTCGCCAATTGATGGCATCGGCCCGGAGCAGCTGCATATCCCCGAGCTCATTGAGCGGATCAAGCATGATAACGCCGAAGAACTGATCATCGCCACCAACGCGTCGGTCGAGGGCGAATCAACCGCGCTCTTTTTGCAGCGCTACCTCCAGGAGGCCAGCCTCGCCATCACCATCTCGCGCCTCGCCCGCGGCATCCCCGTCGGCGTCGACCTTGAATACGCCGACCAAATCACGCTGACGCATGCGCTGGAAGGACGACGAACGCTGTAGCTTGCTAAGGCCATCCTGCTTTTGCTACAATACAACCATGAAACCAGAGGTGGGGAAGGTACGCGCTGAGGATATCGCGGCATTTTTAGCGAAATTTGACGATATCGAGGAAGCGATTGACGCAATCCGCAACTTTGCTCAGCCAGCTGTTTCGGCGGGTTTGGTTGATTTACCTCCAACCGCCAAGTCCAGCCTGACTACTAAAACTATTACACCGTATGCTGCCGCGCAAAAACGCTCCAGTAGCTGCCACATCGCCGTAACCGACCTCGCCAAATCTTACCGCGTCGGTCGCCAAACCATTCCAGCGCTCGGCGGCATTAGCCTTGATATTTTCGCTGGCGAATTCGTAGCCATCACTGGTGCTAGCGGCTCGGGCAAAAGTACTTTACTGCAGCTTATCGGCGGGCTCGACAAGCCGTCCACCGGTCAAATCCTCATTAACGACCAGCCGCTCAGCCGCTTGTCTGACCGGCAACTGTCGCGGTTCCGATCGCGTGAAATCGGCTTTGTCTTCCAATCATTTTATCTGCAGCCATTCCTAACCCTGTCCGCCAATCTGGAAATTCCCGCCATGTTTGCCCGCATCAAACCCAAGCAGCGCCGCGCCCGCGCCCAGGAACTCGCCGAATTGGTCGGACTAGCAGACCGGATGCACCATTTGCCGCGCGAACTTTCCGGCGGTCAAATTCAACGCGCTGCCATCGCCCGCGCCTTATTCAATCGCCCGAATATTTTACTCGCCGACGAGCCGACAGGCAATCTGGACAGCGCCAATTCCGACCGCATCATCGACCTGTTTCATCAAATCCGCCGCGAACTCGGCACCACGGTCGTTATCGTTACGCACAATCCAGACATCGCTGCAGCGGCCGATCGTGAAATCCGCCTGAAGGACGGGAGAATAGCCGATGCTTAGAATCACCGATTCGCTGCGGCTGGCTGGCACCAAACTCCGAGTGCGGCGCATTCGCTTGTCCATCACCGTGGTCGTGTCCGGGCTGCTTTTCGCGGCGCTGCTGGCGGGGCTAACTATGCTAATGGGTGCTCAGCGGAGCGTTGAGGAGTTTGATCGAGGCAGCCTGAATAGTCGCTATTTAGTAGCGCAAACCGCCATTCGGCCAAATAATATTGAATTTACCTCAAATCTAACTGCTCGCGCCGAAGCCGAGCGCACGCAAATGATTAAGGACAAGCAGGCGCTGGCTGCCCGCCTCGGCCTGCCATACGACCCCAAATCCGAACCACCAATCATGCAGTCATTTCCTGATAGCCCGCCGTACCCGAACAACCAGAGCGTCATTGTCCAGCGGCTTATTCGCCAGGAGACCGCCAAATTACCGCGCCTCACAGCGGACGCGCAGTGGCAATTTGCCCGCACCCGCGGTGCCGTGCAGCAGTTTAGTATTCAATCAATCGCCGCCAATGGCATGCTAAATTATATGAAGCGGGGAATTGAGTCGTTTGACGACAAGCGCCAGCAAAACAACCAGCCGACCCCGCTGGAAGAATTTAAGCAGCAATTCAGCAGTATAACCGCCATCGACCAATCGCTACTGGGCGGCTATTTGCTGTCTGGCGCCAGCGCCAAACCCAGCGAGATTCCGCTGATCATCCGCTACCAGGACGCTGAAGCGCTGCTCGGCCTCAAGCCGCTGGATAAAAATGCCAGCAATGACACGCAACTAGCACGACTCAAAGAATTGCGCCAAAAAGCCGGGCAGTTGACATTCAGCGCCTGTTATCGCAACCTGGCTTCGCAAGAATTGCTGCAAACCGCCAAACAACAAATCCAAGCCGCCGCCAATCAAGCTAAAAAACCATCCGCCGATTATGTCAAACCAGACCGCGAATACGCCATGCCGTCCGCTGATTCTTGCGCTGCGCCGGCCGTCGTTAAGGATAATCGCTCAGCCGAAGCCAAGCGCACCGAGGCTAACCAGCGCCAATTTGATCAGACCTTCGGCTCAGTCCAGCCCGAACCCGCCCAGGCCAAATTTACTTTCCACGTCGTCGGCCTGATGCCGGACGGCATTGAAGCCGCCCAAAGCGACATCGGCAGCTTCTTACAGCAATTCTTAAGCGCCCGCCTGTCATACACCTGGATCATGCCGCGCGGCTCAATGACCACCGCGGCGCAAACAGCGCTTGAATCAACTATTCAAACCGCCAACAATGATCAAGGCGGCGCCAATAGAGACGAGACACTAGCTATCTACGAATTCAGTGACCCCAACAAAGCTCGCAGCTACCTGGCAGCCGCTTCTTGCGGCGAAGGGAATTCTGGCGGCACGGAAATAACCGATTTATCCGCGCAACCCGAACCCACTGAAGCCTCCAAAACCCAAAAATCTAACAAGTCAATCTGCCTGCCGCACTACGTAGTATTCGCATCGCCCACCGGCAGCAACTCGCTCGTCAATTACGACGCCATGGAACGCCTCAGGCCAATCATCATGTGGACATTCATCGGCGTGACGATCATCGCCGCCTTTATCTTGCTGATTATCATTTCCCGCACCATCGCCGACAGCCGCAAAGAATCCGCAGTTTTTCGGGCGCTCGGAGCAACGCGGCTTGATATAAGCCAAATTTATTTCGTCTACACCATGATCGTGGCGCTGCTCACTGCACTATTCAGTATCACCGCCGGACTAATTGTCGTATATATCGCCGACAATGTGTTCGCTGGTCAAATCACCGCGACGCTGCGCATCGCCATGACGCCGAAAGATTTGGCGACAACTTTCCGATTTTGGACGATTGACTGGATGGTCATCGGCGCGGTCGCACTTAGCATCATCGCTGCTGCCGTGCTAGCGTGCCTGATACCGCTCATCCGCAACACCCGACGCAACCCGATCAAAGATATGCGAGATGAGTAGTCTCACCACACTACCGAAAATCCTATCTGCTATAATAAGACTATGTTTGATACCGCCGAGCAACTCATCCAATCCGCCAATAACATCGTCATCATCCAGGCCGAAAACCCTGATGGCGACAGCCTGGGTTCTAGTTTGGCGCTAGAGGAAGTGCTCAGTGATTTGGATAAAACCGTGACGTTGTATTGTCCGGTCGACATCCCCAAATACCTGCGGTACATCCGCGGCTGGGACCGGGTGGTTGGCGATTTTCCGACCCGTGCCGACCTGGCTATCATCGTGGATACCAGCGCTGACGTGTTGCTCAGCAAGGTCTTAGAAACGCCGGGGGTGCGGCACTTTTTGGAAACACACCCAGTCTTGGTCGTCGACCACCACACCGCCGAGTCAACCCTGAGTTTTGAGCACACCATGCTCTCTGACACCGTGGTGGCAACCGGGGAATTGCTCTACCAATTGTTCACCCACGCTGGTTGGACTATCAACCAGCAAGCGGCGGAGAATTTGTTGATCGCCATCATGTCTGACAGCCTGGGCCTCACCACACCAAACACCACCGCGTCGACCTTCCACACGGCTGGCGAATTGACCAATTTCGGCGCTTCCAACGCCGAAATTGAGGAGCGGCGGCGCGAATTTATGAAAAAGTCGCCGGAAATTCTGGCATACAAAGGCAAGCTAATTGAGCGAATTGAATATTTACTGGACGGACAATTGGCACTGGTACACGTGCCGTTTGAGGAAATTCAAGCCTACAGCGACGCCTACAACCCCGGCGCGCTGATCGGCGACGAACTGCGGCTAGTCGAAGGCGTGGCGCTCAGCTGCGTCATCAAAACCTATCCTGATGGCAAACTAACTGCCCGCCTGCGCGGCAACCTCCCGATCGCCGATACCGTAGCCGGCTACTTCGGCGGCGGCGGCCATCCGTACGCGGCTGGTTTTCGCGTATACGAGGAGTATGACGAGGCCGTGCGGGAGTTGGTGACGGCGACGGATAAGGCTTTGCGAGAAGTGGAGCAGGACTAAAACTTATACGGTTACTATATAACACGCCGCGATCGTAACGGGGGTGATAGAAATATTACACCACATTATTGACAAAAACCCTTGACGTTTTGTTCTCGTATTGATATATATATCAGCCTTTCGTGCAATTTCGCACTGGGTTCGCATTTGACTCGTGCCATGTGTCAAATGTGCCGTTTGCGAGAAGGTCCATTCTCGCCCGACTCCAAAAGGAGTTTACTATGGCAACTGGACGTCCCCAAAAGGGATTGAACAGCAACAGGAACCACCACGACAGCTTCGGCCAGAGCGGCCAGCAGCGATTCGGTGGATCCCCGGGAAGCCTGCCGAAGGTGACCTTCAGCGGGCTCCCCACCTCCAAGTCGTCGACCCCGAAGGCCGACGCTCCTAGGTCGCTGACCAACCGTAGCGACTCAGGAACCTCGAACGACAAGGCTCCGTTCAAGAGCTTCTGAGTTCGAGAAGACTCCGCCCTGGCAGTGCAATCTGTTGGGGCGGAGTACTCACCCTGCTACAATAAACCCATGATCCACAAACTATATTCCGCTTACAACTTGCCAGCCGATCACGATGTTTGCCATTTGTTTGAGCATTTGGTTATTCGGCGGTTCTTACGAGCGGCAGAAAAATCTGGTAATGAGCGCGCCTTTATTGGCGAATTACATGGCACAACATCCGAATCGAGCGTCTTTTTTGACGTCGCGTTCTTTACTCGCGAATCAATTACGTTATTTGAAAAAGTCATCGCTGACGTAAAGCCGTTTGATTTATCCATGATTCACGAATCCGTCGCCCATATCGAGGCGGAGATGAAAGCAAGCGTTGTCATCTGGGATGAAGCCGAATTACGCAAACAACTGGCTCGCTGCCAAAAAGCTTTCGCCAGCCGCCGCTCCGCTAGACCTGACAAAATTACCGAACCAGTCAAAAGCCCGCCGCTAGAGGTTGATGATCAGCCAGATAATTTCATAGACATCACGCTGACGATTGAGGCTCCCGACGCCAGTGAACAGGCAACCGCCGCCTTTTTCTGCATGTATCCGATACTACTCGACCTAGCACGCAATGCGTGCTTTGACCGAGTCTCGGCCTATCCGTCCAGCCATAGCGAATTCACCGCCTACCATGACGGCAATTCGGTCAGCCAAATCTACACCGTGAAAAAATCTTTCGATTGGCAAGGCGCGGGCAAAACAGCGCAAAACTATCTACGAACATTTAACCCCGCGCCGTATGCCGACCACCTAAACAACCTCGCCAAAGCCTTCAAAACCGACCCACTCTACAACCCCGCACCAATTTATTTTTACCAGAAAACCGCCGCGCCGCTGACAAAGCATGAGCTAGCGAAGGCCATCACCGCTGCAAATTTGCGGACGATTTTGAGAGCGATAACGGTGACCATCTCCGCTACGAAAGATCTGGGCGAGTCATGATTAGCGACCCGGCATAGCGCGGGGAGAGCGGAACAGCCACTCACAGAAAGCACCGGCTACTATTTTCTATAAAAAGTTATCTATGATCATAACAGGGGTGAGAGAAGATATTATATCACATTTTTGACAAAATCCATTGACATTTTATTCTATTAGTGATATATATATCAGCTTTCAGCTCAGAGTTTAGTCTAAGGGCGGAAGTCGCCCTTTAGCTTTGAGCTTTCTTACGAGGAGGATGTATGTCCAGATCTGAGCTCGCCGGCTTCGTGATGGGTACCGTTTTCTCCGCCGCCGGCGCCATGTGGGGGTGGTTGGGAGGCTCCTGCGCCGACCTCGACCCCTGCGTGGGAGTGAGAAACTGCACCCAGAATGATAGTTGTTTCGGAACGTGGGTGTTTACCCTAGCGGCCCTAATCGGCGCCCTCGCAGTGTGGACGGAGGTGAGGGAGCGCCTTAAAAAGTAAAGGGCGCCCACCGAAAATAGCTCGCCGACTGGGCTCAAACTGGTTGAGATGCATTACTTGCATTTCCTGGGTTGAGATATATCCAGTTCTGGTTTGAGCTCGTTCGGTGGGCTATTTTCATTGGAGATAATCAGGGATTGGAACTACTCGCCCGCTCATTCTGGGTGGTCCGTCTGTATCCGCTCGTCGGCCGCCTCTACCATATCAGCAAACTTCCGACCAGCGCGGCGGGCCAGCCACCACTGGGCCAGGGCGACGGGAACGACCACGGCGATGCCCGGCCAGAGCAGGGCAACATTTGGCATAGTAAAGTCAAAGAACTGCCTGAGCGGCTCGACACCAAAACTCACCAAGGTAACAAACAACACTCCCGCCATATACAGCATCCGCGCCAGGTGCGCCCGCTTATCGAGGACTACGCCGAGCATCGGCCCGACCAAAAATACCAGATAAATCCCAAAGAACGTCGCCGTCAGAACCGTCATCGTCGCCGCCTCGGCCGCTTGATGTGGGTGCAGCGTTACGCCCGACCAGTAGGTAAAGGCCACGGTGAGGCCCGTCAGCAGCGCGATCGGCGCCACCGCCTGCAGAGTGTCTCGCCAGAAATGCGCTGGATTAACCCGGTGGCGCGGACGCGGCGGAAACAGTGTCCACATGATCGTCGGCATGGTCACCAGGAAAATATTGAGGAACGTGATGTGCCGCGGCGCGTACGGATAATTCAACCCGACCAGCATGGTACTTAGTAGCAGCACCACGCCGTAAATAATCTTATGGAAGAACAGAGTAGCGATCACTTCAATCGCTTGCATGATCCGATTGCCCAGCTTCATGCCAATCGGCAGAGAGGTGAATGAATTATTCAATAAAATGATGTCCGCCACCCGCCGCGACGCCGGAGCGCCCGCGTACATCGCCACGCCGAGGTCGGATTTTTTCAGCGCCAGCGCGTCGTTGACGCCGTCGCCGACCATGCCGGTGAACTTGCCGGACTGCTTGAAATGAGCGATCAGCCGCTCCTTTTGCTCTGGCAGCACACGGGCAAAAATCGTGTGTTCATCAGCAGCCTTGTCGAAGGCTTTGTCGCTGAGACCCGCCAGCGCCGAGCCGAGGATAGCCTTGTCTGGATTATCAATGCCCGCCTGGCGCGCGATGTGCTGAACGGTGCGCGGATTGTCGCCAGAGATCACCCGGATGACTACGCCTTGCTCCTGGAGGAATTTGACCGTATCAATCACGCCGTCGCGCAGGGAATTACGTAAAATCACCGCGCCAATCGCCCGCCCAGAACCATCCGGCAGATCCTTCAACTTCGTCGTTTCGTCATCAAACTCCGCCAGCATCAGCACCCGTAGGCCGCTGTCTGCCCACTCGTCCAGCTGGCGCTGCAACATGGCGTCAACCGGCGCTAGCTTGGCCACAAACTCCGGTGCTCCCATCATCAATGTCCGCACCGTGCCGTCGACCTTGGCCCGGACGCCCGCCATCTTGCGCGCCGAAGAAAAGGCCATCACCTCGATGATGTCTGCGTGCTTGGGCGGCGTGATTTCCGCGAGGATCGCCTGCCCGGTGATATTGCCGCCACTTGTTTCGTGAGCGACGAGGGCAGCGAAAGAGGCAACAGCTGACTCAGAAAAATCCGGAACCCGAGCGACCAACGGGCGCGCGGCGTGTAGCTTTTCTGAGGCAGCTGTCGCCGAGTTTGTCGATACACCCGACTCATCAAACGCCACCACCCGCTCCAGCGTCACCTCGTCGCTGGTCAGCGTGCCAGTCTTGTCCACCGCTAGTAAATTGAGCAGCGCCATTGCCTCAATCGCCGCCAATTTCTGCGGCAATACCTTGGCCTGCGCCAGCCGCAGCGAGCCGAACGCCAGCAGCAGGGAACTAGCCAGCAGCAGCCCTTCCGGCACCACCGTCACCGCCGCCGAAGTAATCGTCTTGAGGATAATCACCACATTATCACCCGACAAATAGTACACGGTAAAAATCAGCGCCGCTAACACAATCGCGCCGTATGTCAAGAAGGTAATTGCCCGCCAAATCGCTCGCTGGAGCGGCGTCAGCTCCGGCTTGTAGCGTTTCAGAACTTGGCTGATGGCGCCGGCTTTTGTCTGGTCGCCGACCGCCGTGACCCGCGCCGTACCTTCGCCCGCCAGCACCGTGGTTGCCGCCAGCACCGTGTCACCAGCCGCTTTCTCGACCGCCGCTGACTCGCCAGTGAGCATGCTTTCATTCAGCTCCAAACCCTTCGACACCGTCACTGTCGCGTCCGCCGGCAGCTCATCACCAGCCCGTAGGATAATCTCATCGCCCACCACCAGCGAATCATATGGCACCTCCACCGCCTGACCATCACGCAGCACCCGCGCCCTGGGCGCACTCATCAGCTCCAGCCGGTGCAGCACCCGCTTGGCACGAATTTCCTGCACGATGCCGATCAGCGAATTGACCACAATCACCACCGAGATAAACCAAGCATCCCGGTACTCGCGCACATAAATCAGTGCCCCGGCCAGCAGGAAAATCGCTAGCACAATCGGCGATAGTAAATTTCTCTTGATAATATCCAGATAATCTCGCATTATATTGCCTCGCTCCTTTTGTAATGTAATCGCGCCCCGACACGATAGCCGCCGCGGGCGTCCGGGTCAAATTGGTATATCTCACCGCGCCTGACCTCTGATATGACGACCAGGGCTGGATTATACGGCACCAGCGTCCGATAATATATCAAGTCATCCGGCGAAGTCACATTCATCCCCGGAAAAACCGCCTGAAACTTCTCGGTCGCCACATCGTCAAAGTAATTCGGCTGGTGTTTTGGCGGTACGAATCGCTCTGGCCGCAGACCCATTCGCCGCACCAACCGCTTGACGTCGCCCAGCGTCATGATGGCCCGCGCTGTGATGTAAGCCAACAATTCACCCGTCCTATCAAGCACCACCGTCGCCTGCGCCGTACGGCTGACATCGCTCATCGGCAGCACAACCGACTGGATATCGACCGTCAGTCCAAACTGATCATCAATCAGCGCCGCGAGTGCCCGTTCATCGTGCATACCTACTATTTTACCATTGTTACCAGCGCCTGTGCCAGCGTGCTACAATTGACTCATGGATTTTGACACTCGCTACGCCACGCTGAACGCCAATCAGCGCCAGGCGGTCGATTATATTCACGGCTCGCTCCTAGTGATCGCCGGGCCGGGCACGGGCAAGACCGAGCTGCTGAGCATGCGCACCGCCCAGATTTTGCGCCAGACTGATACACTGCCGGATAGTATTTTGTGCCTCACCTTTACCGAGAGCGGCGCTGCCAACATGCGCCAACGCCTGCGCCAGATCATCGGTGAGGACGCCTATAAAATTGCCATTCACACTTTCCACAGCTTTGGCACGGAGATTATCAATCAGCACCGGCAGTATTTTTTTCACGGCGCCGATAGTCAGCCGGCGGACGAGCTGACGCAGCACCAAATCGTGACGGGGATCCTGGAGGGGCTTGATTGGCGTAATCCGCTGAGCGTTAAAAACAACGGCGAATTCGTCTACACCAACGAATTAATCCGAGTTATTTCCGAGTTCAAGCAGAGCGGCCTCACGCCGGCGGAACTAAGGCTAGTAATGGCCGATAACCAGCGCGTCATCGCCGACATTACCGCTGACATCCAGCAAGTGTTTGCTACCAAAATTTCTAAAAAAACCGTCGAATTATTTGCACCGCTGGCAGAGAAAATCGCTCATCACGTCGCCGCAACCACTGTAAAAACCTCCGAAAACCCTGCCGGTTCAGCGCCCCGCGACGCCGCGGCCGCCGCCAAAAGTTCCGCTCATTTGCCGCCATCCATCACCCCGTATGCCCAAGTTCTGGCGCTCAGCATCGCCCACGCGGCCCAAGAGGCCATCGACGCCAACTCCACCAAACCGCTGACCGCCTGGAAAAATAAATGGTGCGAAAAAAACGCCGCCGGCGAGTTTGTCCTCAAAGATTTCGCTGCCAGCGAGAAATTATCCGCCGCCATTGACGTCTACGAAGCATACGGCGACGTGCTGGCCGAGCGCTCGCTGTTTGATTACGATGACATGATTTTGTCCGTCATTCAAGCCTGCAAAGCCCACCCGGAACTGCGCGCCAACCTCCAGGAGCAATATCAATTCATCATGGTCGACGAATTTCAAGACACCAACCTAGCGCAGTTGCGGCTGCTGTTTGACCTGACTGGCGATGAGGACAATCCCAACATCATGGCGGTCGGCGACGACGACCAGGCGATTTTCAGTTTTCAGGGCGCGGATGTTGGCAATATCCAGCGCTTCCGCCAGCACTATCACGACCCGAAAATCATCGTGCTGACGGACAATTATCGCTCGGCGGCTGACATCCTGACGGCGGCGCGCGGAGTGATTACCCAGGGGGCGGATCGCCTGGAGAACACCATTGAAGGCCTGTCAAAGCAGTTGACCGCGCATGCGTCTGGTAGCGGCGCGCGGGTTGAAATCCAGGAATTTGCCTCGGTGAGCGAGGAGCGGGCAGGGGTGGCACAGCAAATTGCCGAGATGATCAAACGCGGCGAAGACCCAGCGCA
Organism: Candidatus Saccharibacteria bacterium oral taxon 488; assembly: GCA_005697215.1. Lineage (NCBI taxonomy): Bacteria > Candidatus Saccharimonadota > Candidatus Saccharibacteria bacterium oral taxon 488. Next base: position 366,964 of record CP040003.1, on the reverse strand, counting down.
CATCACCGTCATCGCCCGCCATCACAAGGAGCTGATCGAGCTGCTGCCGTATCTGTACCGCCAAAACCTGACGGTTAATTACGAGCGGCACGACGATATTTTAGAGCAAAACATCATTCAGGCGCTGGACAAGCTGGCGCGGGTGGTCATGGCGATTCATCAAAACAACCTCGACGCCGCCAACAGCTTACTACCAGAGGTCATCGCCCATCCGGCGTTTGGCTTTTCAGCGCTGGATATCTGGCGATTAAGTCTCCACGCTTATAACCATCGGCAGCTGTGGCTGGAGAGCATGCTGGCGAATAACACTTTTCGACCGTTTGGCGAGTGGCTGCTGGAGCGGGCGAAGGACGTGCCAAATCTGCCGCTGGAGGAGCAGCTGGACAAGTTGTTGGGGCTAGAGATGGGTGCTGGAATTACTCCAATCGACTCCGTGCAGCGACCATCGCCCGAGCGTCCTCAGACGCCCGGCGCGAAAAGAGGAGTCGATAGAGATAGTTCCGGCACTCATTCTAGCAAGGAATTCTTGCAATCAGCCGGCGAAGAGCCTTTGCTGGGACTCTGTACAGCGACCATCGCCCGAGCGTCCTCAGACGCCCGGAGCGAAAAGAGGAGTCCTAGTAAAGGTTCTTCGCTTAATTCTCTCGCCGCCCACTACTTCTCACCTGACAACCTCGCTCAAAACCCCGATGCCTACCTGACCACGCTCGAGAGCCTGCGCACGCTGCGCCAAAAATTACGTGACCGCTCTACCGACGCGGCCCCGACGCTGGCGGACTTTTTAGAGTTCATCGACCTGTACCGCTCGACCAAAACCCGCCTGACGCATATCCGTCCCCAGGCCAGCGCCCTCTGCGGCGCCATCAACCTGATGACCGCCCACAAATCCAAGGGCCTGGAGTTCCCGCACGTCTTCGTCGTCGGGGCAATCGACAGCGCGTGGGGCGAGAAGGTCCGCTCGCGCTCGCGGCTGATTCGCTATCCCGCCAACCTCCAACTCCAACCCGCTGGCGCCAGCTACGACGAACGGCTGCGGCTATTCTTCGTGGCGATGACCCGCGCCAAAACCACCTTGACCATGACCTATTCTCAGACCAACGACGCCGGCAGCGACACCATGATCTCCAGCTTCCTGACCGACCACACGCCGACGATTATCCCCGCCGCCGACACGCCCGCGGCGCAAATTACCGTGGCGCACACCGACTGGAGCACGCGGCTGAGCACACCGATTACCGCGGAGCTCAAGGATGTACTAGCGCCAACCTTAGAAACCTACAAACTTTCCATCACGCATCTCAATAATTTCCTCGACGTCTCGCGTGGCGGCCCGCAGAACTTTTTGTTGAATAATCTGCTGCGCTTTCCGTCCGCCAAAAGCCCCGCCGCCAGCTATGGCACCGCCATTCACGCCAGTCTTCAGCAGCTGCACAATCTGCTGCGCGCCGACCACCGCCTACCGCCTACCGAGCGCATTCTCCACTATTTCCGCACGTCGCTCGAGGCCCAGCACCTGCCGCCCGACGATTTTGCGCTATATCTGGACAAAGGCACGGCGGCGCTGACGGCGTTTCTGGACGCCAAATCGTCCGATTTTCATGACACGGAGCTGGCGGAACTCGATTTCGCTCATCAAGGCATCGTCGTTGGCGGCGCGCGCCTGACTGGCAAGCTGGACGTCGCTGATATTGATAAGAATAATAAAACCATATTCGTGACCGATTACAAGACCGGCAAGCCGTCGCACTCCTGGAAGGGCATATCTGACTATGAAAAAATCAAGCTTCACAAATACCGCCAGCAGCTGATGTTTTATCAACTCTTGGTCACGTCATCACGCGATTATGGCAATTTCACCTTCACCGGCGCCCGCCTGCAGTTCGTCGAGCCGGACATAAAAACTGGCGATATCCTCAGTTTGGAAGACACATTCTCTGAGGAAGCATTGGCTGAATTTGCGCGGCTTGTCGGCATCGTCTGGCGGAAGATCACCACTCTGGAACTGCCGGATATTTCTGAGTATTCGGCGGATTATAAGGGGATGGTGCAGTTTGAGAATGATTTGTTGGCAGAGGCAGAGTAGGCAATTATGATAAAATGGTATTGACATTTCTTGATTTTATTGATATAAATAGAATCACTCTCGAGCAGAGTCTGTTGCATGTCGGATACGTGCAACCTTGTTTTGCTCAGCACGAGAGCAAAGCACGAAAAGACTCCGCCGACAACCCGCCCGCTGGAGAGTCCAGCGGGGAGCCGCATGTCTGCGGCAGAGGGGAGGTGGGAATTTATGGCCAGCGTACATGCCGCCTCGCGAGCGGTAGCTGCCATACCTCCGTCTCAAAGGACTGCCGATGACTGGAAGGTCATCAACCTCGGGGACAAGGAGACTCGTAACGCGGACTTCAAAGCCCGCGAGCATGAACGAGTATACGGCAGAAAGTAAGTAGTGCTTCTTGTCGATGACGGTCGGGTTACGTGCACCCCGAAACCCGCCGAACCACGCGTTCGGCAAAGGGCGTCCGTCCGCCCTCGGCCTGATTCGCCGACCGGTAGTCCGGAAAAGAATCAAGGGTGTGCTGGGTCAGGAGGCAAGGTTTTAAAAACCGCCGAGCCTCGCGGGTTCGACTCCCGCCACATCCACTGAGGGTAATGCGTCGCTCAATAGCGCGCGGCGTATGGCAGACTGACAGCCCCCACAGCCTGTCAGTTTGTTGCGAGAACAACGTTGTTTTCCACCTTCACTCTTCCCAGGAAAGTCCCGGGAAGGATCCCCCCGAAAGGGGGAGAAAGGAGGTATCTATAAGATAGGTAACCTCCGCCCCGCGACCAGTAACTCCGGGAGAACGAACAATTCACCTGGTCGCGGGGCCTTAAATCCTCAGGACTCGCGAGCTTCACTCGTGTAGCAGCCCTCCGGGCCGCTCCGAGCAGAACCGCTTGAGTCCACCACCCCCGCGTCAACGATGACGCGGGGATTTCACCTTTTGGCGGTGATTGTCGGGCAGGGGTAGCCACTTGTATATCCAAAAGACCCTCGCCACCATACCATCAGACTCCTAGCAAACATCGTGCTATTTGACAAACATCATGATGTTTTGGTAATATCACGACATGAACGCAGCGCAATTACTCCAAGAAATTCTGGTGCGGACAGGCCTCACCCAAGAACAACTGGCACGTCGCTTAGATGTGCCGGTGCGTACACTCAACGCCTGGGTACACCAACACATGTCGCCGCGCGCCAAAAACCTGGCGAATATTCAGCTATTACATCAAGAGATGATCGGGCAGGACACCATCGACGAGGCGAAGCGCCTCGCTACTGAACGTGCCGCCCAGGCCAGCCGCATGACGATCCGGACACTCCTGGCGAATCAAGAACTACTTGACATCCTGACGCTCCACTTGACCTACCACACGAACACGATCGAGGGTAGCACAATGACCCTAGCAGACGTCGCAGAGGTGCTGAACGATGATAATCGCGTTCTCGCCAACAAGACAGCGCGCGAACAGATAGAGGCCCGTAACCACCGTACTGCGCTCTATTTTCTGCTGGATGCCTTACACAAAGAGGGAGCACATTTTACGTGGAGCGAAGAGCTGATCTTGCAAACGCACGTCCGACTGATGAATACGCTGGTGTCTGACGCCGGACTCTACCGCCGGCACGGTGTGCGCATCATGGGTAGTCGCGTCACAACAGTAAACCATCTGCGCATCACTGAAGCAATGTCCGAGTGTATTGACGAAATGAACAAATCGCCCAAAACAGAGTCGATAGAATGGCTAGCCCGCACTCATGCGACATTTGAAAAAATCCATCCATTTAGCGATGGCAACGGTCGCACCGGGCGACTCTTGCTCTTTGTCCAGGCCCTGCAACTGGGGTTGGTGCCACCCCTCGTCGCCAAAGAGCGCAAGCGAGCGTACTATACCTATCTAGAGCGAGCGCAGGTTCGCGGCGAGCTGGAGGCACTACGTCTATTTATCGCGGAAAGTATATTGTTTAGCAAAGGACTGGTGACGTGAACATGACATGCTGGGACAATCTACCGCAGCCATTTTTCATCTTGGCGCCCATGGAAGCCGTCACTGACGTAGTGTTTCGCCATGTCGTGAAACAGGCGGGCGCGCCCGACGTGTTTTTCACCGAATTCGCCAATGCCACCGGTTGGGTGCACGCTGGTGACAAGGCCATCGCCGGGCGGCTGGTCAAAACCGATGATGAGCATCCACTAGTCGCCCAAATCTGGGGCGGCGAGCCGGGTGATATGGAGCAATTTGCCAGCCATTGCGCCAGGCTCGGTTTTGACGGCATCGACATCAATATGGGTTGTCCCGCCAAATCTGCTATCAAGTCAGGCGGGGCCGCACTGATCCGTCGTCCAGACATCGCCGTAGCTGCCATCCAAGCCGCCAAAACCGCCGGGCTGCCGGTCAGCGTCAAAACCCGCCTAGGTTACAGCCAGGTCGACGAGTGGCACGACTGGATTGCAACATTGTTACAACAAGACCTCGCCAACCTAACTATCCACTTGCGCACCAAAAAAGAAATGAGCAAAGTCCCAGCGCACTACGAGCTCATCGACGATATCATCGCCTTACGCAACGACATCGCCCCGCAAACGCTGCTAACCATCAACGGCGACATCCGCGACCGAGCCCATGGTCTAGAACTAGTCCGTCAACATCCCGGTGTCAACGGCATCATGATCGGGCGGGGAATTTTCAGCGATCCGTTTTGCTTTGCCTGTACCGGCGCTTGGACATCTCAGAAAATAATCCGGGACCCACGTAAAGTTGCCCAGATTTTTTCTGAGATGCCGCTCGCGCCAGATGTACCAGCACCGACGACACGCTCACGCCAAATCTCCGGTGGAGATTTAAGCGAAGAAAAGTACGCTTCAAATCAGAACGATACGCCGTTCACCAATGCTTTAGAACACAAATCTGAACTAATCGCCTTATTACATTACCATCTCGACCTCTTTGACCACTACCAACCAACCCTCGGCCACCCCTTTGAAACCCTGAAACGCTTCTTCAAAATCTACATCCGCGACTTCGACGGCGCCAAGGAGCTACGCGACCAATTAATGCACACCAAAAACACCGACGAAGTTCGCCAGATACTTGAAAAATATAATACTTATGATATAATAGAAACATGAGTGAAATGAGCAGAGTTCCACTATCATCTATTAATCCCGAGCAAACAACAAAAGGTTTAACACCCCGATTACAGCAGCTACCTACAGATCATCTGTTATTAGTCTCTGACAATAATGAGATCATAGCCTCTTCGGCGACAGCCGCCGCACTTACCTCAAGAGAAGATTATAAAGTAGGACGCGATGATAGCTTGCAGAAAGTACATTTTGCAGATCTATCTGCACTAGGAGAAAATGAAACTCTCAGTACCCAGCCCATAGCCATTAAACCTTTTGATGTTGAATGGCTAGCCACCCGTGATTATCGTACAGCAGTGCAACTTAATAAAGATGGACATATAACGTTCGAACCAATCGGCTTTTTACGAGAAGAATACGAACAGGGCAAGAATAAAATCTGCACCATAACAAAGTTTGAACAAGGCGTGACAAGCTGTGATAATATTCTATGGGGAAGCAACGAACACCAAAGACCTGCTGATTCTAGCATGTCTCTAGCACTTAGTATAGCAGCACAAAGCCTCATAATACTGCACGACAAAGGATTGCATCATGGTGATTTTCAAGTTAAGAACACAGCCTATGACATAACCCAGCAGCCGCGCATTATTGACCTAACTGATGTCAAAAAACAGAGCGACCCGTACAAATTTGGCGAGGATTTATCATTGTATCTAAGCTCGTTATCACGATATGGCAAGCAAATACCCTACCCAACAGAAGAGCAGGTTGAAAGTCTATTCTTGCGGCCATATCATGATCAAATTGACAATATATTTCCTCACAGCAAAAGACAGACAATGCGTGAAATCATCGCCTGCCTAGCCATCAACATCAGTGATGTCATGAACGATCGCTACTAATGCTGTCGTCGCTTGCGCCGATGCAAATCCGCTACCTTTAGCCGCACCATGTGCCGGTCGATGAGCTGTTTGGCTTTTTCGCGCTCGACTTGGTCGCCGGCTTCGTCGCGGGCCTTGATGGCGCGCTCCAGGGCCGCCTGCGTTTCCGCCTCGATGATGTCGTCGCCATGATCCGCTTCGTCCACCAGGATCTGCACCGATGAATAATCAATTTTCACCACGCCGCCGGAGATTGCGAAATACTCCAACTGATTGTCGGGGTCTTCTTGACGCCGGCGTACGGTGATCACGCCGTCCTTGGCCACCGTCACCAGCGGCTCGTGGCTCGGCAGCACCGAAATCTCGCCATCAATCGTCGGAATAGTCACCGAATAGACCGCTTCTTCCAGCTTGACACCACCGAGCGTTACCAGCTTTAGATTCATCAGACTAATCCTTCTTTGCCTCTGGTTGCTTTGCACGTTCGGCATCACGGGCGACTTGATCGCTCAAAGTACCTTGCACCATGTAGAACCAGCTTTCTGGCTTGTCATCGTATTTACCAGCCAAGATGTCAGCTGCGTCGCGGATGGTGTCCTCTAACTTGACGTACACGCCAGGGTTGCCAGTAAATTTCTCGGCCACGTGGAATGGCTGCGCCAAGAAACGCTGGATGCGGCGAGCCCGAGCAACGATTTGCTTCTGGTCGTCTGACAATTCTTCCATACCAAGGATGGCGATAATGTCCTGCAATTCTTTGTACTGCTGCAGCACTCGCTGAACTTCGCGTGCTACGCGGTAGTGCTCCTCGCCAACGATTTCTGAGTCGAGCGAACTAGAGCTGGAGTCCAACACATCAACAGCTGGGTAGATACCAATTTCCGTCAAAGCACGGTTCATCACGATGGTCGCATCCAGGTGGGCGAAGGTCGTCGCTGGCGCTGGGTCGGTCAAGTCGTCGGCTGGCACATACACCGCCTGAACAGAGGTAATCGAACCCTTTTTCGTCGAAGTAATGCGCTCCTGCAGAGCACCCATTTCTTGCTGCAAGTTTGGCTGGTAACCCACCGCACTTGGCAAGCGACCCAGCAACGCCGACACCTCAGCACCAGCCTGGGTGTAGCGGTAAATATTATCGATAAACAGCAGCACGTCTTTGCCTTCGTCACGAAAGGCTTCGGCCATCGCCAGACCCGACAATGCCACGCGCAAACGTGCTCCAGGTGGCTCGTTCATCTGACCAAACACCAGCGAGGTCTTGTCCAGCACGCCGGCTTCTTCCATCTCATAGTACAGGTCATTTCCTTCACGAGTACGCTCACCAACACCGGCAAACACCGAGTTACCAGAGTGGAACTTGGCAATGTTGTTGATCAGCTCGGTGATCAGGACGGTTTTACCAACACCAGCGCCGGCGAACAGACCAGCTTTACCACCTTTGGCTAGCGGCGCGATGAGGTCAACAACCTTAATTCCAGTTTCCAAAATCTCTGTCTTGTTCGATTGCTCACTCAGATCTGGAGCGGGGCGGTGAATCGGCGCGGTTTTACCCTTTGGTTGGGGTTTCTCGTCAATCGCTTCACCAACCACGTTGAACATGCGCCCCTGAGTCTCGGCGCCCACCGGCACAGAAATCGGCGCACCAGTCGCCACCACTTCCGCACCGCGAGCCAAGCCGTCGGTCGACGACAGAGCAATCGTCCGCACGGTGTGCTCGTCGAGGTGCTGCGCTACTTCCAACACCAGCGTCTCTTTATCATTCTTGACATGCAACGCGTCATAAATTGCCGGCAATTTAACATCGCGTGGAAACTCCACATCGACCACCACGCCAACGATTTGAATAATTTTTCCTAGTGTTTTACTCATCAATTTTTCCTCCACACTTCCTTTGTATTAATCTCACTTTTCATATTGCGTCTACGCCTCCTGATAATCCATAATTATATCCAAAGAATAACTCTTATCCGACAGCGCTCGACGAGCTGGTTCTATCATATCATCAGGAAAACGCAAGTTTAGCTTCTCTAAAGCCTCTAACGTCACGAGGTCAACCTGCTGGATTCCTTCTTCGCGCGGGGCAGGATAATCATCGGCAATGTGTCCCAGAAAAAACACAACCAGCGAGCTGCCAGAATCAGTATTTTTCAACAGCACCGACAGAACACCGTCAATTGCAACTGTGTAGCCAGACTCTTCCTTCGCTTCGCGTACCGCCGCCTCCACCAAGCCTTCGCCCGGCTCGACATGTCCCGCCGGAAAATTCCACGTGCCTAATTGCCCGTAGTTATCTTTGCCCTCCTGAACAACCAATAGCTTGCCGTCTTTTACGACAACAGTACTGACGAATAGGGTTGTGTTATTCATCATTGTTCCATCGCCTCCACGCCACCGGAAATTTCTGCCAACTCCTGAGTGATCGCACCTTGGCGAGCTTTGTTCATCGCCAAGGTCAGATCATCCACCAGGTCAGAAGCATTATCCGTCGCATTCTTCATAGCCATCATCCGCATAGAGTGCTCACTGGCGCGAGCGTCCAGCAACGCTTGCAATAATCGCGCGCCCGTCAAACGATTCGCCACGGCGTCCAGCACCTCTGGAATGCTCGGCTCGTACTTGGCATCAGAAACCGTGTTCGAGACTTCACTTGGGTCGATCAAGGCTTTAGTACCCGCCGGCAGCAAGCGCGACAGCTCCGCCGTCTGCACCATACTATTGACAAACCGCGTGTACACCAGCGTCACCGCGTCAACCTCGCCATTCTCAAACATGCTAATGGCGGTATTCAAAATCGTGTGAAAGGTGAGTCCAGACGGCTGATCTGGCAGGTCCTCGTACGTACCGATAATCTTCGTATCCTTCAGGCGCGAGGCAAATTGCGAAGCCCGACGGCCGATAGTCAAGGTCAAGTTCTCGATGCCGCGCTCATCATCACGCTTCAGCAGCTCCAGATATTTCTTCAAAACATTGGTGTTATATGCGCCAGCCAGACCCTTGTCGCTGGCAATGACGATGATTAGACGCTTGGTAATTTTGCGGCGTTTGAACAGCGGATGATTATCCGTCGCACCTTGACTCGCCAAGTAGCTCAGCAGCTCCTCGGCTGCCATAGTGTAGGGAGCCGAGGCCTTGTCCGCTTCTTGCGAACGACGCATCTTGCTGGCGGCCACCAACTGCATCGCCTTGGTGATTTGCTTGGTCGAGTCCACCGAGCGAATACGATTTTTCAGCGCACGAGTACTCGGCATGAATTACTCCTCAAACCCTTTCGCTGCCACTTGGGTTGCCTCGTCAATGACCCGGAGTTGCTCGTCGGTTGGCTTGGCGCCCTTGTTGAGTTCGCGCATGGCGTCCTTGGCATTGTTCCAGAGGTACGTTAGCAGACCAGCCTGCGCTTCCTTAATTTTAGCGACCGGCACACTATCAAACGCGCCGCTAGTCACCGCATGAATACTGACAAATTGCTCCCAGACACTCATCGGCTGATACTGCGGCTGCTTGAGCAGTTCAGTCAGGCGTTGACCGCGGTCAATTTGCGCCTTGGTCGCGTCATCCAGGTCCGAGCCAAACTGCGCAAACGACGCCAACTCACGGAACTGTGAAAGACCGAGCTTCAAGTTACCACCGACCGACTTAACCGCCTTCGTCTGAGCAGCACCACCAACACGGGAAACTGATAGACCGGCAGAGATAGCTGGGCGAATACCTTGATAGAACAAATCGGTTTCCAGGAAAATCTGACCGTCGGTGATGGAAATCACGTTGGTTGGAATGTACGCCGAGATGTCGCCAGCCTGCGTCTCGATGATCGGCAGGGCAGTTAGTGAGCCAGCACCCAATTCGTCCGACAACTTGGCTGAGCGCTCCAACAGGCGAGAGTGCAGGTAGAAGACATCACCAGGATAGGCCTCGCGTCCCGGTGGACGACGGAGCAAGAGCGACATCTGGCGGTAGGCCACGGCGTGCTTGGTCAAATCGTCATAAATCATCAGCGCATGGCCGCCGTTGTCACGGAAATATTCACCCATGGCCGTACCAGCATATGGCGCCAAGTATAGCAGGGAAGCTGCATCCGACGGACTGGTCGCCACCACGATGGTTTGCTCCATCACGCCTTCTTCTTTCAGGCGGTCAACCAACCGCGCAATCTTTGATAATTTCTGTCCAATCGCCACGTAGACGTTGACCACGCCAGTTTTTTGCCGTGCCTGGTTGATCATGGTGTCGATAGCAATGGCCGTCTTTCCCGTCTGGCGGTCACCGATGATCAGCTCGCGCTGCCCGCGACCGATTGGGAACATGGCGTCAATTGACATGATACCGGTCATCAGCGGCTCGTGCACCGACTTACGACCCATCACGCCGATGGCTGGGCGCTCAATCAGCCCGCGCTGCTTCGTCTTGATAGCTGGTCCGCCATCTAGCGGCCGACCTAGCGGGTCAACCACCCGGCCGAGCAGCTCCTCGCCAACTGGTACGTCCAACACCGCACCCTTGCGGCGGACACTGGCGCCAGCCTTGACTTTTTCTTCGCCGCCGAGGATCACCGCACCGATTTCATCTTCCATCAAGTTCAGGGCAAACGCTTCCACCACGCCACCATCAGTCTCAATCTCTAGTACTTCGCTATAGCCAGCTTTACTGAGGCCGTGCACCCAGGCCACGCCGTCACCAACGCGGATAACTACACCAGCGTCCTCTAGTCCTTCCGTCGCCTCCAGCTGCGCGATTTTTTCCCGCAGGCTTTTGGCTAGTTCTGTCACATCAATCTTGCTCATTTTTCCTCCTAGATTTTCTTCGCCCGCAAGTCGTTTAATTTCTTGGCAATTGTCGCGTCCAGCGTTGCGGTTGGCGTCCGCAGTTTAAAGCCGCCGATGAGCGCCTGGTCAATTGATTCACGCAGCAACACGTTAATATCTTGGTTGCTGGCGTTTGTTTTAGACGACAATAGATTTTTAATCTTATCCTTTGTTACCGTGTCCAACGGTGTCGCGCTCTCCACCGTCGCCACAACCGTCCCACGCTCAGCCAATTTCGCCTCAATATCCTGCACCAACAGATCAACCTCTCGCTCGCGCCGCTCGGCTATGATCAGCGCCGCTAATTCATCAATCACTGCTGCGTCACCCGCCAGCAGCCGCTCGGCCGCATGCTGCGCCAACTTTCGCCGAAGCGTCCGCGCCATGACTAGGCGACTTCCTTGACCGCAGTTGCGATCAGCTTGGCGTCCGCCTTAGCATCAACCTTTTCGTGCAAAACCTTGCCAGTCGCCTCGGCTACCAATTCCAGCGTTTCATTGTGCAACGCTTTCTTAGCCTGCTCAACTTCCTTAGCAATTTCTGCCTGCGCCGCGCTAACGATGGTCTCAGACTTGGCAGTCGCCTTAGCGGCGGCCTGCTCGACGACCGAGGCCGCCTCCTCGCGCGCTGCCGCCACGATATCACTGGCCTCCGCCCGAGCTTTTCGCATCAACTCGTTGGTCATTTTTTCAGCCTTATCAGCGTTATCACGCGCCGACTGCGCTGCCTTTTCGGCTGTGCGCATGTCTTTTTCGCGCTTGTCGAGCATCGCTGCCAGCGGTGGATATACCCACTTGCGCAGAATCACCAGCAAGATCAAGAACGCCACCGTCTGCAAGATCAGCAGCTTCCAGTCAATGCCCAGCGAACTGAACAGGTCAGCCTTTTCGGCCGCGTGTGCTTCGGCACTTGCAAATTGTGTCAATATAGTCTCCACAATTTACCTCTCAAATTACATAACTTTGCCGACGATAGCCGCCACGAAACCGATGATCGCCAGGGCGTCAATGAACGAAATACCGAGGATCATCATGGTGCGTAAATCGTTAATTTTCTCTGGGTTGCGGCCAGCCGCGTTCATCGCTGCCGCGCCGACGATACCAGCGCCGATCGCTGCCAGCGCAGCTGGGATGGCGTAGGTGAGTGCAAATGCTAATTCTTTCATATAATTTCTCCTTTATTTAATACTTTACTTTTCTAATCATTCGCCGCCGCGAGTTTCGTCGTATCAGCAGGTGAATGAGCATGATCAGTCGGCTCGTGCGTGTCGTGGTGAGCCAGCCCCAGTGAAATAAATACCGTTGACAGCATAAAGAAAATGTACGCCTGAATACCACCGATGAACAGCTCAAACAGATAAAATGGCTGGAGCGCCGCCGGGGAAATAAACTGCGTCAAAAAGGCGATCATAATCAGCAGCACCTCGCCCGCCAGCACATTACCAAACAGACGGAAGCTCAGCCCCAGCAGGCGCGAGAACTCCGCCACCAGCTCCAGAATGCCGACAAACGCCATGATCGGATCGCGCAGTGGATTAACAAAGTAGCGACCCATATTACCCCTAAAGCCAAGGTATTTGAAGGCGTACACTTGTGCGGCGATAATGGTCACGATAGCCAGGCCAAACGTCATATTCAGATCAGCCACGCCACCACGAAACAGCGGCGTACCATGACTACCCACGGTGATCGGCCCGACAATCGGTAGCAGTCCCAGCCAATACTGCGCCACCACGAAAAAGAATATAGTGATGCACAGCGGCGCCACTCGACGCGCCCATGTCTGGTCTGGGATGACTTGGCGAACCGTGTTATACAGCCCATCAAATGTCCAGTGAATCAACTTCGTTGCGAAAGTATGCTTTTTCTTGCCCAGCGCTGCCGCCCGCGTCCGAAACATCAGCCACACCAAAACGATCAGCCCCAGCGCACCGAGCATGTGCGAGTTGGTGATCGACACACCTAAAACATTCGCTACTTCATCAGCCTTGACTGAAATGTGCGGACCGGCACTGGCAAATAGTTGCATCATATCTTTTTACGCTCCTTTTTTCGTTTCACACGCCCCAGCTGCTTATTCACCAGTAGATACGCGCCCACAAAGCCAAGTACCACGCCAGCAAACATCAGCCACGGCTTCAAGCCAAACACACTATCCAGCCACACACCCAGCAGCGTACAGCCGATGCTCGGCACAAACATCCGCCACGTTGTGTCGCCGATCGTCCCGAGAATAACCCGAGCCGCCGCCACTTCCGTCGCTGTCGTCACGCCATTCTCAATATCTGGTCTCTCAGCCATTACTCTGTCACTATAGCAACATGCTATACTCTTGACAAGATGCCACGGCGAAATTACCCGAAAAATCAACCAAAATCAGCCCGAACGTTCGTCAAGCCGATACTGCCGATCACCGATCATGACACGTGCCGGCGCAAGCGTCGCTTCGCCACCGAGCAGATCGCCAGGCGAGCGGCTGATACGCAGGAGCTGATGTCACCAAAGCTGGAACTAGACGTGTATTATTGCCGGGGGTGTGACGGCTGGCACTTAACGAGTCGGGTGTCCCGAGACTAGATAGCATTGCCGAGGCACCGATGCTTATGCTACAATAGAGAAAAGCCATAAGGAGGGAAGTTATGAGCGAAGATAACACGGCCAATCACCAAGACGCTAAAGTCACCGTCTACAGCACCAGCTGGTGCGCATTCTGCCACACCGAGATGGAGTGGCTAAAAAAACTCGGCATCGATTTTGTCGCCAAGGACATCGAGGCTGATCCAAGCGCCAAGGAAGAATTGCTCAGTAAAAACGGCGGCAATTTCCAGGGCGTACCAGTGACTGATGTTTGCGGCGAGGTCATCCTGGGATTCGACCGGCCGAAGCTTCAGGATGCGCTGAAGAAGAATGGTTTGATGAGCGAGTAAATATCACTGATTGACGCCAAAAAACCTGCTGCCTAGGAACTTACTGGCAGCAGGTTTTTCATTAGCACACTCCTTATACTGCACCGATTTGTACCACCTCACCACCGATTTCTTGGCGGAAATAGTTGTCGTGACTGACATAGAGGATGGCGCCAGAATATTTCGCCAGCGCCGTCTCCAACTCCTCAATGCTTGGTAAATCAAGATGGTTGGTTGGCTCGTCCAAAATCAGCAGCTGCGGGTCATTCGCCAGCATGGTAATGATCTGAAAGCGCGCTTTCTGGCCACCCGACAGGCGCGCTAATGGCGTCATCCGATCTGCTTCGGTAAACAGATAATCGGCTAGCAATTGGCGAATTTTGGTATCAGAAATCGGCAGGTCGCGGCTAAGGTATAATTTCTCAATCGCCACTTCCAGCGGATCCGCCAAATACCGCTCATCAATTTCTTGCTCATACACACCCACCCGCACCTGCGGGTCGAGGAAGAGGTTGCCGGAGTAGAGGATAGGGGCAGCAGCCGCGACACCTCCTCCGCCAGAGACTGTGAAACGTTCGCGAGGAGCGGACGTTTCAGCCGAACGCTCGCGAGAAATCTCCAGTGGAGATTTGAGCGAAGAGTGTACTCTGGCGGCGGACGGTGGAGCGGCTGCTGCGGTTCGTTTTCCAGCCGTCTCCTCCAAGTCGAATGCATCCGGCAACGCCGTCTGCAGAACTATCGACTTGTCGGAGAGACTAGAATCCGAACCTCCTCGCTGCCCCAACAACATCCGAATCAGCGTCGTCTTACCAGCGCCATTACGGCCGCGCAGCTCCACCGCTTCACCCTCACGCAGATCAATATTCACGCCCTCAAACAATAGCCGCTCGCCAACCCCAACTGCCGCATCCTCAACTCGCACCAGCACATGCTGACTGCGACTGGCCGCATCCTTCATCGAGAGCCGAATATTGCGCGCCTTGAACTTGCCGTAGCGCTCAGCCGATTTATAATCAAGCTGCTCAGCCGAATCCTTATCAATCCAAAACGTCGGCTTGTCCATCTCTGATAATTCCGCCAGCTCGGCCCGCGCCTCATTCTCCAGCCGCTTGAACTTTTGGATGGTGCCGGGGTTGCGCGACTTTTCCTTTAGCCGCTGATAATCCAGCACCTTTTGCCGAAGGTTAGTCATCCGCTTCTCGACCTGCTCAAAATTATTCATGCCCGCCGCCGTCGCCTGAGCGTTCTGTTTGAGATAGGCATCATAATTACCGCGGTAGCTGACCGCTTGGCCGTCTTTAAGCTCAATAATCCGATCCACTCGACCCAGCACATCGCGGTCGTGCGTGATGATCAGCATGGCCTGGCGCGGCTGCGAGCTCATCCAGTCGATGAACTGCTGCTTGGCCACATAATCCATATGATTAGTCGGCTCGTCAATCAGCGCCAAATGCGCCTCCGCATGCATAATCTTCACAATCTCCACCAGCCGCTTCTGACCGCCCGACAGGGAACCAAGCGGCCGCTCGCTGCATCCGCTCAGCTGAAAATTATCAAGCTCCCGCTCAATCTTCTCCTCAATCTGGTAAAACCCTTTCTGGTCAAATCGCTCCAGCGCCTGGGTGTACTCCTCGATTTTGCGCATATTATCGCCCATGGTCTCGGGATACTCGTCAATGATTTTCTTTAAGGCCGCATATTCTGGCAGCCCCGCCAAGATGTAGCTCAGCACCGTCTGATCGCCCAAACCATGATGCTCCTGCGCCGTACTAGCCACGGTGATGCCGCGGCGAAAAATCACCTCGCCAGTATAATCAGTGTCCGTACCCGCCAAGATGCCAAACAACGTCGACTTACCGACGCCATTGCGGCCGACCACGCCGACCTTCTCGCCGTCA
Organism: Candidatus Saccharibacteria bacterium oral taxon 488; assembly: GCA_005697215.1. Lineage (NCBI taxonomy): Bacteria > Candidatus Saccharimonadota > Candidatus Saccharibacteria bacterium oral taxon 488. Next base: position 351,343 of record CP040003.1, on the reverse strand, counting down.
TCCACACTGAACTTGACGTCGCGCATCAACGTCTTGTCGCCAAAACTCTTCTCGGTGATGTGAATGTCGGCTATCATGCTTGGGATATTGTAGCATATCGCGATGTGAATCATTGACTTTTCTGTAATTACATCGTATTATTTAACACATGCCAAGAACAGAAGCAGACCACGGCAAGGCCAGAATTATACCATTCAAGACCATTGCCGGAGATCGCGCTATACCACCAGTATCAGACATGGAAGTACCACCAAGTCACAATGAAGCTAATGTAGCTGCCACCGAAGGCGTAATCATATCACTGACAGAAGCCTACATCCAACGATCAGAAAGTAGCAGCCTCCTTAGTTACCAGCGCCTCAACGAAAAGTTCCGCGCCGCCACCAACCAGCTCGAAAACCTCGACGAGACTGTCGATATTTGTGATATTCTTGAGAATATTGCGAATATAGCACACTTACTCGAGAAACACCCAGAGTTTAAGCCAGACCTTTCTGTATTACGACTCGTTAATACAATCGAGAGGTCTGCTAACCAATCAGTTATTATGAATCACATCGACAATTACCCCTCATTAGTACGGCTACTTGGCTGGGCTATCAGAGGCAAATGCCACCATCCAGCAGTCGGAGAACTCGGCCATAATGCCCTGACTCTCGTATGCCAGTGTCAGCATAATGCCAAATGGGACTTCACGACCGGTGAAGTACACGAGCTTGAATAAGACAAAGTAGTGGCCAAGTCTTGCATTTATACTTAAACAATGTTATAGTATAGAACTATGAATAGAGAGACGACACCACAAGCACCACATACTACGATTATCCCTCCTGAAGAGGAGGCAACCCCCGAGAGCCAGAGTGCCAATATTTATGAACTCTGCCATGATATAGATCTCCAAACCCGCAAATATGCAGATAATCTGAGGTTGATCCGGTCAAACCTCAATATTCTGATAAAGGTAGTGCGCCGGACTGAGCAAGGGATTATCGCACGGTACACTACTAAAGATGCTGAACAGGGATTTACTAGCGATAGAGTTGGATTAGACGATGCATACGATGCACTCTGCGACTATGAACATAGCGAGGGTTTCCAAGATCAATTATACACTCTCGTTGACGCGCAAATGGAAGAAATACTATCTGGTACTAGCACTGACGAGAAGCGTCGTGAGCAACTTCACGACCTAACTAACTTGCTGCTTGATTGTAAGGGTCGCATTCAGCACACATTAGACGAATTATCAAAGCAGTCGCATAACGATTCCGAAAAATGACCCTATTGAGCCGTATATAGATTGGAGCCTCACTGAAGCCCCAGCTCACATGTTACAATAATCACGCGACCAAGCCCACCAAGACCAAAAAACGCTCAGAGGCGAATGCCACTATTCAGCGGCCGCGGAAACTCGGCCACAATGTCCTAGCCCTCGTATACAGGCCAAATATGACTTCACAAACAGTGAAGTGCACGGGCTAGAATAAGATAAAGTAATAACAAGGTATTGCATTTATATATAATCAATGTTATAGTATGAAAATATGAGTATGGAAACAATACCACAAGCATTGCCAGAAGAAACTGATAAAATACACCTCCCAGCCAGCGGCACTAGCGTTGGTGCACCGTCTGAACACGAACTTGATATAGTTACTCCGGACGAAATTGAGAAGATTAACGCTCCAGACAAGCTCAACCTGATTAGGCGGCAAATTCTAAACCCTGAACAGGGAATGCCACATCCTGTTGGCGCGGAGATTGTCATTGAAGCTATCCAAAGTACCCTCGAAAGCGAGCTAGCTGGACTACGAGGCGATGCGGCATCAAAATATCGCCTTGCACATCAAGCATTGTTAGACGAAGCAGGGCTTCCATCCCCCCTTCCGACCGTCCTTAGATTAGACAAGTCAGGGTTACTTCGTCAATTATATGACGAGGCTCTGGCTCGTATTTGCAGCATATGTGATGATAATGAATTAGATGTGTCACAAAAGCAAGCAGCCCTGGGAGCAATCGCAGACGTCATGAATAAGTTACAGAATAGTATGATGATTCTAGCAAAAGAGGAAATTGCAGCGCCAGAAGATCCCAATGAAAGACTTTTCTCGCCTCTAGATTAGATGTAACGGGACGCGGTCTAGACAGACCAATCATCTTCTAGCTAAGGCTCCAGCCTACATGCTACAATGATCAAGTGACCAAGCCCACCAAGACCAAAAAGTCATCCACTCACGCCGTCGTGAATCGCCGAGCGCGATTTGACTATGAGTTGGGCGAGGAAGTTGTGGCCGGACTGGTGCTGACGGGCATGGAAGTGCGCGCTGCCAGAGAAGGGCACGTGCAGCTAAAGGGGGCGTTCGTCAGTCTGCGAAATAGTGAATTGTGGCTAAATAACACTAGTTTTTCGCTACGGCTGAACGTTCGCGGTCAAGCCAACGCCCGCAGCATTGACACCTCGGCGCGGAAATTATTAGTCAGCAAACGCCAATTAGCGCGCTTTTCTGAGGCCAAACAGCAAGGCATGACCATCGTGCCAACCAAATTACTAACCAGCGGCAAATTCATTAAGGTAGTCATCGCCCTCGCCAAAGGTAAAAAAACCTACGACAAGCGCGAGACCATCAAGCGGCGCGATCAAGATCGCGAGACGCGGCGGCAGCTTTCTGGGCGATAACCCGACGGTATAATTTCTCTAATTTGCGGACCTGGCGGCGCTCGGTGAACGTGGCCGCTAATTTTTTGCTCTCAGCGCCAAACCTCGCTCGGCGAGCCGGCGAACGGAGCAGTGTGATGATAGCATCCGCCATACCCTTGGGCCGATTTTTTACGAAGATACCGTTCACGCCGTCACGCACTACCTCGGATACTTGCGTGTCAATGATGATAATTGGTTTGCGGGCGTGCGCCGCTTCGTGTAGCACCCAGCCCTGCGTATCCTTGAGCGACGGGAAGCAAAACACATCCAGCGCCTGATACGCTACGCCTAATTCCTCGCGCGGCAGGGCACCGGTAAAAATGATCCGATCAGCGTACTTGCTCTCGGCCGCCATCTCCTCAAGCTTTTTGCGGTACTCGAAATCGCCAACGAACAGCAATTTAGATTTGGGGCGAGCCTTGGCGACGTACTTGTCAAAGGCCTGGATCAGAATCGGTAAGTTTTTCTCTTCGCCCAGCCGCCCAATGAAGCCAAATACTTCATCAGACACCCTGAGGCCCCACTGCGCCCGAAAGGCCTTGAGCTGAGCCGCCGACGGCCGCGGCAGAGCATTGACACCATTTGGTAGCAATGTCAAATCATACAGATGATCGTCGTCCTGCCAACCACTGAGCTGGGCGACGCTTTTGCGACTGAGGGCAATGACGGCATCGGCTTTGCTGTAGAGAATAGTGATGACGCACTCGATGATGGCCCGGTTCCATTTGGTGATACCACGCGGCCGATATAGCTTGACCAGTTCAAATAAGTCACGGCCCCTGAGCTTAATCGACAGAGGTAGCACCACGCCAGCCAGCGTCAAGATCCCCGGCAGCACCGCCGGATAATGCTCAGCAAACTCGTACATGTCGGTACAGTGCTGGATGACGAGGGGAATCTGTTGCTTGTGCGCTACGCTGACGCCAACCAGCCCGATTTGCGACGGCGTAAAAATATGCACGATGTCCAGCTCCAGCTCTTTGATGCGGCGCTGCACCGCCGGCGGGAAAAACACCGACGTATCGTAATCATCAAAAAACGCACCCTTGATCGATGGAAAGCGGACGATGTGCGAATCCGGATCTTCGTTAAGCAGCTCGGCTTGCTTGGCAGGATTTATTGACTTGGCGGGGCAGAATACGTAGACGTCGTGGCCCAGCGCCTCGAGCTCACGCTTGAGCGATTCGACCACAAAAACGATGCCGTTAATCGACGGCCGATAGGTATCGGTGAATAAACCTACGCGCATACAATTCTGTCATTATATCACGAAATGGTATAATGGGGTAAGTTATGAGGAGACAGCAGCGACTGCGGATCGCATTGGTGACTGACGATTTTTATCCGGCATCCGGCGGCATCGGACGATCAATCCAGACGCAAATTAGCGAACTGGTTAGCTTGGGGCACGAGGTGACATTGCTCGCGCCGCGGTATTTTTTGGAGCGGCCAACTGGCTGCAAAACCGTTGTCGTCCCCTCATTCTACATCCCGGGCACACCCTCGCACATGTGCGTCCTCAAATGCGGCCGGCGCAGTGCACGGCGTATCTGCCTCCAGCACCGCTTTGATATCATCCACAGCCAGACGGAGCGGGGCGGCCTGATGTTGGCAGCGCGCATCGCCAAAGAGCAGGGCATCCCCCACATTCACACCTTTCACGCCAATCTCGCCGGCACTCACACGTCGCAGCCATTCGGTGCGTTTTGGGGGTCGATGGCGTATCTATTTTTGATCAATCCAATGATTTCGATGATCGCCGACAAACGACTCAACCAGCCAGTATTCTTTGCACCGAAAAGCCCCGACGCACCGGGGATCTTGGCCCGATTTGACTGGCACACCATGGCGACCGTCGCCTCGCGCGTCGATGCGTTCACCGCGCCGGCTGATTTTATGACCCAGCGAATTAGTGACTGCGCATCGTGGCTGGACGAGCGCTCGCACATCGTACCAACCGGTGTCAATCCTACTCTCAGCCACGCCATTGCCCATACAGAACGCCACCGCACCGACCGTACCATCCGCTTTTTGAGCGTCTGCCGCCTGGCACCCGAAAAGCGCGTTGACGCCATCATCCGTGCCTTTGTTCAAGCCGACCTGCCAAACGCCGAGCTGCACATCATCGGTGACGGCAAGCAGCTCAAGCTCCGACTGCTCGCCGAAAAACACCAGGGCATTATCTTTCACGGGCATGTCTCGTGCGTCAAGCAGATGGCCGAGGCATTCGTCAACGCCGACGTCTTTGTCCTGGCGTCGCACGGCTTTGACACCCAAGCCATGACCATCGGTGAAGCGGTGACTGCAGGACTGCCGATCATCTACTGCGACCCGCGGCTGACCGTCGGCACGACAAAGGATAACAGCATCCTAGCCCGCGACCCGTCAGTCGAGCAGCTGGCGGCGGCGATGCGTCAGATGGCCGACGATACACGGCGCCGTCAGATGGCCCGCGCCTCATCCCGCCTAGCGTCCGAGCTCAGCCCAGAACACATGACAAGCCAATATCTAACAATTTACCGCGACTTGATAGCACGTACGGTATAATAGGCGTATGCGATTATTTTCTTGGAACGTCAATGGCATCCGCGCCGTCATCAACAAGGGCGAGTTTGCCCGCTTCCTGCAGACGTACGATCCAGACATTATATGCCTCCAAGAAACCAAGGCCGCCCGCGACCAGGTGGAAATTGACCTGCCAGAGTATCACGAGCATTTCTATTCAGCTGCCAAAAAGGGCTATTCCGGTACGGCAATTTTCTCAAAAATCCGGCCGCTGCATTGGCGCGACGGGCTACCGCCGGCTATCATCGAGCGGTTTAATTTGACCGGCGATCAATACGGCAACCCGGCGGACGAGGGGCGCATCATCACTGCCGAGTTCGACGATTTTTGGGTAGTGACCTGTTATACGCCAAATTCGAAAGGGGATTTGAGCCGGCTGAGTCTGCGTCATGAACAATGGGATCCGGCAGTGCTAGCCTACCTGGAGGAATTGGAGCTAGTCAAGCCAGTACTATACTGCGGCGATATGAACGTGGCCCACCAAGCGATAGACCTGGCGAACCCCAAGGCCAACGTTGGCAAGCACGGCTTTACCGACGAGGAGCGGGAAGGCTTTCAGAATTACCTAGACGCTGGATTTACTGATACCTTCCGGGCAGCTTTCCCTGAGAAGACCGAAGCTTACACCTGGTGGACGCACTGGGCCAACGCCCGGGCGCGCAATGTCGGTTGGCGGATCGACTATTGGCTGGCATCGCGCGAAATCGCTGAGCGTGTCGCTAACCCACAGATTCACGCCGAACAAATGGGCAGCGACCACTGCCCGGTAAGCATTGAGGTTGAGGTATGAAAATCGCCAAACGCTCAGGGAAACGTAATCTGCTCATCGGCCTGGGTGCCGTGCTGATCATCGCCAGTAGCGCCGTAGTGACTTATTTCACCCTCCGTCATTTCAACCCACCGCACACCACCGCCCAGCAGCCAATTAGCAAGGAGCAGCCCGCGCCAGCACCCAAAGAAAAAGCTCCCGACAGCCAGAAACCTCCAGTGCCAGCTGCGCCGGGCCTTGCTCTGCCAAACGCTACGCCGATCCCCGCTCGCATTGTCAACAGTGCCGATGACGCCGATCTCTGGAAAATTGCTAACAAATCCCGAGCCTTCGCCAATCCTCGCTACCAGCCCAGCGACCTCCGCCCAGTCAGCGTGCCGACACTACCCGGCCGCAGCCAGGATGAGCGCTCGCTCCGCGCCGTCCTCATGCCTGATCTCGAGAAGTTAGTCGCCGCTGCTTGGGCCGCTGGCGTTACTCTCCGCGTTGGTTCAGGCTACCGCAGCTACGCCACCCAAGCCTCGCTCTTCGCTAGCTACGTCCGCCGGCACGGCGAGGCCGCAGCCAGCCGCTTTAGCTCCCGCCCCGGCCACAGCGAGCACCAATCAGGCCTGGCGGTTGACTTCGCTGGCGCCGACCAAACCTGTTGGGTTGATGATTGTTTCGAACGAACCGCCGCCGGTAAATGGCTCGCTGCCCACGCCCACGAATACGGTTTTATTCTGCGCTATCCGAAGGGTAAGGAAAAAATTACTGGCTATCAGTACGAGCCATGGCATTTTCGCTATGTTGGGCGGGAACTAGCGGGCGCTCTGCATCAGTCGGGCTTGACGATGGAGGAGGCTTGGTCGTATATTGAAGAGGCAATGACCAAACTCAAACAGCGAGGAACACAATAAATGAAGCACGGGGTGGGACGCGCAGTCGTGGCCATGGTTTTGGCAGCCTGGACGACACTGACACTACTGATGATCAATGGCGGCACGCAGCTCGTCAACCAAACGTCGGCGTCAGTCGCTAATTCGCCGCTGTATAATTTTCAGCCAGTCACCATCCGTCTTGACCGGACCAATCGCGACTTGACCTTTCCGTCGTGGAAGTATTTACAAACTGGGAAAATCTGGTCTTATGTGTCAGGCAAGCAGGGCATCGACCCAGCATTTGAGCCGCCGCTGACTGATATCACTGATGGTACGCCGAGCTGGATAGAGGATAAGCGCGTGCAGCCGATGGTCAAAGAACCGCTAGAACAACTACGTCAGGCCGCGGCCAAGGCTAAGCTACCGATCCTCATCTCGAGCGCCTACCGCTCCGGTACTGCCCAAGCCAAAGTCCGTACTGAAACCACCGCCAAAAACGGCGCCGCCCACACTGACGAATACGTCGCCAAGCCTGGCCACAGCGAGCATCAGCTGGGCCTAGCGGTTGACTTAACCAGCTTTTCTGAGAAATGCAAGGCCCGCTTCAGCGACTGCGCGCTTGATCCAAAAACCGCCGGCTGGCTAGCCGCCCACGCTCACGAATACGGTTTTATTCTGCGCTATCCGAAGGGTAAGGAAAAAATCACCGGTATCGCTAACGAAGCCTGGCACTTCCGCTACGTCGGAAAAGACCTGGCCAGCCTCATCCACGAATCAGGCCTGACCTTTGACGAAGTGTACCAAAACATGGTCAAATTACGCGACAATACATCAGTTGCTAAGTCATCTACTTCATGATATAGTAGGCTCATGGTAGAGCTCACCCCCCCCACGATCACTAAACTAGCTATCGAAGCGTCGCCTGGCACACGATGCCAAGAAGCGACTATTACCTTTCCTGTTAGGGATAACGAAGTGCTACTCGGCATGAAAAAGCGTGGGCATGGCGTCAATTATCTCAATGGGTTCGGTGGCAAACTTCAGCCGAGGGAGACTCCACTCGACGCCACCGTCCGTGAGCTCAAAGAAGAATCCGGTCTCGAGGCAGACCCCAGTGCTATTGAACCGACGGGCATCTTGACCGTTATGGGAAGTGGCAAGCCGATGGTCATTTACTTGTCGCGCTGCCTCAGTTGGCAGGGAACGCCCGAGGAGACAGAGGAGATGCGGCCAGCATGGTTTACTGTCGGCCATAAGCTCGCAAACGGAACACTCGTCAACCACTTGCCCCTGGAAACAATGTGGCCAAATGACAGGCTTTGGATCATCGCGGCTATCCTTGGACGCAAAGCTTGCTATGACCTCACCATAACCGACAGCCTGGCAACACTTCAGACTGCACGGCCTCACGCTGATGATCCATGGCAGCCTCATCAGCCTCGGCTACCAGAGAGCATACATCAAACCCTATCAATGCAGCGCGCCAGCTAAGTTGCCAAGAAGCCAAAAATACGAGATAATCAAGCGATGAAGCAGCAGAAATTCGCAGTTTTTGATATCGATGGTACGCTTATTCGTGGCGGGCTGTACCGGCAGTTGGTGCTTGGACTGATTGATGCTGGCGCCATCCCCGAGGTCCACGCCTCGATCATTCAGCAAAAATTGCTCAGCTGGAAACGGCGAGAGTCAAAAGACGCCTATGATGAGTACGAACTGAGTTTGGTCAACGCTATTGCCAGCTCGCTCGCTAACATCCCGACCGCAGTGTTTGACGAAGTGGCAAGTAGCATCGTCACGAAAGAGCTCGACCACGTTTACACGTACACGCGACATCGCCTGCGCGAGCTAAAGCAAGCGGGCTACTTTCTGATCGCTATCTCTGGCTCGCAGCAAGAATTAGTCGAGCCATTTGCTAAAAAATACGGCTTTGATGCCTGGGCGGCTCAGGTTTATGAACGGCAGGGCGATGCCTTTACTGGCACAATTACCGCCAAAACGTACACCAATAAAGATAAAATCCTCCAAAGAATCATCAATAAGCACGGGCTAACGCTCGCTGGCAGTTATGCCTTTGGCGACAGCGAGGGCGACCGGCACCTCCTGGCGATGGTTGAACATCCCGTCGTCTTTAACCCGACGGAAAAGCTGCTCGAAATTGCCAAAACCAACGGCTGGCCGATTGTCCTGGAGCGTAAAAGCGTGGTGTTTGAACTCGAGAAAGGCGAACATGGATACCTTTTGGCGCAAGCAGGAAAAATCTAAGCCGCTGTTTCCCGACATTGAATGGAATCGGCCAGAGCGCCGCGACCAAGCCGGGCGGCTAGGGATCGTTGGCGGTAACAAGCTCGGCTTTGCGGCGGTGGCGACCAGCTACCAGGCAGCACGTGACGCCGGGGCAGGCGAGGTGCGAGTCTTGCTACCTGACACACTGCGCCGCACCGTGCCAGCGGCGATGACCGACGTTCTATTTGCACCAACCAATCCGTCCGGCGGCCTCAGTGGCGCGGCGGCAGGCGAATTGGCCACACTTGGCGAGTGGGCTAAGGTCATACTGCTGATCGGCGACGCCAGCAAAAATAGCGAAACGGCCGCGCTGTACGAGCAGTTTGTGCGCCAGTACCACCGGCCGATCGTACTAAGCCGCGACGCCATCGACCTGGTGCAAAACAGCTTTCCCGCCATCCTCGACAATCCCCACGTCGTCTTTGTCGCCTCGTTCGCCCAAGTACAGAAACTGTTTCGCAGCGTCTACTACCCAAAAATCCTGACATTCAGCATGCAGCTGGCGCAGTTAGTCGAGGCGCTGCACAAATTCACCATCACCTATCCGGTCACATTAGCAGTTTTTCATGCCGATCAATTGGTCATCGCACGGGGCGGGGAAGTCATCACTCAAGCCTGGACCGAGCCAATGCAGCTGTGGCGCGGACAAACCGCCACGCGCGCCGCCAGCTACCTCTTATGGTCACCGGAGGCACCGCTGGCAGCCATCAGCACCAGCATGGCCGCTAGCGTATAAACCAGGGCGGTTCCCACCAGCTCTTGACGATTTATAAACTGCGCGGTATAACAAGGATAGCTATTGCCTGATTTACCATCCTGTGGCTGAATTTCCTCTGTCAGATCCAGATTTTACTCAAGAGATACAGGAACGATTTAGTAGACTGAATGACAACCCCATAAAACCAACGCAACCCGAGGAGCGTCATCTTACTATCCTAGGCGCACGAGAATACCCAAAGGTCCTACATCCATCTAGACTGCGCATTCATCTACCAGAGCAATCACAAAAGAGCCTTGAGCTCAACGTAGTTGGTGCTCGTATGTTAGGAGAGTGTGCACTCACTCTGGTATTCAACGACCTCAGCCAAACTTTACCGCGGGAAGAAAGACGACGTATCAAGCAAGCATTTATAGAAGCAGAGGCTACCACTCCTCACCATAAAAAATTCAAGCCACACGTCACCATTGCCAAGATTCCTAGAGGAGTTAGTCGACGACAAGTAATCCACTGGACAGAAAATATGCTACCAACAGACCCAACCATCATCGTTGGCGGCATCACGCAGAACAATCTCTCGGGGAGAGAATTTAACGAACAGTCCCTCATCGAGTTTGATTTTAGTAATGAGGGTCATTTTCTCGATCTACAGGTTGCTGACTGTAATGCTTCTGCCGCCACTAAAACAAAAGCCAGAGAAGAAAGGGTGCGGACATCATTCTCATTCTTAACATTAGCTTCTCGTAAGGTATTGCCATCAATAAAATTCCCGCTACAAAAACGGGAATAAAATTAAACAAACTGAGGCGACCTCTGGTACCGCGGGCCGGACTTGAACCGGCACGAGCGATTGCTCACCAGATTTTGAGTCTAGCGCGTCTACCAATTCCGCCACCGCGGCACGAGAGAACGCCCCAAGTCATCCAAGGGTAATTATACCACGGCCGCTACCACATCAGCAAGAGCCCGGACGCTTTATCTTTCCGGCGTTTTCCCGTATAATAAGAGGTGATGAATCCACATGACGATCAGTTTGGCAGGCGAGTGGGGGCGCCAATCTCGAGTCAACCTCGTCCGCTTACGCCACCACCACGTGATTATTCCGGCTCGCAAGCTGCCGCCGCCAATGTTATTCGTGATCAAATCAATGCTATTTACGGCGGTCGCGGCACCGAATCAACGCCACACACCACACCGGTGGTTCAACCGCGCCCTATAGAGCAGCCGCATCCAGAACCGACCGAGCGCACCACTGTCACGCCGCCACCGCGCACGCCAAGCCCACACGCCCTGAACACCGCGCCACCGGCAGCTCAACCGACCCAGCCGTCCGCAGCGCCAGCTCCCGCTCACATCACCGAGTCACCCCAGCCCCAACCAGGGAACAGGTCAACGGACAAGCCTACCGCCATGCCGCCAACCACACAGCCGCAACCGGCCGCCCCGGCCAAAACTCCCACTCATCAGCCGCAAATCACCGCCGATCAGTGGAAGCAGTACCACAGCTCGTGGCAAAAATATTACCAGATGCACTACGAGCGCTATTATGCCTCGCACCTTGATCAAAAGCAACAGGAATTTGACCGGCTGGTCAAGTCTGCTCGCGACGCCAACACCGCCGCCGCGCCGGCCATGACCGATATGTTGTCCGCCCAAAGCCCCATCAAGCGCCTCCGTGCCCAGATCCAGCAGACCGTCCGCGACAAGGCCAAAAAAGTCACCAAGTCACGCCACTTCATCCCAGCACTGGCGGGCGTATTGGTGCTGCTAGCGTTCGTCTTTTTGCAGTACAACCGCGTTCTGTTTGGCATCGCCGCTGCCTACACCACCCCAGGCAATGTTGATCCACAAAACATCATTGTCAATCCAGCAAGCAACGCCGCTGTCGGCCCCGACCCACGGCTGATCATCCCCAAGCTCAACGTTGATGTACCGGTCATTTATGGCGTTAACGCGGCCGACCATAACGCTCAAATGAAAGCAATGGAGAAGGGTGCTGCTCACTTCGCGATCGCTGGCGCTAACGCCGTGCCTGGCCAAGTTGGTAATGCCGTCTTCTCGGCACACTCTTCTAACGATGCCTTCGCTGCCGGTGACTATAAGTTTGTCTTTGCCCAAAACGAAAAGCTGGTCAAAGACGACATCATCTACATGCACTACCAGGGCAAGCGCTACACCTACGCCGTCACCAAGAAAGAAGTTGTCCTGCCAAACGAGGTCAGCCGCATCCAGATCCAGACCGACAAGCCGATACTCACCCTGATCAGCTGCGTGCCGCTCGGCACCGCCGAAAAACGCCTCTTGGTCTTTGCCGAGCAAATCAGCCCCGACCCATCTGGCGCTACCAAATCGACCGAGCCAGTCACCACGCAGTCCGGCGCTATCCCGGGCAAGCCGTCGCCAACACTGCTTGAGCGATTATTCGGCGCTAAAGAATAAAAGACTACAAAAGATCAAAGGGTCAAAGGCGAGCAATCAGAAGATGGCGTTAGTTAGCGCTTGATCGTCATTCGCAGTCGTGACATTGTCACCGCACCATTGTCGGCTCGGCGAAAGGCATATAGCCAGTCGCCGTCGTGCGATAGTGACGCATCAAACCCTTCGCTGGCCTCGAGCATCGTTGACTGATTAGCGCCGTCAAATTCGCGCATCACCACCTTGCCGCCCTCAACACTCCACACGTGATAATCATCCAGCCAATCAAGCACCGTTCCCGTCGGCAGCGCCGTATCGTGCGACACCGATTGCCGCTCAATATCATAGCTCATAAAGCCAGCCCCCGTTCGCATCAAGACAAACCGCCCAGTACCGCTTAGATCTAGTTCAGTCAGTTGCTCGCCGGCGGTGATCGACTTGACGCGGCTGAGTAATTTTGATGCCGACGAGCTCGACCCGTCCAGCGCCGCGCCCATGTGCAGCGTCACGGCTGAGCCAACGCCAACCACCAGTACGTCTTTATTATCATAGCGCGAAAACTTAATCATCAACGGCGTCGAAGCCTCCGCCTCAGTCTGTCGTCGCACGACCACTGGCTCAGTCCAACCCTTGCGCCAAATGCCCGCCAGCTGCAGCTTGCTCGTGCCATTCGTCCCGACGTAGGTGATATAATCCGTGCCATACACCGAGAATGACTGTACATGACTGATCAGCGGCGCAGAAATCGTCGCTGCGTTCAGGTCCGCTCGCCGCAGTTCGCCGCTCGACTGCAGTACATAGAGTTCATTGCCGCTCTCACCAAGGAAGCGCACGTCTTTTAGTTCCAGCCCGATCACTTTCGCGATATCAACCACTGTTTTATTCTCGCGGTCGACCTTCAGCCACTGGACTTTTTCGCCTTGGCCTTCGACCACGTAGGTGTGTTTGAGAATGGCGTAGCGATTACCGGAATCCCACTCAACAATCTTAAACGTGTGCGCCGTCGCTTGGCCGCCGTAACCTGCCACCACCGACGTATCCAGTGTCACCTCGTTAAACTTTGGCTTATCCGAATCGCGCAAATCGCCCCAGACGATCTTCGGCGCATCGGTCGCTTGCATCACACCCAGCATGAACCGCCAATTTGGCGAAAATCGTACTGAGGCCAGCGACGAAAATTCCTTGACCGAGCTCACCACCCGCTCACTCGGCACTAGCCGCGCGTATGATAGCCAGGTCAGTGTCCCGGCCTTGACCTCGACAACTTTGCGCCACTCGTCATAGCCATCCAACCGCATGGAAAATTGATGCTGCCCCTCGGGAAGCATGCCCTTGATATGTGTCTTGCCAAGCTCCATGCCATCGACAAACACCCGTGCGCCTTGCGGCCGCGAATCATACTGCACCAGCGCCCGCTGCTCAACCGTCTGCGTCTTGAGATCCAGCTGATAGCCAAGCGTATGAAAAATCAAAATAAATGCCAGCGTACACACCGCCAGTACCATAATTGTGTAGATCAGCGTCCTGCGAGCAAGTTCTAGGCCGCGCTTTTGCTTCCGATACATCATGAGAGATTATACCACATTTCGCCCCTTGCAAAAAGCATGTCCTCTTTGTACAATAAAATATAAGCATTAGGAATACGAGGGGTTCATGAACAAACAAATCATCCATAAAACCGTCCACAAAACTGCCGGCCAAAAATCAACGACGCTCAGTCGCCGTCACGTCGCCGCGCCATCGCACGCCAAGCGTCGCCTGGCCAGCCGCCCCGACATTACGCGCGACACCTCCGTCCCGATAAGTGTCCATGTCAATAAATTTGCACCGTCCGCGCCAAGCGTCCTGCCACAACCAACTAAGCGCGATCGTCCAGCCGAACCACACCCGACCGTTGTGCGTGCCCAAGCTCGCATTGCCCAGCAACCTCAGACCGTCCGGACTACGACTCGCCACGTCCCGGCCACACCGCCTCATCACTCGACGCGTATTATCAAGCCAAACCACCTGCCGGCCAAACAACACACTGCCGCCCTCGCACCCAAGCCAGCCGCCGTTCTCAAAAACGAGGCCATCACCGAAGCACTGCAGCGCGCCACTACTCCAGAAAAAGCGCCACGCCGCAGCAAAAAACCAAAGAACCGCATCGGTCGCTGGCTGCAAATCGCCTCTGTCGGCTTGGCCATCATGCTGATCGGCGGCTACTTTACCTACCTCGGCATGCCTAACATCTCCACCCGTATCGCCGCCATCCAATCTGGTGTTAACGCCAAATACCCCGGCTATCGACCGACCGGCTATGCCCTCAGCGGCCCGATTACCTTCAAGAGCGGGGAAGTCCGCATGAAATTCGCCTACGCTGACGACGGCCAGTCCTACACCATCACTCAGCAAAAAAGCTCGCTCAATTCCGCCGCCCTCAAAGAGACCCTGACCGCTGACGGCGGCGACGTCCAAACCACCACTGCTGGCGGTCTGACTATTTACAGCACCGACCGGACGGCCACCTGGATTAATGGCGGCGTCCTCTACCAAATCACCCTCGGCGGGGCACTGTCAAGCGAGCAAGTCACCAAAATCGCCACTAGTTTATAATCACCCCCGCAAGCACCGCAGGCACCCCTCACGTTTACCAGTACTGCAGCCTCGTGCTATAATCACCCCATGACTACACGCACTCGTTTCGCACCCTCGCCAACAGGGTTCTTGCACGTTGGCGGTATTCGCACCGCACTATTTGCTTTTCTCGTCGCCCGGCAGGCCGGTGGGCAATTTATCCTGCGCCTCGAGGACACTGACAAGGTTCGCGAAGTTGCCGGCAGCCGCGAGCATCTGATCGCCAGCCTCAAGGCCCTGCACCTCGACTACGACGAAGGGCCAGACATTGGTGGGCCACACGGACCGTACGTCCAAAGCCAGCGGCTTGAGCATTACCGCCAGTGGACACAAACATTAATCGACGCTGGCCGCGCCTACGCCGATCCGTACACGCCCGAGCAAATTCAAGCCTTTCGCGACACCGCCCAGGCCGAGAAGCGTGCCTTTCGCTACCGCGACCATCGCCCCGACAATCCACCAGCTTGGGATGGCACCACGCCGCTGCGGTTCAAGGCTGAGCCCAAAAGCTACACCTACCACGACGAGGTCATGGGTGACGTCACCACCAGCCCCGAGGTCGTTGACGACTTCATCCTCATCAAGTCTGACGGCTACCCGACCTACAATTTTGCCCACATCATCGACGACGCCGAGATGAATATCACCCACGTCATTCGCGGCCAAGAGTTCATCTCGAGCATGCCAAATTATCTGGCACTCTACGAAGCACTCGGCTTGCCGCGGCCGGTTTTCGCACATCTGCCTCATATCATGAACGAGCAGGGCAACAAGAAATTAGGCAAGCGCGACGGCGCCAAAGACGTGCTGGATTATATCCGTGACGGCTATCTACCAGAGGCGCTGGATAGCTTTATCGCCACCATGGGCTGGAACGATGGCACCGAGCAAGAGACCTTCACCATGAGCGAATTGACCGCCAAATTCAGCCTCAGCCGCGTGCAGCGCTCGGGCGCTCGCTTTGACGAAAAGCGGCTGCTGTGGACGAATGGACAGTTTATCCGCTCGCTCGCGCTGGATGATTTAGCCGAGCGGGTCAATGATTTTTGGCCGGACAGTGCCGCCGGAGCGGACGAGGGGTATCGCCGGCACGTCCTAGCGCTGGCGCAAGACCGCGTAAAAACCCTGCGTGACCTCGGTGGATTTGGCTACTTTTTTGCGGAGCCCGAGATCAACCTGGAACTTATTGACGGCAACAAGCAGCTCAAGAAGTTATCTGAGAGCGAACGGCGCAGGCTGCTAGAGACTGCCCACCACGAACTCACCACGCTCACCGATTGGACACCAGACACAATTCAAACTCGGCTAAACGAACTGCTGGAAATCACCGGCCAAAAGCCCGGCATTCTCTTTAGTCTCATCCGCATCGCCATCACCTGGGCGCCGTTCAGCCCGCAGCTGAATGATACACTGGCACTGATTGGCCGCGAGCGCACGCTGGCGCGGCTTGAGCGGGGAATTACCGCGTTCTCGGTGGGCGTGAGTCTATCATAATTGCTACGCCATAGACACCAACCGGCCAGCACATCGCTCCGTTTACCGGACACGCCGCTTATGCTATACTAAACCCATGCACATCAAGAATCCTCGCCCAGCCACCGCGGCCCAAAAACCGACGGTAAAATCAGCTAAACTTGAGCCGGCATCACCAAACGCCCCGGCCAAAAAACGCTCGCTTGCCCAGTGGTGTAAAAAGCACTTGTGGGCGATTGTCCTCATCACCGCCTCGCTGGTTATCGCCGGTATTTTCATCGTCGCTATCAATTCTGTCCAGCACGACGGTGGTCTGCCGTTTTTCGCCGCTAAGAAAAAGCCAACCAAATTCTACTCACCACTCACCGGCCTTGAAGTCGCTGATGAAGCAGCCACCAAGCAGCCCGTCACCGCCGTCATGATCGAGAACAGCCCCGACGCTCGCCCGCAGTCCGGCCTTTCGGGAGCCGGCATCGTCTACGAGGCGGTTGCCGAGGGCGGCATCACCCGCTTTCTCGCCGTTTATCAGGGCGCCAAGCCCGGCCTCATCGGCCCAGTTCGTAGCCTCCGCCTCTATTACCTCAGCTGGGGCGCACAGTATCAAGCCTCCATCGCCCACGTCGGCGGCAGCCCGAACGCTCTCGATACCGTTCGCAGCGGCAGTTACCGCGACATCGACCAGTTCTTTAACGGCGGCAGTTATTGGCGAGTTAGCGACCGCCGTGCCCCACACAATGTCTACACATCCGGTGAGAAACTTGATGCCCTCAACGCCAGCAAGGGCTTTAAAGAATCATCATTTACCGGCTTCAAGCGTGGCGATGGCAAACCGGCCGAAACACCGAACGCCACTACCATCCAGCTCAATTTTAGCAGCGGCACCTACAACACCGCCTATGCTTATGACAAAACGACCAACACCTACAAACGCTCGCTAGCTGGCGCACCGCACGCCGACCGGGAAGGCGGCCAGATCGCCCCGCGCGTTGTCATCGCCCTCGAAGCGCCCGTCGAGCGACGCGTCGGTCCGGACGGCTACGAGGACACTGTCACCATTGGCTCAGGCAAGGCAACCGTCTTCCAAAACGGTACTGCTACCGCCATCACCTGGAAGAAAGACAGTCTCACCGCACCGCTCAAACTGCTTGACGAAAACGGCAAAGACTTTACCCTGAATCGCGGCCAAACATGGATCGGCGTCTTTACGCCCGGGCGGGGATCCGTCACGTGGCGATGACAGCTGGCGGCACATCGATCTGTAACTTTCGACGATATCACCGGCGCATGTTGTTCGCTTGTGCACTAGCCGGGCAGATGGCGGTGGCGCTCATCGGCGGTGTCGTCCTTAGTATCACTGGTACTACTTCATGGAATCACCCAGCGTTCTGGTTAATTACTGGTACGATTTTCATCGTCGGCAGTCTTTTTTCGACCATGTTGATCATTATTGCCGGCCGGCCGCTTGATGATATCTTGACTGCGCTGATCCATAAACGCGGCGAGCGCACCACCACGCCGCTACCAAATCCAAACGCCGAGCAGCACGCCAAGACCGGCTTCAAGACCGTCCTTGAACTTATCTACGACGAGCCGACTCAACCCGCACCACCGCCAAGCCCCGACGCGCTACTAACCCAAGCGCTCAATCACACCAGCTGTGGCATCGTCGTCCTCGATCCCACCAAACGTATCATCTCCGCTAACAAGGCCGCACCAATTGCCACTGACGCCGACGGCCAGCCGTATCTGGCGCTGGATTTTCTCAACGAGCAGTCGCTCGACGCCTGGCTCAGCGACGCCGACGCCCGCCAGCTCTCCGCCGAGCGTACCTGGCGCCATGTCGCCACTACCAACGGTGCCTTCAAAAAAACTCGCTTCTTTGACATCATCGCCTCCTACCAAAAAGACGCACCCGGCGAGACCGTCATCGTCCTCATCGACCGCTCAGCCCAGTATCTGCCCGAGGAAGAAGACCTCAATTTCATCTCCTTCGCCGCCCACGAACTCCGCGGCCCAATCACCATCATCCGCGGTTATCTCGATGTCCTCGCCGAGGAGCTAGCCGGCCGCCTGAAAGGTGACGAGCCACAGCTACTGGCGCGGCTGACGGTTTCCGCTAACCGCCTGTCTGGCTATATCAATAACATCCTCAACGTCGCCAAGTTCGACCGCCACCACCTCAGTATCCACCTTGCCGAGGATTCGCTCGCTGACATCTATGGTTCAATCGCCGACGACATGCAACTGCGCGCATCGACGCAGCACCGCTTGCTCAACATCAGCATACCAAGTGATCTGCCAACCGTCGCCGCCGACCGCTCCAGTATCAGCGAGGTCATCTCTAACCTCATCGACAACGCCATCAAATACAGTTTCGAGGGCGGCACTGTCTCTGTCAGCGCCGAACAAAAGGGCGATGTTATTGAAGTCTCCGTCGCTGACAATGGCGTCGGCATGCCGCCGAGCGTCGTCAAAAATCTATTTCACAAATTCTACCGCTCGCACCGCAGCCGCGAAACCGTCTCTGGCACCGGCATCGGCCTCTACATCTGCAAGGCCTTTATCGAGAGTCACGGCGGCCACATCACCGCGCGCTCCAAGGAAAACGAAGGCTCAGTCTTTTCGTTTACCGTGCCGGTGTACGCCGCCGTCAAGGATAAACTGCTCGAGGACGGACAGCTCAATCGCAATCTGATCCGCCAGGGCGGTGGCTGGATAAAAAATCACGCTATGTATCGAGGATAAGAGGAGGGAAGTATGGCGATCAAAACAATCTTGTGCGTGGAGGACGACCGCTTTATCGGCGAGATGTATGTACGCAGCCTGCAAAAAGCTGGCTATGACGTGACATGGGTGGTCGATGGCAACGACGGGCTGGTCATGGCCCGGAGTCAGCCATTTGACTTGATCATCCTTGATTTAATGCTGCCCGAACAGCGCGGCGACCAAATTTTGGACGCGCTGCGCTCTGATGATACCGACCTGATTCCCAACAGCAAAATCCTCATCATGACTAACTTTGAACAGGACGACGCCACCAAATCCGCCATCATGAACCGCGTCGACGGCTACCTCATCAAGGCCGACATCACGCCCCGCAAGCTGATCGACGTCGTCAACAAGATGGGCTAGACGCCCCCAGCTAACCATGCTATAATGACCCGGTGGCTTACGCGGCCCTATCGTCTAGCGGTTAGGACACTGGGTTCTCATCCCAGCAACCCGGGTTCGATTCCCGGTAGGGTCACCAAACCTTTTCATACCTGCACTTGGGTGATATAAGATTATAATCGCCCGTTTTCTTTGTAAAAGTTTCTGAGTCGTAATGTATAGTGACAGTAAGAGAAAAACATTTCTCAAAAAATGAAAGGAGAACAGCTATGAAAAATGAGGTCATGAAAGTATTTAATGCTTATACAGAAGCATTATCAAAGGGAGACGTTGAAGCAGTTTTTGAAACGATGTCCGATGATATTGTATGGCACATGGGAGGAGAGGGTCCACTTTCAGGAATTGTTAAAGGAAAACAGGCGCTAGGAGAGCGTCTAGGAGAATTTATCAAAAGAAGTAATGGTACATTTAGAGTAATTACAAATTGGGCTGCAAGTAATGACTGTTTTGTGGCTGCCAGTGTCGTTTCTTTAGCTGAAAAAGAAGGTGAAAAACTAAATGACCCGGGTATTGACCTATTCAAAATAGATAATGGCAAGATACAAGAAGTGTGGACTTTTGCAGAACAACAAGACGAAGAAGATAAGTTTTGGGAATAAATCAAATTCATCCCTAGTAAAACAATTAAAAAATTATATACAATGATATAATAATTGATTTTTGCTAAAGAATAAAAATCAAATCGTTCTAGTTAGGTGAGCCTTTTTAGCGACAACATGAGTTTTGCCATTGATACTCCACCATAGTATGATTTCATTATGACAATCCGCCCCTTCCACCCCAAAGACCGTACCGCAATCGATGAGCTGGCGATCAAACTGCACGCACATTTTGCGCAGGTTGACGATACAGCGGAATCGCTGCCGTTCGCTAACCTGCGAGACGCGCACGGCTATATGCAGCGGATGATCAGCGATAGTGAGGATATGGACGGCGCGATATATGTTGCCGAGGAGAACGGCCAGGTGGTCGGCTTTATTCAGGGCGTGATTATCGATCATCAACCTGGTCAGGACGCTGTTTTCGATGCGGTGCATGAGCCACGAAAAGATGGCTGGATCGGACTGCTCTATGTTGAGCCAGAACAGCGCGGCAGCGGTATCGGGCGAGCCTTGCTGGATGAAATGAAGCGCTATTTCCAGAGTAAAAATTGCGATACCTTGCGGTTAAAAGTACTGAGCGGCAACCAGCCCGCCATAGCGTTCTATGAAAAATATGGTCTTACGGCCCGCGAAGTAGAAATGATAACAAAACTGTGGTAGGTTTTTCGGGATCTCGGCTTGAAGCGGCGCCCCACCGCGCGCTATACTGATACTATGGCCCGCGAAATTCTTACCATTGAGCATCTCAGCAAGACGTACGGTTCGGGTGATAGTGCCACGCGTGCGCTCAAGGACGTCAGTTTTTCGATTCGTCACGGCGATTTTCTGATGATCACGGGGCGCAATGGTTCGGGCAAATCGACCTTTATGCATCAGGTGGCGATGCTAGATCGCCCTGATAGCGGCACGATTTGGTTTGATAGTAGGGGTGACGAGACACCGGCGATAGAGATCACTCAGCTACCAGAAAAACAGCGAATTGAACTGCGCCTGCGCCAAGTTGGCTATATTTTTCAAGAGTACGCCCTGATTCGTGAGCTCACCGCCCTAGAAAACGTCATGTTGCCGCGGCTGATGTGGTGCTCGGCGAAGATTGCCCGACAAAAAGCCTTGCACGAACTGGATCGTGTTGGTTTGAAGGACAGAGCGCGCCATCTGCCATCGCAATTATCTGGCGGCGAACAGCAGCGCGTGGCGATTGCCCGGGCTCTGGTCAATGAGCCGCACATTATCTTTGCCGACGAGCCGACGGCTAACCTAGATACGGTTGCCTCAACAAATGTCATGGAAACATTGAAGGAAATTAATGCCAGCGGCATAACCTTGGTGATGATCTCGCATGAAGCTGATGAGCTAGCCTATGCCAAGCGGCAAATCGTGTTTGAAAACGGCAAACTAAAAGGCGAGCGCAAACCTTCAGCCGGGAGGCTACTATGAGCCAGTCCCGCAAAACGCAGGAAACGCAAACGCCGCAGCCCAAGAACAATCTGTGGCGCGAGTTCTTGCTAGGCTGGCGATTGATGCGGCAGTACATCGTGCGCGGCCGTAAGTGGACGCTGGGCCTGACGACGCTGCTAGTGGCGGTGGCGTTCATTAATCTAGCCTTCATATCGTCGCTGCTAGCTGGCGTCACGTCGGCGATTGAATCGCAGATCAAGAACCTGATGGTCGGCGAGGCCTATATCGATGTCAAAAAGCCCGGCGAGTACATCACCAATGTCGATGACAAGCTGGCCGAGATCAAACGCATCGACGGCGTGACGGCGGCTGACAAAATCCTGGCTGTGCCGGCGGTATTAGGATATAACGATGACAAGCAAGTACAGGCTCGGATCAATGTCGTTAATCCGCGAGACTTTCGCCAAACCCTGGAGGTCGCTAACCGCGTGTCGGACGGAACGTTTTTGGCGGGCGACGATGAGATCGTCCTGGGTAGCCGGCTGCTCGAGAGAGGTTCGCTCGAAGGGGTCAAAGTTGGCGACCGGGTAACGATAAGTATTAACGGTAAAAAGGTCGACGTTAAAGTCGGCGGTATTACCTCGACAAAATTTTATAATGCAGATATTCAAGCGTACATCTCGCGCGGTTTATGGCGCAAGCTCACCAGCGGCATACCGAGCCGTTTGGCAGCTGGCGAGAACGATGCCAGCATGATCGTCGTGCGCACCAGCCGCGGCAAGGAGGCGTCGGTGCAACGAGCACTTACTGACCTGAACTATCCCGGCCTGCGCGTTCACGATTGGCGCGACGGAGCGACGGTTATGGATACGATTACCGGTAGTTTTCAGTCGCTCAACGCTATTATGCTGATAGTCGGCATTATCATTGCGGCGGTGACGATCTTCATCGTGATTTACGTTGACATCATCAACAAGCGGCGGCAAATCGGCATTCAGCGGGCGATTGGCGTCAAGCCGCGAGTGATCGTCTTTAGCTATGTCCTACTAGCGCTATTTTATGCGATGTGCGGTATAGCGGTCGGCTTGGCAATTTTCCTCGGCGGGCTAGTGCCGTATGTAGTGGCACATCCGTTCAGTCTACCAATTGCTGACGTGACACTCAACATATCGTGGTGGGAATTGCTATTCCGTGCTGAGGTTGTGCTAGTGGTCGCCATCATCAGTGGTGCCATCCCCGCCATCATGGCCTCGCGAATGAAGATGCTCGAGGCGATTTTAGGGAAGGGCTGAGCGCGCGCCTCGAGGCAGCTGAATACGCACCTGCCGTGACGTGGCTCAATGTGGGTATCATTTTTGCTCGTCTCGGTCTATAATACAAGCATGAAGTGGGCGGGGGATGTTTCGCAAGTCGGTGAATTGTCGCGATTTTGGCTGCGGCGCCTATGCGAGGCGGCCTTGTTCGTCGGGCTGGTCATCGTCCTCCTCTATGCTTGGGCGCGCTTTATCCCGACCGGCTACCGGCTACCCATCGGCGAAGCCATCACTGACCTCGCCGCCGCCATCAGCGCCCTCGTCAGCCTCGCCGCCCTCATCCTCTGTCTGTGGCTACCGCGTCGAGCCATCACCGCCGCATCCATCGCCGTCTACGGCCTGATCATCCTTGCCGTCGGCTCGCTGGTTGCTACTAGCGGCTTTCTGGCATCGCCATTCGCCGCCGCCTGGCTCAGCGCCGCGGTATTCGCCGGCTTCTTTGGCTGGCCCGTCGTCCTCGGCACCAGCCTCCTCGTCATTACCGCCATCACCACTGCCGCCATCACCCAGCACGCCAGTCTCATCGCCACGATCGGCGCGCTATTTTTTGGCCTGGCACCCTTAGCTCTTGGCTTTATCATCTGGCGCCATCAGCCGCGCGTCAGCAAGCTCGGCGACATCTCTGAACTTCGCACCAAGCTATCCACCGCCGAGGGCACCTCTGACATTGTCATCAATACTATCGACGACGGCGTGCTGGCCATCTCGCGCGAGGGCAATATCGAGCTAATCAACCCCTCGGCCCAGCGGATCATCGGCTGGAACCAAGGCGACGCCCTCGGCCTCAAATGGCAAAGCGTCATCCAACTAGTCACCGCCGACGGCAAGGACGTCACTGTTACCGAAAACCCGGTCATGCAGTCACTGATCAATAATCGGCCGGCACACTCCGACAAATTACTCCTCCGCACTGCCTCTGATAAGCAAATCCTCGTCTCCATCGTCGCCTCACCGGTCGGTAAAGACAACGAGGGTATCATCGTCGTCTTTCGCGACATCACCAAAGAAAAAGCCGAGGAGCGCCAGCAAGCCGAATTCATTTCTACCGCCAGCCACGAAATGCGCACACCCGTTGCCTCCATCGAGGGTTATCTCGGCTTGGCCCTCAACCCAGCCACCGCCCACATCGATGACAAGGCACGCGACTTCATCACCAAGGCCCACGCCTCAGCCCAGCACCTGGGTCGGTTATTCCAAGATCTGCTCGACATCAGCCGCGCCGAAGACGGCCGCCTCAAGAATGAGCCACAGATTATCAATATCACTACTTTCGTTGGCGAGATTTTTGAGGGCTTGGCGCCACGCGCCGCCGAAAAAGGCCTCGTCTGCACCTTCCGTCCGGACGCCGCCGCCACTGTCCAGCCAGCATACTACGCCAACGTCGATGCCGATCACCTCCGCGAAGTTGTTTCTAACTTGATCGAAAACGCTATCAAGTACACACCCGACGGGGAAGTAGTCGTGGACATCACCGGCGATGACAAAACGATCACCATCAGCGTCCAAGACAGCGGCATCGGTATCCCCGCCGAAGATGTACCGCACCTCTTTCAAAAGTTCTACCGCGTCGACAATTCCGACACCCGCGAGATCGGTGGCACCGGCCTCGGCCTGTATCTCAGCCGCCGCTTGACCGAGGCAATGTCCGGCCGCCTATTCGTCATCAGCGAATACCGCAAGGGCAGTACCTTCTTTCTCGAGATTCCTCGCACCCGAACCGACGAGGCCATGCGCCAACTACCAACCATCCCCGCGCCGGCTGCTCCACCACTGACCACCGAACCGCCAATCGCTGTCGCTGTCCAGCCGACCGTCCCGATCAACGCTACCCAGCCGGACGCCGCCGATACCGTCCTAACTAAGCCGGCCACGCCGCCGGTGCCGCCGCCCAACTTTAGCCCGCTGCCGCTAATGCCCGCACCACCACCCGAACCAACCACTCCCGCGCCCGCCATGCCATCCACACCGCCCAACCCAGCCCCCGAGCCTCTTGCCACACCCACACCGCCTGAGCCAACCGCTACGCCCACGCCATCAACACCACTCGCTATCCCAGAACCAGATGCTGCCCAACAAAAACCATAACCACTATAGTATTTTGGTGCAAACTTCGGTATAGTAGAGGTAGTTATGACAAAGATTTTACTAGTAGAAGACGACAAAAGCCTGCGCGAGATTTACGGCGTCAGGTTGCTAGCTGAGGGCTACGACATCGTTTCGGCGGGCGACGGTGAAGAGGCCTTGGCTATGGCTATCAAAGAACGCCCGGCCTTGATCGTCAGTGACGTGATGATGCCCAAGATTTCTGGCTTTGACATGCTGGATATCTTGCGCTCGACCACCGAGACACGCGACGTCAAAGTCATCATGATGACCGCGCTGTCATCCGAAGACCAGCGGCAACGTGGTGAAGCCCTCGGCGCTGATCGCTACCTCGTCAAGTCACAAGTCGGCATCGAAGACGTGGTGCGCACGGTCCACGAAGTACTGGGTGATGCGCCAGCAGCCGCACCAGTCGAATCAGCTCCGGCCGCAGAACCCGTAGCAGCTGGCGCGCCGTTGGCGGCACCGGCCACCCAGCAAGACGCTCCGGCAGTCACCTTGCCATCACCGGCAGAGATAGCAGCCGCCGACGCGCAGGCTCGACAGTTTTTAGATGAAATTTCCGCCGTCCCCGTCGAGCAGCGCACAGTCCTCGAAAGCGATAAATTCGCCGGGCCAATCGCCACACAAGTTGTCACCCCGGCACCAACAACTCCACCGACTCAGGATGATTCAGCCATCGCACCCGCTCAAGCTAGCCCAGACAATTCGACCCCTCCAGCAACCGACCCAGCACCGTTCGTCCTGCCGAGCGCCGCGCCGACGCCGGCAGCTCCATCCGCACCGCCTGAGCCAACCGCCGGCGAGCCAGTGACACCAACCGACCCAGCGCCAACTCCAGCACCCGAGGTAGAGCAACCTCCGGTCTCTGACCCAGCGCCGTCCCCTGAGCCAGCACCAACGCCACCGGCCGACGCCCTGCCAGAGCCAACAGCACCGTCCTCATCACCATCGCCGCAGCCGACCAGCCATGGTGGTGAGCGGGTGATCCAGCCACTGAGCCAAGAACCACAGCCCGACATGTCCAAGATGATGGAGCAGGAGCTCAGCGACCAGCTCGAGTCTATGCAGGCCTCGCCGCAGCCGGCGCCAGATTCAAACGACTTCACGCTGCCGACGCCTGATGCTATGGCCAAGCCGCACGGCGACCTGACGCTTGATGCACTCGAGCCGCTACCGACGCCAGCTGATGACCAGCCGCTCGATACTGGTACCGCGATCAATGCCGAGCTCGCCAACGCGGCATCATCACAACCACAAAATGATGATACGCCATTCGTCCTACCCACCCCGGCACCGATGCCGACCGACCCAGCTCCAGCGTCCGAGCCAGAGCAGACCTCAACCCCTGAAGGAGAGCCATCGCCCACAGCACAGCCAACGACACCCCAGCCACCGACCAACGCCTTTCCGCCGCAGCCACCGGTAGCTTCCTAGTATGACGACACCAACGCAAGCATCCGATTCTACCAATTCATCTGCCCAGCGCCTCAACAAATTCGTGGCGCTGGCACTCGGCGTGTCGCGCCGCCAGGCTGACGAACTGATCGAGCAGGGCAAGGTCACGGTGAATAACCAGCCCGCCAAGCTGGGTCAACGCATCACTACAATCGACATCATTCGCCACGGCAACAAACGACTCACCGCCCAAATCCACCAACTCATTCTCCTCCACAAACCCATCGGCTACCTCTGTTCGCGCGCCTCTCAGGGCGGGATACCAACCATTTACGAATTATTGCCAACCAGTCTCCATCACCTCAAACCCGTCGGTCGCCTCGACAAAGACAGTTCGGGCCTCATCCTCCTCACCAATGACGGGGACTTCGCCCACCAGATGACACATCCGTCGTTTTATAAAATGAAGCGCTACCTGGTGACGCTCGACCAGCCGCTCCAACCGCTCCATCGGCAAATGATCAATGACTTTGGCGTGCAGCTGCCTGACGGGCCGAGCCGCTTGACGCTGGAACGTCAGCACGAGGGCGACGACCACCGCTGGATCGTTATAATGAGCGAGGGCCGTAACCGCCAAATCCGCCGCACCTTCGCCGCTCTCGGCTACACTGTCACCAAACTTCACCGCACAGACTTTGGGAATTACAGCCTCGGCAGTATCAAGCGCGGGGAATTTAGTGAAGGGCCACTGACTCACTAGACCTCCCCAGGCGCCAAAAATGCATATAATACCACATTTTTGACAAAATCCATTGACATTTTATTCTATTAGTGATATATATATCAGCTTTCAGCTCAAAGTTTTCGATAAAGAGCGGGAAGTCGCCCTTTAGCTTTGAGCTTTTTCTTCTACCGAAAGGAAAGATTGTGAATCAGTTTGCGCCGATGATCATTATGATCGCGATCCTCCTTGTGGGGGCGACCATCGCGGCAACGGCCGCGGTCTGCACCGTCACCGACGAATTGAGATTCCGGGGAGCGGGGATCCTCTTTTGGTTCGCGGCCACACTATTCCCGCTACTCCTCGCCACCTGGGCAAGAGGGTGGGGGTTCGTCATTGCGATGACGATCTACATCGTCATCGTGATCGCCCCTGCGGGGGTGATCACGATGCTGAGTCTCTTCGACATCAAGAGAAAGGAGGCTTCAAAGAGATAGGGCTAACGCCCACCGAAAATAGCTCGCCGACTGGGCTCAAACTGGTTGAGATGCATTACTTGCATTTCCTGGGTTGAGATATATCCAGTTCTGGTTTGAGCTCGTTCGGTGGGCTATTTTCATTGCCTCCCACCAAAACCCCGTGCTATACTACCACCATGTGTATGCCTGCTGTTAATCCATTTTCACCTGGTGTTCCGTATCACTGGAAGGAAAGCTACGTAGATTTCGACCACCCGTTCGCTCATCCACAGGATTTCGCGATGTTCATCATCACGCCGGTTCGCGAGCGCAAGGTCTGCCTGCTTGACAAAACACAAGCCTACATCGCCGAGCCGCACGTTATCCCGCTGGGTCAGGAGCCAAAGTTCGGACTGAATTTGTATGCATTAGGCATTGAAGTCGTCATCTTGGCTGGACTCATACTATTCGCCATCCTCGCCCGGCGTCAGGCAAAACGCACCAAGAAATCCTCCACCAAGCACGCCTGGCGCGGCAGCAGCTACCTGGCATTCGTTCTGGCAGCCCTCTTCGTCGGCTGCATCATCTATTATTCGCTATATCGCCTCGGTCTGGTCGGACCCAGCATATAGCGCTCATCCTCGCCAAATCCTCACGCCTCTGGTATAATAGGCGTAATTATGTCTCATAAATTACCTACCGTCGCCATCATCGGCCAAGCTAACGTTGGCAAAAGTTCATTGTTCAACCGCCTGACGCGCGCCCGCACCGCCATCGTCGCCCGCGAAGCCGGCACCACCCGCGACAACGTCGTCGGTAAAGTTTCGTATAAGCGCCGCGCTTCATCTCCTGATGAGGCAAGCCAGGCTGAGTTCTGGCTCATCGACACCGCCGGCCTCAAACCCGCCGAAGACGAATTCGAAGCCACCATCCAAGACCAAATCGCCGACGCCTCCGCCGCTGCCGACGTCATCCTCGTCATGGTCGATTCCACCGTCTACCCATCAGACGCCGACCGTCAACTCGCCAAAAAAGCCTTAAAAAGTGGCAAACCCGTCCTTCTCATCGCCAATAAAGCTGACCTCAAAGGCTCGCTCCACACCGACGAATTCAAACGACTTGGCATCAAAACCATCATCAAAACCTCCGCCGAACACAACATCGGTATCTCTGAGCTGCTCGACAACATCGCCGAACTTATCCCGCCAGCTACCGCCACCGTACCTGACGACATCATCCGCGTCGCCTTGATCGGCCGGCCAAACGTCGGTAAAAGTAACTTGTTCAATACCTTGGCGGGCAAGCAGCAAGCCATCGTCGCCAACGTTGCCGGCACCACCCGCGATGTCAACCGCGTCCAAGTCCGCTGCCACAGCCAAACCATTGAACTACTGGACACCGCCGGCATCCGCCGCCAGGGCAAACAAGAAACCGGCATCGAAAAGTTCTCCGTCCTCCGCACCATGCAGGCCATCAACGAAGCCGACATCTGTTTTCTCTTGATGGACGTCAATGAATTAAACGTCGGACTAGACCAACGCCTGGCCGGCATCATCGACGAAGCAGGCAAGGGGCTAGCCCTGGTCGTCAGCAAATGGGACTCCGTCGAAGGCAAAGACGCCTATACCCGCGACGAACTAGCGCCGCAAATCAGCTATCATTTCAAATTCACACCCTACGCACCGCTGATTTTTACCTCATCAGTCACTGGCCAAAACGTCGCCAAATTGTTCGACCTAGCCCTCGACATTTATAAGCGCCGCCACCAAGAGTGCAAAACCCGCATCCTCAACGACCTCTTGCAAAAAGCCGTCGCCGCTCATCCGCCAGCCGGCCTAAAGAGCTCGCATCCAAAGCTCCGCTACATCGTCCAGACCGACATCGCCCCGCCGTGGTTCGTCGTCTACGGCAGCAACCTCAAATTCGTCCACTGGAGCTACAAACGCTACCTCGAGCGCACCCTGCGCGAAGCCTTCAACTTCGCCGGCACGCCAATTAAACTATCTTTCCGCGACGAAAAGCAGCTGAAAGCCAACCGCGAACGCATCGCCCGCGGCCTAGAACCGGTCACCAAGGCTTACAAACAAGCCAAAAACGCTGAAAAAGACATATGATACCACATTGTTGCCTCAATTTCATTGACATTTTATTCTATTAGTGATATATATATCAGCTTTTGTTGACGAGTTGAGTGAATCCTTGTCCGAAAGTGTAGTTTGACAAGCAGATGCCAAACGAAACGAGGTACAGCAGCTACAACGACAGCACAAGGTGATTAATACTAACTCTTGGAGCAGCAGTATCTCGTTTCGTGACAGAGTTAGCTAAACGGAGGCTAACCGCGAAGTGAGAGATTGTCTTGAAAGGAAAGATATCGTGGCGCAAATTACACGCAAGGATATTGATAGATACCGCGATGACCAAGAAAAATACGAAGCCCAGCAGCTTGCCGAGCGGCGGCGCCAGCAAGAGGCCTTCCTGAAGAAGGTCGGGAAGGAGGCCACCAATCTCGGGCAGCAACTAAAGTCGAGCCCTAGATGGATGCGAACAATCGAAAAACTCCGTAGCGAGGTGCTACACACCCTTGCTACAAACACCCTTAAAGGGGTGAAGACTGTAACTACAACAATTCTACTGTCCGACATGCCATGGTGGTGGAGACGGAAGTGGAGCCGTCTTGTGGATAGATGTTGTAGCTCCAACGCCGCCTCTTCGGTGTTGGAAAAGGGCCTCCTGGAGGGAGGCCTGAAAAACTGTCTGGAGACTATCCTACCCCTGAACCGTGTGTACTGTCACAGAACAGGAAGCACAAGGTGGGAACTTGTTGTTGAGTTCTTGCCCCCGAAAAACTAACCTCCTGCGAACCTCTGTCAGCTCTGCTTGTCATGTTCGCTCCATAGATGCATGTCTATGCTGATGAGTCGGAAACGACGAAAGCGAACTCGATATAGAAAATACCGTAAATCTAGGCCGGCTTTAAGCGAGCGGGGGCGGCCAATACATGTCTATATCTCTCGATAATCCGCCTCGGTGGCAACTCGCGTGATTTTTTGGACAGCCTCAACCATAGGGGCAACTGTCTCAATCTTTGGTTCAAACCGATCTAACTCACGTAGGTTCACCCACCGATATTCAGAATACTCATCATTGAGCATAATTTCACCGCCAATAAACCGGGCATAATAGTGCGGCAGCACCATGGCCTGTCCATTAGTTTTGACAAAATATTCATTAACGCTGATGTTCGTCACCACCGCAATTTTAGCAGCCGAGCCAATTTCCTCATTTTTCTCCCGCCGAAGACCATTCACCAGGCCACCATCCGTCGACTCCAACTTACCGCCAATAAACGAGAACACGCCATCATAATCAGCCTCCCCGCGGCGCCTAGCGAGCAGCACAGCAGAGCCGTCTTGATTGAATAGCACTATTTTTTGACAGTACTGAAACAATGTTGTATCCATATATCACCTTTCTCGCCTTACACTTCCTAGGATCATCATACCATAGGCACGGGTAGATCCTACAGCCACCCAGATAACGACTGGGATACGGGGGTAGCGCTCAGTTGCGACGGGGCAGGGCCGCTCGCCAATCTCTGCTTTTTCCTGTAAAATAAGAGTAATGAAGCTCCATAACACCCTCACTCGCCGTAAAGACAAACTCCAGCCGCTCGACGGGCAGACGGTTCGTATGTACACCTGCGGGCTGACGGTGTATTCACAGCCACACATTGGCAACTGGGTTGGTTATATCTACTGGGATGTGTTGGTACGATTGCTGCACTGGCAGGACATTCCAGTGATTCGTACGCAGAATATCACCGACGTTGGGCATTTGACCAGCGATGATGATGGTGGTGAGGACAAGATGGAGAAGGGCGCCCGCCGCGAGGGCACAACCGCCTGGGATGTCGCCCAGCAGTACATCGCCATTGCTGAGCACGAAGCCTACGAAGTGCTGAAGCTGGTGCGGCCCGACCATTTGGTGCGGGCAACGGACTATATCCAGCAGCAAATCGACTTTGCTCGCGGGCTAGACGAGAAGGGATTGTTATACAAAATTGACGGCGACGGCATGTATTTTGATACGTCGCGGCTGCCGGATTATGGCAAATTAGCGCGGCTGGACGTGGCGGGCCTAGAAGCGGGCGCGCGGGTCAGCGTGGCAGGCAAGCGCAACATCACCGACTTCGCTGTCTGGAAATTTTCACCAACCAACACCAAGCGCGACATGGAATGGGACAGCCCATGGGGCGTCGGTTTTCCGGGCTGGCATTTGGAATGTTCGACCATCGCCCGGGAAACGCTGGGCGATACAATCGACATTCACACTGGTGGCATTGACCACATTCCGGTGCATCACGTGAACGAAATTGCTCAGAGCGAGAGCTTGACTGGGCAGCAATTTGCCCACATCTGGCTGCACAATAACCACATCAAAGTCGATGGTCACAAGATGAGCAAATCGCTTGGCAACATCATCACCCTTAGCGATATCACCACCCGTGGCTTTAGTCCGATGGCTTTCAAGCTGGCAATTCTCAGCAAGCATTACCAAACCGAGGGAAATTTTACCTGGGACATTCTGGAAGCGGCCCAGGCGCGGCTGGATCATTGGCGCGGCTATGCGACGCTGCGACACCAGACGCACGACACGCTGGATGATGACGATGAGAAAGATGAGCAGGAGGGCACGGTGTCGCTATTAGCAGCGCGGCAGGCGCTAATCGAAAAGCTGAATGATGATTTGGATACACCAGGGGCCTTGGCGCTGATTGACGAGGCCTTTTCGCGGCTGGATCATGCGCCACTGGAGAATATTCACCGTGGTGGTTTGCTGCAGCTACTCGAGGTAATTGACGAGGTTTTGGGCCTAGGGCTGATGGACGCCACGCCAGACGTTGATGATGAAGCAAAGCGACTCATCCTCGAGCGTCAGCAAGCTCGCCGCGCCAAAAACTGGCAGACTGCCGACGATATTCGCGCTCAACTCGACGAAAAGGGCATCGCCCTACGCGACACCCCGTCTGGTCAAGTTTGGTCATACCGATAATCTCTCGGCCACTCACTCAGCTGGCTTCGTCTCAGCAGCTTTTTTGAGCGCCTTTTTTAGCGGCGAGCGGCGCGGCGGCGCCTGCGGCTCGCGATTATGCGCCAGATAATCGTCCATCAGCACCTTGAGCGATCCAGCGATCGGAATGGCCACCACACCACCGACCAAGCCGCCAACATACAGCCCGACCGTCACCGCCACCAAGATCGCCAGCGCCGACAGCTCGACTTTCTTGCCCTGAATGACTGGCGCGATAAAATTATTCTCAATCTGCTGGTAGATCACGAAATAGATGAGATAGATGACGCCCGCCGACACGCTATTGAGCATCAGCATCAGTCCCACCACCACACCAGCGATCGTTGCCCCAAACATCGGGATCAGGCTGAGTAGGAACACCAGCAAAATCGTCGGCATCGCCAAGTTGGCTGCGATCTCCGGAATGAACCAGCTCATGCCAAACACAAACGCCCCGGCGCACAGCGAGCCGATCCCCGACACCGTCAGCTGCCCGACGATGTAGCCAGTCACCACGTTATAAATCTTGCCAACCAGCATCTTGTGGTGGTCGCGCCGCTGCTCATCCCGATACAATCGCCACAGCCGCTCCATCCATTCCTGACCCTCCAGCAGCATCAAGAACGTCAGCACCAGCACCAGAAAGGCCGATGCCAAAAATGACGCCAGCGAGCCGATACTACCAAGGATATTCGCGCCGAAACTCGCCGCCCAACTGGATGCCTGGCCGCGGATATTATTCATCAGCGAATCAATCTGCGGCTGCAAGCCATTCTGCTCAACGAAACCCTTCAGCCCGTGCCACTGCTCGTTAACACCATTGACCAACCCCGGCAGCGTCTCGGCAAACTTGGCCGATTGCTGCACCAATGGCGGCACCACGAACCAAATCACACTAGTCAAGATGATAATCAGCAGCATAAACGCCAGCGCCGTTCCACCCAGCCGACTCTTGCCGGGCAGCCACGACGCCAACTTACGCACCGGCGCGTTCAGTGCCAGTGCCAGAAACAACGCCGTCCCGAGCACCATCAGCGCATCCCGCGCCGAATAAATCATCAGCCCCGCCAGCCCAAAGCCAATCACCACCAGCCAAAACCGCACAAACGTTTTGGTGTCTATTTCAATGCGTACTTTCATACCCTAAACTTTATCAGCTTTTCGCTTCATCCGCAACGCCGACAGAGATAACTTGCTGTCATAGGACATCGCACCGTAGCGGAAAATCCGCACCGCCAGCATCATGATCAGTACCGCAGACACCACCAAGACCGCTACGCCGATCAAGGCCTCAATGAGCGACAAATTGCCGACCGTATTCCTAATCATCAACGGAATTGGTGCCGTAAGCGGGAAGTACGACATAACCATTGAGAAGGTTGACTCTGGGTATGAAACGAATACTGACGCGGCGTACAGCGGCCCAAATAGCAATATCATCACCAGGCCAACCCACGAACTCGCCTCCTTGGCGGTCGGCATCATTGCCCCCATAGCTACCAACAGACCAGTCAGCATGGTAAAGCTCGCACCAAACAGCGCAACAGCAACAGCGATTCTCGTCGGATCAAACACAATTTGCGATAGATCAAAGTTAGACAAGTGCAGCTGCGAACCAAATCCAAAATAGCCAATCAACACCGGCACAACGATAACCATCCCCTGAATCAGCGATAGAGCGATCAACGCCCAAATCTTGCCGATAATCAACGTCCTGGCCTGCACCGTTGTCAGCAACATCTCCACAGTGCGGTTTTCTTTCTCCTCGACAGTACTCGTCAGCATCTGATTACTAAAGAAGGCAACGA
This sequence comes from Candidatus Saccharibacteria bacterium oral taxon 488, assembly GCA_005697215.1. Lineage (NCBI taxonomy): Bacteria > Candidatus Saccharimonadota > Candidatus Saccharibacteria bacterium oral taxon 488. The sequence continues at coordinate 316,901 of CP040003.1, read as the reverse complement.
GCATATAAAACAGCACCAGGAAGAACCCTGGCACGATCATCTCGTTCACACCGCCGCTTTCTTTACCGTCTTTATAGGTCTTGAGTGACGAATTAATTTTCTGCTTGATCACTGCCGCTTCCGATCCGGTGACCCTACTATCAACCGACTGATTCAGTAGTGTGCGGACAACCGCCTCGTACTTATTGTTTTCAAAAACCCCCGTATCTTGGCCGTATATCCTGATCGTGTCCTTCTCGAGATTCTTCGGTATATAGAAATAAGCATCCGTCTGACGGCGTTTAACTTTTTCGATACCTTCAGCTTCGGAGTCAACTGATTGGACTTTCATCACCGCTGCGACTTCCGGCTTGATTAGCTTTGAATGATCTGTCATAGTAATGCTAAATTTTTGTTCTTGAAGCTTATCGGCCGCCTCTTTAGTCGCCTGATTTGACCAAAGAACAATACCGAAAATCAATCCGATCATAACCGGAAAACCCAGCGCTATCAGCCAGAAGGTCGGTTTTTTCAGAGTGCGCAGCACTTCAAATTTGAACACCATTCCCAAATTATGCATCTTACTCATGACGTACCTCCTGCTTCTCGCCGCCATAAACCTTGACGAAAATATCATCCATTGACGCACCGCCGAACTGCTTTTTCACTTCTGCTAGCGTACCGTACGCCGCCGCTCGACCGTCTTTTAATAGAATCAGCCGATCACATAGCCGTTCAACCTCTTCCATCTGGTGGGTGACAAATATCACCGTCGCGCCAGCCTTACGTCGCTCTTCGACGATGTTCATTAGTAGTCGGCGATTGACTGGGTCAAAACCCTTAGTCGGCTCATCCAAAATGAGTAACTCTGGGTCGCCCATGATGGTCACGCCCAGCTGAATTTTTTGCTGCTGGCCGCCTGATAATTTATCCAGCCGAGTTTTTGCCTTGTCGCTCAAACCAACTCGCTCCAAATAATTCATGGAGAACGTGCGCGCTTCTTCTTTGCCGAGTCCCTTCAATCGGCCAAAATAAATCATAGTGTCGATGACTTTTTCTTTTTTGTACAAGCCGCGCTCCTCCGGAAGATAGCCTAGCTTGACGCTATCCTCAACCGTGTACGGTTTGCCGTCAACCAGTAGTTCGCCGGCCATCGGCTCGTATAGCCCCAACAGCGCTCTAAGCGTCGTCGTCTTTCCCGAGCCGTTGCTACCTAAGAATCCGAACACCTCGCCACGTCGCACCTCAAAACTGAGGTCCTGGATGACCGTTTTGTCACCAAACGCCATCTGGAAATGACGAATCTCGACAATCGGCTGCTGCTGTTTTGCTGTATCTCGTCCCATATGTCTCCCTTCTTTCTGCTTATTATACACTATGTGGGTGGAGCAGGGGGCATAAGGCACTATATCTTATTTTCGCTCTACTCCCTCGGCGCTCCGAGTTATCGCCGCTACAACTTCACGCTCTACTCCGTAATGCATAGCTATACCAACCGCGCAGCGCATGACGTCCTGAATCTCTTTGATGAGATTATCATACTGCGGCTGGCCGTGTTTGCGGCACTTGACGCCCATACCTTCAAGGTGGTTAACGGCGCTAGCGAGCTCGCCACTCTCCTCGCACAGCCGCGATACGCGCTGGAATATGTCAGCACCATGAGGGAACTTCGCATCAAGAGCCTGACAAATGATTAGTAGATTGGTAAATGTTTTATCGTCCAGGTGCATTGATTATAATTATAAGCCTATATACTGTGTTGAGCAACTCCAGGTATGAGATGCTCACTATACACACTAGCAAAATATTTTATATAATATACTCATGCGCCTCCTTATCATCGAAGACGAACGAAAGATTGCCCGGATCATTGCTGAGGCGCTGCGGCGTGAGCATCATGCCGTGGACGTGACGCATGACGGAGATGAGGGATTGAATATGGCGATGAGCGAGCCGTACGATCTATTGGTCGTTGATCGGATGCTACCGGGACGGAGCGGCACGGACATCGTGCAGGATTTACGCGGGCAGGGCAAGGATATGCCGATTTTGCTGTTAACGGCGCTGGGGACGACCGAGGACAAGACGTTCGGCCTGGACAGCGGCGCTGATGATTATCTCGTCAAACCCTTCGCCATCGCCGAACTCACCGCCCGCGTGCGAGCGCTCCTTCGCCGCCCGCCGATTCAGCAACCAGACACGCTTCAGATCGCTGATCTCGTAATTGACCAGACAACGCAATCCGTCACTCGCGCTGGCACCGCGATCGACCTGACCAGCAAGGAGTACGCGCTCCTTGAATACCTAGCGCGCCACCCCGGCCAGACGCTTAGCAAAGACAAATTGATCGCCCATGTGTGGGATTTTGATGCCGATATATTACCCAACAACGTCGAGGCCTACATCAAGCAGCTGCGCAAGAAAATAGACAAGCCATTTCGCCGGCCGCTGATTCACACGGTGCGCGGCTTTGGTTATAAATTGGAGGCTGGCGAGTGAAATTATTTTTTTCAGCAACGCTCAAGCTCGCCGGCTGGTACTTGCTCATTCTGATGACCGTCAGCTTGCTATTTAGCGGCATCATCTTTCAAGTTGCCAGCTCCGAGCTCGACGTCCAGCTGAATAATTGGAGTAAGCATCACAAAACCGACGGCCACACCGAAACGACCATCATCCGCGACCATCCGTCAATTTCAACCACCAATTTGCTGATCAGCCTCGGCTATCTCAACCTCATCGTACTGCTCGGCGGCGGTGTGTGTGCCTATATACTGGCCCGACGGACGCTTGAGCCGATCGAGGCAGCACATGACGCCCAGTCGCGCTTTACCGCCAACGCCAGCCATCAGCTGCGCACGCCGCTGGCTGTCATCAAGGCTGAGGCCGAGCTGGCATTGTCCGACCAGCGCGCCAGCAAGGCATCGCTTCGCCAGACGCTCCAGAGTACGCTCGAAGAAACTGACCGCTTAACGCAACTGACCGAGACGCTGCTCAAATTGTCGTCTGCTAATCGACAGTTAGAAACCACCACCGAGACCTTTGACATCACCGACCTCACCAGAAAGCTGATCACTGAACGCAAAGCCGAGGCGCGCACCGTACTGATCACCGACGAGGCCATCACCCTGACCAGCCATCGCCTCATCGTCCGCGAACTCATCGCTATCATCCTCGACAACGCCCTGCGTCACAGCCCGCGTAAGTCTCGCGTCCAGGTTGACATCAAGGCTGCCCATCACCGTATCACTGTCTGCCTGACGAACGATGGTCAAATCGCGGCGCGCGACTTACCGCATATTTTTGAGCGATTTTTCTCTGGCGATCAGCGAACTGGCGGCTACGGCCTTGGCCTCAGCCTCGCCAAGCAACTGGCCGGCGCCCTCGGCGGCCAACTCACCGCCGCCAGCCGCAAAGGCACGACAACGTTCACCATTTCGCTGCCAAAAACTCTGTAATTCACCTCTGGTGGCGTGACTTTTTTTAACATTTTTACAATTTTTCAGCTAATTTTCAGAATGCCATGGTGTAATAAGTTACGGTGAGGTGAGCCTCACCAGAAAGGGTAAGGATGAATACGACAACATATCTCAGTAAAAAAGGCTTCAAAGAATTACACAAGCAGATCAACGAACTCGAAATCCGCGAAAAAGCACTCTTGGCTGAACTACGTGACATCGGCCGTGCTAAGTCTCGCGACGACAAACTCCGCCGCAGCGACATTATCATGAATCTCGAAAACGTCCATGGCAAGCTCGCCGAGAAACGCACTGCGCTCAAGACCGCCAAGCCGCTGCCGCGTAAGCGCGATCGGCTACGCATCGCCATTGGCTCAGTGGTTGATCTCATTGATCAGCAAGGTCAACTCTTTCGCTACACCCTCGTTGATAGCCTTGAGGCTGATCCGTCTGACGGCCGCATCTCGGTCGATAGTCCCCTCGGACAAAGCCTCCTCAACCGCCACGCCACCGAAACCATCTCTCTCGGTCTCGGTCGCACCACCCGGCGCCTGCAAGTGGTCGGCGTCCGCTGATACGACCCAAGCGTCCCAATTTGACGCTGACCACGCGCCCCATGCCGCTCGTTTACCACGGGCGGCATTTTCGGTATACTACTTATATGACATCAACGATTCTTATTGTTGAAGACGAGCCCACCTTACGCACTGGCACCGAACAATTCCTCCGCCAGCGCGGCTTTACGGTACTGACGGCGACCAGTGGCGAGGAAGCACTGGAAAAATTTGCTGGGGTGGATGTGATTATCCTCGACATTATGTTGCCGGGGATGAGCGGTATCGAGACGCTGCGCCAAATTCGTCAGACTAGCGACGTGCCGGTACTGATGTTGACGGCGCTACATGATGAGCCGACGCAAGTTGCTAGTTTTGACGAGCTGGCAGATGACTATATGAGTAAGCCGTTTTCGCTGGTGATTTTAGAGAAGCGAATTAGGGCGCTACTTCGTCGCCAGCAGTCTGTCAAAAAAACCTTGTGGCAGCGCGGCCTGGCCTCGGTGGATTTTATGGCCTATCAGGGATTTTATGATGATGCTGACGCACATCTCAAGCCCAAGGAAGTGCAGCTCCTCAAGCTGCTGGTGGATAATCCAAACATGGTCTGGAGCCGGCAGGCTATCATTGATAAGTTATGGCGCGATGACGAGGTGCCGTTCGACCGGGTGATCGACGTTTACATCAAAAACCTGCGCAAAAAATTGCACCTGGATTGCATCACCACGGTAAAGGGAGTAGGCTACCGCTATGAAGAATCTTAAATTATTCCCCAAAACATTTTTGGTATCAATCGGCCTATTCGCAGCAGTAATCATCCTGGCGCACGCACTAGTCTACACCTTGATGCCACAATTTTATCTGCAGCAAAAAGAGCGCCAGGCAGCAAATAACCTAGCAATGCTGACCACCGAGCTGCGCGGCAAATCGGCTGAGGAAATGCGCCGCCTCAGCCAGGAATTTGCGAGTATGAAAAACGTCAATATCACGCTAACGATTGACGGGCGTGATCAGTATTTTCAAGGCTTTCAATCCGTCAATATCGTGACAGACAGTGGTAAACCGGTCGATACCAGCGTGGTGAAAATCGCTGACGGACAAACGGTCGATCCGCGCTCGGTGATTTTGCGGCAGGGTAGTGTGACGGATAACCAAGGACGAAAAATTACAGTCAAGCTGCTGGCCGACGTGGCGCCTGTCACTCAGGCCAAGCTCGCCACCTTGCACATATTGCCATATACCATGCTCGGCTCGCTGCTAGTGGCGTTGCTATTTTCTTACATCTACAGCCGTTTTGTGACGCGGCCGATTCGCCAGATGGCGGCGGTGACGACGACGATGCAGCGACTGGAAAAGGACGTGCACTACCCGGTGAACAGCCATGACGAGATCGGCGTACTAGGGCGAAACATTAACGAGTTATACCAAAATCTGTGGCAGACGATTCGCTCGCTGGAGCATGAAAATAAGCGGATCACGCAGCTCGAGAAAGAAAAAATCGCCTTCCTCCGTGCAGCCTCGCACGAGCTGAAAACGCCGTTGGCGGCCCTCAGGATTATGCTCGAAAATATGCAGCTGAACATCGGCGAGTATAAAGACCGTGATCAGTACCTGGCGAAATCGGTGGTACGGGTTGATCAATTGACAACGATGGTGAACGACGTCTTGCGCTCTGGAAACGTGGCCGAGCAGGCTCTGCGTCAGGAGAAACGACTGAGGATTGACAAGCTAATCGCCGAGGTGGTTGCTGACTATACACTGCTGGCAAAAACGCGCGGCATGACTTTCGCGGTTGACGCACACCCAACGACCGTGCGTGCTAACCGCGACATGATGCGCCACGTCATCTCGAATCTGGTGTCAAATGCGGTACGCCATGGCGACGCCGGGAGCGTGATAAAACTTACCTGCGACCAGCATGAGCTGGCCATCGAAAACGCCTGCAAACCACTCACTAAACAACAGCTCCAGCACGTCTTCGACCCGTTTTATCGCAGTTCTGACGGCACGAAGCAACATACCGACAGCAGCGGTATCGGCCTCTACACTGTGAAAATGCTGCTCGACGCCAAGAGTCTGGATTATGAGTTTGTGCCACACGGGCAGGGTATGCGGTTTGTGGTGAGATTTGAGTAGGAGGATGTAATGGACAGAGAGCTAGAGAAAATGAGTTTGGAAGAATTGTGGCAATTATTCCCCATATTTCTTGTAGAACACAATAGAGAATGGGCACGCTGGTATGATGAGGAAGTGAAAGCCATCTCCTCATTGGTGCCAGAAAAATACATAACACAAATATCTCACATTGGTAGCACGGCCATCCCAAATATACAGGCAAAGAATATAGTAGATATATTGCTTGAAGTCCCGTCGGAAAAAGAATTAGAGCCTGTAAAAAATATCCTTGTTGAAAATAATTGGTTGTGCATGAGTGAGAAAGTAAAACGAATCTCATTGAATAAGGGATACACCAAACAGGGCTTTGCGGATAAGGTATTTCATCTCCACATTAGGGTTGTGGGGGATAATGATGAGATCTACTTTAGGGATTATCTAATTGAGAATGGAGACATTGCCAAACAGTACGAGAAATTGAAACTAAAGCTTTGGAAGGAATTTGAGCATGATAGGGATGGGTATACTGATGCAAAAAGCGATTTTATCAGAAAGTATACTAAAATAGCTAGAGAAAAATACGGGTCCAAGAATAGGTCTTCCTAAATTGTGCATATTAAAGTCGTCAAACAGACTCTCAACTCCTGCTTTACATAAAGATTCCGCCGTCAGCATATCATGCTGAAGCGCTGGCTGTCTGTGCTAAAATCAAACCATGAATGAATTCATTTTAGTAGCAATAAAATTATTGATTGGCTTTTTCGCGCTGACGATAATCATCAACGTTTCCGGAAAAGGCAATCTGTCGCCGTCATCTGCCAGCGATCAAGTGCAAAACTATGTACTGGGCGGTATCATTGGAGGCGTCATTTATAACAATAGCATTCAGATTTTGGATTACATCGGCATTTTGTGTATATGGTGCGCGCTGGTGCTGACGTTGAAATGGATAAAACAGTATAACGTGAGAGCAAAGCAGCTGATAGACGGCAAGGCGTTGATAATCATTGATAATGGAAAAATCAACATTGAAAATTGCAAAAAAGTTGGCTTGAGCGCTCATGATGTATCGTTCAAGCTGCGAACTCATCATATCTATTCAACGAGAAAAGTGAAAAGAGCCGTGGTGGAACAAGACGGCGAATTAATCATTACCCACGAAGGAGAAGAAAACCCGAAATTCCCATTGATAACAGACGGGCAGCTGCAAACTGATATTTTGCAGGTAATTGGCGAGGATGAAAAATGGCTGCTGAAAGAAATGAAAAAGCAGGGGCTGAAGTCTTATAGCGATGTATTTTTGGGAGAGTATGTGGACGGTAAGTTAAACTTGACGGCTTATTGATAATAATATTTACGCTATCAATTGCTGAGTGGGAATATGCTGCGGCACAGCAGACACGTACCCATCCCGCTTATTCGTGCTACAATTGAATTATGAAGAGTATTGACGGCTCGACCCAACAGTGCTCCAGCAAATTATCGATATCATCGCCGGAGTCGTTCATGAGTGAACACATCTTTGATCGGCAAAAGTGGCAGAGCTTAACGATATTCGAACAAATGGGCAACATCGGCTCAGAGGTCGGGCGAGCATTTGCCGCCCAGCGCCGCGGCGATACGGCTGCAATGACTGGCGCCTGGCAGCGCGGCTTGGACTTGTTAGACGCCACCGCCGAGCAACTCGCCCGCCAAAAATCGCCAAAACTCCGCGAAGTCCTGCGCGCCCGCGAACTATTCGCCGGCATGGAGGATGAATCGTTGGAGGGCTACTTTATGTGGTTTGTGGTGGCGGCGCGGAGAGACGAGTAGATGTAACGATATGTTTTTCCCTCATGTAAAGGTAAGTTTTGTATTTACACCCTTATATCTCATCTGTTACAATAACGACACTAGACTTCTATTTTGATAGCCGACCGCGTAGTAAAATTAATACCAGGAGGGGAAGTGAAAACTATCTACATTGATATCGGATCGTCAACTATCAAAGTGTACGCTGTCGAAGAGAAAGCCGTAAAGCTCCAAGAAACGAAAAGTCTACCGTTTAAAAAAGAAATTTCTCCCGACGCTGGCCTATCAGAGAATCTCAAGAAAGAATTAATTGACTATGTCAACTCAGTTAAAGATAAATATGAAGCTGATAGAATCAAGGTTTTTGCGACTGCCGTCTTTCGCAAACTAAGTATGCCAGCCTATCGACACCTAGCAGACGACTTCTTTGAGCAAACTGGTTTATGCTTTACCGTCGTTCAGCATGAACTTGAGGGGTTTTATTTAGAGCAGGCTTTGTCTTCTGAGTATATATCGAACACGCCACTGTTGCTAATCAACATTGGAGGCGGATCGACGGAGCTAGTTGTCAAAGAAAGCGGAAATATCGTTGAGCGATATAACTTAGATATTGGCGTTGGCACTGTATTGCAAGATTTTCCATTTTTGAACGAAAAGCACTCGCAGCATAGTTTGCGTGACGTTGTTGATAGCATAAAAAATAAGTTACCAATCATCGAAAGCACTACTCCAGTGGCAATCTATAATGGTGGTGAATTAACTTACATGAAGCTGGTCGGATATAATTTAAAGCCTAATGATGTATTTGATGATGCAGATCACCCAAGCATGATCACTCCAACCGATTTTGCAGCAAAAAATGAGGAGGTGTATGCAAGGATATCTATCAATGATCTCGAAGCTTTGATGCCAGACGATCCATTATGGATGCATGGCGCACGAGCCTGCTCGGCAATCGCACAGGCAGTAATTGAACAGTTTGGCGCTGAAAAACTAGTACCTTCGGATTCTAACATGATTCACGGTACCGCTAAGCAAGAATATCGTTCAGTTGTTCTATCTGGCAGTTTCCGCAAGCATCTGCCGCACATTCTGGAAATTAAGAAGACGTTATCGAAACGTGGAGTTGAAATTCTCAGTCCAAGGTTTGAAGAGCCAAAAAATCCAGGCGAGGAGTTTGTTACATTTTCGGGCGAAGAGGGAATGTCCCCACTTGAACTAGAGCGATATCATCTAGACATGATAGACAATTGTGATGCACTGATTGTTTGTTCTGTTGGCGGCTATGTCGGTGCGTCAGCACTGATTGAAATCGGCTATGCACAGGCAATAGGAAAAAGGATTATATTTACCGAAAAGCCAGAAGAGTTCATGTTGCAAACCTTGCCTGCTGAATTTGGTTTATGAGAGAGGCATACGTTGTAGGATTTGGCGGCGCTGCTGGTAGCGGTAAAACAACAGCCGCCAACATGTTGGCAGAAGTTGCTCAGCCAATGCAATCAGAGCACTTTGAGTTTTCAGACTCTATTATGCAAATCGGGAGATCACTACTTGCTGATATATCAAATAATCAGAACTCTCGGCCAGAAGACTACAAGGATATATTATCAGGTAAACTAAGTGAATACGGGATGAGTGTATCGTCCGACCAAAATATTCCACAATTATCAGATGCTTATATAAAATCTCTACGCTCTGGTGAATTAGCTGAGCTAACGCATGAGACAAAGAATCAACACCGTCCATTGCTGGAGTGGCTCGGCAGAAGCGCCATCGTTATGGTTTCTCCAACGGTTTGGGGAGATATTTTAAGATACAATGTAGATACCTCCCTACAAGCAGGCAACAGACTTATCACGATTGGCGGTGTACGGACAATGGCAGATAGGGCTTTAATACGTGAACTCTCTGGAGCGATGGTCAGAATGGTCAGAGATCTTCCGGGAAAGGTACAGCTTGATACAGAATATCAATTATCAGAATGGTCAGCAGACTATACTGTCTTTAATGAAAACACTAAAGATGAATTATTTGAAGAAATCAGTCGAGTTTGGGTTGATATTGTTGAGAATAATACACAGGATATCGCGTAATAAATCAAATAACACAATCGTCCTAGTGTTATCTATCAGCATATCACACATCTAGACCCGCATCTATTGTGTATGCTAAAATAAAACCACAAACAACATCCGCGCGCTGTTTCGCGACAAGAGTATATTCGTAATCTGAGAGAAGTCGCTTGTATTCACTCCATCATTTTATACGACCAGATCAATACATCTGGTCGCTCTTGGTGTTATGATATAGAAAGGATTATTCATGACAAAAAGTAAAACGATTTACTTCATCACCTCCAACCAGCGCAAGTTCGCCAGCCTCCAGAGACTTCTTCAACCGCTTGATATTGATCTGCAGCAGCTAGACCATGATTTTGACGAGGGGCGGGGACTGGATATTCAAACAATTGCCAAGAGTAAACTATCTCAGGCCAAGAAAACTTTTCCAAACAAGCGCCTGATCGTTGATGACCGCGGTTTTTTCATCCCAGCGCTGAAAGGCTTTCCAGGGCCGTTTGTCAAATTGTTGCTGGATAGTTTTAGCTATCCCGGCATCATCAAACTAATGCAAGGTGAAACTGATCGTAGGGCTATATTTTCTTTTGCGGTTGGCTATTTTGACGGCGAAAAAGACCACATTTTCGTAGCTGATGAAGAGGGATTTATCATTGACGAGCCGCGCGGCGATAACTTACATGGCTGGACGGAATTGTTATACATTTATGGACATCCGAGCTTTCCTGGCCGTAGTTTGGCAGAATTGAATGATGAGGAGTGGAAAGCGTACTTGGCTGCAATTGAGGCGGTTGATGGATTTGTGATGGTGAGGGATTATTTGGCAAAAACATAAGACGCCCCAGCGCCGAAATCAGGAACATAAACCACCCAAAAGTAATGGGTGAGGCGGAATGTTTCATGCCTTAGTAGTGGTTACGGTCTGTGCTTGCACCAATTTGACTAGCCATAAATTACGCATGTGTAGCAATAGATAACTTGTATTATTATATAGGGTATAAGACAATAAACTCATGCACCGATATAAGAAATCGTCAGTCACTGTGAATATCCGTAAGGCTAAAACAGGCGATTTTGATTTCGTTTTTCGCCTGATGACAGAAGCGCTTGAACCATTTTACGATGGCGATCATCAAGCTCATGCACAGCGGATGTTTACCGCGCATATCAATAATAACGTCGATTCTGTCGGGCAGTTTTCACTTCTACAATACATATTTATCGCAGAAGTCAATCATCATCCTGCCGGAATGATTCATCTAGTTGTCAAGAAGCAGGGAACAGTTAAAATTAGTCCGCTCATCGTTGCGCCAGAATATCGCGGCCAATTTGGCATTGGTAGTAAGTTGCTTCGTCATGCCGAGGATTTTGCTCGCAAACACCACGCTCGGCAACTCTACTGTACAGTAGCTGCCCAAAACCAAGCCACGCTCAAGTTTCTATTGCGCAAAGGATTTCATCTGGCCGGCAAGGCGCAAGATCATTATAAACCTGGCGTCGACGAATGTATGTTGTACAAGCCGCTGAATCAGAGTGCAGCTCCTGATTTGTCAGACATTTCAATCGTCCCGTTTGACGAGAAAAAGCACGCTGCAGCGGCGCGCCAACTGATCCTATCGCGAGTGGACAGTGACTTTAATGGCGTGGATGATGCATGGGTAGATGCGCTATTTGCTAGCTACCAACGACGTGAGAGCCGAGACGTCAACGCTAAGTATAAGCTCATTTTCATCGCCGAGCAGGATAGAAAGGTCGTTGGCGTTGTCGTCGCAACGCCGAAGAAAGGTCGACCAATTAAAATCATGCCATTAGTAGCAAAATCAGAGGCTGTTTTCGAAGCACTGGTAGCTAACTTGCCACAATTATTAGCTGGTTATGGTCGCAAGCTGTACATCCATATGGTTCCTGAGCCGTGGCAGATTGCCTGCCTCCAGCGCCACGGCTGGACGATTGAAGGCATGTTCCCAGGAGGGTACGCACCAAACAGTGTCGTTCAACAGTGGGGAATCAGCCTCAACAGGAAAGGAGTGCCTATGCGTAAGATGCGCATCAAGCGGCCGTACTACGACGCAATCATGTCAGGCCGCAAGACTTTAGAAGTCCGCATCGGCTACAACAGCATCAAGCGCCTTAAGGAGGGTCAGCCGTTGCAGCTGGAAAACGGACATGCGTCCGGTGTGGTGCGAATCAAGTCAATTCGAATCTACAGTAAATTCGCCGACATGCTGGCGGCTGAGTCATGGCAGCAGATCGTGCCGCAGGCGAAAAGCAAAGAGGAAGCGCTTCGCCTCCTTCACAAGATCTACCCGCCGCACAAGGAACGTCTCGGCGTTCACGTCATCGAGGTTCAAAAGTAGCACCATCTCTATGCATATTGCCGCAAAAGCTGAGCTTGAGAAGAAATAAGCAATCACAACTTAAAAATGTCATCATCCATTAAGACATTTTGTCCTGAAGTATAATGACAGACTAAGTAACTCTAAGGTGTTAAATTAATATTTTTGTCCTCATCTATTGATTAGTGAAAAATAATCCGTTGTGATTACATCGGCAATTTCACATTCCCTTCACACACCCCTGCTAAACTGACATAGAACCAAGAAAGGAGATCTATGTCATTTGTACAACGTGCCTGGTTGTATATCACCAGGAAAAAACTCAAAACGCTGATTTTGCTGGCGATTTTGCTGTGTATGTCGACGATTATGCTGAGTGGATTTGCCATCAAGCATTCGACCGATGCGGCAGCGCAGTCGCTGGACAAAACGCTCAAGGCCGGCTTCACGCTGGGCAATAATCCGCGCACCAATCCGGGAACAGCCCGCGGCTCAGGAACGGTATCAAACAAAGACATCGACGCGGTGAAGAACCTGGAGGGTGTGACGGACTATGTCAAGCGCCAGAACGCCACGGTCGATTTTATCAATACCAAACTGGTGCCACTACCAAGCGGCGGCAGCGGCTATGATGCCCAAAAAGACAAACAATTTGGCAACGCCGCCACCATCATCGGCGTCAATAAATCTGAGTCCGAGAAGAAGTTCCGGGCCGAGTCGCTCAAGCTCATCGCTGGCCGGCACATCACCGAGAACGATTCTCGCAAGATTTTGGTGCACGAAGACTTCGCCAAGGCCAACAACCTGAAACTTGGCAGTAAAATTAAGTTAAAGGCTAACCAGTATGACACCGACAACGAGCATCCATCCAAGGACGAGGTTGAAGTGGAAATCGTCGGTATATTTAACGGCAAGAACCCAAAGCAGGCGACGTATCAGGTGGAGCTGTTCGAGAATTTGTTCTTGACCGACCTCGCGACGACCCGCCAGTTGAATGCCTATACCGAGCAAAATGAGATTTACCAGGACGCTACGTTCTTTACCAAGGGCACCAAACAGTTGGATGAGGTGATGGCGCGGGCAAATAAATTGCCGGTCAATTGGCAAAAGTATCAATTGAATAAGAATAGTCAGGAACTGGCTGGCGTGACTGGTGCGGTGAACGGCGTGTACGGCCTGATCGACGGCATGTTGTGGGCGACGGCGCTGGTCAGTGTCGCAGTGATTGGCATGGTGCTGTATTTGTGGATGAACGAGCGCAAGCGCGAAGCGGGCGTACTCTTGGCGACGGGCGTGCCGCAGTCAAAGATTGTGCTGCAATATATTGCTGAGCTAGTGATGATCGCGGTGTTGAGCTTTGGTGCGTCGTACTTTACCGCAGGGCTGATTGCTCAACAAATGGGCGATCACGTGGTATCGCAGGCGGCGCAGAATGCCACGCGTCAAGCTGGCAGCTCCTTGAACGGTGCGTCGCTCGGTGCTGATGCTGATTCGGTGACGTCATCACGCACGCTCGACAAGGTGACGGTTGGCGTGCAACCGACGGATCTGCTGGCGGTGTGGGGCGCTGGACTAGCGGTGATTATCATTGCGGTATTACTGGCTTCGCGACCGATTACCCAATCAACGCCAAAAGAATTACTAACCGAAGTGGACTAGGGGCGAATGATGACGATTATCAAACGAGCCTGGACGGCTGTGACGCGTAAACGGCGTCGCAGCCTGACCATCGCCCTAATTATGACGCTGATTTTCACACTGCTCATCGGCACGCTGACGGTGCAGCAGACGATGGCGCAGCTGAAGCAATCGGTCGAGCGGAACATCCGCGCCGGCTTTAGCATCGCCAGCAAGCAGCCATCGGGCGAGGTGCCGATGGAAATGGCACGACAGGTGCAGCACCTAGACAAGGTCAAAGCGCACAATTTCCAGGCAGAAACCACTGCGGGACTGCCGGGTAAGCAATTGGTTGACGTAGCAGGCAGCGGCGTGCAGCTGGACGCTAATGTGGCTGGCGAAGCAAAAGTTACGGGAGCGACACAGAGCAATTTGCTCGGCGAATTCACCGGTCGATTTTACCAACTAGAGCAGGGTAAGCATCTGGGGGCGAACGATCAAAACGCGGCGCTGGTTCACAAAACGTTTGCTGAGAAAAATGACATCAAGCCAGGCGACAAGCTGGACATTACCAAAGACGGCCGGCGGGTGACGGTGACTGTCATGGGCATCTTCAGCGGCAAAGGCGAAAAGCCAGCGGTCTTGCAGTCCGACATGGCGGAGAATCATCTCATCACCAACTTGGCTGCAGCGCAGCAGCTGACGGGTAGCCAGCAGTTGACGCGGGCGACATATTTTGCCGAAAATCCGCACCAGCTGAAGTCGCTAACGGATCGTGTCAAAAGCCTACCAAACGTCGATTGGCAGAAATTCAGCCTGACCGACAACGGGGCCGTGTTTGCTGGCGTCCTCCAAAACATCACTGGCATTCAAAACGTGTTGACGATTGCCACCATCGGTGCAGCTGTGGCAGGGCTAGCGGTGTTGTCACTAGTGCTGGTGTTCTGGGTGCGCGGCCGCTTGCATGAAATTGGCATCTTGCTGTCTATCGGCACGTCGAAGCGGCAGATTATCGGGCAGTTCTTGGCAGAGCTGGCGATCATCGCCGCAGTCAGTTCGATGTTCGCGCTCGGTATCGGCTCGGTCACCTCATCGCAAATTTCTACTGCCCTGACAGCGCAAACTGACCAAAGCCAGCGCATAGAAAAGACTGCGGTGCAAGCCGCGCCAGTAGCGACCTACCTAGAGGCTTTCGCCTTCGGCTACATGGTCGTTCTGCTATCAGCCATCGCTGCCACCGCGCCGATTATGCGCCAATCACCAAAGCAAATTTTAGCAAAATTAAGTTAGGAGTTATTATGTCAATACTTACGTTACGCGATATCATCTATTCATACGCCGACGGCACTAGCAATGTGCTCAACGGCATCAATTATCAATTTGAAAAAGGCAAATTCTACGCCATCGTCGGTAGTTCTGGCGCTGGTAAATCGACACTGCTGGGGCTGCTAGCCGGGCTGGACACACCGACCGACGGGCAGATTTTGTTCAAAGATCAAGACATCGCCGAGCAGGGTTATTCGCATCATCGCAAACACAATATCTCGCTGGTGTTTCAGAATTATAATCTGATCGATTATCTGACGCCGCTGGAAAACTTGAAATTGGTTAATTCCAAGGCTACCAACGAAACGCTACACGCCATGGGCCTGGACGACGATCACATTCACCGCAACGTCATGAAACTTTCTGGTGGACAGCAACAGCGCGTGGCGATCGGCCGAGCCCTCGTCTCACATGCACCGATCATCTTGGCAGACGAGCCGACTGGTAACCTGGACGAAACCACCGCCGCTGACATCATCGACATCCTGCGTCGGGCTGCCCACGAAAACGACAAATGTGTCATCGTCGTCACTCATAGTAAACAGCTGGCCAAGCAAGCGGATGTAGTATTGAAGCTGAAGGATAAGAAGCTACGGGCATAGCGTCAGGCCTGGTGCGGCCCACGTCACTTACGGTACGTGGAGCGACCGAATCGACTGACGATGATAGAATCATAAAACCCCCATCTCAAGCAAGAGGTGCGCGAGGCAAAAGCCGGAGGCGCACCTTTTTGCCTGTAATTAACTGTTGCAGAATAGCGGCCTCAACTATAACTAGGTACGATGATTACCCACCATTTCAAGCTATACCCCAAGCCATTTACTACCATTTCCTCCAAGCCGCACTTCACGCTATAATAACCATATGCATTTTTATCAATCATCAAGCGACGAGGTACTGCGGCGACTGGGTTCCTCGAGTAGCGGCCTGAGTGCGGCCGAAGTCCAGCGCCGCCAAAAACGCTACGGCCTCAACGTCATCAAAGTCCAATCCGAACCGCTCTGGCGTATCATCCTCGAGCCATTTCTCGATATCTTTATGCTCGTCCTGCTCATCGCCGCCATCATCAGCCTCTGGCACGGCGAGGCCATTGACGCCATCATCATCTTTGTCATCGCCGCCATCTCGGCCGTTATTTTCTACATTCAGCGCTTCTCAACTGACCGCGTGCTGCGCAGCCTGTCCCGTCACGACGCCCAAAAAGTCGACGTCCACCGCGTCAATCGCACCACGCGCATCGACGCCAGCCAGCTGGTTCCGGGCGACGTCGTTTCGCTGGCTGAGGGCGAGAAAGTCCCTGCCGACATCCGCCTCCTCCGCAGCGCCAACTTGCGGGTGGACGAGGCGCAGCTGACCGGCGAATCACTGCCAATCTCCAAACAAACCGACGCCCTCACCGGCAATAAAGAAATATACGAGCAAACCAACATGCTATTTCAGGGCTCATTCGTCGTTAGCGGCACCGGCACCGGCGTGGTCGTTGCCACCGGCAATCAGACCGAGTTCGGTAATCTCGCCATGCTCTCCAAACGCGAATCGACCCAAAGCCCAGTCCAGCGAAAAATCGACACCCTGATCACCAGAGTCATCGCCGCTGTCTCGGCCATCGCGCTCGTTGCTTTTGGGCTGAGCTTGCTGCGCGGCATGGATGTGCTGGAGAGTCTGCGTTTTGTCATGGCCCTAGCGGTGAGCGCCGTGCCGGAAAGCTTGCCAATTGCGATTTCCGTGGTGTTAGTCTTAGGAATGCGGCGGATGGCCGCCAAAAAGGCGCTGGTGCATCAAATGCGCGCCATCGAGACCATCGGCGTCATCACCACCATCGCCACTGACAAGACGGGTACCCTGACCAAGAACAAGCTGACCGTTCAGCAAACGTGGACGCCGGACGAGGCGACAGAGAACATTGACCGCATCATCGGGCTGGTGGTCAACCGCGCTCACGCCAAGAGCCACGATCCGCTGGACATCGCCCTCAATGAGTACGCCCGCAAGCAGAGCGCCAGCCCGCGCCACGTACCAGTTCGTGACCTGCCATTCAGTCAAGCCCATGCCATGTCCGCCACCATCTGGCATCACGGCCGGCAGTTTCGCTTGTATGTCAAGGGTGCGCCCGAAGCCATTCTGGCAGCGTGCCGCGTGTCGGCTCGCACCAAAAAGCGCGCCCAGCAGATGCTTGATGAGATGACCGCCCGCGGCTACCGAGTGATTGGGCTGGCGACGGGCGAGCTAGACGAGATAATTGATGGCTTTGATCAGCTCGGCAAGCTGACATTTGCCGGCTTCGTGGCCGTGGCCGATGTGCTGCGACCAGAGGCGCCGCGGGCCATCCGAGCGGCTCTGAAGGCGGGCGTGTCAGTACGGATGATCACCGGCGATCATTTCGAGACGGCCTATCAGATTGGCCGGGAACTTGGCATGGTCGAGAGCCGCGATGAGGTGTTTGACTGCCGTGACATGGCTAAGCTGTCCGATGATCAGCTGGACGCCATCGTCACCAAAACCAAGGTCTTCTCCCGCGTCATCCCCGAGCAAAAATACCGCCTACTGACCATTCTCAAAAAGCACCACATCACCGCCATGACCGGTGACGGCGTCAATGACGTGCCGGCGCTGACCAACGCCCATGTCGGCGTGGCCATGGGTTTGGGCTCGCATATCGCCAAAGACGCTGGCGACATCATCCTGCTCAATGACAATTTCAAGACCATCATCGACGCCATGCGCGAGGGCCGCACCATCATCGCCAACATTCGCCGCATGCTGTTTTATCTACTGTCGACTAACACTGGCGAGCTGATCACTATGCTCGGCGCACTGCTCATCGGCATCAAGACGCCGCTGGAGCCAGTGCAGATCCTCTGGGTTAATCTGGTGACCGACACCTCGATGGTCATTCCGCTTGGCCTGGAGCCAGGCGAAAAGCAGGCCATGAACCGCCCGCCGGAGCGCCCCGACGCACCGATTCTCAGCCGCCAAATGATCTGGCGGATGGTCATCGTCGCTGCCACCATGTCAGTCATCGCGCTGGCGGTCTACATCTTTTTCGAGAAGCATTACGGCCACGACTACGCGCAGACGCTAGCCTTTATCTCGCTGGTGGTCAGCCAGTGGGCCAATGCCTTCAACGCCCGCTCCGACAGCGAGTCAATCTTCACCCGCCTCAAGGTCATGAATGCCAGTTTTTACGCTGGCATCGGCCTGTCGGTCATGTTACAGCTACTCGTCTTCTTCGGCCCGCTTGGCACAATCCTCCACATCACACCGATCAACTTCTGGCACGGCGCACTCATCGGCCTCGCCTCGTTCGTCATCCCGATCATCACCTGCGAGATACACAAATGGCGGAGCAGGAGGAATGACCATGCCTGAGCTCAAACATATCCGAGCCGCCTATCGCGTGTCAGTCAAGGGACTGATCTATGAGGACGGAAAGTTACTATTCGTCCGCGAGAGGAGCGATACATGGGATTTACCCGGCGGCGGGCTGGAACACGGCGAGGGCATAGCCGAGGCCTTGCGGCGTGAGTGCCGAGAAGAGCTGGGAGCTGAGATAGAAATCACAAACGCAGCACCAATCATCATCCCGACATGGAGCAAAAAGTTCGACATCCCAGTGCTCATTATCGCCTACCAGGTTCGCCTCGTGTCGCCACCCACAACCACGCCAGATGTCAGCGAGCTGCGGTATATTGGGGCCGATGAACTAGGGCAGGTTAAACTTGACTCGACACTGTCGGCCGTTATAGATCAGTTTTATATATAGAAACGACCCGTGGTAGCCGGCGTAATAATGTACGGCGTCGATTGAACCGGAAACCAGAGGAGATTTAGAATAATTAGAATAATTACGTGTCTTTGCCTATCTCGCTTTTACGAGTCTACTCGTAAATGGCTGGGCCGGAGGGATTCGAACCCCCGAATGCCAGGACCAAAACCTGGTGCCTTACCACTTGGCGACGGCCCAATACCAAGGATTAGTGTAGCATAATAATCACGCAATTACCAGCCTTGCGATCGGGCTCAAAACGCGCTACAATCGTCATATGCATAAGCAGCATGGCTTTACTATCGTCGAGGTTATCATCATTATCGTGGTTATCGCGATCCTCGCTACCTTGGGCGGTCTCGTGTGGCGCAATACGTATAACACCGCTCGCGACAATGAGACCAAGTCAAATATTTCGATGCTCAAGGAAGCAATCGAGAAATATCGTTCGGACAACGGCGAATATCCATGGCCGACGAGCGCCTGCACTGTTTATAACACCGCTAATATGAAGATTTGTAATGGTGGCGAACTCGGCGCACTCCTCATTCCACGCTACATCAAGCAGCTGCCAAAAGACCACGAAGGCCGTGATTATTGGTATCTCGCAGCCACTGACACGACCCACGCTTCCAGCGTCGTGCCGACCCGCTACGCCATAAAGGTACCGCTCTCAGATGGCACCACCTGCCGCACTGGCCGCAATATGCAGAACGGCTGGTTTGGCGGTGTGCCAGAGTGCAACTTCTAATCTGTTATAATAGCTTTGATGAGACGGCAGAGTTTCGAGACGCTGACACTAGAGAAAATCGTTGGCGGCGGGCAAGCACTAGGGACGCTGGCCGATGGCCGCAAATGTTTCGTATGGGGCGGATTGCCCGGCGAGACGGTTACTGTTCGCGTTACCAAAAAGAAATCACACTTCATCGAGGCGATTGTCGAGGAGGTGATCTCGCCAAGCCCCGACCGTATCCAGCCGCGCGATCCGGATAGTTATCTTTCGACCAGTCCTTGGCAGATTATGCCGCTCGAGATAGAGCAGATATACAAAAGGCAACTGATTGACGACGCCTTTACACTGCACAATGTTGCATTACCGGCAGCGATTGATATTTATTGCAACAATATTGCATATGGTTATCGCAACAAAGTTGAATTTAGTTGGTATAGTGAAGCCAGAGAGTATGGTGATACGCTTGATTTAGCGTTTTTCCACCGCGGCAGCAAGGGTAAGATTGTCGTCGATGGCACGAGCTTAGCGCACCCTGCAATCAATAACCTGGCGCGTGCAATCCGCGACTTGCTGCACCATAAACGCGTCGCGGCTCGCCAGCTCAAGACCTTGCTCGTCCGCTGCGATCAATCGGGAAGTTGCGTATGGCAGTTGTATGTTAAAGATCGCTTGCCCGAAATCATCACCGCTGATGAAGCCGCCAAATTACCGGCTCAGGGCGGGGAAGTCATCTACTCCGACCCGCGCTCACCAGCCAGTCGCATCACTGAGCGACTGGCGCGTTTCGGCAACACTACCTTGACCGACACCATTCTTGGCGTGCCATTCCGCTACGCCTGCGAAGGCTTTTTCCAAGTCAACATCCCGGTTTACGAGCAGGCGCTGCGCGATATGCGGGAATGGGTACCGTACAATAAGGCGCGCCAAGAGCGCCAGCTGGATCAGTTAGCGGCACATGACAACACCGATAGTCAACAGCGAGCAATATCTCAGAAAAAATCTGGGCTGGCTTTAGTGGGTCCCGGATTATTTTCTGATGATATTCGAGCTGTCAAATTATCAACCATCGACCTCTACGCTGGCGTCGGCACCATCGGCCTGACCATTGGCGGCGACAACATCACGCTGGTGGAAAGCAACGCCGACGCCGTCCGCGAAATGCAGCGCAACATCACCGAACTTGGTCGCACCGACGCCCGCGCCATTCTCGCGCCCAGCGAACAAGCCCTCGACCACATCACCGGTAGGGAAATCGTCATCGTCGACCCACCACGCGCTGGCTTACATCCTGACGTTATTGCGACATTGTTGCAACAGCTGCCGCCGCGCATCCTCTATCTCAGCTGCAATCCTGTCACCCAAGCCCGCGACGTTACCTTACTCCAACAGCACTACCGCATCGCTTGGCACCATGGCTACAACTTTTTCCCGCGCACACCGCATATTGAGCACTTGGTCGTTCTTGACAAGAAATGAACTAACTTGACGGCGTAGTAACAACTGGAGCTGAATTCTCAAAAATTGACATAGTGTTGTACTGCTGATATAATCTCAGCACACTAAAATCCATACGAGAGGAGTTATAGCTATGCCAGGAATACCAAAGCCACCTGAGAGAATGCTGAGCGAAGAGCAAAATAATTCTACAACCCCCTGGGGCATGCTTCAGGAAAATTCTGCGGGTATCAAGGAGGAAGTTCAGGCAGATCCAGAAACACCTGTTGGCACTGACGGCTCTACCGAAGTCACCCCTGAACCTAGCGAACCTGAAATGTATAGCGGTCCGCTGGAAAAAGCCCCATTGCTTGAGTTGGGCAACGACCTTGCTGATGCCAGAATATTTTTCTCTGATGCAGTAGATATAGCCAAATATGCTATCAGTAACGGCCCAGAAGCACCAGAAGAAGGCCAGCCGGTACTACTTATTTTTGGTGGTGTTTGTGTTCCCGTATATGAAAATTCTGATCCCGAAAAACTAGAGGCAGCTTGGGCGCGAGTTATGCGCGGACACTGTGATCAGCAGATAAAAGTTCCTGATCCGTATAGCGAGCATCCTGTAATGGCAGAGACATATCCACTCGTGATAAAAACTCTGGACGATATACCAGAAAAAGTCCTTGCCGCTGAGGCGCGGGAAGATGAAGCTCGGCGCAACGATGAAGACGATTATGATATTCAGCGGGCAGATACCATTATCAACAGAAAAGAAAAATATGAGGGGCTAAAAGAAAAACTCTGGGACGTAGAAATACGCCTTGCTGGAGCAGCGGCGGCGCAGCTACCACCTAATATCTATGGCGACAGAGATAACCCAATACAAGCAGAGCCATTTACGAGTGAGTTTGAGGCAAGAGGAGTCATGTACAGCTCTTACACATTCCTATTGGCAAAGCTCATGCAAGATCATCTCAACAATAACGAGACTGCAACCGTAGCAGATATTGCCGAAGAGGCCCTAAAAATATTGGATATCAGGGTAAATACCTCAGATCCATTGTTTAATGCAGTAACTGGTTATTTATTACCAGACTCAGCGTGGGACTGGGATCATGGTCAAGAGCTATTAGGATGGTATAACGAAGTACGCGAGCGACAAAGTGGATACCGCTCACCTCTTCCGCCTGAAGCCCAGTAACAATTGTACGCTTGATATCAAGTGTTTCTAGGCTATAAGAATCCTAACAAAACGCCGACGTACTTATGTACTTGCCGGCGTTTTGATGTTCTTGAAATACCCACATTCCGACCCGTTCTTATCATGCTGCGCCAAGTTACTGTTATCAGAAAGCACCGGCTACTATTTTCTATAAAAAGTTATCTATGATCATAACAGGGGTGAGAAAAAATATTACACCACATTATTGACAAAAACCCTTGACGTTTTGTTCTCGTATTGATATATATCAGCTTTTGTTGACAGATGTTTGACGTTTTGTCCAAAAGTGTATTTTGACAAGCAGTTGAGAATAGAGCAAGGTGAGATTTTATGGCGTTATTTTAGCGGAAGCAAAATAGTGTCATGAAACCTCATCTTGCTCAAGCGCCATCCGGGCGCCAGGGCAGTGTTTTTTGTAAAACACGAACAGTTCCGTTCGGATGAGGAGAGAGGCTCGCCATGAGCTACGACACCAGAGGAGAGGCTGGCAACATCGCCAGCGACCTCCTCTTTATCATCATCGACATCCTCTTCGGAGGATTCGTGACGATGATCCTCTGGGGCTGGTTTATCAGTCCCACATTCGACATCAATAGGCTGAACCTGGTCCAGGCCATCGGGTTGAACATCTTTGTGAGTTTGTTCACCGCCCGATCCAACCCCGGGGACGACCAGTTTAGTCGACGAGTCATTTTCTTTTTGACCCTTCTCGTGGCACTGGGACTCGGGTGGATCGTCCAACTGTTCATGTAGGCCACACACTGGACTGGCAAGCCGCCGAATATTTTGGTGGTCATCTCCGCCATGTGTAAATATTCTCCTGCTTGTCAGTTCGCTCCATAGATGCGTGTCTATGCTGATGAGTCGGAAACGACGAAAGCGAACAATTTATTCAAACATCACTAGTTGCACCGCCAAAGCTTCACGGGTAATCTCATCCGCCCGTTCGCCGATGAATACGATTTTTGCCGCCTCCTCAGGCCTGGCATTAGTTAGCTGAATCTGCTGCTCGGTTGCCTCCACATGCTGGCGCGCGCCGTTGTCGTTGATGAAGCAGCCCTTCATTCGCCGCAGGCCATACGCCGCAAATAATTCCGGCCATATTTTTTCCAAAGTCGCTGCCGTAATTTTCATGCCTGAAACGTCCAGCACCGCATAAGTCGGATTATCCGGCACCGCCAGTTCGCCGTCATACGTATCAAAAAACGCCAGCAGTCCCGATGGCGTGGTTAATTTACTGAGGTCAAACCGACCGTGCGGTGCGCTTAAAACCTTGGCGTAGGGCAGGGCGCGCCGTTTCATGTCATATTCAGCTCGCTCGCTATCATTCAGCAAATCTTCCTTAGTCACTAAAATTACGTCTGCTGCCTGCAGTTCAACCTCGTGCGCCGGCTCGACACCGTTAAGAATCTCGTGCGCATCGATCACGTAAAAACTCTGCATCAACTCATACTTATTGAAGATTTGTGCATTAATCAATTTCTCGACCAAGTTCATCGTTCGCGCCACGCCCGTCGCCTCGATAAACACTGGCGCTGGAGAATTCCGGCAAAAGTCCAGCAGCATCCGCGTCAACGCATGCTTCGACGAACAACAAACACAATCGCCAGCCAGCGTCGTCACCATCTCCGCCAGCCCTTCTAGCCGATAGCCGTCGACATTTTCATTGGCATATTCATTTTCAATCACCCGCGCACCCTTATAGTCACTTTGTTGCAATAAGAATTCCAGCACGCTGGTCTTGCCGGCACCCAGCGAGCCGTTCACCAAATAAAGCGGCACCTTGTCAATAACCGCCCGCGCTTCGTCAAACGCCGCATTAACACTAAATTCCAAATCGTCATCGCGTTTCGCCATACATCTATTATACGTCATCCTGGCCAAAGTGATATACTAAGGCTATGAAAGTCATCCTAGCCCTCGGTAATCCTGGCGACAAGTACACCTACACCCGGCACAACGCTGGCTTTCTAGTAGTTGACCAGTTGGCAGCAGGGCAGAGTGCACAA
This sequence comes from Candidatus Saccharibacteria bacterium oral taxon 488, assembly GCA_005697215.1. NCBI lineage: Bacteria > Candidatus Saccharimonadota > Candidatus Saccharibacteria bacterium oral taxon 488. The sequence continues at coordinate 292,489 of CP040003.1, read as the reverse complement.
TTTAGCAATAAGCCCAAATTCTTTGCGGATATTGCCGAGCTAAATAGTGTCAAGCTAGCCTCAACTGCTGACGCAAAGTCGTCAACCGCTAGTCCGCAGGAAAAAGTTCTCTTGGTCAAACCAACGACGTACTATAACGAAGTTGGCGTTGCCGCGCGGGCACTCATGGATTTTTATAAATTGACGCTGGATGATTTACTGGTTATTCATGACGACACTGACCTTGATTTTGGTAAAATCCGTGTCCGCAAGGGCGGCCGCGACGCTGGCAGCAACGGCTTAAAATCGCTTCATACTCATATCGGCGCTGATTTCTGGCATATTCGTATCGGTACCGACAATCTACTGCGACGGCAAGTCTCAACCGACCGTTTTGTTATGATGAATTTTAATAGCGATGAATTAACTATTTTGAAAAATTGGGCCATCCCAACGGTGCGAACAATGATTCATGACTTTTTATCCGATCAAATTTCAGCCATAAGCGTCAAATTATAACCCCCGACATATCACTACATCATTGCACCTGCGAAATTAAAAATGCTTATTGCAACAATGTAGCAATAAGCAAGCGATATCGCCCGAAACAAAAAGCCACAAATATCAATTACCGTCGCCTCCGCGGCACAATTTTCGCCGCGCCGTGCTTCAACCGCTGCTCAGCACTATGCAATTTCGCCGCGGCTGCTTCTTGCAAATTAATCGCTCGCGCCTCCAGCATGCTACTCCCAACCGCCAAGCTCACAAACAATAGCCCCAAGCCTCCCGTCGCCCATTCCGGCAGCTCCAGATGAAATAGCTTGGCGATCATCATCATACCCAGCGCCATGATCGCCCAGTGCGCGCCATTTTCCAGATATTTATATTTGCTGAGCATGCCCGTCCGCAGCAAATACACCGTCAGCGACCGCACCCAAATCGCTCCGGCGCCGAGCCCCGCCACGATCAGCAACACACTGCTGGTGATGGCAAAAGCGCCAATCACGCCGTCAAAGCTAAAGCTGGCGTCCAACACCTCCAGATAGAGCAGGCTAGCGAAGGCTGCCCAGCCGGTCTTGACCTTGACCGACTTGGCATCATCCTCATGAAAGAATGAGCCGAACAATTCCAGCCCGATGTGCAGTATAATTCCCAGTACCGACGAGATCAGTACCAGCGCCCGATGCGGCGGCTCAACCGTAAAGTACAGCACCGCCGCCACGCTCAGCATCAGACACACCTTGAAATTCTCGAACCGCCCAGCCTTGGCCAGCCACGGCTCGACATGCCGCATCCAATGCACGCGCTTGTTATAATCAATGAAATAACTGAGGCCGATCATAATCAGAAACGCGCCGCCAAAGGCATCAATCATCGGCGAGGCTTCGTGCAAAATATGACCGTATTCCGCCGGCTTATGCAGCGCCAAATCAACCACTTCCATAAAGCCATGGCCGCTCGCCACCATCACGATGATAATCGGCAGCACAAACCGCACCACGAATACCGCCACAAAAATCCCAACTGTCAAAAACACCTTCTGCCAAACCTGGCTCATGCCGGCTAACACCTTGCTGTTAATCACCGCGTTGTCAAAGCTAAAAGTCACTTCCAGCACCACCAGAATCGCGAATAACCACAAGCCGCTCGCGCCGAAATGTCCGAAAATCAACCCGCCCAAAGCCAGCGTCAACAACGCCGAAAACCAAAAAATCCGAAATGGGTGATGCGAATGCCAGAGATGTTTCATAATGATTTAGTATAGCATGCTAGGCGGGGAGTAGTATAATAGAAACTATGCCGTCACTACAGACAATATATCAGCGCGCTGGCACCTGGTTCAAAAACCACAGCGATGCAATCCGATGGACTATCGTCGGCTTGTTTGGGATCATTGTCATGCAGTATGGTTTACAAATCGACCTCTGGCTAATCGCGCATCCGCCGCACACGTGGGCCGAAACGCTAGCACCGCTGGCACAAGATTTTCTGACGCTAACCTGCAGCGTCATCGTTGAGGCCACGCCGTTTCTAATCATCGGCATCATCGTTTCTGCTCTCATTCGCCGCTTCCTACCGCCAGACCGACTACTTAAAATCCTCCCCAAGCACACGCTCATTCGTCGCATTCTCCTCTCGCTCGTCGGCATCGCGCTGCCAGTCTGCGAGTGCGGCAACGTGCCAGTCGCCCGCAGCCTCCTAGCGCACGGCCTCAAGCCCGCCGACGTCATCAGCTTTCTCTTAGCCGCGCCGATCCTCAATCCGATCACTATCATCGCCACCATGACCGCCTTTAGCTTTGAGCCACGCATGGTCTGGTGGCGCATCGGCTTTGGCTTTCTAATCGTCCAGCTGACCGCTCTGATCGTCAGCTTTATTCACCCGAGGCACGTCCTCCAGCCGTCATTCGCTGCTTCTTGCACCGACCGTCATCCAACGACCTTTCGCCACATCCTCGCTGATTCCCGCAACGAATTCTGGCAGCTCACCACCATGCTGGTCCTTGGCGCCATGATCGCTGCCGCCACCCAAGTCTTCGTTCCGCGCTCCATCATCAACGCCGTCGGCGGCGACATCATCCTGTCGGTCATCGCCATGATCGGCCTCGGCTTCGTCGTCTCTATCTGCTCCAGCGTCGATGCCTTTTTTGCGCTGGCTTACGCCCGTATCTTCACCAATGGCTCTGTCCTCGCTTTTCTGCTGACTGGCCCGATGATCGACATCAAACTGATTCTCCTCATGCGAAGCACCTTCCGTCCGCGATTTATCCTGCTGGTTATGCTCATTATTTTCAGCCTGTCGCTGGCGACAGGGATCGGAGTCAATCTCTATGCGCGCTAAACTCGGCCCACTACTGCGCGCTGGCGGCGGGCTACTCGCCTGTGGCTACATCATCCTCATCGCCGTCCGCGGCCAGCTCGGCTTTTACATTCATCCGCGCTACCATTTGCTCGCCGTCGTGGCGACCGTGGCTGGTGGCATGTTACTCCTTATCGATATTGTTCTACAGCTGCGCCATAACCTAGCAGGGAAGCGACGAGCCTCCGCCCGCCCGGCACCCACCAAGCATCCAAAAAAGCCGCGACGCACCATCCCCATACTCTCAATCGTCACCGCTGGTATCCTCGTCCTGTCCAGCATCCTGCCACCGCGTCCACTGTCCTCGTCCAGCGCTGCCAATCGCGCCACGTCCGGGCCGACCAGCACGACCGGCCGCTGCGACAAACCAGAGCCGCTTAATGGTAAGCCCGTTTCCATGAACCGCTGGCGCAGCGCGTTTGATGACTGTCCGAATGACAGCTTTTTTGACGGCGTAACCATTGACGTCACCGGCTTTGTGGCGCGCGACCCAGGCGGCTTTTACGACAACCGCTACTTCGAGCTCTCGCGCTTCGTTATCAGCTGCTGCGCCGTTGACAGCACCCCGGTCAGCATCCTCGTTAAATCCCCAGACGCCGAGCGCTACCGCGATAATCAATGGCTACAGATACGCGGACAGATCAAACGCGAGCTATCCGGCGGCAAGGCCGTCTATGTGCTCACTAACCCCACCATCACCCCAACCACCGAACCAACCAATCCATACGAATTCCTCGGCGTCTAGCTATATATCATTATTGCGACAATGTATCAATTAGTGCTACACTTCGTTACTGCACGGGCTTGTACACGAAGACTGAATTAATAATATCATCGGTCGGATGGTATTCCTCCATCAACTGCACGCCCTTCATGGCATCAGCATCAAACCCTGGATAGAGCAGAGTACGCGCCCCATACGCCCCGCGCGCGAGCAGTCGCCCGTCTGGTGTAAGTGCTGGTCGTACATGATCAACAATTGCTTGCTTTTCCGCCAGCGTTTCGCCAGCCAGTCCCGCTACATATATCACATCATATCGCCCCTCATCCAGCGCCACCGACTGACCCAGACCAGTCACAAATTTACCCGGCCAATCAAGCGCCGTGGCAAGGCCGCGCGATAACTCAATTGCCTCGTCCGACGCATCAACATGCGTAATCCGCGCTCCCGTTAGCCGATGTAGCCACCATCCCGTCAGCGGCAACGGCCCACTACCAATCATCGCCACTTCCGACGAACAACCACATAGCTGCAGCCCAGTCCGTCCCAGCAGCCCAATCTCACGCCGCGTCAACTCTTTATAATTCTCATGATACGGAAACGCTTCTAACTCTGCCCACGGGTTATCCGCCTCTGTGATGCGCCCCGACCAGTGTCGTTCCAACTCTCCTTCGGCTACCGCGCAGCGCTGCTGCACCTGACGGCGAATATCCTCGTCACGCAGCAGTGGCTCTTTACCGTGCGCCACCACCGCATCAACTAATTCGGTAAACGCCGCATTAACTTCCTCAGAAGGTGTGAGCTGCGGCAAGCTCAGCACTCGCTCAATACATTCTTTCATAGCTCATCAGTATGGCGTATTGTGTAGCTTATTGCAATTTTGTCGCAATAAGTGCTACAATTGCGACATGGATACCTTACGCGACATCTTTCGCCAAGCCGACCTTCGCCTGACCAAATCACGCTGCGAAGTCTTTACGGCACTCGAATCCATCGACGTGCCACTGACCATCGCCGAAATCGCCAAGCGCTGCCCGAACACCAACCGCACCAGCATCTATCGCATCCTCGAGACCTTTCACGAGCTCCACGTCATTAACACCATCCACATCGGCTGGAAAGTCCGTTATGAGCTTGCCGAGCCATTCATCACGCATCATCACCACCTCTACTGCACCCGCTGTCATAACGCCGAACCGCTGGAGACACCAGAGCTAGAACGGCTCATTGCCTTGATCGGCCGGCGCCATCACTTCCGTATTGAGCGCCACCACTTTGAACTCGAAGGAGTGTGCCAGGCCTGCATGGCAGCTGGTGATACGCAGCCTGGCTCAACCAAGACGACGAGCCAAGCCTAATCAGCCGCCGGCAGCAGCTATCTAAACCCCAACGAACCACACGGCCCGATATCTCTCCTACAAACTACACCTCGAGCTTCGCCCGTAGCATATCCCGCTCGCGGGTCAGCGTCCGGTAGCGCTTAAACGCGCCCATCAGTTCGTTGCGTGCGGTCGCGTCTAGGTCAAAAATTGCTAGCAGCACCGAATCAATTTCCTTGACCGCCCGCTGCGCCTCTGACAAATTCGCCACGCCCGGCACCGTATCGAGGTACTCCTCGCGAATCGCTTCGGTCTTTTTCTCGTATAGTGCCAGCCGCTTGGCCGGGCTCTCGACCGCTTTTTTGCTCAGCCGACCCAGCGCCTTTTCATATTCCTGTCGCGCCGCTAGTACCGTCACATAATCAATATTCAGCCCAAACAGCCGCGCCGCCAAGCCGCCACGCTCCTGCTCAATCGCCGTCATTTCTCGCTCAATTGCCGCCAAGCGCCTCGTTACCTCACGCCGCAGTTTCTTAACCTGACGGCCGGCCCGCAGCCGCTGCCAGCACCGCACCAAAGGCCGCGCCTGCTTGTCCACCACGGTCACACCAACCTCACCGAGCACCGCCCGGTACAGTTCATACCTCATAAAATCTTCAACCTGCTGCCGACAGACCTCGATTGGCTGCTGGGTAAACGCCAGTGTTCGTCGATACGGCTTTTTCTCTCGCTTTGACGTAAACTGCGACCTAGCAAAGGCCAGTCGCTCCTCCTCGAGCCGCACCGGTATCATCATCGCAATCAGCTGTTGCCGCGACGACGTCTCGGCCAGCAAATCCTCCTGCAAGGCTTGTTGCAACGTTGTCGCATTATGCGCCGAGGTGATCGTCTCTAGCCTCGGCAAACATTCGTCCCGCCACGCCGTCAACATGTCATGCATCGTGCGCTTGCTACGATTCAGCACCCGCGCGTCTCGTCGAAATCGTCGCGGCACACGTGCCAAGACGGTAGCCGCTTGGGCTCGAAACACCAACGGGCGCTCTTGGCTTAACTTGACTAAGGTATCGTGCTCAATTATCTGCGTCATATGTATTCACTATACTATTTTAGAGACAAAAAGTCAATATTATGCTCACGCATATTCATCTAATGTTTCGCTTTCTGGCAGGTCACCTCACACTAATTCACGCCCAACCTTCACTTACACGGTGCAAGATCACGCCAAAAACCCAACTAAAAAAGCGCCAGGTAAGGGTGGGCATCACCTGGCGCTTTGTTACCCTTCAACCCACCCGAGCTCCCGTCTCAGTGAAGCGTCGTGACTAAAACTCCAAAAGTCCGCGCCTGATTATAATATCAACACCATCCAGTGCTCACCTTAACAGAGGTCGCCTTCAAAAAAGGGCAGTTAAAGGGGTTAGTATGCGCGTAACGTTGAATCGCAAAAAGTGGAGGGTAAGAATACTTAATGCCATTGCGCGCAACCTAACATATTAGTTAGAATAGGGGGTATAAGGTGCTTTTGATTAGCACTTCGGCTAACCAATCGCTCCTGATTATAGCAAGCATTTGACAACATGTCAATACTTTTTATCACAAAAGTCATGGAAATCAATAGAATCCGTCCAGATGAGCATATTTTTACCCAGAGGTTGGCAAGTATTGCTAATCCGCCGAAAAGCTTGTGTTTTATGGGAAAATTACCAACGAGTGGCGCACCGGTAGTAGCGATTGTTGGTTCGCGCAAACCCTCGGCGTACGGCCGGGAGGTGACCGAGCAGCTGGCAAGCGACCTAGCAAAAGCCGGCTGTATCATCGTCAGCGGCCTGGCGCTCGGCATCGACAGCATCGCCCAGAAAGCCGCCCTGGAGGCTGGCGGCACAGTCATCGGCGTCATTCCCAATGAACTGCCCGACATCTCACCGCAAACCAATTACAAACTAGCCATGAATATCATAAAAAACGGCGGTGCTATTCTATCCGAATGGAAAAAAGGCGACGGTAAAGTTGTCAATCGCTGGAGCTTTTTAGAGCGCAACCGCTTGGTCTCCGGCTTGGCTGACGCCGTCATTATCACCGAGGCAGCCGAGCGCAGCGGCACACTCAATACCGCCGCCCACGCCTTATCTCAAGGCCGCGACGTCTTTGCCGTGCCAGGCAACATCACCAGCCCGCTGTCTGCCGGCTGCAACGCGCTGCTCAAACAAGGCGCCCTCGTCGCCACCACTGCCACGGACATTCTCAACGTCATCGCCCCATCAAACGCTCAATCGGCTACCGACCAAGCCGTCATCCCCCTCGGTGAAACCCCGGCCGAAAACACTATCATCGACTTACTCCGGACCGGCCTCAGAGACGGCGACCAACTACAGCAACAATCCGGTCTCAACCCAGCCGACTTCGCCACGGCACTAACCATGCTAGAGATCAACGGCGTGATCAAGCCGCTCGGGGCGAATAATTGGACTCTTAACTAGTATCAACAATGCGTCTATGCTTGTAACATTATCTACTACGATGCTATGCTAGTCCCAATGAGGAGAGAATTATCAAGGCCCAATACAACCATTGAAACGTGCCATAATCCAGACACCCCTATCGACCCAGAGGTATCAGACGACATACTCACGCTACCCAATATCGTTACTACAGTAGGTGGACTATGCAGCATATACGGCATCCGAAACGCTGACACTATTAAGGGTATCGCCGCCTTGATTATTGGCGAACTGTCGGACAAGGCTGATGGAACACTAGCGAGACGCCTCCATCAGCAATCAAAACTCGGTATCAAGCTTGACCCCATCAGAGATAAAGTGGTCGCCGCCACTGCACTCCTAAAGATAGTAGAAGATGGTCTCGCCTCAAAGACTGTCGTTGCATCTATGACCAGCCTCGAGGCGACCAAAGCAATAGCCACGCTCATAGCGGAACAAAAGCACCGCCAACTCCCCAGCCAGGCCGAACCGCTCCGACCAACACAGGTTGGCCGCATCAGTGGCGCCCTCGTGTCGACCGCGACATTATTATACATACTCAGCGGCTCGGTAGAGTCATTTGGCCACGAGAAAACAGCAAAGGTACTCCGTAGCCTCGGTGACGGAGTATCTAAAATATACTTACCAGTTGCCGGCCTAGCAGCCGCTCAATATATGATACGTGCCGCCAAACTCAGTAAGCAAGTCAAGGAAGAAATACGCCAACAGCAATAAGAGGCTCTCGCGCCCAAACACCCTCGGCGGTTGTGGTTGCGAGGTGATTTGATATAATATAGAGTTATGAAAAATCTCGTCATCGTCGAGTCGCCAGCCAAAGCTAAGACCATTGAGAAATACTTGGGCAAGGATTTTCATGTCTTATCAAGCGTGGGACACATCCGCTCAATCGTCAAAAAAACCAAGGACGGCACGCCGCCAATTGATGTGGCGAATGATTTCTTCGCTATCTACGAAGTCGATCCCGAGAAAAAGAAAGTTATCACCGAGCTAAAGAAAAACGTCAAGGCCGTCGGCAAAGACAACGTCTGGCTGGCCACCGATGAAGACCGCGAAGGGGAGGCTATCGCCTGGCACCTCTGTAAAGTGTTGGATTTACCGATTGAGACAACCAAGCGCATCGTCTTTCACGAGATCACCAAAGATGCCATCACCAATGCTATCAAGAACCCGCGCACTGTCGACATGAACCTAGTGCAGGCGCAGCAAGCCCGGCAAATCCTCGACCGGCTGGTTGGTTTTGAACTCAGCCCGGTAGTCTGGCAAAAAGTACCGGGCGGCAAGTCAGCCGGTCGCGTCCAGAGCCCGGCAGTGCGGCTGCTGGTCGAGCGCGAACGAGAAATTATGAAATTTGCAGGCAGCTCGCAGTTCAAGGTGACCGCTATCTTCATCCACGACAATCAAGAATTCAAGGCCGAGCTCAACCAGAAATTTGACTCTGAAGCAGCCGCCCACGAATTCCTAAATAGCCTCAAGTCAGCCAAATTTACTGTCAGCGATATCTCCAAGACGCCTGGCACTCGCAATCCAGCCGCGCCGTTTACGACGTCAACTCTGCAGCAAGAGGCCAACGCCAAGCTTGGCTTCAGTTCTAAAGCCACTATGGCTTCAGCCCAGCGGCTCTACCAGGATGGTAAGATCACCTACATGCGTACTGACTCGGTCAATTTGAGCGGGCAGGCCATCGCCAGCGCCACCGACTTTATCAAGCGATTGTACGGCCCGGATTATTCGACTGTGCGCAAATTCAAAACCAAATCCGCCTCCGCCCAGGAAGCTCACGAAGCCATCCGCCCGACCGACATCACCCGCGAAACCGTCACCTCCAACGAGTACGACCAAAAACTCTACGACCTCATTCGCCGCCGCACCCTGGCATCACAAATGTCGGCAGCGAAATTGGAGAAAACAACGGTGGTAATTGCTATTGGCGGCGCTCGGGCATCTCATAAAACAATCCGGGACCCGAGACAATCCCAGATTTTTTCTGAGACGCCACTCGCGCCAGATACGCCAGCAACAGCGACACCTCCTGCGCCGGAGGCTGTGAAACGTTCGCGAGGAGCGGACGTTTCAGCCGAACGCTCGCGCAGTATCTCCAGTGGAGATACAAGCGAAAAGAGTACTCCAGCGCAGGAGTGTGGCGCTGGCGATGCTGGCTTTGCTGACGATGTCCGAGAGGCAACCGTGACAGATCTTTATTTTGAAGCCAAAGGAGAAGTCATTACCTTCGACGGCTTCTTGCGTGTCTATGGCGGCGGCAAAGACGAAATCCTACCAAAACTCCACGCCGGCGACACCCTCGAAACTCACGACATCACCGCCCGCCAAACCTTCGCCCGTCCACCGGCCCGCTATACCGAAGGTTCACTGGTTAAGAAACTCGAAGACCTCGGCATTGGCCGGCCAAGCACCTACGCCACCATCATCGACACCGTCCAGACCCGCGGCTATGTCGAAAAGGGCGACAGCGAAGGCCAACCGCGCGACGTCATCGTCCTCAGTTACAACGGCGAGGAAGTCAGCCGTGACGTTATCCAGGAAAAAACCGGCTCCACTAGAGGCAAACTCATCCCAACACCGAGCGGGGAACTGATCGCCGACTTTTTGACCGACCATTTCACGCAAATCGTTGACTATGATTTTACCGCCAATGTCGAAACTGAATTTGATAAAATCGCCGCCGCTAACCTAGCCAAAAGCGCCATGTTGCATGGATTTTACACGCCGTTTCACAAATTAATCGAACAGTCAGGTGGCATCGACCGCAGTAAAGTCGGCGCTAACCGCGAAGTTGGCATCGATCCAAAATCCGGCAAACCAATCCTAGCGCGCTTCGGCCGCTTTGGCCCAATGCTGCAGCTGGGCGCCACTGACGACGAAGACAAGCCACGCTTTGCTCCACTGCCAAAAGGTGCAAAAATTGAAACAGTCACCTTAGAACAAGCGCTCGAAATGTTTAAGCTACCGCGTGTCGTTGGTCAGACTAAAGACGGGCAAGACATCAAAGCCAACATCGGCCGCTTTGGTCCGTACATCCAAGTCGGCAAGCTCTTCGTCTCCATCAAACCTGAAGATCCGCACACCATAACCCTAGAAAAGGCCCGCGAACTCTACGCCGCCAAGCTCCAGGCCGAAGCCGAGAAGCACATCGCCGAATTCCCAGACGGCGTCAAAGTCCTCAACGGCCGCTTTGGCCCGTACATCACCGATGGCACGAAAAACGCCAAAATCCCCAAAGACACCGACCCAAAAACCATCACTCACGAGCAAGCCTTGGAACTCCTAAAAGCCGCACCCGCGAAACCCGCCCGCCGCGGCCGCTCCTCAGCCAAACCATCCAAATCCCCGAGAAAAAGCAGCCGCTCAAAGAAGTAATTGACCCGCAAAGTAACCCAATCAAGCCACATTTTATTAGTGCTGTATAGACCATATCCCCATAATTCACAAAATTAAAAACTATCACACCATTTCATTGCAAAAATTGTTAAATACATGCTATAATTACGGCGTACTACACGACTTGCTTGACACGAAAATATTTTATTGTATAATAGCAATATCGTCATATATCAACATAACTTCTGAGGTGAGGCAGAGAGGATTTAACATAAAGCCATGAGCGACATACAAGAACAGAGCGCACCAGACAAGCAGCTTCGGCAAGCGGCCGAGGATGTCTTGGCGCAGATTCCGCAGGAGCGCGAGAAAGAGATTATTAGCCGTCGCTTTGGCCTATACGGCAATAAAGAGACGCTGGAACAGATCGGCGACATGCTCGGGATCACGCGTGAGCGTGTCCGCCAGCTGGAGAAGGCTATCCTCGTTCGTCTCCGTCTATTGGTGGCTGATGGCGGTATACCAAGTGCCTCAGCTGCTGAAAAGATGGTCACCTCGCACCTGTCAGAAATGGGCCGAGCCGCACCGCTGCATAATCTCGCCAAGCACGTCCTCGGCCGGGATGTCACCGATAGCGAACGATCCCATGTCGCCTTTATCGCCGAGCTCAATCCATCGATCAACATCATCACCGAGAACGATGATTATTACCATTCCGCTATTATCGGCGCGCCAAACGACGAGAAAAATATCAAGAAGCAAGTTGAAGAAATTGTCAAAGCCATCAAGCAACATGGCCAGCCAGTCACCGCTGAGGAACTACACAAAACGCTCAATTATGAGCACCCATCCAACATCGCCGCGCTCGCCTCAATCAGCAAGAAACTAGCTCACCTCCGCGGCCTGTGGGGCCTGATCAAGTGGCCGCTCGTCAACCCAAAAACCATTCGCGACAAGATCTTCGTCATTCTCGACAGCAACGGCCAGCCAATGCACTTCTCGGACATCGCGAAAGCCATCAAGGACAGTGACTTCAAACGCAAAGACGTCACCATCCAGGCCATCCACAACGAACTCATCAAAGACAAGCGTTTCGTCCTGATCGGCCGCGGTATTTACGCTCTCGAATCGTGGGGTTACGCCCGCGGCACCGTCGCTGACATCATTGCCAGTGTCCTGCGTGAGGCCGGCGAGCCGCTGCACCGCGATGAAATCGTGAAGCGCGTCCTCGACAAGCGTCAAGTCAAAGAAACCACCATTCTGCTCAACTTGCAAGCCAAACCGCAATTCCAACGCTCCGCCAAGGCCACCTACATTCTGGTCAGCGAAGCCTAGGTTTGCATTTATCTATAAGGGGTGAGATAATGAAATAGCATGGAAATTATCTCTTCGATGATTAGTTTTTTAACGCAGTGGTACGTCTGGATACCCATCACAGCCGTGCTATCATTTTTGACGTGGCGCAACTATCAGCGGGCCGACGAATTCGAACCGACCGAGAGTGTGTTATTAGTACTCGAAATTCCCAAAGCCAACGACAAGAAAGAGTTGGCCGCCGAGCAATTATTCGCCAGCCTGCACGGCATCTTGCGCGACAAACGCGAGCTCAAATTATCAGGCGGGCGGCAGGAGCATATCAGCTTTGAAATCGCCTCGGTCAACGGTCAAATTCGTTTTTACGTCTGGGTACCCCGAACACTGCAAAGTTTCGTCGAGGGACAAATTTACGCCCAGTATCCAACCGTCCAAATCCACGTCGCCAGCGAAGATTACACCGAGCACGAGCGTGAGCACTCCACCGTGTACACCACTGAGCTAACCTTGACGGCGCCAGAGTTCTTGCCAATTCGCACCTTTCAAACCTTTGAAGTCGATCCACTGGCGGGAATTACCGGTACGCTAGCCAAGCTAGAATTGACCGGCGAGGAACTCTGGGTACAGGTGCTCATCAGGCCGATCGCCGACAGCTGGCAACAGTCCGCTGATCGCTGGATCGCCAGCGTCAAGAGTGGGCATAAACTTATCCCCGGACTCGGCGGTGGAGGCTTGCAATGGATTGGTACGCTACTGGAGGCGCTCTGGAAGCCGCCAGGCCAGGGAAGTGATGGCAAAAAAGCGCCCGAGCTATCTGAGCGTGACAAGACGCGCGTCTCTGAGGCAGAGAAGAAGGCCACTAAATTAGGCTACGACGTCAAGATCCGCCTGGCGTACCTTGGCGAAGATCAAACCAGCGCCAAGCTACATATGCAGGCGCTGGTCGGTGCTTTTAAGCAATTCAACTCAACCAACCTCAACGGCTTTCGCGCTGTCAAGGGTGCGTTCGGCAAGGAGTTTCTCGACAAGTACCGCAAGCGCGCGTTTTACGGCGATGGCTACATCCTGAATATCGAAGAGCTGGCCTCTGTCTTTCACTTGCCGCACACCAATGTCGAGACGCCAAACATCGTCTGGGCCAGCGCCAAAACCGCCGAACCGCCATCCAAGCTGCCTGTCCTGACCGGCAGCGACGCCAATGACGACCAAATTTCCGCTTTTGGCGTCACTAATTTCCGCGGTATCAACCACCAGTTCGGCATGCTGCGCTACGACCGCTCGCGCCACGTCTACATCATCGGCCAGACGGGGGCAGGCAAGTCGGGATTGCTCGAATTATTCGCGCTCAGCGACATCTTTCACAATCAAGGCTACGCCATCATCGACCCGCACGGTGATTTTGCCATCAACAATATGAAATTCATCCCCGGCTCACGGCTAAACGACGTCGTCTATTTCAACCCAGCCGACACTGCCTATCCGCTCGGTTTCAACCCGCTGGAAGTCACCAACCCGAACCAAAAAACCAACATTTCATCAGAGGTCATTGGCGTCTTGAAGCGTATGTTTGGCGATTCATGGGGGCCGCGGCTGGAATACATCTTGCGCTACACCATCTTGGCACTGCTCGACCGGCCAGAGACAACCATGCTGGACATCACTCGCATGCTGACTGATAAAAATTTCCGCAAAGAGACGCTGGGCTATTGCCGTGACACCGTGGTCTTGCAGTTCTGGAATGTTGAATTCGCCAGCTGGAACGACAAATTCGTCGCCGAGGCCGTCGCACCAGTCCTCAACAAGGTCGGCGCCTTTACCGCCAACCCAATCATCCGCAACATCATCGGCCAGCCCAAATCCACCTTCAACATCCGCCAAATCATGGACGAGGGCAGAATTCTCATCGTTAATCTATCCAAGGGCCTCATCGGCGAGGACAACGCCGCCATCCTCGGCTCATTCCTGGTCACCAAGATTCAGCTGGCTGCCATGTCGCGCTCTGATATCCCAGACATCCGCGACCGCCGTCCATTTTACCTTTACGTCGACGAGTTCCAGAACTTTGCCACTGACTCATTTGCCACCATTCTGTCCGAAGCCCGCAAATACGGCCTCAACCTGACCGTCGCCAACCAGTACATCTCACAGATGAACGAAACCGTGCGCGATGCAGTCTTTGGCAATGTCGGCACCATGATTTCCTTCCGCGTGTCTGCCGACGACGCACCAATCCTCGCCAAGCAATTTGAGCCAAACTTCGAAGCCGTCGACCTCTTGCAGATGCATAATCGTAACTTCGTCATCAACATGGTCATCGGGGGAGAGAAGACTCCAGCTTTCTCCGCACGCACTCTCGAGCTCCCACCAAGCCAAGCCGACAACACGCCGCACATCATCGAACATTCGCGGCGTATGTACTCACGGAGCCGGGAAGACGTCGAGCGAGAAATTGCCGCCGTCATCATGCCGCCACGCCCGCAAAAACAGCCCAGCCAGCCGCGCCCACAAGCCGTCGCCGCAGCTGCACTAGCCCAGCCCGTTCAGGCGGCCACTAGTCAACCGGCACAGGGAACCACGGTCACTAACACCCAACACCCCGCACCACAACCCGAACCCGTCGCACCCGTCACAGACAGCGGCGAAGTCATCTTGCAAATCCGCGGCAACAGCGCATTTGAATCAGCAGCCACCGACACCACCACACCAAAGAAACGCCGACGACGACGGAAGAAGAGTGCTGCATGATATATAATAATTAAGCCTCTCGACAAAAATAGAAATAAAACAGCCCCAAAGACAGCATAAAAACTACACAAATAACTAATAACTAAGCCAAATTAAAAGCTGGCTTGGTTATTATTTTGGCACTAAAATACGCTATTTATGCTTATCGCAAGCTATGCCGTCGCCGTCTCTATCAAGGTGCGGTGCATATCCAGGCTCACCCCGGCGCATGTGGCTATAACCAGCGGCGCGTGCCTCTTTGCAATTACGGAAATGAATTTCTGCCGGAGCTGGCTGCGGAGCGGCAGGAGTAGGGATAGCTTGACGAGGTGTAGGCTGCGGTCGCGCTTGCTGCTGTCGCTGCCGAACTTTAGCCGCGGCAACCGCTGCCTCTTCTTGCTTTTTATTCTCCTCAGCGTCTCTCTTGGCCTTCTCGGCGCGTTCTTTTTCTTCCTGCTCGGCTTTTTCTAATTTGGCAATACGTTCAGAGAATGGCGTACGTTTGCCGTCTGGTAATTTACCAATATCTGACTTGGCGCGAGATATATTTTCATCACTCAATTGTTCTTCGGCTTTTTTGACTGATTCCTCGGCGCGCTTGAGAGCTTTTTCTAGCTCTTGTTTGTCATAATCAGCTTTTGTCTGACGATGAATCTTAATGGTCTTATCGCCGCGACGCTTACCGTCAACAACAGAGATAGAAATATCGCTATCACCCTCTTTGATGTCTTTAATCTCATACTTGACACTACCAGCTGCGTCTTTGCGATCATGAACCTTAATCTTATTTTCCGATATTTTTACTTCAGCGAACGAGCTAATGCCCGATATTTTAGCGGATATCTCACGCTTATTCGTATGATAATCAAGTTTAATGTTTTCATCCACATTGGAAATAATGATAGGAATATTGTCCTTATCGAGACGAGATTGCTCCATAACGTTACCGACATGTCCTATAACAGCAAGAGTAACGACAACTCCGCCAAAGATAAGCCAGCCACGCTTCCGCTTTTTAACAGCGGGCTTACTCTTATTTTCCTGATCTGTTTGTTTAAAATTTTTTCTGACCACTGATATCTCCTGTCAATTCAACATAGCAGGGAACTCATTTGTCCCGTTATTGCTTGGTACACCCCTGATAGACGACTTGCGGGGCGTTAGCAATCTAGAATCTGCTTACAGACACAAGTCCTATTAGTAATCCATCGGGAACTCACCTATAAATATATCATAAAATACATTAAACGTAACTTGGTTTCCAGTGATCCGCCCCTAGCTAGCAAATAACGTAGAGCCGCCCATTGTCATAGAGCTTGACGATGGCCACTCATAAATCGCCTTGACCACCAAAAGCGCAGTTGCTCTTTGTTAGCTCAATTATGAGCAGCACAAGTATACTCCTACTCCTGCTGCAATTTAAGGCAGGCTAGTGGAATAGCGAAACTATCAAATGAAAAAACTCTACCCTTGTCATTCAAAAATCAATGCTTGAAAATGATAGAACAAAAAGCGAACTTGTCATATTGAGCTTTCAGCCCCCAAGATTTATGTATAAGCATGCGCAGACTTTATTATAATAATAATAATAATTATTAGCAACACAATTAATTACTGGCAATAAACGAGAATAGACAGAAGCGCTCAATCACCATAAAACATAAAACGCCGAGGTAATAAAACAAATCTAAGTTTTCAGTAAATTCCGCAAAACCGCATTTGGTAGATTTATCCGTCAATCACGGTAACAGCACGGGGCATCCAGTAAAGGGCAGTCAAAACTAGGCTAGCATTACATACAAAACAAAAAATATTATCGCGAAGAGACGATAGAGCATGCGTCTTTTCGTAGATAATTTAATGTCGCACAAGGTAGCTTTTACGTATTATAGTTATTTCGATACGCTAGACTTCAAATATCCACACTTAATATACCATTTATAACTTTTTCGCCTAACACCTCTTACGGCGGGGGATCTCCTCCAGACTTTCACCATACTACGGTGAGTGCTAACACCAGGACACGGTTCAAGCTACCATAAACAGAACGGGCCACACTAACCACTTTCGACTTTCAGCCGGGGGAGTTTGGGATGCCTCCAGCGCCAGCGTCGCCTCCGTCTCTCGAATAAATATCGCGAGCTAGGCCTTACCAAACTTGAACGTCGTTACGGTCTAAGCGTAACTCGTAGACTTTTCCACATCATAAGGCACCACCCAGCATGGGCATATGCGCTTATACGAGGCCGCGCACGACAAACACAGCATCCCGCTGGTTAAGCCTACAAACATTTGACTTTTTTCCTATTTTATTCCCCTGCTCTATTTTTCCACAAGTACCCTATTTGATTTTTTGCTATTTTGATATTATAAATATGTTTTTCTTGATCCTCTGATAAACGAACAAAAAGCGAACTAATATAATCAGAGACTACGTCTCTACCCTATTGGTGGCTCGACCTACAACCCGCGCGAACGAGTAATTCACCCCTGCCCGCTACTTATAAAACACTCGCTGATTGACGCGCACATCGATATATGCAGGAGCCGCGCCACTACTCTGGAAGAACGCCATAGCCTTGACCGCTTGTGCTACCTGCGCCGCTGCCTCCCTGTCGGTGGTCACTTTAATACTGTATGGACGGCTCTTGATTGATAGGAGTGCCTGACGGACGGTGTTTTGTGGCAGGATAATTTCCGTAACCTCTAGCTGGTGCTCACGAAAGCCGGCAACAGCTTGACCGAGAAAGCTGAGAAAGTGGCGATTGATAACCTCTTGGCCAGCGGCGGTCGGCACACCGCTCTGGTCTTTGACGATGACTGACGGCGAGCTCGCGTAGGTGGTCGAGAACGTCACGCCTGCGTCGTCAACAAAATAGCTTTTATCACCAGAAGTCCACTGGACGACTGGCTGGCGAAAGGTAAGTTTGAGGCGCGGCCTAGCGAGCTGGTCGGCCTCGAGGCGAACCGTCTTGACCTCCGGGGCTTTCTCGAGGAAAAAACTAGCCAGCGACTGGTGATTCAGCACAAACAAGAATCGCTCGACCGGACGTGCACTGAGATATTCATCAATGAGGCGGTGGTAGCGATCGGCCTCTTTGGCGCTCGCTGCGTCTGGCGTTTGTACCGAGACCGTGACGGTACATTGCCATGCGAGTAGACCAATGACGACAAGCACCAGCGCACTGCTGAGGAGGATAATCCACCGCGTCCGGCGACGTCGAGATTTCGCATGCTGAACCGTGCGCTCTGAGGTCTCGACTGGCGAGGCGGTGTGGCGGGTGTTGAGATTGCGATTACGGCGATAGGCTGTTTCAAATGAGCTATCCTCGTTAATTAGCGCCGCTTGACGACGAGCCGCAATTTCGCGGCGTGTGGTCGGCGTAGATTTTGCCCGAGAAAAGGGTAATTTCACCGACGTCTCCCCTGTCGACGAATGACGGTGAGGAGCATCGCTGCCATGTCTTTGGCGGCGTTGGGCTTCGCAAATGTACCGATGTTTCGCCCGAGGCCGGCCAAGATCCGCGGTGACTTGACGAGGCCAATGACCTTCTTGCTCAGCACCTCTGGCGTCTGTTCCAGCGTCGACTCCTCAACGATCACTGCCGCCAGCGCGTCCTGATACACCTTGGCATTTTTGAGCTGATGACCAGCCGTCAACATACCGTTCGGCACGATGACTGCTGGTTTATGAAGCGCCGCCAGTTCCAGCAGCGTCGTCGCACCAGCCCGCGCCACCACCACATCCGCTGCCGCCAATACTTCGGCCATACCATGATTAACAAACGCTTCTAGTCGCCAGCCCGCCCGGCTATCAACACGCTCCTTCAGCTCGTCAAACTGATGCTTACCAGAGATCAAGAACACCGACGCCTCAGCCAGTAGCTGCTCGCGCGTGGCTACCACCGCTTCGTTGAGGCGCGCAGCCCCCAGTCCACCACCAGTTACCACCACCAGTGGCCGCGCCGGATCAAAGCCAAACTTCGCCTTTAGCTGCCGCCGCTCAGCCGCGCTATATGGTCGAAATTCCTCAGCCACCGGAATGCCGACATACTCCGCCTTGACGTCAGGATAATTATAGTGCTCCAGCGGCGCCCCGGTGCCGATCTTGGCAGCAAATGGCGCCAATAGCCGATTAGTTAGCCCTGGATGCGCATCCGAATCATGCAGCACCAGCAGAATCTTCAGCAGCCGCGCTGCATAGCCAACCGGCAGACAGACGTAGCCGCCCTTGATAAAAATCACATCTGGCCGCCACCTGAGCAACTTACAAAAGCTCTGAATAAATCCAACCCCCACCAGAAAGATATCGCGCAGATTCGGTAGCAAAATTGACGGACGAAGATGAAACGTCATGCTTTTACCGTGGTAGCGGCGGATTTTGCCAGCGATAATCAACTCAACCGGGATCGCCTCGTCAAATTTACCAAAAATACCGCGAGCACTAGCGCCAAACTTCCGATCACACCAAAACCGCAATTCGTGATCACCCGATGATCGCAACTCCTTACACACTGCTACGACTGGCGTAACGTGTCCGCCCGAGCCGCCGCCGACCGCCAAGATCTTTGCCACTTCCCTCTCCTTCCATTAATGGTTTGTGCGCCGTGTAGGCTGACAGTTGAAATGCCAGACCCAGCGCCGCTGCGATAAATAACATGCTCGTGCCGCCATAACTGAGCAGCGGCAGCGAGATACCAGTCATCGGAATAATCCCCGTCATCGAGCCAATATTCATCAGCACATGCGACGCCACCCAGCCAAATACGCCCGCCACCACTAGCCTTAGGTGCATATCAGCCAGCCGCGACGTCACCTTGAGCAGGCTCAGCAGCAGCGCCGAAAACAGTGCCAAGATAACCAACAGACCGACAAAACCAAACGTCTCACCCATCACTGCAAAAATCGAGTCGTTAATCGCCTCCGGCAGGTAGCCCGTCGCCTGCACGCTTTTACCGATGCCGAGGCCCAGTAGGCCACCCGAGCCGAGGGCGATGCGCGCCTGCTGGATGTGATAATTATTTTCATCCCGGCTGGCTGATTGATGCGTATCACCCTGGATAAAGGTCATCACGCGCTCAATACGGTGCGGCGACGAGAACGTCAGCACTAACGCCGCAGCCGCGATCACCAGTACGATGCGCCGCAGTAGCCGAGCGTCCATCCCCGACACCGCTAACACCGACAGTACCAGCGCTACGAGCGACACACCCGTCCCCAAATCTTTCTGCAGTACCACCACCACAAACATCGACACCGCCATAATAATACCAAGTGGGATCAGCGTCTCGTTGATATCGTTGAGTTTACCTTGGCGCACTCGCTTGGCCAAAAACCCAGCCACAAACAATAGCAAGCCAAATTTCAATAACTCCGCCGGCTGAAAACTACCCAGTCCACCCAGATAAAACCAGCGGTACGCACCGTTGGTGTCCGATGCAAACGGCAGATGCAGCAACGCCCCACAAACCACCAACAAGAAACACGCTGCCAAGCCCGCGATGAACAGCCGCTTGGCCCACGTCTCGGTCAACCACCGATACGGTAATATCGCCGCCACACCAAACGCCACCACAGCAGTGATGACGCTGGCCAGCTGCTTATTAAAAAAGAAGGTGTCGCTATAATTCGCGCCGTGCGTATGATTCAACACATTCGCCCGCTGCGGCCCCAGCGCATACATCACCACCAGCCCCAACATCAACAACAACCCCATATACAGCACGATCTGATACATCGGCCGGTGTCGACGCACCGCCTTGGCGGTTGAGGTGGTAGTGCGGTTACGCAATATGACCCCCCGCCAGCGCCAGCATCACACCGATAAACGCCATCACGCAGCCAATCACCCAAAACCGCATCGTCACCTTGGTCTCCGGCCAGCCGCTGGCCTCTAGGTGATGATGGATCGGCGCAGATAAGAAAATCTTGCGCTTAAAGAGTTTTTTGCTCACAATCTGAATCAAGCTCGAACCTGCCTCGATCACAAACAACAGCCCAATCACCGGTAATAACAGCAACGAGTTAGTCAGCATCGCCACCACTCCCAAGCTAACCCCATAGGCAAAGCTACCAACATCGCCCATGAAAAACCGTGCTGGATAGATGTTAAACCAGAGATAACTCAGTAGCACACCAACTACAGTGAAACAGAATCCCGCCAGCAATACTTGTTGTTGCAGCAAGGCAATCACCCCGAACGCTCCAAAGCTAATCCCCAACAACCCGCCAGCCAGTCCGTCCATGCCATCAGAAATATTAACCGCGTTACCAGTCGCCACCACTGCAAAGGCAAACAATGGGATGATCAGCCAACCAATCGCCACGTCACCCATGAACGGCACATGGAAGCTGGCCACGCCCAGCTTGACATAGAAAAACCAGCCAAGGACGATGCCGATAAGCATAATCAGCGCAAATTTCACCGGACTGCGTAAGCCGGCTGCACCACCGCCCAGCCCGCGTAGATTAATAACGTCATCAATGAGCCCAACCGCGGCACCGCCGATCAACGCCGCGAGTGGCAGCCATGTCTGCGCTCGATCTAAATTACAAGAGAACGTCACCACAAAAATCGAAATAACACCGATAACTCCAGCCATCGTTGGAATATTTCGCCGCAATTTTGCCGCTTGGAATTTAGCAAAAACCTTCAACTCTTTGCCGTCGGTACTCTCCGAGCGCTGCCGCTTCCAGAACCGATACCGATAGGCAAAAAACGTATAAATCGGCGTCAGAAACATCGCTAGTAAAAATGCCCCGACACTGAGCAAAAATACGTGTGTCAATTCGTTGGTCATTGTTTGTAAAGCAGTTGCCATGACTATCCCTTCGGTGCTAATTTCATATAATCAATCATCCAGTTGGAGATATCAGTAAAAATTGGTGCAGCGTGAATGTTACCCTGTAAGTTCTTGCGCTTGCCAGGCGCCGCGACACGTACCATTATGACATACTCGGGGCGATTTGCGCCACCATAGCCGATATACGTCGCTACTGTTTCGTCCATGGTATAGCTACCATTGATCAGCGTCTCTGAGGTACCAGTCTTGCCGCCGACATCATAGCCCGGCTTATCTTTATCGGGCATACGCTGATTGAGGACCGCCCGCGCCGTTGACAGCATACCACGCATGGTGGCTGATGACTGCTCAGAAATCGTCCTTCGTAGTAGCGAAGCAGCTGTTGGCTTCAGTCCGCCATTCGCATCCACCGTTCCAGCTACCACCGTCGGCCGAAAATACTGCCCGCCATTTACCACCGAACAAAATGCGCTGGCTGCCTGCACCATCGTCGCATTCATGCCCTGCCCGAACGTAATGTTAGCGTAATTCACCTCCGCTCCCGGCCGATTTGGCACGTAAAGCAGCCCCGGCGCCTCTGCTAGCTCAATCCCCGTCGCCTCACCAAACCCAAATTTCTCGTGATAATACTCGTACAGCGTCTGCCGCGCACCCGGGGTGATCGTCGATCCATCGCCCAGTCGCCGCGCAATCGTGATCATACCGACGTTGAGCGAATTGTTAAACGCACTCTGCATACTTGTCGTGCCGCTAAGCCCCCTTAGGGCGTTACACATTTTCCGATCCCCCACCTCAGTACAATCAGTGTTCGAATACGTTGTCTGCGGCGTCACCACACCCTTGTCAATCCCCGTCGCCATGCTGAACGTCTTGACAATGGAGCCCGGCTCAAACGGCAGCATCGTCGTCGCGTTACTAAACACTGCTGCGTTTTTTTGCTTGGCGTACTCGGCTGGATTATACGTCGGATAATTAGCCATCGCTAGCACTTGTCCATTATTCGGATTCATCACTATCACGCTACCCTCGGTCGCGCCAGCCTTGTCGATACCTCGTTTGAGCGCTTCTTCGGCGTGACTCTGCACATTGCGATCAATCGACAGCGCCACATTCTCGCCCGACTTCGCCTCAACGCGCACGTTATCCTTACTCAGCGTCAGCGGCACATTACGCACGTCCGCCACTGTTTTGAGTAGGCCATCGCGGCCCTTCAGCCTATCATTCAGCGCCCCTTCAACCCCGTACTGACCCTTGCCCTCAGCATTCACGAAGCCTAGCACCTGCGCTGCCAGTTGCCCCTCCGGATAGTTGCGAATCGACCCCTTTTGATACAAGATACCGACAAAATCCTTGGCCTTTAACTTCTCGGCTTGCGTGCGCGTGATGTTGCGTGCCAGCACTTCGTAGCGAGAGGTGGTGCGCTCCAGCCGCTTGGCCGCGTCACTCACTACCTCGCCACCGGCAATTTCCTGTAACGCCGCGATAATCTGCTGGCGCTGCTCCTGCTTGACCGTCTGCGGATCAGCGATAACCGTATAGACCGTCTGGTTGAGCACCACGGGGACAGCCGTACCGCCGTCCATCATATATAACTTGCCGCGCTCGGCCGGAATGACGAAGTGCCGCTGCTGGCTGGCCTGAGCCAGCGACACGTATTCGCTGTGTTTAATGATCTGTAGATAAAACAGCCGCATCACAAAAATCGCCATCATCCCCAACAGAATGATAGCGAGTACGCCGGTTCGAGATTGCGTTAAGTGACGTTTCATACCGCTTGTCCTATTGTACCACTTTTACCCCCAGGCTAGCGAGCGTAGTTCGTCTGTGTCGGTGTTTTCATCGCCGAGGCGACGTTGCTGTGCTTGACCTTTTCAAGTGCTGTCAGCCGCGCATTCTGTACCTCTAGCTCTGACTTTTTCGTCGCCAGCTCATTCAGCTGTGAGTCCAGCCCCTCCGCCTCGTAGCCATAGGCCGTCGTCTTGGTCGCCTGCGTCAAGTACACCAACCCCAGCACCATAATCATCAGCGCCACCAGCACCGTATGTGCCACTGGCCCGAGCTTGGTCTGTGATCGAAAACGGGTGGCGTTCTGGTTACGGCGAAGCTGCGGCCCAGGACGACGCGGAGTAAATGTGGTGGATGAGCGTGTGTGCATAAATAATTTCTGTGTGTTTAATTTGTTACGGTTTAATGCTTTTGGTGGCGCGTCATCAAGACACGGGAAAACACAGCCGGTCGGCCCGCCCTTATCGCGAAAGAGCGAGCCGCCGAGCTTGCATACTTTTTCCGGGAAAACTATCAAGCGAGCTTACTTAGCCGCGGCGTACCGCAACGGTCTCAGCTGCTTCTGCGTCCTGGAATTGTACTTTGATGTGGATTGGCATGGTGTCGCCCTCCTTTTTTGTTTATGTTTTTACAGCGTAGCGAAACTTGGCGCTTCGACTGCGCGGATTGTGAACATCTTCTGCTCCAGACACCGGTTTTTTCTCTGGGATGATCAACTCGGCCTCGTAGCCGGCAGCCGCCTGCTCCCAGAAATATTGCTTGACCAATCGATCCTCCAGACTGTGAAAACTAATTATCCCAACGCGCCCGCCCCGATTAAGAAGGCGTGGCAGCAGCGGCAATAATTCCTCAACCAGCCGAAGTTCGTGATTGACTTCAATGCGCAGTGCCTGAAAGGTGCGAGTCGCCGGATGATGTTTCATCCCGCCGCGACCGACAGTGTGCTTGATCAGATCAGCCAGCTCGGTCGTTCCCCGAATCGGCCTGGCGCCAACAATTGCCTGCGCAATCCGCCTGGCCCGCCCCGGATTCTCCTCGCCGTAACGAGTAATCAGCCGCGTCAGCTCATCAACCGAATACGAATTGACGATATCCGCCGCTGTGATTTCCGTCCGATTATCCATCCGCATATCCAGCGGTCCGTCAAACCGAAACGAAAAACCTCTCTGCTCTGTCAAGCTGCGGTGACGACACCCCCAAATCAGCCAAAATCACGTCAAATGTACGTCCCTGCTTGACCAAATCCCGCGCTGCGCTCACAAAATCTTTGTGAATTAGCGTCGCACCTTTTTCAGCCAAATCGCCCAGCGTGTTAATCGCGTTATCATCGCGGTCAACCAGCACTGCGCCCAAGTAATTATCCGTCCTCGTCAAGAATTCCCTGGCATGGCCGCCATAGCCAGCCGTCAGGTCGAGATAACTCTCGCCTCTGGCTGGCCGCAACCTGTCCAAGGTCACCTCAAGGAGTACGGGAACATGAATCGGTTCGCTCATCTGAAGCGCGTCCGACTGTGGTGGATGTTCTTTAATACTCATAGCAAAAGTATACCATCCCGCAAGCCGATCCGCACGAGCGTAAGCGAGCTTTAGGGGGAGGAGGCAGCACGGACGAATTTAGTTCGACTGGCTGCCGGAGGGGCGAGCCCCTCCTCTTTTGCCGCTCGAGATCACCTAACTGGATATTTAATTCTGGCTGTTTTGTATTTGTGTTTTGTTTGTTTTTGTTGTCTAAGAGTGGAAATGTGATGATTGTCAGTAACAACCATAGTTTCCAAAAGAGACTTATGTGTGAGGTGGAGTTTTTTGGGAGGTGTTTTGAGGAAAGAACGTTGCCGTTTTTACCGTGGAGCAAATTGCCACCTGCCATCTTCAAATACCCAGATAGTTGATCTCGAGAGGTTTTCAAATTGTTAAGGTACTGACCCCGGCTAATCAATCCGCATTCTCAGCCGCCATTAGCCGAAAATACGCACCCGCCCGTACCGCCACGACTTCCCGGTCAATGCCGGCATAGTCGAGTAGATGCTGCTCAATCGTCACTCGGCCCTGTTTCTGGTCGAGCGCCGAGGCGGTTTTACCGCGGCGGAACTTGACATTCAGGTCGGCCACGCGCTCATCCAGAATACTTCCAGTCAGCGCGCCCTCCACCTCCCGATCCCAGACTTGCTGTGGATACAGGTGCAGATATTTGCCAAACCCGCGAGTCAACACGACGCCAGATACAAACTCTGCCCTGAGCTCGGCCGGGATCGTCAAGCGCCGCTTGTCGTCCAACTTTCGCTCAAAGTAATCTGTCTGCACGTCGTCCTTCCTCCGTGGTAGATTAGTTGGTTTTTCGCAGTGGATGTTTGTTTTGGTTGGTGTTACCCGCCAACGTTCGTTCCACTGATTCCACTATACTACCCACAACTACCCACATGCAAGCCTTTTTACCCACTTTCTACCCATTTCCCTACCAAACTAAAACTTTTCCACGGTTTTGTGGAAAAGTCTAGTGGTGCTATACTTGGCTAGACCGCTAATTAGTCACGCTGTACCAAGTCATGGGTCATCCGATCTAACTCACGCTTAAGTCGCTCTAATATATTGCACGTATTAAGATCCGCACCCTGCACAGTAATCTCGTGCAAATTTTCATCATCAATAATATAGACGCGACAATCGACTTTTTCACCTTCATCGGTATTATCGCAACAGATACGATACGTGTCGAACTCGGTCTTCGACACATCACCGTTTTTATCAAACCGACCAAGATCAATGTCCTGAGAACTAATACCCAGACGATGCATCACACCCGCCATACGATCCAAATAATCCTGCGCTGTCTGCTCACAGTCAATGAGGGTTCGATTCATCTCCCGTGAGACTTTGAGTAACCGTTCTCGTAGCGATGGACCGCCGTTTGTTCCTACTGCCTCATTCATGGATTTTAACCTCCTCCCTATGCGCACGTGTTAATCCATTTTTAGTTACTGCTGTCATCGATGATTCACCTCCTGTATTATCCCTTGTGGTGATTTGCATATTACCTGTTCTCTCTATACCAGAATATACTGTTCCATCTAATCCGCTAATAACTTGTATCTGAGGAAATGCCTGAGACAGCGCTGGCGCCGTACCCCTACGTTGCTGCGGCTTGTTACCAACCGTAAGAGTCTCAAATCTTTTTTCCTGCACAAGTGGATGACATGAGTTTAGTATGATCGTATCTATCTCCAGCGTCTCTATCAGGCTACGCATACCTTTTTTATTGTACCATTCCCTATGATTAGGCGGTATCTTCTCGTACGACGACATGAAAAAATGCTTCTCAGAGCCATGACCAAACAGGACAACTGTATCAAACGTATTACTATCAACACCGACCCGTTCCAGCTTTGCTACTACATCAGACAGATCGCTCGTATGGTTTATTTCAACAGCAAATGTATCAGCAGATTTTATATTTCTATACCCACTCGCAGCACCGTTATGATCTCCTGTAACTCCCCTGACAATAATCGTTGCCGGTTTACCAGATTCGGTACATCCAGTTTCTAGTAGCTTCAGTGTGCCCTTCAAAGTCTCTGGACTCCAATCACCAAAATGGGTTATGCCAAGTTCTTCATGCAGTTTCTTGGCGTTAGCTTCTCCAATTTGGTAGATAGTATTGATAAGTGCAGAACAGCTATCCTCGTCCTCGTGGCCATTAATAAATACCTTGGGAGCAATATCCGGCCAGCGCCCCGCAAGATACTCCTCTATCAAATAGGACCGCCTAACAATGTCAGGATTTGTCAGTACACTCTCATCACCGCCGTGTATGTCTGCCGTGCTTCTTACAAAATAATCAATTATCTCGAGATCGAAGAACTCTCTTTCTATCTCATCTCCAGCAAGTATTCGACTACGCAGTGACTCTGGAAAATCCTTTTGCTCCCTCGCATCTCGCGGCCAGTACTCTGGCGGAAAACCATGTGACCCCAGCCAGTCTACACACTTATTAAAATCATGCCATTGTACTTTCATACATCTGGCCACCTCGTTAATTATTGTGTCTCTAAGGTCTTCGATTATCTCCTTAGGTAGCACCCTCTCAGCATTCATTAGTTTAACGGCCAGTTCATGGGTATCGTAGCTATTGTCAAAATAAGAACGTATTGAATCAAGCATATCCCGCATCGTATGACGTAGCCTATCAGTAAATTTTGGCATACGCTCGTAATGTTCACTAAAAAATGCTGCTATATTGTCTTGTATCAAACGTGACAAGGTCGTCTCAGCATAGCAAAGATCGTAATACCTGTCATCAGTCTCTTCCGACTCTGGATTAAGCCGGCTATCGCTCGCAACTACTTCTCTTATATTGGGTATGAACTTTTCAATTTTCTCATACTCACAGTATATAAACGCATTTATAATATCACTATTCCTATACCCCATGAGAAGGTCGGTATAGAAGTCACACTCCTCCTCAATCTCCTCAATTCTCTGCAGTGTTTCATCATCAAGTGTTTCTTCTGCTTTTTCCGCACCATCAGAATTTTCGCTATCAGCACCACCGTTGTCTCCGTTAGCTTGGCCACCTTCGCCGCGCGCCATGAGCCGCAACGCCAAATTACTCATGGTTCTTTTTACTCTACTCAAAACGCCCAGTTTTTTGCCTTCTGTTTCTGGCAGAAGAGATTTCTCATCAACCTGAGAGGAGGGCGTCCCCTCACTGGCAGTGCTAATGTTAGTAGTATTTGTTTCGGTCATTGCCAGTTGCATAGTAGCATAATATATCAAGAATGTCAACGTTGGTGCTGTCTTGCCTGTAGCTTATATCGGCACCCTACTCTATGGATTTGGATTATTTCCGCAGCTTCTTGATCACCGCCGCAAACCAGCGCGCGCTTGGCCGTACCGTCCGGGCCATGGTCTGCCGATCGACTGCCACCAGACCAAACTTTGGCCAGTATCCCTTGTCCCATTCAAAATTGTCAAGCAGGCTCCAGTGCAAATAACCGATTAGCTTGACGTCATGTTTGAGCGCCTCGTGCATGGCCTTGATCGTCTCGGTCAGCCACCATTGCCGCTGACTATCAGTGCCGTCCGCCAGCCCATTCTCGGTAATCATAATCGGCAACCGATAGCGCTCGGCTACGTCCTCCAGTAGATACTGCAATTTATCCGGCTGCATATCCCAGCCGAGATCACTGACCTTCAGGTACGGGTCATGTGCCCGATAGCCATAAATCCGCCGCGCAAAGTAATAGTTGATCGCCAAGAAATCACTGTGCCGCCGCACTCGACGCAGTACCCACGTATTCAGGAAATAATTCGCCACCCGCGCACTAGCACGACTGAGAATCGCATCATCGCCAGGATAACAATAGATCAGATGATGCGCCATCGACACTTTCCATTTTTTGCGAGCACGCGTCAATTTGTAAACTTTCTTGTGCGTCGCAACAAGGTTGCAGAGTACACGCAGTAAATCACGCTTGCGAGTTTTATTCGGCGGCCAATGCCCCTCGAGATAACTCTCGCCAGCATAGACAGTCGGCTCGTTAATCGTCACGATCCACTCAATGTCGCGCCCCAGCTCGCTCAAGACTTTTTCAACATAATACACGAAGTATTTGATGTTGCGCCGCTTTTCAAAACCACCCTTGGCCATAAACCACTCCGGCAGCGTAAAATGAAACAGCGTCACCACCGGTGTAATACCCATCTTTTTCAGCGTCCGTAGATACGTCCGATAGTGGGCAATCGCCGCCGCATCCCACGCGCCCTCTTGCGGCTCAATTCGCGCCCATTCGATACAGAACCGAAAGGCATTCATGTTGAGGTTTTTGAGAATCGCGAAATCTTCCTCATAGCGATGGTAATGATCGACACCCCGCCCCGATACGTAGTTGTCAGGCCTGGTCGCCTCTTTTTTGATGCGCAGCCAGCTGTCAATATCACCAAATTGATGCGGTGCTTGCACGGACAGCCGCTTAGCATGTTCAAGCTCCCACGTCGTCCACTGATTCACCAGGCCACCCTCGACCTGATGCGCCGACGTCGCTGCACCCCATAAAAACTTCTTTGGAAACACGATGCGTTCAGATTGCTTCGTTGTCATCAAAATATATTATACCAAGTTATCAGCTCATCTGCCAACCTAAGGCTACTGCACCACATCCTCCCCAAAATGTTTCTGTAGTCGCATCTTAATCGAGCCTTCATGGCGGCCGAGTTTTTGACTAAGTTGCTGGATAGTTGCGCCCTGTAAAAATTCCTGTTTGAGGATGTCATCGTCGGCTTTTTCCCACGGCATATAGGCGTTGGGGTGGGTTTCGCGCATTTTGGCAATCTTTTGCTGCCAGCTGGCGGACTGAGACTTCTTGCCGGATTTTTTCGGCATTGACTGTGCCCGCTTCATTTCCTCCAGCATTGGACGATAGTGCTTGGCCACCTCACTACTTGCCCGCTGCAGCACCTCGTCAATCGCCAGTGCATCTGGTGAAATTTCCAGTGCCTTGCGGTTGATGCCATAGAGATACAGATTATCAAGATCCCGCACCCGACTGAGCGCCACATAGCCCATACCTTCAACGAACGCTTTTCTCAGGTCAATTTTTGCCGCGTCCAGTGTCATGCCTTGGCTTTTATGCACGGTGATAGCCCACGCCAGGCGCAGTGGCACCTGGGAAATACTGGCGCGCTTGCGCTCACCGTCACGCAATTCCCACACATCCGGCACCATCGTCACCTGCTGTCCACTACGAAACTCCACAATTGGATAGTCCGTCAGCGGCTCGAAATCCACCACCGTGCCGATACTACCGTTGGCGTACAATTTCTGGGGCGAATTTTTCACCGCCATCACCAACGCGCCCAACTTCAACACAAGTTCGCTCGGCGCCAGCACCGACCGCTGCAGACTCTCGACATACATCTTTGAACCCGTCGTCGTCTGCTGATACGTTCGCTCCTCGCCCGCCAGCTCCGCCAGTTTCTGGCTGTTGATGGCGTCGACATCAACAGTGACGGTATGCAGTTCGGTGATATCGCCGTCGGGCAGTTCGACCTCCGTCCGCGCTAGTAAGGTCTCAGCATGATGCCGCCTAACGTCGTCATTTCTCAGTGCTGTCAAAATTCCTAATAACTTCTCGTCATTTTGCCGATATTGCCGCTCCAGATACAACACCGCCGGCTGCAATTCCTGCCACGCCTCCGAGTACACCACGAAACCGCCGCCCTGCTCGCCTGGACGATTGATCGGCGGTAATTGGAAAAAATCACCGCTCATCACCAGCTGCACACCACCAAATGGCTGGTCGTTTTCTCTGACACCGCGCAGCACCCGGTCAACCATGTCCAGCCGAAAATCATGCAGCATGGAAATCTCGTCAATTACCAGCACGTCGGTCCTAGAAATCACCTCACGCCGCGTTTTTGACAGCCGATCAAAAAAGTTGTTCACGAGGTGATCGCTAACGCCAATACCGCTCCAACTGTGAATGGTATTGCCACCTAAATGCGTTGCCGCCAAGCCCGTCGTCGCTGTTACCGACACCTTTTTACCCTGGTCACGCGCCTGTGCAATAAAAGTATTCAGCAGGTGCGTTTTACCGGTACCAGCCGCACCCGTCAGCAGCGCCGACCGACCACTCATTAAAATCGCCAGCGCTAATTCCTGGTCCATACTTAACCTCGTGGCGGTTCGCCTTCTGGCTCGCCCAACAGTTTTTTCGATTTAATTTCGTAGCGCTTGCCGGTAATTTTGCTCTCAATGTAGTCCTCGTTGATCAGGTTCACAAACATATCCAGATCATTGCCATCCATGATGATAATTGCACCGTTATCATCACTCATTAGCTCCAGCTGCATCTCGTCAGCATAGTCCAGCACCTGCTCTTGCTTGACCTCGCCAATCTCTAATTTCTGTAGTTTATTGATGGTCTTCTTGCGCTCCTTGACCAGCGCATTGAGATCCAAGCCCTCTGGGAAACTCAATTTATATTCCTTTTCAATCTCCGCCACTTTCTTATCAGCAATCACCTGCTTCTTGTACTCATAACCAAACATCCGCTCGAACTTTGAAGAATTAAAGGCGAAAATATCCTGACCGATGATCAACACCTGGTTATCATCTGGCACCTTAAAACCAACTTCCGCCTTAAAAGCGCCAAACGTGCCGTCAGAAAACTCCCACGCCAGCGCACTTTTGAGCGTCTGCCCCTGCTGAATTAACTTGGCGGTGTAAAAGACTTTTTCTGGATCATTCGGGTCAGTAAATCGCGCTATCAGCCCTTTCATCCGCTTAAACTCATGCTCGGTCTCCGAAAACTCTACAATGTCGCCGCGCTCATGCTCAATCAAATGAATCAAGGTTTCCGCTCGGCCAACCTTGGCGAGGTCTGTTCGCAGTAGCACGTTTTCTTCCGCTTCGCTTAGCTCATAATCACGCACACTGAGGCCAGTGCCCGCACCCAAATTAACTTGATTGATATAATCAAACAGAAATAGCGGCCGGAGCTGCTGCTCAATATCGCCCTTCAAGGGCATGAAATACGGCGTGTAATTTTTATTAAATAAAAACAGCTCAATCTGTAAATCATTCTTCTTCGCATCAGTTTGATTCGCCCACAAAAAAATATCAGTCGTTTCCCTCACTTCTTCCATGAGGGTAATTATAGCAATTTTTATAAGATGCCGCCAGCTGTTATTTAGTTAATCGCTCACCTTCACGCGCTCGGTTGGCCCAAGTGTCTGCCAGCTCATTTCCCTCGTTGCCCTCGTGGCCGCGCACCCAGCGGAGCTCCGCCTGGGAATTTGAGTATAGCTCATACAGTTCACGCACGATATCCAGATTCTTGATCTCACCGCCCTTCTTTGTCCAGCCGCGCTGCTGCCAACCCGGCGCCCACTTGGTCACCACGTTGATCCAAAATTCGCTATCAGTATAAATCACGCACGGTGCCTCGTCCGCGTCCCGAAGCGCCGCAATCAGCGCCTTGCCTTCCATACGGATATTGGTCGTCTCGCCATCCTCTGAACCCAAAATCCACGGCTGAAGATCACGAATCACCGCAAAGCCACCCGGGCCAGGATTGGGGCTAGCCGAACCGTCAGTGTAGTAGATTGTCATACCCTGATTATACATAGTTTGCCGAACCTAGGCGAGTTCATGCTGCAGGAAATACCACAAATCCTCTAAAAATGCATCACGCGCTGGAGTTGAGCGCTCGTTCACCATGAGATCATGGCTGGCATAGTCGCGCCGCTGATGGATCTGCTTGAGCAGCCGAGACATCGTTTGAGCAATGAAAAGTTTCTCCTCATCAGAGACTGAGCGTTGCCGCTCTAACTGACGAATATATTTATAAATAATGTGCGCCACTTCCCCCGTTCGTGAGCGCTGCCGCTCGGCCTTGGTGACAAACTGCACTTCGACCGGTACGCCATTGTCTAGCTCTGGATAATCCATCAGGAAGGTTACTTTAGAAACCTGATATTTCTGGCCACGCTGCTTTACACTTTCATCATCTTGAATGGCAAACTCGCAGCGTCCTATATCAAACCCGTGTTGCCACATTTCCCAGCGCACGGCATTAACATAATCAACCGTACCCTGCACATATATTGCACTGGATTTGCTATTGGCCTTTTTCAGCTGAAACGCTGGGTTCATATCAATTCGCCGCTGTAAAAACTCCACGAAATCACGTGCCTGATCCTTTACCGTACCTGATATAACGGTCAGGCCGAGTACGTCCATCGGCGTATACTCCAGTTTGTCATTCTGGCGAGCTTCATGCACCTTGGCTGCCCACGACCCCACGGTTTTCAGGCGATATTTTCCCTCTACTTTCTTACCATTTTTTGCTAAGAAATCTCCAATGTGAATCGACCGATTCGGGCATGATTCTTCGCTACGCGGACCGACCACTGCTTCGGTCT
The DNA here is from genome assembly GCA_005697215.1 of Candidatus Saccharibacteria bacterium oral taxon 488. NCBI lineage: Bacteria > Candidatus Saccharimonadota > Candidatus Saccharibacteria bacterium oral taxon 488. The sequence goes on along the minus strand of CP040003.1, from coordinate 259,233 downwards.
TAACTTTCTCAGTACCAAAAATTGTATTAACTAAATTGCGAACACCAACCTGGCTAATTGTCTCATACTGCTCGCGGATCTCCTCGATGAGCTTACGTTTACCCTGCCCCTTCAGCCGAATGATATGCGCCTGTGAACGCAGGCTTGCCGCCAGCCCATCAAACCCCATCACTTCACACAGCGGTGCATAGAACGACTCCGCCTCCAAGACATCCTGCAGTTTGGCAGACTCACGCGACGATGACGGATAGCGCATATTGTCGAGTAGCTCACAGGCCTTGATAATCACCGCCTCAATATTGGTTTTATCTAGGAACTCAGCCATCTGCTCTACATCAACAAATGGCTCGATCTGCCGCCATGCTTCAGCTGGCACCGAACCTTCATAACGATCCGTGATAATCTCTCTGATATTTTCAGGAATAGTATTAGCCACCTGTAGTCGGTGCCGGCCAGAAACCTCTTCTACTAGAATAAAGTCCGCTAGTAGCGACGCTACATATGAACCCTGCTCGCGCGTCATCCTAGTTTTAGGATTCGTAAATACATCGGCCAGAGCCAAGCCAGCAGCCTGTCGACGCTCCGGTGTACACTTCTGGCTATCTCTGTTATGAAAGCGGTCGACCACATCATGCAGCAGCACGGCATGAATCGCCTCGGGCGGTAGTTTCAAACCGGCAAACTCCTCCACCAGCTTCATCGTTCGCTCAGCATGCGCCGCCAAATCCTCTCGTTCATTCACGCCTTCACCCCTAAAATACTCCTCAAGTGCCAATTGAAAATGAGACTCAAGAGATGGGCGCTCAAGATCGATCTCAAATTTCTTTTGTAGCGTGCCCAGCTCTAGCTGCTCACTGCACGAAGAACATAATTCACTCATAATTCAGTTCGTTATCAAACTGGGCTATTATAACAGATGATGTATATTTAGTCAATAAAATAGGTGCCGGCGTCAGGATACGCATTGTACTGTTTCAACGACATACTCTGGCAATACGCCCCCGCGTCAAAGATCACTAGCTTATCGCCAATTTCCGCCCGGGCCAGCTGCCGCGATGCGAGATTCTCTGGGTTGCTGGGCGCTGGTGTCAAGATATCGCCCGTCTCGCAGCAGTGCCCCACCACGATGTACTCTCGCTGTTCCTCGCGACCCGCGAGTACCATCATCTCGTGCTGTGCGCCGTACATCCCTGGCCGCGTAATGTCGTTCATACCAGTATTAAGGCGCAAAAATGTGTGACCATCTGCACCAGTATCAACGATGTCCACTACCTCCGCAACCAGTACGCCAGCATGTGCCACCAGCCACGTTCCTGGCTCAATTTCTAGATGCAGTCGCCGCCCGGTTTCCTCGGCAAAACGAGCTAATTTCTGAGAAAACACCTCGCAAATTGCCGCTAGATCCGCCTCTTGTTCATCGCCAAACCGATGCACCTTAAAGCCGCCGCCAATATCCAGAATAGTCACCTCCGGCAGTCGCCCAACGAGCGCCAATGCCGCATCTATCGCCTCGCCCCACAACCGCGGATCAGCACCCGAGCCAATGTGAATGTGTAGCCGATCAATCGTTATGTCGTGACGCCTCGCTAGCTCCACTGCCTGCTCGGTATAGGCATGCCACAAGCCAAAACTAGAATTAACCCCACCGGTCATCGTCCGATTATTATGCCCCGAGCCCATACCAGGATTAAGCCGCAGACCAACCGTATTTGGGCGGTGTGGACTCGCCGCAAACAGCTCTAATTGATGAAGCGATGTCGCCACGTAACGTACACCAGCCTGAAGCAGTTCATCGAGGTTGTGCGCTGGCTGCTGGCTGGAGAGGCTGATCGTTGGGCCACTCACTCCCTGCTTGAGCAGCAACGTCGCCTCGTAGCTTGAACTCACATCAAACTGCAACCCCAACTTATCAAATAATCGTATAATCTCGGGGTGCGAATTTGCCTTGGCCGCGTAACGCACCGTCAAGCCGAACGGCACCTGGCACGCCAGCGCCCGCCGGGCCCGCTCCTTCAACATCCGCCTTGAATATACAAAGCTCGGCGTATCAAGCACTTCAGGCAGTTGATCAATTGGAAAGTTCATCATCGCCAATTATACCAGGAATCTGGCTCAATGCTGTCGCTACTGGCCACTCTGGATTCTCTGGCGCCATAATATCATTGTACTCAACTGTCTGGATAAACCGCACGCCATCAGGCAGATCGCTGCCGATTGGCTTATCATCAACCATCCACACCTCGCCAGTGAGGTACTGCTCGCGGAAATAATCGCCTTTCGACTGCAATGTGGTAATGATCTCCGCCCCCTCAAGCGACGGACACAGCGCTGCCTTGAACTGCTGGTAATTCGCTGGCCCATAGGTCAAGACATGCACGGTTCCGCGCTGCCTGGCCCACGCCACCAACTCAGCCACTCCGTCGTACTCCATTCGCCCATCAGCCAACGTCGACTGAAGCAGGAATGCGAATACCGCCTCCTCTCCGAGTCCCGCCGCCCGCACATGCGCCGCAAAATCATAATAGTACGCTTTCTCAGTGCGCACATGAAAGTCAGTCCGCCGCGCCAGCTCTGCCTCGCTGTCAATGCCAAACTGCCGCCCAAGCAGCCCCCACTCCGCCTCGTCCAGCTCACTTGTCCGAAACAAGGTGCGATCAAGATCAAGAAACAACTTCAGGCTCATGAAAAGTAAATCCTCATTAGTTCTCGCGCGATTTTATCGCTGTCGTGACGGATCAGACTACGCAGCGCCGCCAGCGGATCGGCCTTTTTATTATGCTGACGAATGCCATGAGCGATCAAGTGCTTGCCCGAGGCGTAGTAATGCTTCTTCTTGAGCTCCTCTTCATCCCATTCCACCAAATATTCACCATTGTGCGCGTATTTATCAAGCAGTTCCTGTGGCGGACGATAATTGTTATACAGTACATAATCCATACTCACCCCAGCAAACCGCTCAATCTCATCGACAAAGTCCGCCACCGTAAAGCCGTCGGTCTGCGTCGGCTTGGTCACGAGATTACAGACGTACACCTTCTTGGCCTTGGTTTCAGCCAAAGCCCGCGTCACGCCGCGCACCAGTAGTGCTGGCGCCAAACTACCGTACAACAACCCCGGCGCTACTACCACGAGATCAGCATCCAGAATCGCCTGTCGAGCGTGCGGATTAATCGTTGCTGGCGGGCTGAGTTCCAGCCACGGACGCTCATCACCTGGAATATTCGTCACCTCGATGGCATGCTCGCCCTCAACGACCGTACCGTCACGCAGCTTCAGTGATAGCTTGGTATCATCCAGCGTAATCGGAAACACCCGTCCGTTTACGCCGAGCACCTCGCTGGCTGTCTCGACCGCTTGCGAAAAACTCCCCGTCATCTTTTCCAGCGCCGCCATGAATAAATTACCAAATGCATGCCCCTTCATGCTACCCTCGTCAAACCGGTAATTGAACAGATCGCGCACCTTTGGCGAACTGCTCAGCGCCACTAGACATTGCCGCACATCACCCGCCGGCAACACGCCCAGGTCGTCGCGCAGCATGCCTGTCGAGCCACCGTCGTCAACCATGTTAACCAGCGCCGTGATACTATGGGTATATTTTTTCAAACCCGACAGCAGCGTGAAACTACCAGTTCCGCCGCCAATTACTACAATTTTTACTCCAAAATATTCTCTACTCAATTCGTATGTCATGCCCGCATTATAGCACTTCAGCGAGGTTAGACCAACGTGCCCTTTGGTAGCGGCCACTCGAGGAATGTCTGGTACTGTGTACTGACGGCGGTGAGTATATGCTCAGCCACCTTGGCTGGGTCGTTGAAGAAAGCATAATCATCCGGCCGATGTCCCCGCCAAAACGGCGTTTTCATCGCCCCGGGCAAGAACAGCGCTACGCGAATCGGTAAATGCTGCTCATCTGCCTGGAGGGCCAAGCTACGCGCCAGCCCCGCCTGGGCGTGCTTGGTCGCTACGTACACCGCTTCGTCCGCCCGAGCTTTGATACTACTGGTTGAGCCGATTACCGTTAGTGTAGAGCGTATCCGCTGCTGCGCCATCCTATACCAGGCCCAATGCACCAACGGCAACGGGCCAGCAAAATTCACTTCTGCCATGGAGCGCGCATCAGGCTGATCCTCGAAATCACCACGCCAGCCGTAGCCTGCCGCCCAGACAAATTGTTCAATAGCATCGCCACTCAGAATCTGCTCAATCCGCGCCGGTGCTGCCGCTACTTGTTCGGGATAATACACATCCAATTGGAACCCTTCGCCGTGCTCCTGGGCGTTATATGTCTTCCCTAGCACCAACACGCGCTTACCACTTTCTCTGAGCTGCCTAGCCATTTCGCGGCCAAGCCCGCTCGTCCCACCAAGAATAATATGCATGTGGTTATTATAGCAGGAGAAGTGATGGACTGTAAAATGCCAAGCGTAGGTACCTCAATTAAGATAATTGAGCGCCTTTACTGTTCCCTCAACTTCTTCATTAGGATATCATAGCCATCAGTCACCTCATCGTGCTGGCTACTAATCCCCAACTCAGCCATCTCGCGCCACAGACAATTGACTATAGCAGCAGGATCAGCATCCTCATCGGCTAATTGCTCCAATTCCATAAAGTCACCTAAGCTCTCCACCGAGTCGATACATACTTCTGTACCATTCAACGTGCCAGTCTGGCGAATCTTTGACATATCCGAAAACGCCACAAAGCCCAGCCCCTTAACGATAGCAATCATAGTATCTGGATCGCGAACTTCCGTTTCATGCTCAATACTATCTAGCTGCCCGGTCACTGATCGTTTGAGAGTGAACAACGCCCGCTTCGTTGCATCTTCACCTTGTCTACGCGTCTCAGTACGCACCCGTAACCAAGGCGCTGTATTGCCGTCACCGCCAGCTTCTCCCGGCAAGCCAAACACTTGATCACGCTGATGCACTGGCTCGCTGAGAACAACACCCTTAGCCGCCAGCGCAGCCAGCAACCCTTTTTTATCTCGCAATTTAACTTTTATCTCAATTTCTCTCATACCTAAATGGTATCATACTCAGGACACGCGCATTTGCGAATGACACTCCAGCCAATCAGCGATTACATCAATATCGAGATGATCGGTCGCGACGCGGACAGCAAAGTCCTCTATGTCTCCGCACCACGCCACGAAGTGGCTAATCACCGTCTTTTTGGACAAGATCCTTGTAGAAGTCGAGCAGCCTGTGAGTGCCGAAGGGTTCACCTACGCAGTCGTGGAGCATGTTCCATGAGATGAAGCGCAGCGTGTCGGCCCTTCTCCGGTTGAAGAGTCCGAGGGCTCCGATGAGGGGCGACAGGATGGCGGGTGACATGGTTGCGATTTTTGCGGGCCGATTGAGAGCTTGGAAGGCGCACTCAGCGAGCCCTTTCCAGGTGAAGACCTCGGGGCCTCCCACGTTCCATGCGCCCTCCTCGCCGTCGGTCAAGCGGTCGATGCAGAACTTCGCGAGGTCGGCGCCGTGAATGGGATTGATCCTGGTTTCCGGGCGGAAGAGGAAGACGCGACCCTTTTTGGCCATCTGAAGAATCTGGGTCATGTCGGAGAAGTACCCGGGGGGATTGATGATCTGACTCGATATCCGGGAGGCTGTCAGTTCTTGGGCGAAAGCGGTCTTTGCCCGGGTCAGCTGTGCCGGGCACTGGTCGCCTCCGATGACGTTGACGAAGCAGAAGTGCTTGACGCCGTGCTTCTCCGCGGAGCGGAGGACGGCGAGATTGGCCTGGTGGTCGATGTCCCAAGGATTGGCCTTCTGCTTGGTGACCCCCAAGGCGGATATGACATCGTCGGCCCCTTCTGCGACATCGGCGACGAATGCGGGATTCGTGACCTCCCCGACGGCCCAGTCGTCGACGAGGCCATCCAGTGAGGGAGAATCCCAGGGGCCTGGAGAGACGGCCCGCTCGCGACTGCGGGTGATCGCGCGCACCTTGTGGCCACGGCGGTGCAGCTCGGCGACGACGAAACGTCCGAGATAGCCTGTGGCTCCGGCGACGAGAACCGTTTTATGCTTTGTCATTTTGCCCCTCCTTTTTGAAATTAACAACCAATTGTATACACATAATACCATACCTGAAGCCATTAATCACGCACCGGCCCGATAATATCCGTATTGCCAAAGTAAAAATCGGTTAAGACCTGCCGCCATGGCGTGCTGGTTGCCGCAGCATATATCATTTTGCCAATATCGCCATGGCAAGCCAACAACACCGTTTGATCTGGATGTTGACGCGCCATGAAATCAAGCACCCGCTGGCCGCGAGCCAATAACTCAGGAAAAGTCTCAGCGCCATCAGGATGCAAAAAATAGGTCACGTTTTCTGCTTTGATGATGTCCGGCGCACAGATTTCCTCAATATCAGCGGCCGGCTTACCAGTCATAATTCCAAAATCACGCTCGATTAAATCATCGTGAATTATCGGCTCGGCAAGCTCCAGCTCCGCCGCTACAATCGCTGCCGTCTCGAAAGCTCGACCAAGCGGCGATGCATACACCGCGTCAAAAACTAGTTCCCTATCCTTGATGTGACGCGCCAATTGCCGCGCTTGCTGGCGTCCCAAATCGGTCAATGGCAGATCGCGATGACCGTTCAAAATCCCGCGCACATTATCTTCATTCTGGCCGTGGCGAGCGATATAGATAGTAGTCATAAACCTTAGTATATCATCTCTATCAGGCGGCGAGGAACCTCGTAGAAACCCTACTTACCACTAAAATTCCTTGTTATCAAACCATCGATACCTCCCGCGAATGACGCTCCAGCCAATCAGCAATCGCATCAATATCGAGATGATCGGTCGCGATGCGGACAGCGAAATTTTCTAGTTCGCCTCGCTGTGCTGTAAAATTATACCCATTCACCTCCAGTAAAGTCAGTCCAGCGAGCATTGCCGTCCGCTTATTGCCATCAGCGAACGGATGGTCGCCAATAATCCCGCGCATCAACGCCGCTGCCTTGGCAAATACTGTTGCATATAATTCCTCGCCAAATACTACTTGATGCTGTGTTGACACCGCAGCCTCCAGCCGTCCAACGTCACGCACGCCATCTGCACCGCCGTCTTTGACAAGCACCAGCGCATGAAACTGCAGAATCTGCTCGAGAGTCAAACTAACCATTAGCGCTTCGCCAAGTGAGAAAAGTCCTCTTTGTATCGCTCAAGGAGCGAGTTTGCAGTTTTGAGCACTTGATTATCGTCAGCCACCTCCGAACACTTACGTACTGTGACTTCAATTTCGTCGCCATCGCGAATCCCCAGCGCCCGCAAATCCCGCGCCGGCAGCGTCACGCCGCGACTGGAACCAATCTTGATAACTTTTTGAATTGTAGTGATTGTCATGCAGATATTATAACAAAATTATAATTTTATTACAATATTTTCCCTATTGTACACCGCCAGCAAGCTTTATCAAATCTGTAGTCGTATCTGAATCAATCAAAGCGTGATGGATAGTACGCCCATTCTTTAACATGATAAGCCCTAGCTCGTCTATCGTTCTTTGCGCCATGGCGTCCAACCACTCATTCGTCAATACCTCGCCAGTTTGTGGTTGCCGAATATCCTTGCATGCACGCTGAATAGCCTCTTCAAAATAATGTTTCATTTCGCTATTAAACGAAGCTCCCCTATGCCTGGACTGCCCTACATAGGCGCCCGGAGCACCTGCAATCTTTAGGCCATAAAGCGTCTCGCCAGCACCCATACAGATCTCATCATCTCGCATAAACCTTTCACGTAGAAATTTAACCGCTTCTTCCAAATCGTGATACTCTGAGAATCCCAAAATAAGCGTATCCTGGCGATACCGCTGCAGACCCTCTCTACCATATGGAACCCAAAGTTTTCCATAGTCCGGACGAACACCTGAATTCACAAGGTCTGCTACCACCTGCAATGACGATAGGTCAGTGCGATGTAAATATAATCTATTGGGGGCAGCTCACCGTCCTTACTGCTTCCAAATTGGAAAGAAGGTACCGCTTGTTCTAATTCAAAGACCCCTTTTTTGTAGCCGGCTCGCTCCAGAGCGTTAGCTAGATTTCTGAGTCCATCGTTAATAACTTTAATATCACCAGAACTAAAGATTCTCTCGCAGTAACCTATCATAGTAGCATAAATTGAATCCTTCAAACTCGTCGGCTGCACAGATTCCCTAATCATATCGCCATTTGGCATTTCTTTATTCGTAATACAATATTCGCTAAGTATAAGAGGGCCTGGACATTCTATCGAGTTTAATTTTGGGCCCAAAAACCACGTCTGTCCAGTAGCCCCATCACGCAATTTATTACGTATAACCTTCAAGGGAGCAACAGTCCGACCATCGGGTTCAAGCCGCCCGCGAACTGCCCCCATGATTATCAGCTTAACCTCAGCTTCACTTATAAGTTCTAATTTGCTCGTATCACAATCACGATAGTCGCAATTACTCAATAGCTCCTGTGTCATATCAATTATTTTTAATATAATATTAGGTTTATGTCAATATAAACGCTGCATATTATTCGCAGATACCCTTTTGCATAGCTGTTGCCATTTCATATGCGCCCCATAGGCTCGAGCTGACGCGTCAACCTCGCTCTTCTGAAGCAATAATTCCTCAGGATTAATAAACATTATTTCATCGCCCTCTTCACCTGGTATAAAATCAAAGTTCTCCGGCCAGACGCGACAATAAAAACAGATTTGATTTGCATCAAGCCGCTCGATATACATCTGTTCTGATGCGTCAAACAGTTGATAGCGCAAATCACCTTTATAGCCAACTTCTTCGTATAATTCACGTTTCAGCGATGATTCAAAATCCTCATCATAATCCATGCCTCCGCCCGGCAAATCCCAATACGTCCGATTGATTTCCTTAACAACCAAAATTTGCCCAGCATCGTTATAGATGAGAGCTTTGAGCGAAATTCGGTAGAGGTAATCGTGGCGAGTCACTCCGACTGAATCTTGCGTTACGAGATGTCCGTTGGTGAGTTTTGTCATAGGGACAATTATAACACTTTTAGCCTAAACCCGGCGTAAGTACCGTCTTGCTTATACGCTTCCTCGCCAAGGAAAGCCGGAATGGCCTGCAATGTGTCGTTATAGACAAAGTTTTTAAGATCGACAATACTTCGCTCTTCCTCGGGCAAGATCTTCCCTATCATCTTATAAAAAGTTCGCGCTTGGTCAACTGTCTCCTCGTCCAAATATCTTGCTATGTCGGCGCATATTTGCTCATACAGATCATCGTTCAAATGCGAATTTGGAACTTCATAAGCCGCGAAATTCGACACCACCGTCGTGATGTCATTAAGCGGCTCAACCGCCAGAACGTCTTTTACAGCGCTAGAGTTGATAAACCTCTGCACTACTTCATTATTTTTATCTGCCGTTATCAAAATATTTGGCTGCTCGGCAGTGGTCGTATGAAAATCCAATACCAACTCCGGCTTCAGTAACCGAATCCGCTCCTCAATAATCTTCGTACGCCGACCCTCATAAGTATCCAGGCCAAGTCCGTAGCTCCTATTTAGATCTGATTCAGTATAGCGCACATTCTTTGCGTAAGCACGCGGATTAGCTATGATGAACTCCATATTTTCCAACAGTTTAGACCGTTTGGCGAGCATATACGCCAGCAGATTTGGGCCTAATAATTCGTTGCCGTGAGTGGAGATTATTGCGAGTATTTTTGTCATTAAGACATTTCCCGATTTACTATGTATCAGATATACTCCATTATACCAAAAACCTCGACGGGGACGAACCCAAGCCGAGGTGCTGTGTGTATTATATTAGCAGAGATGCGCATATAAATCAATCCATACCTCCGCCCGGCAAATCCCAATACGTCCGATCGATTTCTTTGACGACCAAAATCTGCCCAGCGTCGTTGTAAATCAAGGCTTTGAGCGAGATGCGATACAAACAATCCAGATGGTCCGTTCCATCTAGATTCTGCGTGATGATATGTCCTTTGGTGATTTTTGACATGAGAGTCATTGTACTACACCTGAGCGCTAAATGGCTGATACCATTTCACCTACAGTATATTCTGTCTTTCCAATATCCATGATTAACTGCTCATCGAGTGTTAACACGTTGGGAATTATCTAATTGTGATACTCTTTTATTTTATGTTCATATTCATTCAAAAGATTCTTTGAATAAATTTTTTCATTTTTTGAATTTCTAACTTCTTTCCAAAGAATAGAAGCTACTTTTAATTTGTTCGAATAGTTGCGACTATTTTCGTCTGCACTAAAATCCTTTAAAAATTGATTCCATTGACAAACCGAATTATCATACTTGGCATAATCCGACTCTCCATAATACACCTTCAGCATATCTTTGATTGTAAATTTGCCATCCTTTTCTCTTTTTACTTTCCGCCAAGCAGTAGCCATATCAGCAGTAAATTTAAAAGGTGTAATACCTGTTACGGCGGAGAAATATTCTCTGAATTTTGCATTAAAAGAAAAACCACATTCAAGTAACGGCGTGTCTAATGTAATATTTTCAACTTGCTTTGTTTCGTTTTTTATTAGTGATTTTTTAATCAGATTACCCTTAAAGTACTGCTCAATAATATAATTGAGTTCTTGTTTTGTACCTCTATATTCTAATCCTAATGACTTGCAAATCTGTGAAAGTTCTTCACGATACCAATAATATTTATTAAACTCGTCAAACGATGTAATTTTATCAAACTCAGGTCTACTTTCTATCAATATTTTAGCTCCTCAAAACTAATTTATTTTTTCATATCTAGTATCTACAGCTCTCCGACCCTCACCCGCCGCTGCTCCGTCGTATCCCGCTCGCGCACGGTGACGGTGCCGTCCTCTAGTGTTTGGAAGTCGATCACCACGCAGTGCGGCGTGCCGATTTCGTCTTGGCGGCGGTAGCGTTTGCCGATGTTACCGTTGTCGTCCCACATCACCCGGCCTGGGTTGGCTTTGGCGAGTGTGGCGTAGACTTCGCGGGCTTTTTCTACCAATTCTGGCTTGTTTTTCAGCAGTGGCGAGACGGCAAATTTGACCGGCGCCAAATGCTCTGGCAACGCCAAATACACCCGCTTTTCACCGTTTTGCTCGTCCTCGCGGTACGCGCCCGACAACACCGCCATCAGCGCCCGCTCGACACCAAACGACGGCTCGATGACGTGCGGAACAAATTTTGTGTTCGTCCCCTTGACGGTGTATTCCATGCTCTTGCCACTGGCGCGCTGAATGTTCATCAGGTCAAAATCAGTCCGATACGCGATGCCCATCAGCTCCTCGCGGCCAATTGGATAATCGTATTCGATGTCAATCGTCTTTTTGCTATAATGCGCCCGATCCTCCGCTGGCACGTCCAGCTCGTGAATATTCTCTTGCTTCAAGCCCAGTTCTGCCAAAAACTCATGCGTCGCCGCCAGTAGCTCATCAAACGCCTCCTGCCAATGCTCAGGGTCGACGAAATATTCAATCTCCATCTGCTCAAACTCCCGAGAGCGGAAGACGAAGTCGCGCGGCGCAATTTCATTACGAAACGCCTTGCCCTGTTGAGCGATACCAAACGGCAAGTTCGGGTAGAAACTATCGACGACGTTTTTGAAATTAGTGAAGATGCCTTGGGCGGTTTCGGGGCGAAGATAGGAAATCGACTGTGGATCGTAGGTAATCGCCTTCATGCCACTAGGACTACGCTTACCATCGACGCCCCTCGTCAGCTCATCAATCGCCAGCTCATTTTGCCCGCTAGCACCGACAAATGTCTTGAACATCATGTTAAACTGTCGCGGCTCACTAAAATCACCTCGCGTACCACAGTTAGGACATTTAATCACTCTTAGCACATGCGACCACTCTTTCAGCCCAAAATCGCTGGCCTCCTCGAGATCAATCTCACTTGGGCCAAGCTCCATGTCCAGTATTTTCTTGAACAACTCGGGCTCTTTTTCTTTGATCTCGTCATAGAAATTCGGCGCCGTGGCATGCTCGCGATACCATTGGATCTTCTCGGTGAGAGTCTCGTACCCGTCCAACTTTTCCTGTTGATCTTTGAGTAGATGATCTTCACGAAAGCGCGCCTTGCAGTGGTTACACTCCACCAATGGGTCAGAAAACGTATCCACATGCCCACTGGCCTGCCAGACCTTCTGATTCATCAAAATCGCCGCGTCAACGCCGTACATGTCGTCGCGCTCATCAACAAACCGGCGCCACCACAAATTCATGATATTACGCTTCAGCTGCACGCCCAGCGGGCCGTAATCCCACGTACCACTCAGGCCACCATACACATCCGACCCCTGATAAATAAAGCCGCGACGCTTACACAGGCTGATAATATCTTCCATTTTTGCTTGACTCATCACACAACCTTCCTCCATGTTGGTAACATGGCGATTCATTAACTAAGGTTTATTATAGCATGCTTGACGTGTCATTAGTGATGGTGGTATAGTCGCCCTAGAACGAGAACTTGGAGGGTCAAAACATGTCGAAAAACCGAGCGTCTTCTTGTGCTGAATCAGGCTATTTTATGTACCCTGCTGAGAGCGCAACGGATGAGGTTCCTAACCCCTATCCACCATATATCATTGATAATCGCCTCTACTCTATTATTGACGCGCAGCGGTCTCCAGGACAAATGGAACATTTATTGGCTCAATGGCCACTATTATTTGAACGCGGTATATTTTTTGATAACCCGATGCCGTATCTCCAGAATCTCACCAACGAGCTAACTGATCCAGCAACGCCTTATGAGCAGACTCGTCTTGTTTCGGGTCTACTGCTTGAGGAGCAGCTGAGTAATACCCCTAAACCACAATGCGACCAGCCAGCCACTTATATCGAACGCATCAGGGATATCAACATAAAATATATTCTCGCCGCTACAGAGGCGCTGTGCTCTATCCAAAATTTATTCAATGAAACCAATCCCAAATGTAACTCTGAGCTCACCGACGATGCGCGCCGCGAATTATTTCACAAAATCCAGCAGCAAATTGCTAATTTTTGGGAGCAATTTCCCCGTCAAGATACTAGCCAGCCGACAATAACCAGCACCATCCTCGACATGCACACACATGTCGTGACGCATGATTTAGCGCTTTTTTCGAATGAACCAAGCGACCCAGAGGAAAACATCGAGGCAAAAATTAGCGCCATAAAGGGACTCCAGGTAGTTGAACGTGACATTGAATATATCATGAAGCAATCACAGCAAAACGGGGTTTCTGGAAGGCTATGTTCGTTCCATAATCATGTGAGATATTTCTACTACCTCTATGCTAAGGAAATCGGTTTTGACCCAGAAGCAGGCCGGTTGATCCAGCCAGATACCGAACTTGGAAAGACAGCCGTCGCCACTGTCGTTACCTCACCGCAATCACCACGGCCACCTAAATTCCTCGTGACTACACCGCGGCATGCTGCCTAGCCACCAGCCAGCAACTAGCGATGACCGGGCCGAGGCCGCCGATGTGGGTGAGATTTTCCAGCGGCTTGGCCTGAATGAGGCGCAGCAGCTTGATGTGATCGGCCGTTAGGTCACCCTGCTCACTCGGCCTTAGGGCCTTTTCGCTTGGATCGTACATGTATGATTTATCGCTCGTCAGCATCCGCCCAGCCACGTCAGTGCGTAAATTCAGCTCATCACCCAGCAGCCCGGCGTACTGCATATAAAACCACGTCTCGACCAGCAGCCGATCAACCGCCGGCCGATCAAGCCACGCCAACACCTGGCTAAGCACCGCGAACCACTCTGGCCCATCAACGGTCTCGGTCGCCTGCGCCACCAACTTGAGCGCCTGGTAAGCGAACTGCATCCGCTCATAATCCTCGAGGATATGCCGATAAAACGCGCTGAGCCTGGCACTGGTCAGCAGCCCCAGCTCGCCGCGGCCCGAACGAATCACCACGTCACACAGCGCCAGGAGTTCAATGCCGCCAGCCAGCTTGCTCCGCTCGCGGCGCACCCCCTTGGCGATCACCGCCCGCCGCCCCTGGGGCGTTAGTAGCTGCAATACTCGATCAGCTTCCGCATAATCCGTCCGCCGTAGCACAATCGCCTTGAGCCGCTCGCCGTCTTTCATTCAGCCTCCTCGCCTAGCACGCTGAGCGCGGCCCGCACGTCGTCGGGCGTCATTCGCGCCTTATCAAGCACCGCCCGCACGCCAAACGACCGTAGCTGATCCAGATCAAGCACTACATTACTACACACCACCACCGGCAACCGTGCCAGATCCTCATGGCTTTGCAGCTCATTCAGTAGCGCCATCCCCGTCTCACCCGCCAGCAGCATATCAAGCACCAAGCCATCCGGCCGCCACTCATCAAGCATCGCTATCGCCTGTCCAGCCGCCACCACTGTTCGGGCCGTATACCCCGCCTCCAGCGCATACCGCTCCAGCACTGCCGCCCACTGCGGATCATCCTCGATGATCAGGAGTTTTTTCATAATAAGCTCATCTGCTCGCTGAGCGGCACATCAACATAAAACGTCAGTCCGTCTCGGTGGCGTATCAGCCCGATCTGCCCGCCCATCGCCCGCGCGAACGTTGCAGCGATATACACGCCGAGGCCGCTGCTATCTGGTCGGGTTCTGACTGACTTACGCACGGTCATTTCATCCACCAACCGCTGATACTCAGCCGGGCTCATCATCGGCCCAAAATCCCGTACACCCAGCCGCACCATCGTCCCCGCTTGACGCATGGTCACGCGAATTGCTGCCCCAGCCTCACTGTAGCGCATCGCATTATCGAGAAAATTCATCATGATCCGCCCAAGCAGCAATGGATTAGCCACCACCAGTCGCTTCTTGCCCGTACGCGGCCACGTCACCCGCCGGTCATACAGCCGCAGCATATCGCGCGACTGGTGCGCCAATTGGGCTAGCAGCGCCAGTGGATTAACCGGCTCCAGTGGAAACAGCATTGGCTGCACATTCACGGTACGTGCCAAGTCCTGTACCAAAGCCAGCGAGCGCTCCGCCGTCAACGTCAACCGCCGCTGCATCAGCTGCGCCTCGGCCGGACTGAGCTGTCCATCCTCAATCAATAAACTCATCTGCCGAATCAGCGCCAGCGGTGCCTTCAGCTCATGCGCCGCCACCGCTATGCTGGGCATTGCGGCAAACTCCTTATCACTCCACTGTGGCTGCGCCATATACCTCTAGTATAGCAAACCGAGGCGCCAAAAAGAACTGCTGCCGCCCCGTGTCATTTCACGCGCCAGCCACGGCCGAGAAAATTACTGTACAAATTTCACTGTCTTAAGGATGGCCTCAAAATCTGGCTTGAACGTATCAGCATCGGTTGAAAAACGCAGCGTCTTGTCGCGCACCTTCATCAGCACCACGGAGCCGCGCAGATCCTTACTGAACGCACCATCAATGCGTGTTGCGGTATTACCGTTATATTCAACGCTACTCGAGGTCAAATCACCCTTTTTCAGCAAGCTAGCGTACTGCTCCAGCGTCTTATTAAAGTCGCTATTGAGAATTTCGAGGCGCAGCGCAAACTTGTTTGGGTTATTGCTGTTTGTACTCGTTGGTGGCACGATGACTGGATGGAGATATGCCTTGTAATCGCCGCGATCGCCACCGTCAGCCGCCACGTAAACACTCCAGGTCTTTGGATACATAAATGAGACGCGGCCGTATTGCTCGGGGCCGACGAATTCAATGCGCGGGTTTTTGGCTTCTTCATTAAATTTCTCGCGGTCAGCCTTTGATTGCTCTTCGCGCGCCTTGGCCGAAGCTACCGCCATCCGACTCTCGACCGCAGTTTTTTCCTGTGAATATGCCAGGTACGCCCAAATTGCCGCGCTACCAGCCGCCACGAACAGCACGATTGCGCTGATAGCTACAATCATCCAGCTATTCACATAGCCCTGTTCCATCTCTGTTTTTCTACTCATATGCATCAGTATAGCTTATGCTTCGGGCGATGTAAAGCCTCCCGGCAGCCGATAGAGAAAATAGCCGTGGTATTCTTTTGTCGGCTGCGTGCCGGGGACAGAAAATCCGTAGCTCACGAAAGTCAGCGGCTCGGTCTGAGCGGCTGCTTGACGCTCGGCCAGCTGAAACATTTTTGCGATATCGCGACCGTCGCCAAAGGTGTACATTACCGTTACCTTGTCAAGCACCGGCTGCCGCCAGATATTCGCCCAGTGCCCTCGGGCGCCCGGTAATTTCCGCAGCCGCCAGCGTGATATCAATACCAGAAACGGATTAATCTCATAGCCAATTGCCCGCGCGCCCTGCTGGGCTGCCGCCATCAGCACCACGCCATCGCCCGACCCGATATCAAGCACGACGTCGTCCTTACCAAGTGGCAGCGCCTCAGTAAATAACCGCCGCACTTCGCGCGACTTTGACGGTACATACGGTGCGCCGATCAGCGCTGGCAGTGCGAAGATCATCAGAATCGCTCCGCCAAGCCACAGCATCCATATCACGCGTCAAAGTCCTCGCTAAGCACTGTGATGTCGTGCTGCATATCGTCCAGCGCAGCCGTGATGTCTTTCGCCAGCTGCCGCGCCTCGATAAACCGCTGCTTGGCCTCATCCAGATTAAATTCCTCGCCCTGAAACCACGCGATGCGTTCGTTCAGCTCCGCCATCATCTGCTCAATCGTTTTCTCATTCGTTTTATCGTTTTTCACTACTCTCAATCCTCGCTTTCATAATCATATCTTTTGTTGTAATCTTTACAATACTACCAATTTGACGATCGCCGCTAATCATCGCATAACCGCGCCGCAGCGCCATCTCTGGGTCGTACTCAGCAATCATTCGTTGCTGCGACGATATCGCATTTTTAGCAATATCAACGCGGCGCAACCACTGTTCAAGCGCCGCTTGTTGCGACATTGTTGCACGTAAACGATGCTCCGCAATCTGCTGTTGAATTACATCCGCTACGCCGCCCAGCCGCAGCGCTAACTGCCGCCTCAGGTCATGCTTATCCGGAAATAGCAGCTGCGCAGCATTGCTCGGCGTGGCCGCCCGTCGATCAGCCGCCAGATCGCACAAACTCTCGTCAACCTCGTGCCCGATACCAGTCAATACCGGCACGCGACTGCCAGCCACCGCTCGCACCAAGCATTCGTCATTAAAGCTCGCCAGGTCCTCCGCGCTACCACCACCGCGAATTAGCACAATCGCCTCTGGCGGCTCCGCCAGCTGGTTACAGTGGGCAATCGCCCGCACCGCCTGATCAGCTGCGCCGTCACCCTGAACCTTCACGTTAGCGACGATAAACTTCACCCCGCCCCAGCGCTCACCAGTAATTTTCATAAAATCCGCGTAGCCCGCCGCTTGCGTGCTAGAAATAACCGCCACGCGAGCAGGATATGGCGGCAAGGGGCGCTTCCGTTCCGCGTCAAACAGCCCTTCGGCCGCCAGCTTCGCCTTGAGTAGCTCGGTACTGCGCTTGAGGTGACCCGCACCCAGCGGCTTGATCTCTTGTACCGTCAGGCTAAACTTACTCTTGGCGGTTAGCTTGGCCGAGGCCCGCACCACCACGCGCATTCCCTCCTCGATCGGCGTTCTGAGCTGCCAGGCCATCATGAAACAATTGACCACGCTCTCGCTGTCCTTGAGGGTAAAAAAGACGAACTTCTGCTGACGCACCGTGAACTCAGCGACCTCGCCTTCAATCTCGACAATCGGGACGGCCGTTTCCAGCACTTGATTGACGACCGCCACGAAGTCGCTGACGCTAAACCGCGGCGCTATCGTCATCTGGCCGCCCGTATTTGATCAGCGCGTGCTGATAAAATATATACCCAAAAATAATCGTCCCCGCGAGCAAGATCACCCGCGTCAGCACGATTCCAGCGATAGCCACGTCTGGCGCCACACCGGTCATGCTGAGAAACACGATCATAATCGCTTCGTACACGCCCGCCCCGCCCGGCGTAAAGGCTACGAGACTAGCCAGCCCCGCCACGCCATAACCAATGATCAGCACCGCCGGATTGACCGACACGCCCAGCGCCCAAAACGCCACGATGAACATCAACACATCAAAGATGGCATAAATCGCCCCCCAAACCAGCGGCTTGATGAGCAAATACCGATGCTCCGACAGCTCCACGAAATCATCATGCATCTCAGCAAAAAACGCTTCGATTTTTGTCGAAACCAGCAGCCGCTTGATCTTGCCCAGCGTCGCCCACCGCACCACCGCGTTGATCAGCCGCGACACCCGCACCGCCGTGTTGTGCATACGCCTTCGTGACGAGAACATAAAAATCAGCCCAAATGTTAGCGCCAGCACCACCAGCACGAGGAGGAAACTTGACGTCACGATGTAGCGATTTACCTGCCCGTCAATTGACAAGATTAACACCGCCACAATCAGCAGCACCATCAACGACAAAAAGCCCGTCACGTAGCGGATCACCTGGGCAAACGTTGAGCGTGCCGAGCTGACGCCGAGCTTGTGCATCCGCCACGTTGTGTAGGAAATACCGCTGACACCGCCTGACGGGAAAATGTGATTAACCAGATTCAGTTCCAGCGCAATCCGCGTCTGCTCAAACCGCGAGATATGCCCGATCAGTTTTTTGTCGCGAAGATAGGCAAAAATCATCTCGCCGCCCGCGAAATACACGATAATTTGAAACGGCAGCAGCAACATCAATAGCCAGATATTTGCCCGGCCGAGCAGCTCCCATGCTCGTACCAATTCCGCGCGCGACAAAAAAACGATCAGTACCAGCACCGCCAGCGTCACGACACTCATGATCGTCCGCGGTGATCTCAACGCCTCTAAAAACTGCCGTATCCCTTTCGACACCATATCGCCCATTATATCACGCGGTTTTTGCTATAATCAAACCATGTATATCGCCCTGCTTGGCCGCCAGCCAGAGATCTCGCTCGCCGAACTTGCGACGGTCTTTGGCGCGGACTGCGTCAATCGCATCAGCCAGCAATTCGCCAAAGTGCAGACAGATCAATTCGACATTACTACATTGGGCGGCACCATCAAATGCGCCAAAGTGATCGCCGAGCTGCCAGCCAGCCGCACCGACAAGGCCTCACTCCTCGCCGCTTCGCGCTTCATCACCCAGCATTATCAAGCCAAGTGGGCGCACTCGCCACATAAAATCACCCTCGGTCTCAGCGCTTATAACCTGGCTATTAGCGCCCGCGATGTCCAAAAAACCGGTCTGATACTCAAATCATCCCTCAAAAAATCTGAGACCAGCCTCCGTCTCATCCCCAACGATCAGCCCGCTCTCTCCACTGCCACCGCACACAATAATAAGCTCGGTGGTTCGCCATATAAAGTCGAGCTGCTGCTTGTTAAAACGACCGGCGGCCGCCTGATCATTGCCGAGAGCCGCGGCGTCCAGAATATCACCGCCTATACCCGCCGCGACCGCCATCGCCCCAAGCGCGACGCCTTCGTTGGCATGCTGCCGCCCAAATTAGCGCAGATTATGCTGAATTTAGCGCTGGGTGCTGGATCGCTGACCCGTCAAAGACCACACGACAATTCTGTGACAAGCTCGGATTCCAGCCTCTCCGATAAGTCGATGGTTCTGCGGACGGCGTTGCCGGATGCATTCGACGTGGAGGAGACGGCTGGAAGCCGAGCTGCCGTGACAATCCTCGACCCGTTCTGCGGCACTGGTACCGTCCTGCAAGAAGCCCTGCTCGCCGGCTACGACGTCGTCGGCACCGACCTCAGCCAGAAAATGGTTGATTACACGACAGAGAACCTATCGTGGCTACAATCAACTTTCACCGCGCCCGGCAACATCATCGACATTCATCAAGCCGACGCTACCACGCACCGCTGGCTAAACAGCGAGAGCCTAGCCGCTATTGTCTGCGAAACTTACCTCGGTCAACCTTTCTCCGCGCCGCCCACACCCCAAAAACTAGCGGCAGTTGTCGGTAACTGTAACCACATTATCACCAGCTTTCTCACCAACATTCGCCCGCAACTGGCGCCGAACACGCCGCTGTGTATCGCCGTGCCAGCGTGGTACGACGCGTCCGGCCAGGCCACTCATCTGCCGCTGATAAAGCACCTCCAACAGCTCGGTTATCACCACCTCAACCGTTGTACACCACTCATCTACCGCCGCCCCGACCAGGTCGTCGCCCGCGAGCTACTGATCTTGCTGACTAGCCGAGCACCGGACGTTTAAGCCGTAACGCCGGATCATAGTCTGCGAGCTGCCCCAAGCGACCCACCAATTCCTTTTCCAAAAGATCAAGCTGCGCTTGACGCGCCTCTGCTGCTTGCTTGGCCGCAGAAGGAGCGATCGCCTCCTGATGATACTGCTGACACATCGCCAGTAGATCCCTAGCGCCCAGACCAATCCGCCGCTGATTCAACGCCACAAGTAAAAATGCCAATGCCAGCCGCGCCTGCTCGGTCATTTCCGTCGTCATCTGTTGATCGGTATCGGCAAACACCTCCCGCCCGATCTGGCTCAATAGTCCGTCCACCATATTTGCCCCAATTGACGCATACGGCCCCTCGCCCGCAGCATAGTGCGCCAGCGGCTCGGAAAGCGCCACCTCAATCTTTACCATTGCACCACTCTCACGCTGCATCATCGCTGCGATCGTCTCTTCTGAGGTTGTCTGGCCATTGACGCCGCGCTCAGCAACCTCTGCCGCCGCCGTCTGTACCGCGTGCAATGCCTGCAGCGCCTCTCCATCACGAGGCGTTTCTCGAGATTCGTACACAGCACCACAGAATGCCACTGCGCCAACAGTACCCAAGCCACCCAGTAGTACCGTTCTTCTATTTACTCGCTCGCCAAACCAAGCCTCTCTTTTCGTCATATTCTGCTCGTTCATAGCCCCTAGTTATATAACACCCGCCTAATCAAGTAAAGCCCCTTGACTTTTTATCAGCCGTCACTTATACTGGTACGGATTAGGTTTAGAAAATTTAAGGAGTTTCAATGTCAAAAGTCAAAGCTGGTGGCTCAAGTAAAAACATCCACAACAACCCTGGCCAACGCCTCGGCGTCAAGCGTTTCGGCGGCCAAAAAGTCAACGCCGGTGAGGTACTCGTCCGCCAAACGGGCGCCACGAAAGTCGCTGGTGCAGGCGCATACATGAGCCGCAACTACACCATCCACGCTGCTAAGTCCGGCGTCGTTACCTTTAAGCGAGTCAAGAAAACCAAGTTCACCGGCAAAACCGAGCGACGAACCCAAGTTTGCGTCGGCTAGTCAGCACTATTCTCTATTCTATGACGCCGCCATCCCGGCATCCAGATTACACCCATCTATTTAGCTGTCTATTCCGCTACGCTAGTAGTATTTGAGCGGCTAGTTTCTCCAGGCAGCTACGACACACCCAAATGATGCTTTACTCGCGCTACCACGTCGCCAATCACCACCTGTGACTTGACGAGGTATTCGTCTACGCCCAGCGCCTCCGCCCGCTCTCGGTCTTTTTGCTGACTGAGTGCCGTCAGCATGATCACTCGCACATTGGTCGTTTCTGGCGTATTGCGCAGGATATCAAGTACGTCAAAGCCACTAATTTTCGGCATCATGGCATCCAGTACGATCAAGTCCGGCCGAAACGCCACCGTTGCCGACAGTGCGTCCTCGCCATTATGCACTTCACGAATCTCAAAGCCCTCCAGCTCCAGCCGCGACCGATAGACTGCCGCCAGTGCCGTATCGTCTTCAACCAATAGTATTTTTTTTCTGTGTTGCATGTCCCTTGCCCTCCCTTTTTGAGTCTAGACACTCTTTGCTTTCTCTAACTGTAGGTCGCGCCCATTATCCGCCGCCCCAGCCGTTACCTCGACCTTAACATCCGGCTCGATGCCCGACTTGTCAATATTCTTGCCGTGCGGCGTATACCAGCGCGCCTCGGTCACTTTCAGAACCGAGCCATCCGCCAGATCAATCGGCCGCTGCACACTGCCCTTACCATAGGTTTTTTCACCAACCAGCGTCGCCTTGCCATAATCCTTGAGCGCCCCCGCCACGATCTCGCTGGCACTGGCACTACCACCGTTAATCAACACAACCGTCTTGATATCACCGAGAAGCGGCTGGCCGGTCGATTTCTCCGTCGAGATAACCTGCTCACCACGCCGCTGGGTCATCACCACTTCGTGATTGAGCCACAACCCCGCTAACGCCTGTGCAGCCGCCACGGTACCACCAGGATTTCCCCTGAGGTCGAGGATAACTTTCTTGACACCTGCCGAACGGAATTCCTCGGCGGCTTGGCGCGCTTGCTTGCCGGTGTCATCATTAAAGCGACTGACCGTCAAAATACCAATCTCACCATCAATCTTCCACTCAGCAGCCGGCGCAACGACTTTCTCGCGCGTCACTGTCACATCTTTACGCTCGCCACCACGCGACAATACCAACTTGACCGTCGTGCCGACATCACCGCGAATGCGCTGCACCACTTGATCAACCGGCATATCAGTCACCACCGTGTCATTAACCTTGACGATGACATCACCGGCTTTGATGCCCACCTTTTCGGCTGGACTATTTTTGAGCGGCCGGATAATCGTCGGCACGTTATGCCGCTTGGCAATTTCCGCCCCGATACCGCCACCAATATTACCCGACAAGCTCTTTTCGAACTCCTTGGCTTCATCCGGATCCATATACGCCGTGTGTGGATCGCCCGTCGCCGCCACCATACCGCGCGCCGCCCCACGCGTAAGTGCTTGCTCATCTAACTTACCGTCATAATGAGCCTTTAGTTCACGGTACACGCGCTGCACCGTTGATAAATCCAGCGACCCCGTCGCCGTCCTGAGGCCAAACAGCGACCCGACCTGCGCCATAATCAGATCCGACCGCGTCCCGGCCGCAAAACTCACAATCGCAATCAGCAGCCCGCCCAAAAACAAGCGAGCCCGCCTTCCTACCCTCCGTTGCTCTGTCATATATCTATTGTACACAAAAACCCCCGCTGATGCGAGGGTTTTATTGACTCATCGTGCTATTAAAAATACACGTAGGTTAGGCCCGAGGCTAAACGCGTATACTTTCGGTACAGACCGTCCCACGCCAAGTTATAGTCGCTGACCGTAATTGTGCCGTCACCATTAACCGACTCGACGTACATCACGTGTCCATAATAGCCAACATTCATAACCGCTGCTGCGCCAGCCTTTGGTGTCGAACCGCTCTGGATGCCGTATCGCGCCGCTGTTGATGGCCACTGATTAGCGTTACCAGCCCCACCAAAGTGTGGCACAAACCGACCGGTACTGTGGATCTTCCAGGCCACATAGCTCACGCATTCGCGCGTATATAGGCCCCATGGATCGACGTAAGCATCCAGTGGTGCATTCGCCCAGACGCCTGGATAGCCGCCACCACCCGGGATACCACCCGGAATTGACACCCCGCCAAGCGCTCGCCGGTTAGCCGCCGCCTGCTCTTCGCGCAGTTTCGCTGCTTGGTTATTCCGCTGCGTTGCCAAGGCTGCATAGGCATTCTGGTCATTCTTGGTATCGTTAACCAGCTTGGCCTGCTCTGCCTGCTTGGACGCTAGTTGTGTCTGCTGAGCCTTCTGGTCTTTGAGCACATTCTCGACTGACTTTTTATTTTCTTCTAATTTAGCCTGCAGCGCCTTAATTTCCTTGATCTTATCGTTCAGCGATGATCGCAAACTACTACGTTGCTCCTGCTTATCAACATAATCACCGATTGATTTGGAGCTAGCCAGCATCTCGAGCGGTGAAATCTGATCATCGAGGTAAATATCCGACAAGATTTTACCCATGACTTTACGATTTTTTTCAATCGCTAGCTTGTTCTTAGCAATTTCGGCAACCAGCGTGTCGTGCTTTTGCTGGCTCTTGGCAATTTCCGCCCGAATCGAATCAATCTGCGCGTTAATGCGCCCCAGCTCTTCCTCCAGCGTCGCTGCCATCGTCCCGAGACGATTGGCCTCGTTCTGCGCCTGTTGCGCCTGTTGGTTGAGAGCGTTAATTTCCGCTTCATAGTCACGCGCGAATACGTGTGGGCCGAGCTGGAACACGCCAGCGCCCAAAACAACAGCACTAACCGCCACGAGAGCTGCCCGTGTGGCTCGTGATGTCGAAACTGGTGTGGTGGACCGTATCTTCATTGCTTTTTATTTTAGCACAAGCGACATATGGACGTCAAGCGCCTTGGCTCAGTAAATATTCAGGGGTCAGCGACAAAATAACTTATAATTTTAAGTATTTGCGCGTCGCAATCAATGACGAGACGATACCGATCACCGCACCGATCATGATCATCGCCAGCACCACCAGTCCGGCATACGTGGTACTAATACTCATCAAGTTATCCATCGGCAGCCGCACCGCCAGCTTGTCATGCGCCGAGAACAACAACAAATAGCCGACTCCTGAGGCCACCAGCGCCGCGATAAATCCATACATAACTGCCTCGACGATAAATGGCCCGCGAATAAACCCGCGATCAGCGCCGATCAGTTTCATCATCTGGATCTCGTCTTTACGGTTAAAAATTGCCATCCTGATAGTGTTAAACACCACCAGCGACGAAATAACCACAAACACCACCGTAGCGATCGAGCCGGCAATACTGGCAAACCGCACCCAGTCACCGATGGCGTTGATCGCCTCACGTCGATCGCCGATGAACGACGGCTCTTTGGTCGGGTCTTTATGCTTTTTATACAGTTCGTCATTCTTCGTAAACTCAACCAGCGCTCGCTGATCATTCAAATCCCTGAGCGAGGCCCGAAGCGACGCTGGCATTTCGTTACTTGATTCCTTGATCGCCTCGAGAGTCGCTGGATCATTCTTATACTTCTCGATTTGCTCCTGACGCGCCTGCTCTGCCGAGATATACGTCACCTTTTCGACATTGTGCAGCTTGCTCAGGCGCGATGTCAGCTCGTCGATCACCTTTTGCTCGGTCGAGCCTTTGAGGAAAATCGACATATCGGCCCTGCGCGAAATCGTATCCACCGAGTCAACCAGCACTTGGCGGGCGGCCATAGTGAGAGCGATGATCAGCAGCGTCACCGCCATCACCGCAGTTGCTGCGATCGTCAACCAGGTATTGCGGCTAAAATTATTGATACCATACCGACACATCCGCCAGAACGTCAGCACCCGGCGGCGGCGTTGTCGCGTGCGCTTGAGGACTTTAGGATCGACACGCGCCTTGGCAGCGGCTTTACGTGAAATATCGGTCATTGCTTGTAACTCCCCTTGGCTTGATCAGAGGTGATTTTACCGTGATCAATGGTGATCACCCGGCGTTTGAGTTTGTTCACAATATCAACATTGTGCGTCGTCAGCAGCACCGTGGTACCGTATTTGTTAATTTTTTCCAGCAAGCGCACAATATCCCAGCTATGCTTGGGATCGAGGTTACCGGTCGGCTCGTCCGCGATCAAAATCTTTGGCTGGCGCACCACTGCCCGGGCAATTGCCACCCGCTGGCGCTCACCACCAGATAGCTGATGTGGGAAATTCTTTTCCTTGCCTTTTAGGCCCACTAGCTCGATCACCTTTGGCACCGTTGATTTGATCTCGCGGTTAGTCATCCCGGCAATCTCCAGCGCGAAGGCTACATTCTCAAACACCGTCCGGTTTGGTAGCAGCTTGAAATCCTGGAACACCACGCCAATCTTGCGCCGCAGCAGCGGGATATGCTTGTCCTTGAGCGTATCATAATCAATCCCACCGACGACAATCTTGCCACCAGTCGGCTTTTCCTCGCGGGTCAAGAGTTTGAGTAGCGTCGACTTCCCCGCGCCCGATGTCCCGACCAAAATCACAAACTCGCCGGGCTTGACATGAACACTCACCCGGTTCAAGGCCGGCTTATTGTCCTTGCCATATATCTTGGTAACCCTATCTAACAAAATCATTTCCACTAGTATAGCAGATTTTTTACGATGGCGCGAATTAGCGCGACGAACCATGCTACACTAGACATATGAAAACTTCAGCCGCATTACTCAATCGTCTCAGTATCATGTTTATCGCCCTCAGTATCATCGGAGTCGGGTTAATGATTATCAGTAATCTCAGCGTGCCATTCCTACCGGATACGTTTGACGCGGCGCGACCGCAAGACACCTGGTCCTGCTGCGCAGCACCTCGAAAAACCGCTAACGCTCTACGCTGGCCGCTATTCTTGACTGGCGGTCTACTCCTATTTATCAGCATCGTCTGGGGTATATATTACCTCGGACGTGGACTACGACAGCTCGTGGGGCAATCACCTGATGAGTCAGCGCAACCTGCCCGGCGCACCTACAGGATACTGGAGATTGGTTTGCGACTATTGGCGCTACTTATGGTCATATCGCTTGGCGCCACGCTTATATGCCTATTCCTCACACCCCACGTCACGCTACTACAAGACATAGCACAACACAGCGGTATCTTCGTATATATCATGTACACTGCGACTGGACTGCTTCTGGCTACCGGCTGTCTCGCCTTGCCGCTTTATGCACTTATCAATACCAACCGCTGGCAGAACAAGGCAATTACCGATAGTAACAAGTGGCTCGCACGCCACACGTCAGCATTGGTATGGTACGGCCTCGCCATGGTGTGCTTTCTGGTGGGTACATGCGCGTGGCTCTATTACATCATCGGCGATGACACCAACCGAAAATATCCGATCGACGTCCTCGTCAGGCAAACTACTTGGCCATTTGGCGTACATTTCCTGTCCGTCATGGTCATCAGCCTTATCGCCTTTGCCGTGATGATCACCATTGCTGTCTTCCGTCAGCCGCGCGATTCACGCAAATAAGCCGTCATAAACTCATCAACATCCCCATCCAGCACGCCCTGGGCGTTGCGGTTCTCGTGCTTGGTGCGGGTATCCTTGACCAGTGTGTACGGGTGTAGGACGTAATTTCTAATCTGGCTACCCCAGTTGGCTGACTCGCCGGCCCTGAGATCAGACAGGGTTTCGGCGTGTTGCTCCAGTTTCATTGCCAGTAACTTGGAGCGCAAAATCTTCAGCGCCGTTTCTTTATTCTGGATCTGCGAACGCTCATTCTGAATCGCCACGGTAATGCCCGTCGGTACGTGCGTCACCCGCACCGCCGAGTCAGTGGTGTTCACTCCTTGGCCGCCCTTACCGCCCGAGCGGTAGACGTCAATCCTCAGATCATTCGGGTCAATCGCAATTTCATCCGGCGTATCAATTTTTGGTAGTACCTCCACCAGCGCGAAGCTGGTCTGGCGCAAATTATCAGCATTAAACGGACTGAGGCGCACCAGCCGATGCACGCCGTTCTCTGAGCGCAATTTTCCATAGGCAAACGGCCCAGAAATCTCCAGCACCGCTGTCTTTATCCCGGCATCATCATTGGTCGAGCGCTCCAGCGTGTCAACTTTCATCCCTGACTTCTCCGCCCAGCGCAGATACATCCGCTCCAACATCGCCGCAAAGTCCTGAGCATCCAGCCCGCCTACACCGGCCGAAATTCGCACCACTGCCTCGCGGTTGTCGTACGGGCCGCTAAACAGTAGATCGGTCTTGCGCTGAGTAAACTCCTGCTCCAGCGCTGCCACCTGCGCCTCAAACTCTGGCAGCAAATCATCGTCGCCCAGCTCCATCAACTCAGCGATATCCGCCAGCTGCACCCAGAGCGTCTGCCACGGCTCAACTGTCTGGCGCAAGCTAGCCGCCTTTTTGGCTAAGGCCTGCGCCTCGTCCGGATTATGCCAAATCTCCGGCTGATTAAGCCGCTCGTCCAGCGCCGCCAGCTCTTGCTCCAGCGCCGCAAAATCTAGCGCCGCCTTGGCCTGTTCTACTTCTGACTGCAGGGTTTGGATACGTTTTTTAAGTGGCTGCATGGGTACTATTGTAACAATTTTGCTATACTTTTTGTATGAAGATTGGCATATTTGATACGGGAACTGGCGGCAAATTAGTAGCAAAGAGGCTGAAAAAATTACTGCCGCAGCATTCGTACATCACGGCGATCGACCGCGAGCACGCACCGTACGGCAATCGTTCACCGGAAGAGATTATCACGCTAACCGATGCCGCCATCCAGCCGCTGCTGTCGTGCGATATTATCGTTCTTGCATGTAATACTGCCACAGCAATCTCCATCCAGCCACTACGACAGCACTATCCAAGTGTCCACTTCGTTGGCTTTGAGCCAATGGTTAAGCCGGCTGCAGCACTAACTAAATCACGTCATATCACTCTACTAGCAACAAATGCCACCAAGCAAAGCCAGCGCTTACACGCACTTATCAACCAATATGCTAGCGACGTTCACATTGATACGCCAGATACTAGCGCGTGGGCGCAGATGATTGATCAAGGTTTGGCTGACGATATTCCACTTAATGAAGTATCGGCCAGTGTTGTGGAAGGCAGCGATGTTATTATTCTAGGCTGCACACATTATTTGGCGCTTGAGGAACGATTGAGGCATCAGTTTCCTCACTGCCTCATTATTGAGCCTACAGCAAACATTGCTAAACGTATTAGTGATTTCGCCAATTAGCTGTTATACTACCCCTATGAATCAAGATATCGCTACCATCCTCGTAACTACTGAACAAATTAATGACGCGGTGGCGCGGCTGGGCCGAGAGCTGACTAACGAATACCGGGACAAGAATCCGCTGGTCATCGGCGTACTGCGCGGTGCGGCGCCGTTCATGATCGATCTGGTGCGCGCCATGGATTGCTATATGGAAATCGATTTTATTGACGTCTCTAGCTACGGCGACACGACTGAATCATCCGGCGCGGTCACTATCCTCAAAGACATTGATAGCGACGTTACTGGGCGGCATGTTTTGTTGGTCGAAGACATCGTCGATACTGGCCGAACGTTGGAAAAATTGCTGGAATTATTCGCCGGTCGCGGTGCCGCCTCAGTCAAAGTCTGCTCACTACTCGATAAACCCGAACGGCGTATCGCCAACGTTACCGCCGATTACGTCGGCCTGTCAGTTCCTAACGAATTCGTCGTCGGCTACGGCCTAGACTTCCGCCAACAATACCGAAACCTACCGTATATCGGAGTGTTGAAGCCTGAGGTGTATCAGGGATAAAGTAATACGCTACTAATGATGAGTCTGAAAAGGTTCATTACTCATAGAGTGGTGTCTCACGGCAATCTGACCAGATAGCCTAGAGGCCGATTGTACATGATCACGCCATACTCTTTCAATGACCGACTTATGATCTTCATGCCACTTTTCTAATTCTACAGCCCTGGCCGGGTCAAGCTTACCGATAGCTTCCTTAATCACGAATTCTGCATCAGCAGGACTTAGTGGAGATTCGATCGGCCCAGCCGTTGCCAACTGATCATCACAAAGTAATGCCCCATAAAACCTCCTCGCGTCTATCGTATTCCCCCTAGCGCTATAGCCTGTTTTCCTAATAGAGATATAATACTCTTCGCTACCATAACCTTCAAAATATTCTATTTTCTCAAAATTTCCATTTTTATCATAATACGCAGTCGGGGTTTTTCGCTGCAAATCTGCTTCTTCATAGCCCCTCAGAACATGCCGAGCATCTTCATCACTCAATTCTCCCATACCAACAGCAAACTCAACGGCTTCTTTAAACTGAAAAGGAGATGCAAAGCAGGCCTGAAGAGAATCTTTATCAAGCATCCAATAAGTTGAGCATCCGGACATATCATCAAACCCCCTAAGGTAGAAATTGTATCCATCTAAGCTAACGATGATACTCTCCTCCTCTTTCCCATGACGGATGGTACGATGTACTTTATTCTCAGAGTCAGCACAACGAGGCTCAGGTATCTCTACAATCGGTAACTGCAGTCTATCGGCATGCATATGCATTACCTGCGCAAGACGATGATTTACCGGCTCACCTTTTGGTGTTACTTTGTAGAAAAAACCAACGGTTTGCAGCTGGTGACCCTCGTGTTCGGCGAGAGCCACGACTTCATTATGATCATACTGTGAAGTCCTATTTAAAAGTTCATTCGGATCTATAATATCACAAATATGACCCTGTTTTATGAGCAGATCTCGATTATTGTTACGAGCACTCGCATCAGCTCCAGAAGTTATGACTATATTCCCTTCAGGAGCATCAATAATAAGCCCACCGGCCCCCCAAGTGGCGGTGTGGTCTTGGTCGATCAATGACATACTAGCGGAAACCCTATCTCCAATGCGCTCAGGTTGTTTATACATAGATATAGATTGGTCTCCTGATGTCTCAGGACCAAACCCCTCCATTAAGCCCAAGGCACAACCAGCCGTGGCGCTCATTTTGGCAAATGGATTAATAGCGTGAACAAGATATCGGAAATGTTTTGGATTATGTTCTTTCGGATCAGTCGTTTCACCCCAAAGACGCGGCTGATGATGTTGTTCAATAGACCTATCTTTTTCTGACATAACAACTATTATACATATTTTATTGTAACATGTCAACGTTTTGGTCTAAGATGTTGCTCAACTACGGCAGATCGTTATAACAAAACTACCACCTACAACTTCTCCACCGCCGCCACAAATTGCTCGCCGCGGTCGACGTAATTTTTGAACATGCCAAAGCTGGCGGCCGCCGGACTGAGGATGACAACATCGCCCGGGCGAGATAATTGACTGGCTTGGGCGACGACATCCACCATCGTCGTCTGGCCGAGCACCACTGTTGTCGCCGTCACCGATGCTTGACGCAGCGACTGCTCAATCTTCGCCGCATTCGCCCCGATAATGACCACCGCCCGCACCGTTTGTCTGGCAATCTCCGTGGCCATTTCATCATAATCCGCCCCCTTGTCGTACCCACCGACGATCAGCACTTTCGGCGCTTCAAACGCCCGCAGCGCCGCGATGGCACTGCCCGGTGTGGTGGCGATACTGTCATCGTAATACTTCACGCCGTTTTTCTCAGCAACGAATTTTAATCGATGTGGCAATCCCGTAAAACTCTCTAGCCCAGCCGCGTACTGCTCGTCGGTCACCGTGATCGGCAATTCCGCCACCGCGCTCATCGCCGCACAGGCGTTCTCGAGGTTGTGTGCGCCCGGTAGCCGCAAATGATCAGTGCGACAAATCCGCCGATCTTGCACACAGAAGTAGCCATCCCGGACATACACCTGATCCTCGTCGGGAACGGCATAGCGGTGCGCGAAATCTAGCGCATCACCCCCGCAATACTCACACGTCGCATGACCCTGCTCATCCAATAGTCCATTAAAAGGCGTAGCAGCTACTTCCTTCGAATATTTATTCGTTGGATGATATAAACATGTATCAATAATGCCCTGGTGACGACGAATATTTTTCTTGGCGTCGAGGTACTCGGCAAAATCCGTATGCACCTCCAAATGGTCTGGCTCAATCATCAACACCACGGCAATGGTTGGCGACTTCTCGAGATCCCACAGCTGAAAACTCGATAGTTCATAGACAACGAAGTCGTCCTTTGTGATGTTTGGTAGCGCGTCCAGTGCCGGCACACCAATATTCCCAACCAGATACACCGTCTGACCGGCCGCCCGCAAGATCGCCGCGATCAGACTACAGGTCGTACCCTTGCCTTTCGTCCCCGTCACGCCAATAATCGGCGCCGGACACTTGTCAAAAAACTCATTGGTCGCCGACCATATTCTGCCCGACGTTTTGAGTAGCCGCGGTGGCACACCCGGTGCTCGCACCACCATATCGGCATCCTGCAGCTGCTCAGCAAACACCGACTCGCCAGTCCGCACTACCACCCCGTCCGGCGCATCTTCAACCGCTTTCTGATCAGCAATCACAAATTCAGCATCAGGAAAAGCCTGCTGAAAATATCTCAAACTTGATATACCCTCAAGTCCATAGCCAGCGATAATGATCTTCATAGTTTCTATTATACCATCAAGAACTTCGAGATATTGGAACATCTAGCGCTGGATTGACTACATCTCTCTCCTGCAGCTTCTTGCCCCACTCTTTACTAAGAGTATCAAAACTAACTCGGGCAACCACATACGATTCCGCTTTATGCCGACGTAGCTCCACGTTAACAGCAACTGGAGGGATTAATCCGGAATCTATATGGGTTTGAAAGCGATGCAAAAGATCGTCTCGGATAAAGTCGACGATATAGTCACCAGTAACCTGCGGCACAAAATCATAGCGTAGCAAAGGCCTGCGTGGGAACCGGGATGGAACTGTTGGGTTTTTGTCATCGCTGTTTTGATTAATAAATATAGCCCGTTCTTGGCTGGCAACACTAGGGTATATTCCATCCCCTTTCTGCCGATCCTCCAGGGCGCACTGGCGTACAACTTGTGCAAACTCAGCAATTTTGGAGCACCAATGCAATATAGCAAGGTCATCTGGCTGTAAAATAACCTCTTCGTTCTGTGGAGTTAACTCTTCAGAATCAGCGGTACTATGCTGTGAAGCATCACTCCGAATCGCGTGTTCGCCTATCTCTCGCAACACTGCATCACTAACGGCCTCCTCTTTAACTCCTTCATCAATTTGTCGTGGATATACGTTAGCCCTAAAAATTACCGAGCCATATGGAAGCACCGGAAGCCGATCGTCATAGGACGGTTTAACTGTATGCGCTTCGATAATA
Organism: Candidatus Saccharibacteria bacterium oral taxon 488; assembly: GCA_005697215.1. Lineage (NCBI taxonomy): Bacteria > Candidatus Saccharimonadota > Candidatus Saccharibacteria bacterium oral taxon 488. The sequence goes on along the minus strand of CP040003.1, from coordinate 226,657 downwards.
CTCTCGGGAATAAGCCCAGAGTCGATATACGGCTGAAGCCACTTTTTCATATGGATTTCGATAAGCTCCTCCTCATCCTTTGGACGCAACGAATTCCTATTAGTCTCAGTCGCCTTGCATACTTCATATAAACAAATCGCATCATCCCTATGCCTATTGTTGAGATTGTCGGTATAATCAAGGGGCATACTCGCCACAAGATGAACAGCGGAAGGATCGATAGGCCGCGAGCCATTTATAATACTCCTGCGCAGATCACGCACTTCACGATAGATCGTACTGACGAGTGCCAACACATTTCGACCCTCTAGTATGCGGCCCTTATCAATATCCCGCTCTAGTGTTTCAGCAGCCGCATCACTACGCTCCTGATCAGCAATCATCCGCCCGAGCAGCTCCGCTCGCTCCTGCTCCGATATTGCTGGACCAATATCAGTCCTTTCCCCCTGAGTCGATATGATATGTCCACATGTCTCGCTCGTATTACCCTTACCCATGTCTTGCCTCCTCTCCTATGTTTCCTACCCAAACAACCCCTCAAGCTTCTCCTGCAGTCGCCCGAGCAGCTCCTTATCGCCGCTACTCACGCCAGCAAGCACCCAGGTATTTGCTGCAAAAAACTCTCGTGCCACCCGAACAATTTGATCAGCGGTCACCGCCAAAATTGCTGTCGGCACGCCCTCGTAATCCTTGACGAAATCATCGGCAAAATAACGCCCGGTATAAAAATTGCTGACCTGTGCCACCGTTTGTGCCCCCATCTGATAGCGGCCCAGCGCATACGACTTGGCATTCTCGATGTCCTCCGAGGTGATCGTCCCGTTCAGCACCCGGCGCAGCTCACGCACGATGATATCGAACAGCGCCTCTGCTGTCTCGAGGTTGACCTGGCCGCCAAAGTCCCAGGCCGAATCATAAAACCCGACCGAGGTGTCGCTGAACACGCCGTAAGCCAGCCCCTTCTTGCGCGCCGCCCCGAAAATCCGCGAGCTCATCGTCCCGGTCAAGATATGATTCAAGCAGCCCATAGCATCAGAATCCTCATCGCTCAGCTCACGCGGCAAATTCATCGACCAGCCGAATGTCAGATTCGAGGCCTCCTTGCGGCGGATAAAAATCGGTGCGGCACTCGACAGGTTATCGTGCGGAATGGTAAACCGCTCGCCCGGCTCTAGCTGCCACTGCTCCAGCGATTCACGAATCGTCGCCATCCGCCCAGTCAACTTGCCCGCCACCACAAATCGCATATTGTTGAGCGTATGCGTCCGCCGATGATGCTCCTTGATATCCTTTAGCGTGATCGCGTCAATCGTTTTCAGCCGCTGATTATATGTCAAAATATCCTCGCCCAGCGCTTGCTGCACCCGCGGCCACATCACGCGGTTGTGGTTATTGAGATAGCCGGTCAGCTCGCTCCGAACGTTACCTTTCTCGGCCTCTAGTTCTTCGGCATTAAAGCGCGGCGTAGTAATTGCCAGCCGCTGTAATTCCAAAATCCGATCCCACTCAAAATCCGCGCAGGCGGCCTCATACACCATTGAATAATCAGAGGTGAACGCATTATGATAGGCGCCATTCTTGGTAAACTCCTGCTCATACGCGTGCTCCGAACGAAACTTCTCATTCGCCCCAAACGCCATGTGCTCCATGATGTGCGCCGTCTCGTAGATGTCCTTGCCGCGAACGTAGCGATTGCCCGCTCGAAACTGCACCTGAAAGCTCATCACCGTCGCATCCGGCACATCAATGAACAGGCCTTTCGCACCATTTTTCAATTTTATTTCTTTGACCGTATGTTTCATCTGTCTGTCGCTCTCTGCCCACCGGTTTTAGATTTATTTGCGGTTCTTTTTGCGGTTTTGGCGCTGCGCTTTTTTCTTCTTGCGTGCTTGGTTTTTAGCGCGGTTCGACTCAGCGTTAGATTTACCCTTTTTCACCGAAAAGTCACCGTCGCGATTTTCCTCGCCCGCACCAACTTCATTGACACCGCGCTCAACTGCACTTTCGGCTAGGCGCGTTAGCTCGGTATCATACTCATCATCCTGCGACTGGCGAATCACCGCGTCAGATTTATGAATATGAAAAATTGTGTTCAGAACTTCGTTACGCAGATTTTCCTGAAGGCTGGTGAACAATTTTTGTGACTCCGCCCGGTATTCTACCAATGGATCGCGCTGGCCAACGCTGCGCCAGTGGATCCCTTCGCGTAGGTGTTGCATATTCTCTAGGTGCTGCATCCACAGGGTGTCGAGCACCGCCATATACACCTCGCGCTCTACACCGCGTAACTCTTCAGTACCGATTTCTTCATCTTTTTCCCGGTAGGCCTGGTGTGCTAGTTTCAGGGCTTTCTGGAGGCGTGGACGGTCTTTTTTCTCGCGGCCAACCTTGCGCACGGCCGCCTCATCGACCGGAAAGGCCGACGTAAATTCTTCGACAAACTCCGGATTATTCTTAGTTGGCAGCGCTGCCAGTTCATGAACTTTCGCTCGCAGTAAGCGTTCAATCTCCGGCTTAATATTGTCGCCCTCCAAGATCTTGCGGCGCATGACGTATACCACGCGGCGGTGGCGATTAATCACGTTGTCATACTGAACAACACTTTTGCGCGTATCAAAGTTGTAGCCCTCGACGCGTTTCTGGGCTGCCTCCAACGTCTTTGACACGGCGCGGTTTTGGATTGGCGTTTCCTCGTCGACTCCCAACCGATCCATCAGCGCTGCGATTCGCTCGCCCTGGAAAATTCGCATCAAATCATCCTCGGTCGATACATAGAACTGCGTCTCGCCCGGGTCGCCCTGACGACCGCCGCGACCGCGCAGCTGATTGTCGATGCGTCGTGACTCGTGCCGCTCTGAACCGATCACCACCAAGCCGCCCAATTCCTTGACGCCCTTGCCGAGCTTAATGTCAGTACCACGTCCAGCAATGTTTGTCGCTAGGGTAATCGCGCCCTTTTCACCAGCCTTCTCGATGATAGCCGCCTCGCGCTCATTATTCTTGGCGTTCAAAATCTCAAACTTGATGCCTTCTTTTTCCAAATATTTGGCAATCTGCTCATTCTTGGCAATCGAGCCAGAACCAACCAACACTGGCCGGCCTTGCTTGTGATAATCCTTGATGGCTTCGGCGACTGCCTTCAGCTTGCCCTTTTCGGTCTTGAAAATCAGGTCTTCTTTGTCGTCGCGAATCACTGGTTTGTTCGGTGGAATCTGAATGACATCCAGTGAATAAATTTGTTGAAACTCCTCCGCCTCGGTGAACGCCGTACCGGTCATACCGCTCAATTTATTGTACAAACGGAAATAATTCTGGAACGAAATGGTCGCCAGCGTCATGCTTTCTTCCAGCACTGGTACGCCTTCTTTGGCCTCAATTGCCTGGTGCAGGCCTTCGTTGTAGCGGCGTCCTTGCATCAAACGACCGGTGTGCTCATCAACGATAATCACCTCGCCGTCATTAGTCACCACGTAATCTTTGTCACGCTTGAACAATGTTTGTGCTCGCAATGCCTGATCCATGTGGTAAACGCTGCGCACGTGGTCTGGCGTGTACAAATTTTTTATTCCCAGCAGTTTTTGGACTTTTTCCACGCCCTCGTCGGTCAAGGCCACGCTGCGGCGCTTTTCGTCCAAAACATAGTCCTCTGGTACTAATTTACTGGCAACTTTGGCGAAGGTGTAGTAATTATCCGGGTTTTCCGCTGCTGGCGCCGAGATGATCAGCGGCGTACGCGCTTCGTCGATCAAAATTGAGTCCACCTCGTCAACGATAGCAAAGTTCAGCTCGCGCTGACGTAATAAGTCAACGTCGTTCACCATGTTATCGCGCAAATAATCAAAGCCAAACTCGTTGTTGGTACCATATGTAATGTCCGCCGCATAAGCTTCCTTACGAGTGACTGGGCGGAGCTTACGCATGCGCGGATCGTCGTGATGCTCATTATCATACTCTTTGTCATAGATAAACGACGCTTCGTTGATGATCACGCCAGTTGTCAAGCCCAAAAAGTCATACACCTGACCCATCCAGCCAGCGTCGCGCTGCGCCAGATAATCATTGACGGTCACCACGTGAACGCCCTTTTCCTCCAGCGCATTGAGGTACGTCGGCAGCGTCGCCACCAAAGTCTTACCCTCGCCAGTCTTCATCTCGGCCACATTGCCCTCATGAAGAACCATGCCGCCGATTAGCTGGACATCGTACGGACGCTCGCCGATGACGCGCTTGGCGGCTTCGCGCACCACTGCAAAGGCGTCTGGCAAAATAGTGTCCAGCGTCACATTCTTCTTTGTCAAACGCTTCTTCAGTGCTTCCGTTTGTTCCTGCAGCTCTTTGTCCGACATTTTTTCATATTTCTCAGACAGACCGTTAATTACGTCAACTTGCTTCTGCAGCCGCTTCAAAATCTTCTTCTGCGGATCGCCAAAAATCTTACTCAGCGCCTTTTGTTGTGTCATTGCCATAAACTCAAAACTCCCTCACTTTCAGGCATTTTCAAAACTGTATACAATTATACCGTGCAGGGCTAGAAAATTAAAGGGGTTGATTTAAACCCCTTCTACTGCTCGCGCTGGAAACCGCGCTTGAACCGTGCCAGTACGCTGCGGCTGCTGCCAACGTGCGCCAACACATCATCCTTATACTTACGTAGCTGCCCATTCAGCTTCGCCTCAACGATATCGACTGCTGCTAGCACATTCATTGTCGAATCTTTAGCGGTGATTTTCTTGTCTGGCACATTGATAATCACCTCAACCTCGTACTTGTTGCCGCCAGGATTATCAATCTGCTTAATCTTCACGTCAGCGGTGGCGCTCTTGCGGGCATGTCGTGGCAAGTACTTGCCCAACGCACCGATTTTGCGCTCGACGTATTTCTTTGTGGTGTCCGTCAATTCGTATTTGACGCCAGTAATGGTAATATCTTTGATCATGGTTCCTCCTCTTATCACGTGCTAGCGCGGCAAAACAACGCCCGCGTCCTTCGCCATTTTTAGTAATTCTTCGTTAATCACGAGCAGCTTTTCTTTCGATGACATTTTGGCAAAGCTGGCGCTCATAAATGATTTGTTCGGCTTACCGTAAATAACATCGTATATCTCTTTAATGTCGTTCGTCAGTGCCTGTAGTCTGCCTTCAACCATGCCATCAGCGATCGCACCCTTGATCCATTGCTTGTCATCGTTCGTCAGTGCCATATACCCTCCTAGACTCCATTATATCATCTCGCGGCCATTCATATACGGACGAAGTGCTTCTGGTATCACGACATCACCCTCTGCGGTCTGGTAATTTTCGATAATCGCCACCATGCAGCGTCCCAGCGCAAAGGCCGTCGCATCATTCGTGTGGATCAATTCAACTCCGTTGTCCGTGCGCACCCGCGTCATCAAGCGGCGCGCCTGATAATCCGTCATGTAATCAGCAGTATGCGTCTCGCGGTACTTGCCCTGACCCGGTAGCCAGACTTCCATGTCAACACCGCGCGCATTTGGCTTGCCGATATCAGCAGTGCATTTCATCAGGACATGGTACGGTAGCTTGAGCTGAGCCAAAAGCCATTCTTGAATCGCGATAAATAGCAGGTGCTCGTTATAACTATCCTTCGCCTCGGTGAAGCTCTCCATCTCCAGCTTATCAAACTGGTGCATCCGAATCAGACCCTCCATGTCCTTACCATAGGTCCCTGCTTCTTTTCGAAAACTAGTCGCAAAGCCTAGGTATCGTAACGGCAACTGCTTGGCGTCAAAAATCTCACTAGCATGCATACTACCGAGCACATGCTCAGCACTTCCCTGTAGCCACAGTTCCTCGCCCTCAATCTTGTAGCGATCATCACTCGGCTGGAGGCGATCCATCTGATCATACGGCTCAGTCCGGATCATCAATGGCGGCAGTACTGGGATGAATGGTTTTGTGTTGACATCAAGGCCAGCCTTTTCGGCAATCTCTTTGATCACCGCTGGGTTCGTGAGAGATGTGATCACAAACTGGATAATCGCCTGTTGCAACAACACCAAATCCCCCATGATATAAGCAAAACGAGCACCAGCAACCTTGGCGGCCCGCTCTTTGTCGAGCCAGCCTTTTGCCTCGGCAATTTCGTAGTGATTTTTCGGCGCAAAATCAAAGGTTGGAATGTCGCCGACGACCTTGACTTCCACATTCTCGTCCTCGCTGAGACCAACTGGCACGTCAGCGTGCGGCATATTGGGGACTTGCTTTAGCAGTGCTATAAAGCGTCCCTCGATGTCACTCAACTGAGCTTCAAGCCCGCTCAGCTTGGCCTTGATGGCCTTGCCCTGCTCAATCAGACCCGGCTCAGGCTTGCCGCCCTTCATCTGCGCAGCAATCTCATTACGCTGCTGGCGCAACTCATCAACCTGCCGCTGCGCCTCACGACGCTCGTCGTCTAATTGCAACAATGTCGCAATAGACACGTCACACCCCTTGTGTTTCGCCGCAGTCTGCACTGCCTCGGCGTTATCTCGAATAAAGCGAATATCTAACATGGTATCATTGTAGCAGATATACGATAATTTATCTCGCTAACTTGACTGCTAACTTCACTAGTTTGAAAGCTTGGTGATTGTCAGGCTTGCGTCGCTAAGTTGCACACTCTGGAGGTCTGATACGACGATCAACTTTAGTTTGGTGCCAGCCGTGGCCCGCATCATCCGTGAATATGGCAGCGTCGAACGACGGACACCAGCTTGGTTAGATGACCACGTGCCCTCTGGACGATCACCGTTCACATCATTAACAATTTGGTAAATGTTACGCATCGGCGAGTTGTCAACGGTACGAATACTGGAACGGATGAAATATACACCGTCGCTTGGAATGGTATACGTGTGATTCACTGGATCCCAGGTGCCACCGCCGGTATTCGTGGTGATCGTTGTCATCGGAATGGCTGTATAAGTGTCAGCATTAATATTCACCGCCGTGATGTTACCATTACCGACACCGATCGAGCCAGCAAACATCGTTTCTTGCGGCAAGCTTCTCCACGCAACATCACAATCTGCCGCCGACTTTTTCATCAACACCTGACCAATTGACCCACCAGCCGGAATATTTGATCCGGTAAACGTCAGTCCAATATTTGGTGTACCATTGCCCGTAACGTTGAGCTTGGTCGAACATGGCTGAGTACTATTTGTCACATTGACTGTTGCATTTGCACCAGCTTCACCCTTTTCACCTTTATCACCCTTTTATCCTTGGGGACCAGCGTCGCCCTTCGGACCTTTAGCTCCAGGTGCACCGGCATCTCCCTTAGCTCCTTGCGGGCCGACAGGGCCAGTGTCGCCCTTGGCTCCTGACTCGCCTTTGTCACCCTTAGCGCCCTGTGGACCCCGTGGCCCCGCTGGACCAGTGTCACCTTTATCCCCCTTAACACCTGGTATACCCTGGGGACCGGGCAGGCCCTGAGGACCTACTGGGCCGGTGTCGCCCTTGTCGCCTTTTTGACCTTGAGCGCCTGTCGCTCCAGTATCACCTTTAGCGCCTTTGAGTCCTTGTGGGCCGGCGGGACCGACTGGACCTACCGGACCGGTATCACCTTTGGCTCCCTGAGGACCTGCAGGACCTTGTGGGCCATCATTACCTTTTTCGCCTTTCTCGCCTTTTTGGCCTTGTGGACCAGCTGGGCCCTGTGGGCCGGCAGGGCCAGTGTCGCCCTTCGGGCCTTGTGGACCAGCAGGCCCCTGAGAACCTTGTGCACCGGTTGCACCTTGAGACCCTGCTGCACCTTGCGGGCCAGCAGGACCTTGTGGACCGGTATCACCTTTATCGCCCTTCGGACCCTTCAAGTCAGATAATGCAATGAGGTTATTCCAAGTAGCATCACCCCTGTAGCGCCACTGTATATACAACGCGGTTTTCTGTAACTCGATCTCTCGCCCATCGTTACCAGCATCACCCTTTTGGCCTTGTGCGCCCGTCGCTCCAGTATCACCTTTAGCACCCTGTTGGCCGGCATCGCCCTTCTCGCCCTTGTCACCCTTAGCGCCGGCGTCTCCTTTATCTCCCTTGGCGCCAGTATCACCTTTGTCGCCCTTATCACCTTTTTGACCCTGTTGGCCAGTGTCACCTTTGTCGCCTTTGGGACCCTGTGGGCCAGCCGGACCGACGACACCATTGGCATCGCCCTTCTCGCCCTTGTCACCCTTTTGGCCCCGTGGACCAGCTGGACCCTGAGCACCGGTCGCGCCGGTGTCACCTTTTGGCCCGGTCGCACCGTTTTTACCATTCGCTCCATCCCGACCGTTAGCTCCACGCTGTCCTGTGTTCACACCGTTTTTACCATCTTTACCAGCAGCTCCGGCCTCACCAGTGTCACCCTTGTCACCTTTCTCGCCCTTGTCGCCTTTGTCACCCCGCAACTCAGAAAGAGAGATGATATCTTGCCAATCACCATCCATAAACTGCCACTGCACCTTGCCATTGCTTTGGCGTAGGCTAATCTGATCTGGACGAACCCCCTTGTAAAAGCGATTGCCGCCGCCCCACGGCCACCACCACAGCAGTAGAATGATTAGTATCGTGACGATAAATAAACATATTACCAGTTTACGACTCGCATATGTCTTATCTGAGCGCTCGTTCATATTGTATTATATCCCCTATTTGATCTTGCTATACGCCTATTTACCGTGATTATAGCATGAGCACATTCTAAAAGCCATAATTTTTATCAAAAATCGTGGGTAATTACGACAGGTCAGCCACAATTAAGTAGTACGGGCCAGTCATTCCCTCGCCATCAACCAACACTTCGCCTTGCTCAGGCTTATCCCCAGTCCCGAGATGGTGTGCGTCAGCGTCGGCTTACCCGAACCAGATTTGCCTAAAATCGCTACACTCGCCCCAGTGACCATACGCTTTTAACGACGAACTAAACCGCACTGATCGCGCCGCTCATCAGCAAAACAATGATCAGACCGCCCAGCCCGACTCGATACCAAATAAATAGCGAGAAGTCATTCCGCGCCACAAATTTGAGCAGCCATGATATCGCAATGTAGCCGACTACAAACGACACGATGGTCGCAAGTCCCGTCGCTGTCCAGCCGACACCGCCGGCAATGTGCTTTGAGGCGGTCAGCATCTCCAGCAGCCCAGCCGCCACCAGCGCCGGAATACCGAGGAAAAAGCTCAACTTCGTCACCGTCACTCGGTCAAATCCCCGCAGCAGCCCCACCGAGATCGTTGCTCCCGACCGACTGATACCCGGTATCAAGGCCAGACACTGCCCCACACCAATCGCCAGCGTATCTCGCCACGTTGTTTGTTGCTCACTGCGATGATTGGTTTTTTCTGAACGCTTATCAGCCCACCACATCACCAAACTCCAGCCAATCAACGCTACCGCCACAAACCACAAGCTACGCAGCACCGTCTCGACCTGATCCTTAAACAGTAGTCCAATCACTGCGATCGGCACCGAACCGATGATAATCGCCCAGCCATACACATAATCAAACTGTCGCCGCGCCCGCTTCCACCACAGCCCGCGCCACCACGCGCTTAGCACCCGCCAGATATCGCCCCAAAAATAGATGATCGCTGCCAAGATCGCGCCGATCTGAATTACTGCCGTGAACGCCGTCAGACTCGGATCATCAATTCTCATCCCCATCAACTTCTCGACAATCGTCAAATGTCCCGTCGAAGAAACCGGCAGAAACTCCGTCACGCCTTCAATGATGCCGAGGATGATCGCCTGCCACCACGCCACTTGCTTAATAACTCCTTATCATCCCTTCAGTGTAGCAGCTCAGTAAGCATTCGCCAACCTTCACGCTCACTATGCGTCACTTGATTGTGGTGCGGGCGATGGCGACAGCGGCCCGGACACATGCAGCCGCACAAACCCGAAGCAGTTGACATCAAGCTCTGGCGAGAGGCCAAACCACGTCGTGCGACAGCGATTACGCTGGTTTTCAACTCTGAGCACGAGCTTATCACCATCACGCACCGCCGACACTTTTGGCTGCTGACGCTTGCCCTTGAGGTCTATATAGCGCAGTTCAACCTTGATATCACCTCGGGTCGTATCCCCAAAATGCAACGACACATCCTCGCCCTCGACGTGGACATACTTCACGCCCTTCATATCACTTGGCAATTCAACCGGCACGACTTTTGTCAAGCGCTCCTCGTCACGTGCTAGCTCATTCGCCATACCTACACCAAACAGCGTCATTCCCGAAACTGATAGTGCTCCCACAACTAGCGCCACCACCGTCATAATCACCGATAGCCGCTTTAACGTCCACGTGAAAGCGCTGTGGCTCAATATCGCGCCCAGCCATACCGCCGCTACACCGCCAATAAATAAGGACACCCATAGACCCCACGCCCACGACTGCGCATAAAGCCCATCCAGCAAACCAATCACCGCGATGCCACTGACCGCCCCCACGATGAGTGCAATAAATAATCCCAGCGTTACCATGAGAATACCAACACCAAGAATAAATCGAAATACTTTTGCTGCCGTATGACCCGTGTTACTATTCCGCCCTACGGATGGCTCATTCCGACTGGCCTGACGCTTCAGCGAATCAAACGTTACCGCCTTGCCGCGCATCTGGAGCTTATCAGAAGCAGTCCGCGCCTCTGGAACTGACAGCCACATCACAATATAAATCAGTACCGCTGCACCAAAGGTAATAAATGGCGAGAAAATGAACAATAATCGTACCCACAAAGGATTGGTTCCCCAATAGGCAGCAATGCCCGCACATACGCCACCAATCAGCGCACGCTCCGTATCACGCATCAGCCGTCGCTCCGAACGCTCTGAACGCTCTGAACGCTCGGGCTCGTCATCGGTCTCCACCGTCTCGTCATCGTCCGAAAAATCACGCGGTTCGCCCATTTGTTTCTGCACCGCCAGGACGTCGTCGTGACTGATCACGCCATCCTTCGACACGCCGCGCTCCGCCAAAAGCTCCACCATTCGCGCCTCAATTTCGCGCATAGCCTCTGGCTCCGCATGCATATTTTTCTGGATTAAATTCAGGTATTTTTCCAATGATTTTTTAGCATCAACTTCCATACTAAACGGCGTTTTTGCCAAATGGATTCTGGTTATTTCTTTCATCGCTTTGCTCCTTTCTCGAGATTTTTCAGCGAATTATTTAACAGTTTTATCCGATCTTTCAATTCGTCCACCAATTGCTTGCCATTGTCAGTCAGCGAATAATATTTGCGCGGCGGACCTTGCTCGCTTTCCTGCCATTCGTGCTGCAAATAGCCGTATTTTTGCAAGCGGCTGAGCAGCGGGTAAATTGTCCCCTCAACCACCATCAGCTCCGACTCGCTCAATTGCTTCACAATATCGCCGGTATATTGCGGTTGTTTGGCGCAGACCAGCAGCACGCAGTAGACCAAAAATCCTTTACGCAACTGAATCGCCAAGCTTTCGGCATAAGCACTAACGTCCATGTTTCATCCCTCCCGGTACGGTTGATTTTTCGATACGCCCGTCTTTGATGATAATTTGATGATCGCATTTTTTCGCCAAATCAGCGTCGTGTGTCACCACGATCAACGTCACACCCTTTTGCTTATTATAATCAAACAACAATTCTTCTACTTTGGCGCCCGTTTCACTGTCCAAGTTACCAGTCGGCTCGTCAGCAAAGATGATTTGCGGATCACCGACAATTGCCCGGGCGATTGCCAAACGCTGCTTCTGCCCGCCCGACAAGTCTTTGGCGCGATTCTTGCGCTTGTCATACAAGTCCACCGCTTTAAGCGCTGCATTAATTTTATGTGCTCGTTTTTTCCGCGGCACCCGCGCAATTTCCAGCGGCAAACTGACATTATCAACCACACTTTCATTGCCTTGGACAAAAAAGCTCTGGAAGATAAAGCCGATTTTTTTAGCACGGAATTCATCGACACGCTTCGGCTTTAGCTGCAAGATGTCTTGCCCGTCGATGATCACCTGACCATGCTGTGGCCTGTCCAGCCCAGAGATCGCGTGCATCAGCGTCGATTTTCCTGAACCAGATTTACCGAGGATTGCCACGCTCGCTCCTGTCGGAATAGTCAAGCTGACATTTTTCAGCGCCGTAAATTGGTTTTTCTTTTTGCCGTAAATCTTCGTCACATTCTTTAGTTCAATCATGATCTCTCTCCTATTCCGTCCTTAATGCCTCAATTGGGTCTAGCTTTGTTGCTTTGCGGCTTGGCAACCAGCCAGAAATTATTGCCATCGCTACCAGTCCGATTACCAACAGTCCGATTTGCAGCGGATCAATTACTAGCAAATTAGTCCCGGCACCTAATTTTAAGAAGCTGGCAATCACTGGGTTCAGCAACGTCACCAAGCTTGCCAGTCCAACGCCAATCAAGCCGCCTAACAAACCAACCCACGCTGCCTCGTAGCGAAACAACTTGCCAATATCACGACCACGCATCCCCAGCGCCTTCATTAAACCAATTTGACTAGTTCGCTCCAGTACCGAAATATACATAGTGTTAATAATCCCGAACACACTGGCCAGCAGCGCCAAGCCGCCGAATCCTGCCAGTGCCACCTGCGCCACATTGACCATCGTTAGCAACGCCTTCCGGATATCCTGAATCGAATATGCGTTATAGTCCTTGCCAATCGCATCTTTAGCAGCATCAACATTTTTCTCATCATCCACCATAGCAATCGCCGTTGAATACTGATGCGGTTGGCTCTTATCATGGCTAAATTCATAGATAGCCTTAGCATCAGCCGTCGAAATCCTCAGCATTGGTTCATAAAACAAAACTGTGTCTGATTTTTTGTCCACTGCCGCAATCTTGAACGACGCCTCTTTGGCGACATCTCCACCCTGCGCTGCGCTGCGCACACCCAAGGTAATCGTCTGACCAATCGCCGACTGCGCATCCTTAAAACCTAACTGCTTCACATAATCATCTGGGATGATGATCTCACCTGGCTTTGGCATGAAATCTTCCAGTGACCCCGCCGCCAATTCTGCTCGAGTTCTATCCATTTTAACAGCCACAGTCAATGCAAATTTTTTATCACTGGCTGAGCTTTTAGCATAAGCAACGCCGTCAGTTGAATACGCCGGTGTTACCGTTTTTACGTGCGGTGTTCGTCGGATCTTCTCCAAATCCTTGTCATTGAGCAAATATTTGCTACGCGCCGCCGATGCTTTATTCTTGTCAGCCTCTTCTGCCGAACTGCCATACTCTGGCAATTGATCCTTCTTTTCGGCTTCAATTTTTTTACCAACCATAATCACTTTCTTGTCGCCAGCCGCATCGACTATGCTATTGGTATACAAACGGCCACCCTCGCCAGCCATCAGCGCCAGCCCAATCGTAAACGCCCCGACAGAAATTGCCAGCGATGTCAAAATTGTCCGACCCTTTGACTGGCGAAGATTCCGCCCCGCCCGCTTGATGATATCGATTCTTCTCATACTATGCTCCTTGCATTTTCATTATACATAGTACTATGTTATACAAGGTACTATAAAAAGTCAAGCTATTTACTATTTCTCGTCGTATTCATCCTCAATTTCCTGGTCCAAAATCTCTTCAATCACGTCCTCTAGCGTTACAATCCCCAGCTCCCTCTCGTCATCCATCACCACGAACAAATGGCTGCGCGTTTGAATAAATCGGCTGAGCACCGTGTCCAGCCGCGACCGCGCGTCGATGTCATGGATCTTATCACGGTATAGTTGACTAATCGGTAGCGGCAGCTCGCGCCCCACCACATCTTTGACATACAAAACCCCTACCAACCGTTCATCGTCACGCACCGGGATCCGCGAATATCCAGCATGCTTGATCTGTGCTAATAGTGTCGCGTCTAGCTCGTCATCCAAATCGACCGCAAACACCTCATCCATCGGCGTCACCAAATCACCAGCTGTCTTTTTACTAAATTGCAGCGCTCCCGCCGCGATCCGACTCTCGTCATAATCAACCGGACTGTCCGACCGCGCGGCATGCTCGTGAATAATCTGCTCCAACTCCTGATGTGAATACAGCTGTGGCGCTTCCTTGCCTAGCCAGCGGTTCAGCAGCTTGGACATCGGCCGGGCCAGCGGCCAAAATAACACATAAATCACATCCAGCAGCCAAAAGAAATGCCGCACAAAACGATAGCCGCGTTGCGTAAAAATCGCTTGCGGCAAAATCTCGCCAAACATGGTAATCAGCAATGTGGCAATCAGCCCACCAACCACGCCGTTCGTCATATTACCCAGCAAAATCGACATCGCGGTATTCACCCCAACATTACCCAGCAAAATACAAAATATCAGATAATAGCCATCCTTGCGGTAGCGATATACCCGCGCAGCGATCACATCGCCCTGCCGGGCCTTGCGCCGCAAATCATCCGGCCGCGCCATCATCAGCCCAATATTAAGACCTGAAAACGACCCTGACAGCACCAGCAGCACTACCGCCATCATTAGTAATAAAACGTCAGACACGGTTACCAGCCGCCGCCTCCGCCGCCACCTCCGCCACCGCCAGCAAAGCCGCCACCAGTTGAGCCACCCGTCGAGGACTCAAAGGAACTGACGCTTACGGCCGTACTCGACAAACTACTCATTCCTGCCGAAAATACTGCCGCATTAAACGCGCCTTGGCCGCTGTACCAATCCGGTTGCTCGCCGACCTGCTCATAGTACTTACCCAGCTGCGCACTCCACTCTTTTTCCTGCCCAAACAACACCGCGTACGGCAGTACCCGCTCGTACAACTTCACTAATTGTTTCTCATCAGCCGCATCAACCTTTACTTTTTCCGCGCCCTCAGGACTCTGCAGCATCTGCAAACGCTCGACCTCAGCCACGCCAATGTACCTCTTCAGGCCCGCCAGATGCCGCCTGAGCGCCAGACCCTTGTCGGTCAGCACCTTACCAAACGACAGGTAAAACACCATCCCCGCCAGCACCAAGAGCGCCGGCGACAGCAATAGCACCGCAAAAATGCTGATAATTATCGCATACCGTCGAAATCGTCGGGTATGCTGCAGCTCGCGCGCTTGCAAACCATAGTCGTCAATGAGCCGCCCTTTCATTTGCTTTGCGCTGTAGCGTACTCGCGCCGCATATGGCGCATTGTTACGCAGCGTTTTTAGATTTAACCGCTTACCAACTCTCGGCAAGGAGCCAAATATATTCCTCAGCATTTCTTGCTCCTCGGCCAGGAGTTTGCCCGGAGCTTGTATCACTTTCACTTCGTACTCAGCTGTTCGCCATGTCGTACGCGGCTTCACCTCGATAACCTGAATGTAGTGGCGCACCGCCAGGTCTATCATTTGTGCCGCCATCACCGACCCCTTGACCATATGAAACGGCTGCACCAACTTGGCCGACGTCGTCACGCTCGTACCTCGCGGTGGCAAATACTCCGGCGGAATTGGCTCCAGTTCTTTACGGCGACCAATCGACCGATAATAAGCCACGATGATCACCCCCGCCAATATCAGCGCCACCGCCAGCAACACCAATTGTAATTTCGCCCACCAATCGATCAGCTGTTCCATGAATGACATCTGATACGCCGCAAACGTCCCCGGCGCAAATCCGACCGCGATCGTCACGCCCGCCTGATTTGGCAGTGCGCGGGCTGTTGCCGTCAACGTATCACCCTGTTCACGCACCTCGCAGCGCTGATTACTACCAAACCGACCCTGATAACACTGGAGGTTCGTTCGTTTAGCGGCCACCAGCTCGGGACTCAGCTTGAGCGTCACCGATGCTGACTGAATTGGCACCTGCCAAGCAGTGCCGATCGCATCCCAATAAAACTCCTGTTTACCCGTATCGTGATATAATTTCGTCACGTCCCGCTGCGTATAGGTAATGACATAGGTCTTTTTGCCCTTGACGTAGATGTCTTTGTTGCCAATTCTCAGCTCATCATTATGCCACGTATACTCCAGTGGCGTACCTCGCTCATCCGTCACTGATTCCAGCGTAAAGTGAGTCGGATGTTTATCATACTGCTTGACGAACACCGGTGCAATACCATGGTTCTGCCGTGGTGGAAAGTCCGCAGTAATGATCAATTTGGTACGCAGTGTCGAACGCTGTTCACTATCGCGCCCCAGTTCCATGTCGACAGTATAATTACTAATCGTAAAATTATTTGCCGCCTGTGCCGTTGACCCGAACCCAACCAACAACACAATCGCCGCGACCATCCCAAAGAAAAACCGTCTCATATGTTAATTATATCACTTATTACTGATGCGCTTTTAATAATATTATCGCCAATGGCCTTGCAAAGATGAAGCATTTATTGGATAATGGAGAACGATGTTCAAGGATACGCTGCTAACAAGAGATGAAACCCCGACGCCCCCAGAGACCTCGACGTCCTCATGGGAAGTAGACCTGCCCAGTTGCTATGACAACCCAACTCAAGCAAAGGAGCTCTACCATGACGCCCGTTCATGGGTGGCAGAACTAAGGGGCAGGACGGAGCCCCCAGTCTATCCACTCCGTACCCTGATGAATGTGGTTAATGTGGCTGATTTAATCCGTGATAACTACCCAGAGAGAGCATATAATCTCGAGGATGCGCTGAAGGAATTAGAGCTTGAGCCCGGTGAGCTTTCTAAAGAAATGCAGAAGTGTCTCGGCCGAGTAGCTCTAGCAATACACAACTTTTATCATCCAAAAACCGACGCTGCACCAGCAGAAACAATCATGAAGCAGTTTAATCAGCAAAACTTGCCGATACAAGATGATATCATACTCCAACAGTTATCTGGAAGTGGGTCTCAGCAACTGACTGACACTAAAAGAAGTACGGAGACAAGCACACCGAGCCGTACAGAAGAAATTAAAAATAACGACAAGACAGCGTATATTTAGAAAGCAACATACACTGTCGCGTATACTATATCGCATCTTTCGTAACGTATTTTAAGCAACAAACTGTTGCAAATATCGCCTCAAGATCCTACCGCAGCGCCACCACCGTATACGCCAACTCACCTTTTGGCGTGTTGATCGTTACCGTATCACCAACCGCCTTGCCCATCAACGCCTGGCCAATCGGCGACTCATTCGAAACCTTCCCCTCTAGCGGATCCGCCTCGACCGGCCCAACGACGGTATAAACCACTGTCTTGCCATTCGCCTCCAGCTCCACTGTACTACCCAGCACCACTGTCGAACTACCGCCGACCTGGATAATACTTGCATTCTGCAAAATTGTTTCGATCTCAGTGATGCGCGTTTCTAACAGCCCTTGGGCCTCACGCGCTGCGTCATACTCTGCGTTTTCGCTCAAATCGCCAAAATCCCGCGCCGCCGCGATTTTATCAGCGATCTCACCGCGCCGACTTTTTAGCTCCTCCAGCTCTCGTTCTAGCTCACGCTGGCCACTCTCGGTAATCTGATATACCTTATTCATGTTACTCTCCTCACTCCATATATAGCGTCTACAAAAACAAAAAGTGCTATATATAGCGCTTATCCATATGGTTATTTAAGTCTCTACGAGTATAGCAATCACCCCAAACCATGTCAATACATGACGGAGCCCCTGGTGCAATCTGGCCTCCGTCGTACATATCAGACAATGTGATCACCCGCGCTCCAAACAAAAGGCGACGAGTTGCTGATAATCCAGCTTCTTTGTCTCACCAGTTGCCCGCTCGGTCAGTTCAAATAACCCATCGCTATCAATCGCTCGCTCGCCAATCGTAATCCGCCATGGCAGACCCATCAACTCCGCATCGGCGAACTTGACACCCGGCCGCTCAGCCCGATCATCCAGCAGCACTGCCACGTTCTTTTCCGCCAGCTCGGTATATAATGTACTCGCTAGCTCCTGACCCTTATCACCAATCGCCACCACATGAACCTTGAACGGTGCGATATTCTCCGGCCAGACCAACCCCTTATCATCCGACATTTTCTCGGCAATCACACCCATCACCCGCGTGATACCAATGCCGTAGCTTGCAAGGTAAATCGGATGCTGCTTGCCATCTTCACCGGTGTACATGATACCCATCTGCTCAGCTTTTTCGGTACCAAATTTAAAGATATTACCCACCTCCGCACTGACAACTGGCAGTAGATCATCTCTACTGATACCCAATTCCTTGGTAGCATCATCCAACACTTCTTCGTTGACAGCTACCGTCTGGTCAGCATTGACATACAGTGTATCCTCACCCGCTTCACATATCGTCTGAAACTCGTGACTAAACTTAGTAAACGCCCCGCCGCCAGCAAACGTCACAAATGTACTATCACCAATGCCAAACCGCGCATAACAGCGCTTATACGCCTCGATAACCCGCTCATAATACTGATCCATGTCCTCCTGTGTGGCGTGCAGGCTGTACATATCCTTCATGACAAATTCACGGCCACGCATAATACCGCTCTTTGATCGCAGCTCATTACGCAACTTGGTCTGAAACTGATACACACTAACCGGTAGATCCTTATAGCTTTTAACATATTGTTGCATCATTTCCATAATCGCTTCTTCGTGGCTCCAGGCTAACCCCAGCTCAGTGTCGTCTTGCAAGCGAGTTTTGAACCACACATCGACCACTTCATCACTCCAGCGACCAGTTGCCTCCCAGGTCTCGCGGCGCTGCAAATTCGTCATGATCAATTCTTGACCACCAATCGCATTCATCTCCTCACGGACAATTTGTTTGATGTTTTCCAGCACGCGCAGCCCTAGCGGCGTGTACGCATACACACCCGCCATCACCTTATACACAAATCCCGCCCGGATGAGGAGCTGGGCATTTTTCGACACTTCGTCCGCCGGCGCGGTCTTGGCCGTTTTGGTAAATAGTTGTCTCATTCGCATCTTACATTCCTCCGATAAGCGGCAGCAGCGCCGACTTTAGTTGCTCTAAAAGGTTTGGATTAACGTACAGCGCATAAAAGGCAATGCTGTTTTTCGCGATATGCATTAAAACTGGCACCCAGATCGCACCGGTATACTCCCGCGCTAGGCTCATCACGATACTCAGTACAAAGGTGTCTGCCGCGACCGCCCACTGCAACGACCCGCTGCCTCCCCACAAATGCGCCGCCCCAAACGTCAGGCTAGTAATCAAAACTGCCAGCCAAACTGGTGCCGTCCGCCGTAGTTTACCATACAAATAACCGCGGAATAATAGCTCCTCCGCCACCGGCGCCAACACTGCTATCGTCATAAACGCCGCGATATATTGCCACTGGGCACCGAGCATCGACTGCGAGAATGGCAGTGCTTGTGGCTGGTGAATATCAATTGCTATCAGTTTAGTCACCACTGTTAAAAACACCGCTGAACAAATCGTGTATACAATAAAGGCTGCCGGTGTAATCACCACGTCCCACCACGACGGCCAATCGGTCACTCCCATTTCTTTCAGTGTCGTCCGGCGGCGACGGACATAAAACGGCAGGCCTACCACCAAGATCACCGCCAGTACATACACAACAACCGATCCCGTCGCGTTCAGCAGCACCTCATTTACTGAACCAAGCGGCACGCCAACACGGCTAAGCGCCCACACTAGGCCAAGCACAATTAACTGCGCCATCCAAAACGCCGCATACGTCCACACTGGCAGCGCGATGAGCAGCCACCAATTATGTTTATTCAGCCGCCCCTTTGTCGACTGGGTTTTTTCACTTCTCGCGAGCTTTCTCATATTTTATCCCCTTAATACCTTCGTGATGTCACTCCATGTCACTAAAACCGTCAGCGCCATTAGCACCAAAAAACCGATGCCTTGAATCGTTTCCTCACGCTCTTTGGTTAATTTCTTCTTGAACAATTTAAAGCCCGCCATCGTGAACCACCGCCCGCCGTCCAGCGCCGGAATTGGCAGCACATTCATCACCGCTAGCGTCAGCGAAATGATTGCCGCCAGCAATAAAATCTGCGTCACACCAGAGCTCAGCACCGCCGGAAACAGCACACCCAAGATACCGACCGGCCCGGCCACGCTTTCGCCAACTGCCGCCAGATCAGCCTTGGCCGCCTGGCGAGATTCTGGCGAACCAAATAACTGCCCGATCGTCCCGTTGATCGTTTTTACAAGGATCGAGCCAACGCCCGCCACCGTCTCATACGTCAATTGCCCCGTAGTCACCACTGCTGCGATTGGCGCCGACCAAGTACTGTGAATCGTCTGCGTCTGTTGCGGGCCGACACCGAGATAGCCGCCATTTTTTGCTTGGTCGGCAGTTTGCAATTTGACCTGCTTGGTGAGTGTCTGACCGCCGCGCACCAGCTCAATCGTGACTTCGCGACCAGCTTGCGCTTTTGTAGCTGCCGACAGCTCCGCTGGTGTTGCCACATTATGATCGCCGATCTTTCGCACCTCATCGCCACGCTGAAGGCCAACTTTCTCCGCTGGCGAACCTGGCGTCACTCGCGCCACCGTCAACGCCGAACGCTCCACCCGCGAATCAAACGGCAGCACCGCTTGCTGTGGTAAAATTTTTGGCATCCCCACGAGCGCCAATATCATGAACAGCACGACGGCCGTCAGCCAATTCATCATCACGCCAGCTAGCAAAATCTTGGTCTTTACCCAAAAGGTAGCGCCGCCATACGTCCCCGCGCCCTCGGCCGAATCGTATTCACCCTTCAGCTTGACGAACCCGCCGAGCGGCAACCAGTTTAGACTAAACACCACATTCTTGCCGAGAAAGCTCTTTTTAGGCCGCCATTTTTTTGCAGCCGGTGGGAAGCCGATACCGAATTCCTCAACCACCACACCATTACGCCGCGCCACGATCGCGTGACCCAATTCATGCACCACTACCAATAAAACCAGTATGATCAGCCCAACCAAAATTCCAATGAACACCATTATTACCCTCCAAAGCGCCGATTACGTTTTTTGTACTCGTCCAGAATGAACTCCACATCTTTTGTTGTCATGTCTGGCCAGTTTTTCTCGATGAACATTAGCTCGCTATATGCCGCCCGCCACAGCATGAAATTACTCAATCGCTGTTCGCCGCTTGTTCGCACAATAAGGTCACACGGCGGTACTTCTGGCGCATATAAGTTCTGAGCGATCAGTTCTGGCGTCACAGCTTCGGCCGCCACGCCCGACTGAACAATTTTTTTAACCGCGTCGGCAATTTCCAAATGTCCGCCGTAATTGAGGCACAAAAGCAGCTCACCACCCGTCAAATTCCGCGTTCGCTCCTCGGCTCGCTCAATCGCTTTTCGTAAGGTCTCTGACAGCCCCTCGCGTGAACCAATCACCCGCATCCGCACATTATGCTCCAAAAATATTGGCACGTCCGACTCCAGCACCTTGAGTAGCAGACCCATCAAATGCCCGACCTCCTCCTCGGAGCGCTTCCAATTTTCTGTACTGAACACATACGCGCTGGCATACTTGACGCCACGGCGCAACGTCTCTAGTAGCACATCCTTCAGACTATTGTATCCCGCCAAATGTCCCTCATACGCTGGCAGGCCGTGCTGCTTCGCCCAGCGGCGATTACCGTCAACGATAAAGCCAACGTGCCTCGGCAATTCCGTTTTTTCACTCATGTTTCACCCTCCACTCATCAATCAACCTCACATCCTGTATATCTTTTTCGCGCCCGCGCCAGTTTTTCCAGCGGCGCAGAAAATCTAGATTGACAAACTTCACACCGTCATATTCCACCGCGTAGTCCAGTAGCTCGTCGTACTCAACGACTCGCCCGTCAATCTCCCAGCCATCCCAAACTTCCACTGATCCATCACACTTCACCAAATACTGGCGTTGATGTTTATCGACTTTTTCAATCCAGCCATCATCATGAGCAAGCTTTTCCAGCACCTCGCTACGAGCTGCCACATCAATATCAATAGACTGGCGGATTCCTAATTGATCCAAAATACCGCTACCAATGATAATGATCTGATCCAGCGGCAGCCCTAACTCTTTTACGCGCTTGGCAAACGTCTGATTCATCAAACCGTCAACACATCCTTTTCTTTTGCCTTAAACGCTTCGTCAATTTGTGCCTGCACCTTACTCATCAGCGCATCAATCTCCTTCTCGACTCGCTTATAATCATCCTCGCCAAGCTCCTTGGCATCCTTCATCCGCTTGGCATCCTTCAGAGCATCCTGGCGAATTGTTCGCATAGCGATCCGCGCTTCTTCGACCTTTTCGCTCACTTGCTTGACTAATTGCTTGCGGCGCTCCTCGGTCAATGCCGGCACCGGCACGCGCACCACTCGCCCGTCATCGGACGGATTAAAGCCCAAACTCTGATTATCGCGAATCGCTGCCGAAATCGCCGTAATATTACTCGGATCAAATGGCGTCACCAGCAGCATCTGCGCCTCCGGCGCCGTCACATTTGCCACCTGGTTCAGCGGCATCCGCGTCCCGTACGCCTCTACCATCACGCCGTCCAGCATTCCGGCATGCGCCCGGCCCGTCCGCACCTTTTTTAGCTCGTCCTGAAAATGACTAAACGCCTGCGCCATTTTATCCTCATATGGTTGTGTGTCAAACATATTTCCTCCCGTTATCTGTCATCCATTATAACAGACTAGTGGCAAGGTTGTCTGCTTGACTTATCCAAACATTCATGCTAAAATTAAAACGTTAACGTATAACTAAATAAAAACTTAGAAGATGGCCTGCGATATTGAGCGACTAACGCAAACTGGAGAGACGGAAGCGTCACTGCTTAGTCCTGAGGAAGTTGCAGCACGCAACAGTGGCTATAATGCAGACCTTTACGGTAATCTCCCGGATGGTATTAACGAACCTACCGGCGACGTGGAAACACCAGGCGACCAAGACGAAAGTCGTGAGTTCTTCGGTGAGGCTACCGCGATCGCTGCTGAGAATAATAAGACTCTTGATGCCGACAAGGAACACCCCAATGGCTTTAAGACCGTAAAAGTTAGGTACGGGGGACAGGAATTCACCATCTGCCGTGCAGAAGACTGGTATATGGAGGAGCACCCCGAAACACCACGAGTAACCATTGAATTTCCGCCAGTACCTATTGATTACCTGGGCGTCACCGGCACTCACCACGTCAAGCTCATCGAGAGCGCACCCGACACGTGGGAATGTGTCATCGAAAACGATATTACTAGTGGTAACGAGCAAGACCTACCGCCCGAATATAGAAATATGCAACGTCCACTTTCGCTGCATGAAACCCAAATCAAACATAGCATTCTCTCTCATCCAGGACTCATTGATCCAGAAGACCAAAAAAATCTCCGACGGGTAGCCGATCCTTATGCGGAACTAACCTCGCCAGAAGAAGCCGCGTGATATAATTATCATCAGTGATAACACAAATCAAACTATATCATTTTCGCTCCTACGGCCTCTATGAGACAACGCTCGCACCGAGCGGCACCGTCATCGTTGGACCAAACGGTACGGGCAAGACAAACTTGCTCGAAGCGATATATGTCGCCCTCCGCGGTAGCAGCTTTCGTGGCAGCCTTGCTGACTGTATGCAGCACGACCAAACGCAAACCATCATCTACCTCGAAACCGATAACACCTCTCGACGCCTCCAGCTGCTCCGCACGGCTGACGGCACGATAAGCAAAGAATTTACGATTAACGATAGCCGCAGCAAACTCCTTCCCCGCAAACATCGCCTGCCGGTCGTTCTGTTTGAGCCGAGCGAGCTACGACTCATTTCCTCCTCGCCATCGCGGCGACGGGATTTTTTGGATGGCATGTTGTCACGGTTGGATACTCAGTACGACACCACTCTCCGCGCCTTTCACCGAACCTTGTTACAACGTAATGAACTACTCAAACACCCCCACGAGACAACCCAAAACTGGCGTGATCATCTCTTTGCCTGGGACATTAAGTTCGTCCAGCTAGCGACCCACATCGCCCAGGCTCGCGCTAAATTCTTGACTAAGCACGAGGCGGCGCTGAGTAGTTTATATGCAGCGCTGGCGGGACGCAAGACAGCTTTTGCAGCTGCTTATCAAGCCAGTGCATCGCTTGATCGATACGAACAGTCGCTCCTTGATCGCCTACAGCGTGCCCGCGACTATGAGATCGCTACAGGCCACACCTCGGCCGGACCACACCGCGAAGATTTTACTACTTTCCTCCACAACCAGCCGGCCATCAAAGTTGCCTCACGCGGTGAAATGCGTACTATTATGCTGGCTTTCAAACTGCTCGAGCTGGAACTGCAGACAAAAGCTAGCCAATCGCGGCCGCTCATCCTCCTGGATGATGTGTTTTCTGAACTAGATGCCACTCGCGAAAAACTCCTCCAAGAAACCATCCAACATCATCAATTCGTAGTCACCACCACCGACGCCCGCCACCAGAGGGATGATTGCCTGATAATCTCAACACGCTAAAATCCCGCCATTTTGGCGGGATTTATCATGCTGAGCCAAAGCGTAACGATGTTACTCGCTCACACCCAGCTCGATTCGCCTAAACTGACGCACCACGATGTTTTCGCCGAGCTTAGCGATCGCTTCCTTGACGTGCTGCTCAACTGTCTTAGAGTCATCCAAGATGTACGCCTGGCTCATTAATACTTGTTCGACAAAATGCTTTTTCAATTGACCTTCAACAATCTTCTCGCGCATCTCTTCAGGCTTACTTGCTAGCGCCTCGCTGGCCATTAGCTCTGTCCTAACCCGCTCCATTTCCTCAGCCGAAATGTCCGCCTCGGAAACATACTTCGGACTCATGGCTGCAATTTGCATGGCAATTTCGTGCGCCAACGTCTTGAAATCATCCAGCCGCGCCACGAAGTCGGTCTCACAGTTCACTTCAACCACCACGCCAATTCGACCCGAGTGCACATAGCCCTCAATCAAGCCCTCACGCGCCTCGCGGTCACCCTTTTTCTCGGCTTTGGTCAAGCCTTTTTTACGCATCGCCTCCAGCGCCTTGTCAAAATCGCCATCAGTCTCGACCAGCGCCTTCTTTGCATCAGTCAAGCCCACGCCAGTCAATTCGCGCAGCTTTTTAATGTCGTCAACTGAAACTCCCATCCTATTTCTCCTCTTTTTTCACTGGTTTTTCTTCAGCTTTCACGCTACCCGCACCCTCAGCTACAGCTGCCGTGAAGTAGTCAAGCAGCTGCTGGATGCTCTTGATCGCATCGTCGTTGCCTGGGATGACGTAATCAATACCCGTTGGATTGACATTAGTATCAACCACGGCAAACACCGGCACGCCCAGAGCCTCTGCCTCGCACACTGCGTTCGCATCAGTCAGCGCGTCAACCACGACCACGGCGCCTGGCTTACCCATCAAGTTCTTAATGCCACCGTATTTGAAATTCAGGTTATCAATTTCCTCCTGGAAGCGCTGCACCTCTAGCTTGTTGTAGCGCTTTTCGAGGTCACCCGACGCCATACGCTTCTCGAGGTTCTTCAACTTCTTGATCTGCTGAGCAATCGTTGCGCCGTTGGTCAGCATACCGCCGATCCAGCGTTCAACCACGTACGGCTGGTTGATACCCTCGGCCGCTTGACGCACCACATCCTTGGCTTGTTTTTTCGTACCGACGAAAAGCACCTTTTTACCGCTAGCGGCAATTTTCGTCAACTCCGGCAGCGCTCTCTCTAGCGCCTCAGCCGTCTTTGCCAAATCAATGATATGGCTATCTTGGCGTTTTGAATGGATGTATGGCGCCATCTTTGGGTGCCAGCGACTGGTCTTGTGTCCGAAATGAACACCAGCCTCAAACAAAGCTTTCATGTCTACTGTTACAGACATTAGATTACTCCTTTTCCTCGCCCGCCGCTTTTGGAGCTGCGGCGAGCTGTGTCGTTATATTTAGTTGCCTCGTCATTTTAACACGAGTCGACACCAAAAGCAATCAGTTACTGAGCAGAGCGAGATACCATGAACTTCTCTAACTCTTGCTCAAGCTCGAAGACCTCATCACTTGAAGAAGAGAGCTTTTGAACAATAAGTCGATCCTGCCCCGGTTTCACAACCTGCATCTCGACAGATTGACCATTCTCCTCCGTCGGATCATTGCGACGTAATTCTGATTGAACTACATCACCACTTGTTTGACCAATTTCAAAATAGTTAATTGCGTCGCCATCCACAAAAGCACCAAATACACAGTTCTCACCCCACGCTAAGTCCTTTGCAGTTATACCTGGCGCCGGCTCCTTAATAAGGTTTCCCGCGACCTTAAACAATAAGATCGAACCAACCTTTGACCCGTCTCTCCCAACAGAGCCAGGCCCATAAGCATCAAGCGCTACAACTGAAGTATTTACTTCCATTGGCACGACAAGAGAGTTGTCGACGACACGTTCGTGGGGATTAAACAGTTTTACACTAACAGTACCACAAGCCCCAGGAGATAGGCTCACGTCAAGAGCTTTCTCAAGTGCATTACTAAGACGCGATAATGCATTGCCACTAAAAGGATTAATATCACCTTCCTCGCAGCCATCCGGGTAATCTAGTATTTCACCAACAACCTGCGCCCTTTCTTTTTCCTTATTGCGCCGAAACGCTTCCTCTGCCAACTGGTTGAGATTATGCCTACCCCAAATATTTGGCTGCCTTCCCTTGTCCATGTCGTGTAACTCCTTGGTTTTTTAGCTATCGGAGTCAACTATACTCTCTCTCTTGATTTGTCAAGTATATTACAATATTTTTGATGATTTACAAGCATAATTGTTGAACAGCCCTTGCCAAACGACGAGTATAGCTCCAGTATGCAGCTGCACTGGTGGCGGTATTTGCAATACCCGTGCTTTTTTGCTAAAATACCAAGGTTATGAAAAGCAGTATTCACCCACAGAACTATCGCCCAGTCGTATTTAGCGACGATCAAGCGGGCTTCGCGTTCTTGACCCAGTCAACAGCGCAAACCACGGATACCATCGTTTGGGAAGATGGCAAAACCTATCCACTTGTCAAGGTGCACATCTCTAGCGCCTCGCACCCATTCTTCACCGGCGAAGAAAAGATCATCGACACCGAGGGTCGCGTTGACCGGTTCAAGGCACGCCAAGCAGCCGCCGAGGCTCGCAAGGCAGCCCTAGCCAACAAAGCCAAGAAGGCTGCCGCCAAAAAAGCCGCCAAGGCAGCAGACGATGACACAGACGACACGAAGAAGAAAGCGGCTGCACCTAAAGTAAAAACTAAGAAGGTTAAGAAATAGCCCTAACTTATCAATACTTTTGGTATCACGTAATAGCTCCGCCAAAACGGAGCTATTACATTAGGCTGCGTTACGTCGGTCTATGCTAGCTCTTGCTAGCTTCTTTGAGTCCGTTATTAAAGTGCTCCATCATATGCTCAAGCCTCCGTAGATACGCCAGCCCTCCCACGTCCCTCCGATACAACGTACCTGGTTGCCGCACGCCATTTTCATCAATAGCAACATATTCGACGATACCATCAGGCGAAATCCATCGTATAGCACCGTCAGTTTTTGTCACCTCATAATCACCAGTATACCCACGACCGTCCTTCTCTCTTCGTAGGTAATTTGTGAGTTCAACCTCCTTTATCAAGCCCGTCGTGGAGTCATAAGCAGTTGACGTGCGAACACGCCGAGCGTCATGATCCGTACCTCCAACGCTACGCTCCTCAACCATACCAATAATCGATCCACCGTTGAGCCCCTTAGCGATAAAATCACCGTAACGCGAAACCTGCTTCACTATCATCTCCTCAGCTAGAGATGAAAGGTCATACATCGCTGGTAGCCACTTCTCTGTCGAGGCATCGCCTTTCTTCTTTAATATATACTCACTGGCACTTGTAACCATCTTAGCAACAAACTCAGGGGACCCCACCTTTGTCTCTGGGAGGCCTGAGCCATCTTTCAGTTCTGCTATGCGCGGCTCGTCAAGGGCTAAACTCGCTAACTTCCTTTCCGTCTGCCGGCGTGTATGTTCAGCATTTTCTTCTTGTGCTATCTCCTAGGCCTTCTCGACATTACGAACCCGCCCAAAGTTTGTCCCGAAAGCTCCATTGATTGTACATTTTAATGATTTGGCCATAATTTTTATTTTCCTTATCTTTGCTACTGCAATACGTGATGTACCAATGGTCTACATATTACTCTATTTTTCTTTATTTGTCAAGTATTTTATCATACTATCGGTATTTTACTAGTAAGCCCGCCACCCCCCACCAATATGCTATAATAATCCATATGACAAAAATCTCTCTCGACCTCGAGGCGTTGAAGGCGGAGCGGGCAGCGCTGGGTGATTTTTTGGCGCGTCCCGACGCGTATGGCTCGCCGGATTTCACAAGTAAAAATAAGCGGTTCTCAGAACTGGAGACGCTTATTGCCAAGGGCGAAGAGCGAGCAACGTTAGAGCAAAATCTACGTGATGCCAAAGAATTAGCGAATGATGGCGGCGAATTGGCAGAATTGGCAAAAGCTGAAATCACTGAAACTGAAGCGCGTCTGTCAGAGCTGGAAGAAGAGTTGTTTATCTTACTGACACCCAAAGATCCAAACGACGAGAAAAACATCATCATAGAAATCCGCGCTGGCGCTGGCGGCGACGAAGCCTCGTTATTCGCGGCGGAATTATACCGCATGTATCTACGCTGGTGCGAAGCTAACGGCTATAAAACCGAGCTGATTAGCGAATCCGCCAACGATTCTGGCGGTTACAAAGAGGTTATTTTCATGGTCAAGGGCGATGCGCCATATGCCAAATTGAAATTTGAAGGCGGCGTCCACCGCGTCCAGCGTATCCCAGTCACCGAAAGCCAAGGCCGCGTCCACACTTCCACCGTCACCGTAGCGGTGTTACCAGAAGCCGAGGAAACCGATGTTGAAATCAACGCCAATGATCTACGCATCGATATTTACCGCTCCAGTGGCCATGGCGGTCAGAGTGTCAACACTACCGATTCAGCAGTGCGCATCACTCACCTGCCGACTGGCATCATCGTCACTAACCAAGACGAAAAATCGCAGATCAAGAACCGCGAAAAAGCCATGAGCGTGCTGCGTTCGCGCTTGCTGCAGATGAAAATTGATGAGGAGAATGCTAAATTAAGCGCTGAACGGCGTTCGCTAGTCGGCACTGGCGACCGCTCCGAAAAAATCCGCACCTACAATTTCCCGCAAGACCGCATCACCGACCACCGCATTCACTACAGCCGCAGCAATATCCCCGCGGCGATGAACGGGGATATTGACGATTTGATTGAGCAACTGCAGCGGTACGAGCGGGAGTTGAAGGCGAAGAACACTACCTAGCGTGACCCACCTACCCGTTAATTATTGATTGTCATCTGCATCGCGTAATAGGGCAATTCTTGCGAGTATCTGCTGTTTCCGTTTAGGGTACATTATTCCCTCGGCATATTCTCTCTTGTAGATATCTTTCAATTGCGCAATAATCTCTTCCCGTACCTGCTGAGAAGCGTAATAAGGTAGCTCAGGAAGACCAGCAGCAGCATGATCTTCACTATCTGATTCTCTCACTAGGCGTGCCCTACGCCTCGCATCCAACTCAGGGCCATCAAAGCCAGGAGGGGCTGAGATGGGGAGTTCAGTAAAGCCTGTATCCACTCCTTCAAGGTACTTCTCTCCCTCTTCAAGAAAAAGATCCTGTTGAAGCTCAAAATCATTTGGGTCGTCAGTAAGATAGAGACTGCTGTTATAGCCATTATAGTAGTCAGGATTATAATGTGCCACGTGTTCACATCCTTTCATTTAAAAATATAATTTGTTGCACGAATCGTATATTACTCTCTCTCTCTCTTGATTTGTCAATACTTTTTACAACTTTCTAGCTATTTTGCAACCACAACCACTTTACTCATTCCTAGCTATGTAGTATAATTAACAACATGAATATAGCAACCTGGCTAAAGAACGCCGCTAAACGGTTAAAAGCTACCGGTATCACATCGGCGCGGTTGGACGCCGAGCTGATACTGGCTAACACCTTGCGGAAAAACCGGACGTACCTTCATGCGCACCTGGATGAGGAGATTGATCCGCGACGGGTTGATATCGCCGATGCCAGGCTGAGCCTGCGGCTTGATCGAGTACCGATGGCATATATTTTGGGTTGTAAGGAATTTTACGGACGGAAATTTATTGTTTCGCCAGCTGTCCTGGTGCCGCGGCCGGAGTCGGAGGAGATGATTATTCTGTTCTTGGCGCTGACAGCCGGTGAAATCGCGCCAAAGACGCTGATTGATGTTGGTACTGGTTCGGGCTGCCTCGGTATTACAGCGGCGCTAGAGCGACCGTCCCTGCGGGTTATTCTATCTGACATTAGTCCGCGAGCCTTAAAAGTTGCCGAGAAAAACGCGAGCAATTTGCAGGCGCGGGTGACGCTACAGCAACAATCGCTCCTTTCCGGGCAGATTGAGCCGGTAGATTATATCTTTGCTAATCTGCCGTATGTTGATCGGGACTGGGATGTTTCACCAGAACTGCGCCACGAACCCGCCGAGGCGTTATTCGCAGCGGATAATGGGCTGAGGTTGATCGAGACACTGATTGAGCAAGCGCCGCGCCACATAACAGCGGGCGGTCTGCTCTTTCTAGAGGCCGACCCGCGACAGCACCAGGCAATTCTCCATCAAGCAAGGCACCACGGCTTTCACGAGGTAGAGACGCGCGGCTTTATCATCGTCCTACGCTTTGTAAGCACCAAGCGTTAGCTTGACCTTCTGTTCCTTGCCGTCGCGCAGGATAGTCAGTTCTACTGTCTCGCCCGGCAAGAACTCAGAAACAAGACTGCCGAGGCCACCCTGCTCGCCGATTAGCTTGTCATTCACCTTGGTAATGACGTCGCCGTCCTTGATGCCTGCTTTATCTGCCGGCCCGCCAGCGACGACCGCCGATTTGTCGCGTGAACCACCGACATAGGCGCCGCTTTTGGCGGATAGTTTATACTCGGCACGCACCTCAGGCGTGATAGCGATATATCGCACGCCGATATACGATTTCTGAATTTTTCCAGATGCCAACACGCTGCGGACTAGCCCCTTGGCAGCACCGATCGGAATCGCAAAACCTACGCTTTGTGCATCCGAGACAATCGCTGTGTTGATGCCGATAACCTGGCCCGACATGTTGAGGAGTGGCCCACCAGAATTGCCCGGGTTAATCGCGGCGTCGGTCTGGAGCAAATCAGTCAAGCTCTCGGCTTCGCCGCTCCGCTCGCTAGTGGACGCCTGAACCGGCCGACCCTTGCCCGAGATGATACCCATCGTCACAGTATTTTGGTAACGACCCAATGAATTGCCGATTGCAATCACTTTCTGACCGACACGAACGGTACCTGAGTCACCCAGGGTGGCCGCTGGCAGATCATTAACGCCGTTAATCTTGAGAAATGCCACGTCGTTGAGTGGGTCGGCTCCAACAAACTTAACATCGGTATATTGCGTGCCGTCGCTGCTCACAATTTCAACACGATCAGCGTCCTTAACAACATGCTTATTTGTCAAAATATAACCGTCCTTACTAATGATAATGCCCGTACCAGCACCCTGCCGCACGTCGCTATACGAAAAGGACCGACCGTTTTTGGTTGTAACAATTGAGACTACGCTTTTAGAAACGCGCTGCACCACCTCGCTAACATCGGCTTCGTCTCGCGATATAACCCGGTTGCCATCAGCCACCGGCTGTGGAGATTGCTTCGTCAACTGAAGCGTTAACCACGACCCAAATGCCGCTGAACCAAACGCCAGCCATATGCCCGCAATGATACATATACTTATCAGCGCAATCTTCTTGCGGCGGTTCGGTTTTGGCTGGTTGGTTAGATTCGCTTCTTGCTCCATAGGTTTACTCCAATTTTATAATTTATAGTGTCACCGAGTTAAAGAATAGTAAGATAGTTAGGATGAGTGCCGACGCCAAGATAGCTGGGCCAGCAACTTCAGCAACAACGATCGTTTTATGCTTATGCCAAGAAGTATAAACACGCTCAGCTACGAATGACAGCAGTATAAAGATAATCGTCGCCTGTGGTAGTTGCAGCGCGTTTACCCCAAGCAGCGCATAGCCAAACGTCCAGTAATGCGCCAGCCAGCCAATCTCCGCAAACACCAGCCCCCAGGCTAGACTGAGTACAGTAATCTGCTCCTCACGAAACGTCGATAGAAAATGCCGAGCCGTACCATAGCCAATAATTAGCGCACCCAACACGACCACCGCGGCCGGCCATTCATGTGACACTGCAAACAGCGCTGCCGTACCGATAAACACCGCGAGTCCCGCCTGCAGCGTCATCTGCCAGCGCTTTGACAGCGGCTTGATGGCAACAAGCCACGCTGCATAAAATACCGCTAGTGCGATTCGTAGCTCCAACGTCGCCTGCGGCGCGTACATCAGCGCCACCACACCGAGACCAACCACTACGTCAACCAGACTTCCTTGAATATTCGTTAGCCAAAACTTAGGGCGCACCGACAATGTCCGCCACTTACTTAGTAGCACCAGCACAATCGCCGCCAACGGATAATGAATCTCCTGCGACATCCAGAACAAGACTGCCACCATCCCTAGATTGAGCGCGTAATAAGCAATATTACTGAGAAGCGACCGTCGCCTGGCTGTTTTTTTCAGAAACTCCATTGCCACCCTATTATACCAAATTACGGCCCGATTATCACCACGAAGTCAGCTTCGGCTGGCAGGTTAAATGGCGGTTTACCTTCGGTTAATGTTACACCATACAGTTCTTTAATCTTGTTGGCAGAAGCCTGCTTAGACTTGCCTGACTCCAGCTGATAAACCTTATACTTTTCGGTAATTTTCTGTGGTGAATTGCCGACGCTCACCACGTTGAGCGATGCCGCCTTTAGGCGATCAGCTTCGGATTTGGCGGCTCCGACCACGCCACTGCCATTGAGCACCAGGACGCGCGCCTTTTCCTTAGCGAGTGCATCACCGTATATTTCCACCTTGATAAATGATCGAATTTGCGAATAATCAAACTGGCCAGCCGTTGGCACGACCACGCTGGCGCCACCAACACTACTCGTACCGAGCAAGACATTATCTTTTTCAATAAAGCTGAGACGGTGAATGTCAGAATCTTTTATCTTGGAGGCAACATCCATCACCGTACGAACTTCCTTGGCGTCAACGTTAGTGCGTAAGTTCTTACCCATGGCGTCCATCAGCGCCGTCACCTTGCCAAGATCAGTCAGCGTACCTGTCGAGGCCGCCTTGTTCTTGAGCGCCATCAGCACCAACTGTTGGTTTTTCTCGCGGTCAAAGTTCGACTTATCCAGCCCATACGAACCGCCCAGCGCACCACGCGCTCGCGAGAAATACAGCGCCTTGTCACCGTCCATCTCATTTGGCCCATTCTTGAAATGAATGTAGTGCCCCGTCGGACAGCGTCGTTTCCGCTGCTCTGCCGACAGACCCTTCTCCCGACACATCCAGTCAACACTTGGGTCAAACACGCCACGCGGATCATCACTCTGGACATTAACTGTCACGCCACCAACTGCATTAACCGCATCCTTGATCACCTGAGCGTTAACATGCGCTACATACTGTAGATCCATGCCGAAAATCTTGCCGACGAACTCGCGACTGGCCTCCATCCGCTTTCTCTCGGCTTGCTCATCATTACCCTTGGCAATACAGTCAAAATACTCATTGATCTTGCCTGCGCTACCAGAATTACAAACCCGCCCAAACTGCACGTATAGGTCGCGCGGAATGCTGAACATATAGGCGTCGTGTTTCTTCTGATCAATACTGAGCACCATCATCGAGTCAGTCAATGTCGCGCCCGGGTGCTCCGGGTCGTCATCCGTCGTACCGAGAATCAGCATGTTACTTCGCCCGTGTGCATCCACTTTCAGCGGCTGATTCTGAAACAAATCAATCAGGCTACCACCACCAAACACTCGCCCCGCATTGACCCACGCCTTGTACAGCAAAAATCCACCCACCAGAATTATCAGCGCCACGATCACCAGGATAATAATCTTTAGCTTGCGACGTTTTTTATGCGATTTCTTGCGCTTTTCGCGAGGTGTTTCGGGCTTTTGGAGGTCAAGATCTTTGAGCGAATCGCTGATATCTTCGTCAATATCAGCAGTTGACGAAGTCGCGAGGCGCACCCGATCAGCTTGTGACAGCGACTGGCGCGGCAATTGGACCGGCTGCTGCCCAAGTATCTGTGGGGTAGACTGCTCCACCCGACGAGGATGAGCGGCTACCTGCTCTGGCGACACACCACCCAAACGAGACCGCTGAGCCCTCCGCGGTACAAATCCATCGACCGAATTCCTATTTGAAATTTTCACTGCTCCTTATTATAGCACACTTCTCTATTGATCAAGCTTTTGGTTTTCGCCGCCAAACCATGTATAATAAGGCGGATGGATGCTCACTTTCTCGATCGACACCCGCGCCTGAGGGACAGTCTGGGGCTGATTATTTTTGTGGTCGGAGTGATCATCGGGACAATCTTGATCAATACCTTTGTCTTTCGTAGTTTTGGCGTGCAAGGCCCAAGCATGGAAAACACCATGCACACCAATGACCGCCTGATCGTCGACCGACTATCAGTCACAATCAAACAGCTGCAAAATAAACAGTATATCCCCCAGCGCGGCCAAATTATTGTCTTTAAGAATCCTAATTACAATCCGACCCTAGGTCACGATGAATATATCGTCAAACGGGTAATCGCTTTCGCGGGTGAGCGCGTCACCGTCAAAAACGGCGTTGTCACCGTTTATAACAGTGAACATCCGAACGGCTTTAACCCCGATACAACCGTCAACAAAAACGAACCAAAGTCACCCACCTCCGGCGATGTCGACACCAAGGTGTCCGAGGGGACGGTTTTCGTGATGGGCGATAATCGCGAGGGTAATTTTTCGTGTGACTCGCGTAACTGCATGGGCAACATTCCGCTGTACGACATCGTTGGGCCGGTCATCGCCCGCATTTTCCCCTTCACACAGATCAGAGGATTTTAGTAATCAGCCAATCAAGTCGCGGATCCGCTCAAAATCCGCTTGGTCTTTGAAAGGGATGATAATCTGACCGGCACCGCGCTTACTGGTGCGAACCGTAATGTCAGCACGAAGTTTTTTCGACAGGCGCACTACCGACGAGGCGTGCGGCGAGCGGGCTGGCTTTGGAGTTGGCGCGGGGCCCGACGGCTGCTGCGACCGCTTCCAGGCGGCAATCATCTGCTCAAGCTTGCGCACACTCCAGCCCTGATGAATCGTTTGCTGCAATAAATCCTCCGCCACATCATCTGGTAGCCCCACCAATGTTCGCGCCTGCCCTTCAGAAATCTTATTTTCAAACAGCGCCGTCCGCACCACGCTCGGTAATTTCAAGAGGCGCAGTGTGTTACTAATGGCGCTGACCGATTTACCGCCAACGTGCTGGCCGATTTGTTCCAGCGTCATATTGAACTGGTCGCGCAGCTTCATGTAGGCCGTCGCCGTCTCGAGTGGATTGAGGTCGCGTCGCTGCAAGTTCTCGATCAGCGACACCTCCAATCGGTGCTGATCGCTTAAACTGCGAAGGATGCTCGGTATCTCGACTAATCCAGCCAGTTGCGCTGCTCGCCAGCGCCGCTCGCCAGCCACGATCATAAACTGCGCCCCATGTGGTGTCACGACGATCGGCTGCACCACACCATGCCGACGAATCGAATCGGCCAGCTCACGCAGCGCCTCCTCATCAAAGAACCGCCGTGGCTGGTCTGGATCTGGCGTAATATCGGTAATTGGTATCTGACGTAATTGCGACATTGTCGCATCTTGACCAGCCGTCGGGTCAAAGGCCTCGTCAAACAAATTTGTCGGTATCAGCGAATCAAATCCCCGCCCAAGTCCCTTTTTCATCCTTCAATCCTCTCGATAATTTCTTTGGTCAGCGCATGGTAAGCCCGTGAACCCTTCGAGAAACGATCGTACACGCCAACCGGCACGCCGTGACTTGGCGCCTCGGCAAGGCGAATATTACGCGGAATCGTCGCCTTGAAAATCGTATCAGCAAAATGCTTTTTAATTTCATCGTACACCTGACTCGACAGAGTTGTCCGCGAATCAACCATGGTGGTCACCACGCCGAGCAAGCGCAGATGCGGATTGAGCCCCTTGCGGACCAACTTCATCGTCTCCATCAGCTGCCCCAGCCCCTCGAGCGCATAAAACTCTGCCTGCACTGGCAATAGGACGTACTGCGCTGCGATCAGCCCATTCACGGTCAGTAGACTCAGACTCGGCGGACTATCAATGATCACATAATCATACCCAGCGAGGCTCGCCAGCGCCTGGCGCAGCCGCACAAACCGCCCCTCAGCTTGGGCCAGTTCAACCTCGGTATTTGCTAGGTGTGGCGTGGCCGGTGCGATCGATAGATTCTTGATGTCAGTTTGAATAATTATATTATTCAAGGCCGTCTGGCCAGTCACCACCTCGGTCATCGTTATGCCCAATTCTTGCTTATCAATGCCAAGGCCGCTGGTAGCATTTCCCTGCGGATCAAAGTCAACGATTAGCGTCCGCTTACCGGCTTTTGCCAAAAAATACGCCACATTGATTGAAGTCGTCGTCTTGCCGACGCCACCCTTTTGATTTGTCACCGCAATAATCTTCGTCATCGATACCCCTTCTGCTTACCTCATTGTACCATAGTTTCGGCCATAAAAATACCGCCCTCATCACGGGGCGGTATGCTAATTCATCGGTTATTTGATCGAGGTAATCTCAATCTTGGTGTACTTCTGGCGATGACCAGTTTCTTTGTGGACACGTTTCTTGCTCTTGTAGCGGATAACGCGGATCTTGTCGCCCTTGACTTCTGCTTCAGCGACCTTTGCCTTCACTACCACACCTTTGACGGTTGGCGTGCCAACTTTTGTTTTATCACCATCAATCACTAAAAGTGCGTCGAGAGTGAGTTCTTTTGTGCCTTCAGGGAGGAGATCCACCAAGAGGGACTCTTTTTCGCTGACAATGTATTGCTTGCCAGAGATTTTTACGACTGCTTTCATTTCGTTCCTTAACAATTAGTTTTCAATCTGTTTCATTGTACCAGAGATATGGTGATAAATCAATCACATTATCACATCCGTGCTGCACCATATGGTATACTCTATATTAACCGGTAGTTCTGTGTCAGTAGTTCAAATATCCTACCCGTCGTAACACTACTGGCTTTAATGTATCCCCACCAGCAAATTCTAGCGCTACTACCTACAAACGTCGTAACCGATAAATACCGATCAGACCAGCGGCAACCGCGAGACTCGATATGCCAATAAGTAGATAACCATTATCACCAGTGTCGGCTAGTGATGTGCCAGATTTCTTCTGATTCTGGCTCTGAGCTGGATTTGGACTGCCCGGCTGCGGCTGTGGAGCCGGTGGTGTTGGTAAAGTGATTGTGAATGGCCTTGTCACGGTCGAGGTATTGCCAGCGATGTCGGTAAAGGTTAGCTTGACCGTGTGCACCCCATTGCCAAGCGCAGCGATAACATTCGCCGGCAGTGTCCAAGTTCCTCCTGCAACCGTCGCCGGATAATCAACACCATTAATAGTTACAGTTACCTTAGCAGCAGAATCAGTTACCGTACCGCTCAAAGCAGGCGAAGCGGTCGTGGCTTGTTGCGTGCCAAGCGTGCCAGTCGGCGCAATCGTATCAATCGTCAGTGTTAGCGGTGTTGACAGTGCTGATATATTACCAGCTGGCGTCTCTCTGCGGTACACCACGGTATGATTGCCATCATTTAATGCATTCGGTAAAGTCACCTCAACCGGTCCCACTGCTGTACAGTTGATAGTCTGCACCTCAACACCATCAACGATAAGATGCAGCTTGTCGGTAGCTGATATACACTGCAGTATTACCGTCGGTGTCGTGTTGTTGGTAATATTATCTGAGTCGCTCGCACCGGAATCAGAAGATGATTTAAGCGTTGCTTTCGCTGGTGGCGCAACAACATCAGCATCAACGTTGTAGGTTTTTGTCATACTCGTACTAGTCGTATTGCCAGCCACGTCAGAAGCAATTACCGTTACGTCAATCGTATGATCGGGGTCTGATACTAGCTCAGCACCCGGAACTGTCACTGCAAAGGCGCCGGTCCCATCAACAGTCGTCTCATACGTCGTACCATTAACCGTTACCCTCACCTTATCACCAGGACGAGTACCAGTAGCCAAGCCACGAATAATTTGCGGCGCAGCTGCTTCAGCGGCATTAATTGTATTATCAGCAGTCACCGAATCAACCGTAACCGCTGGAGCGGCCGGAGCAGTCGTATCAATTGTTACCGTTAGTGCCGGTGAGCCCTGCGAAGCATTACCAGCCGCATCAGTCTCAGTAAATGTTATTGCGTGATTACCCTCAGACAGTGGTGTTGTCGGAGCTACATTAACCGGACCAGGGCCAGTACAATTTACCGTCCCATTTGCAACCCCATCTACGTACAACGTCAAGGTGCTGCCTGCCTCAGTGCACATCAGCGTAAAGGCTGGTTTGGTTTTATTCGTAATATTATCCGAGTTGCTATCGCCAGTATCTGAAGGAGCGGTCATATCTGGAGCGGCAGCTGGTGTTACTGGCGGCTGTGAATCGCGCCACTGGGCGTACAGTGTCACGTCACCCGTTAGCTGAATATTGGCACCAGCGGCGTAAGGCGTGCCTGTACCGTTTGCCTCGGTATTCCAGCCAGTGAACGCATGACCTGCTTTCGTGAAGCTATTTGCTGCTATCTGAACAGTACTATTATAATTGCCAACTGTATCGCTCATTGTCCCCGTGCCAGTATTAGCATTGTAGTGAATTTTATACTGGTTAACCGTCCACTTGGCGTACAGTGTTGCGTTAATGTCTGGCATGGTGTCGGTACCAAAGTTCCATGGATTAGCAAACCCAGCATCTTTATACCAACCGGCGAACGTGTGGCCAGTCTTAGTTGGTGGGGTCGGCTCAGTTACCTTAGCGCCATACTCTACCGTTTGTGACGGTACAGGTGAACCACCCTTCGAGTCAAAAGTAAGCGTATAATTATTCTTGCGCCACTGAGCATACAGCGTTACATCACCAGTCAGGTGGAAATTATCACCAGCCGCATACGCTGTACCGCCACCGTTAGCCATCGTGTTCCAGCCGGTGAACGCATGACCGGTTTTTGTAAAATTACTATTCGCCAACTGTACTGTAGCATCATAATTACCAACAGTATCCGGTGTCGCGCCGCTACCAGTGTTCGCATCATAATGCACCTTATATTGGTTCACTGTCCACTTGGCATGAAGTGTTGTATCGGCTGCCGGCATCGTGTCGGTCGTAAAATCCCAGGGTTGTGTAAATCCAGCGTCCTTATACCAACCAGTGAATGTGTGGCCTGTTTTAGTTGGTGCTGTTGGCGCTGTTGCCTTCGCACCAAATGCCACTGTTTGATCCGGTACGCTAGAGCCACCCTTGGTATCAAAATGCAATGTATAGTTATTAACTTGCCACTGTGCATACAGCGTTGTATCAGCTGTTACCGTCACAGTTGTGCCTGCTGCGTATGCCGTGCCACCGCCGTTAACCATCGTATTCCAGCCAGTGAATGTATGACCTACTTTTGCCAAGTTACCGGTATTTGCTGCCACAGCCACTGTAGCACCAGAGCGAAGTGTCTCTCCTGTTGAGGCTGGTACTGTACCCGCATCGGCACCATTTGCATTATAGGAAAGTGTGAGAAGGTTATTCACCGTAATCGTTAGATGCTTATCAAACGTCTGTCCAGCCTTGTTGGTCGATCGCACACAAATCGCTAGCGTAGTATTTTGCTCATAATCTGGTGACCGCGCCAACTTGATCGTATTACCATCAATCGTCACAAGATTATTTTGCGCACCAGCACAGCCAAGTGTATAGGTGAAATCACCCTGTGGTGAGCCGACAGCGTCAGTACTCGTCAGCCGACCCAACACCGTCCCAGCTGCACTATTCTCATCAATATTGGCAGCACCGGCATAGTCTACCGCGGTGACTGCATATGCTGTACAGTCTTTACCACCATCAGTAATCGTCCATGCTTTTGCGTTCACCAAGTTGCTGCGCTGCGTATCCGCCAGGCAGAACTTGCTATTACCACCGCCGAGCTTGACGTTATTATTTACGGCCTGTCCCTGCCACGCCATCAATGTCGCATCATAATTTAGAGTCGATATCTTTATTCCATTGAGTAATCCGTCTGCATTTGTTAATTGACGGACATCCCAATGTGCCAGTGACTGGTCAAATTTCTCAGCACCAGCCAGCGCTAAGAGGGCGTCCGCCAGTCGCGCAGTATTCCACTCACCAATTGGCTGATTAAATTTCTTAGCGTATGCTAATACTGCCACCATCGTCGTTACTTTGCTAACATCCCATTTCTGAATCGGCTGATTAAACTCGTAGGCATTGGTAAACGTGTTATCCATATCAGTTACCTTAGCCGTATTCCAGTTAGAGATATCCTGGTTAAACTGGCGAGCTCCAGAGAACGTACTATTCAAGCTCTGGACATTGGCGGTGTCCCATTGCCAGTCAGCACCTACACCCTTCAGGTTCTTAGCATCTCGGAACATATAAGCCAAGCTCACCACTTTACCCATCCGTGGTTTATCGGTTGCTTTCACATCGAGATTCTCGGCACCGTCAAAGGCGTGCTCCATATTCAGCCACTCGTTTGTTCCCCACTGGTCAATTGATATAACTTTTAGCTTATCACCGGTAAAGTTAAAGAATATGCGTGGGAAAGCACCGCTAATGCGAATCTGATATTCACCAGCTGCAGCATATGAACATACCGCACTGCCCGTTTGACCAGTTAGCGTTACGCCGTTACCACACGAAACGTTGTAATTATAACCACCACCAAATGTTGGTATGGTAAACGTATTGCCAACACCTTTTCGCGTATCGATGGTCATGACGAAGTCGGTTGAGTTAATAGGATCAGCTTTTGCCAGCTGGCTTGGTGCGAGGTAGTGCATCGCAAACACACCAACAACAACTGCAACCACCGCATTTGTCAACAATAATCGCCTTGTCTTTTGTATTACCTTCATGCGTGATGTCCCCTGTTATTATTGTATATTTCAGTATTTAGAGTACTAATGCTTACATTATACGCTAAGCATAAGCGTTTGGCAAGCAAAAATCATGCTCAATCAGACCTCAACACGAACACGACCCCGACCGACCGCACACCACATTGTTTGCGTGCAACCAGCCCTCGACATTACCGCCGTCCAAATGCATACCTACCGCTGGTACAACCTTGACGACACCGCCGGCCCGAGCATAATTACTGATCGCATCGGTCAACTCATACTCACCACGCGGCGATATTTCAACATCAGCACAAGACTGAATAACTTTCTTGGTGAGGACATATTTACCGATGTTGGCAAAGTGGCTCGGTGCCTCTTCTGGCCTTGGCTTTTCAACGATCTCGACAAAATTGCCGTCTTCATCCATCACAATCGCCCCGTACCGACTAATGTCATCACCCGGCACTTCCTGGGCCAGCAGACTACATTGACCGTCTGGCGTCGCCGCCAATAGCCGCGCCACTTCGCTTGAGCCATCGGCATTATACATAAAGTCATCACCCATCAGCACCACTGCCGACTCACCATCCTCGAGATAATCAGCCGCCAGGGCTACCGGTACTGCTGAGCCATACTTGCCATAGCTCGGCTGCGTCACAAAATGAAGCTTCGCATCGATCGGCGCCACCAGAGCCAACTTGTCGTCCTTACCCTTGCTCCGCAAATAATCGTTGAGCAAAATATTGCTCCGATAATAGCTCTCTAACTGTGAACTCTGCTCGCCAACCACAAAAATCAGCTCACGCACGCCGGCCGCCAAGCAGTCCTGCACCACATAATCAATCAGCGGGCGATTACCGATCGGCAACATACATTTTTCAATTGATTTGGTAATTGGCAACATCCGCGTACCCCAACCAGCGACCGGAATAATAGCTTTGGTAATCATATCTCCTCCTTACATCTTGAGTTCTTTATGTGATTTCTGCAAAATATCCATCATCTCCCCGTAGCGCATCTCGCCAGTGGAAATTTTGGCATAGAGATAAACAATATTATCTACCACCTCAATATTAACCTTAATATCCTGATCATACAACCACGCCATGAAACTTGGGTTGAGCAGTTCAAAGCTCGTCACCTGATTTTCATCGGTGGCGTATACTTGGTAGCGCTTGTTAAAGTCACCCCATTCCAGTTCTACTTTTTTATAACCCGACGGCGCCCTGAACCGCTTCAGGAAGCGCGAATCCCGACGCTCCACCAAAATCCCGCCATACGACTTTGGTAAATTAACCTGTCCAATAATGTATGTAGTCGCTGAATCAGTATTTGAGGCGTCAGCCACATAGGTGTATAGCTGCACCAATAAATTGCCCGTCCAGAATCCAATGATATGGTTATTGATGTCAGTACCCTTAAAGCCGCCCTTAAACAATTCACCGCGGGTCGGTAGCAGTAACCGCCCCCAGTCCGGACTGAAGTACATGTCGTATTGCGCTGCAAACTGCTGCATAGAGGCAACAAGCTGGGCAGTATCTTCCGTTTCCTGATCAATACTATCCAGTAACCAGCCATCACCCGAGCGCACAAAGTTCCACTGCTCACCAAACTCGCCCGTGTCACGATGTAGCACCGCACCGCTCGCCGTGTCAACCAGCTCATCATTTGCCGAGGCAACAAAACTCACACTCACGCAGTCATTCTGATCATTCGCATCATCATACGCCCGGGTGATAATCGCTTCACTGACCGCCACATTCTTCATGCGATTGACTCGCCCCATCTGTTGTAGAGCGTACAACATTAGTCCGATGTGCCGTGCATAATTCGGCGTGACGTATTGCTGAATTGATGACAGATCCATCCGCCCCCAATCATATTGAAACCGATTGAACACCGTTGTTGCATAATTGACAATACCCTGTTCGTTCCAGGCGCTGTCCTGAGCCGCCGCTTGCCGGACGGCTTGCTGCGCGGCCTCACTGCCCTTGCGA
The DNA here is from genome assembly GCA_005697215.1 of Candidatus Saccharibacteria bacterium oral taxon 488. NCBI lineage: Bacteria > Candidatus Saccharimonadota > Candidatus Saccharibacteria bacterium oral taxon 488. The sequence continues at coordinate 183,641 of CP040003.1, read as the reverse complement.
AAACGGCTGATCTTATCCGTAAATGCCCCGATAATCGCACCGACTAATGCCGAGATAGCCACCATGATAAATACAACAACACCGCCGAGTAGGTAGAACAAACTAGCGAGTAGGCCGGCCAAAAACCCGACCGCTATGGCGGCCATCTTTGACTGGGTGGTTTTTTTCACAAAACCACTTACCGAAATTGCAATTACCATCGGTATCCCGAAAAGGACAACGCCACCACCGCCGCCAGAACTTGACCCGCCGCCACCGGCTCGCGCAAAAAAGAGTAACTGACTGAGAACTGCTAGATTACACATAGACCCATTGTACCGCGTTGTATGGCGATCGCCAAGGTCATGAATGTCCGATCGGCGCGCAGCCGAGCAAACGTTTGTCACGCATTAGTTTTAAGGTAGTAACTTTTATCCTGATGACTATTTTACAACAGCAAGAGCAATCTCGAGCTCAGCCCCTTCAACCGTCACTGTCGACTGGTTGTCATGCACCTCGCCAAACACCGCCAGCGTCTCAGTAGCAATCACCTCAGTATGCTCATCAATCGCTTGATGAAGTTGCTCGTCATTCGTCGTCAGCTGCAGCATAATCCGATCGTCCACTTGCAATCCCGCCTTCTTGCGCGCACTCTGCACATGACGGATGACTTCACGCATCAGGCCTTCGCGTTTGAGCTCGGGCGTCAATTGCTTGCTAATTTCGATCCAATTCTCTGGCTTGATCGTGCCCTCGGTCACATCATAATCAGCCAGATACTCGTCTAGATTCTCAATCCAGCGAATTTCCTTAACATTTAGCTCCTCGGCCATGATCTGCTCGTAGTACTCAGCCAGCTTTGCACCCGCATATGCCGCATATTGCAGCGGCTGGCGAACCTTGATCGATGTTTGATGCTCATCCTGCTTCATCCGCAAACTAAGGCCGTTGTTGATCAATTCGCGTGTCCGAGCCATATCGGCTAACACCTGATCATTGATTGCCCCAGCCGTGAGCCAATCCTTCAAGTGAATCGATTCATCATCACCCGTCAAATTGTGATACAACTCCTCAGCCAAAAACGGCGTAAATGGCGCCAAAATGTAGCTCAGGCGTACCAAGACGTAGTGTAGTGTGCGGTACGCATCGTTTTTGTCACCATCATCTTCCGACTTCCAGAAGCGGCGGCGGCTGCGGCGCACGTACCAGTTGGATGCGTCGTCCAGGAATGGCAAAATTGGGCTCAGCGCATCAGGAATATTGTAGGCATCCATGTTTTCCTCAACTTTAGCTACCAGCTCGTGCAAACGACTGATAATCCAACTATCGAGCGGGTTAGATAGTTTATCAATATTGACACTAATCTGGAACGAGTTCTCAGTTCCAGTGCGAGACAAGGATTCGGGAGTATCGGAGTGAGTTGTATTAGTGATACGGTGAACGAGAAACGCATCCGAAGACGCCGTATCGTACGGAAATGTGAACTCGTCAACTTCCGCATACATGGTGAAGAAATCATACATATTCCAAATCATACTGAGCTTGCGCGCCACGTCGCCGACGTCTTTATCATGCAAGGCAAAGTCTTCACCGTTGAGCAGCGGGCTGCTCAGCAGCAAGAAACGCAAACTATCGGCACTAAACTTATCCATCAGTTCATTCGGGTCGGTGAAGTTACCGAGGGATTTACTCATCTTGCGACCGTCATTGCCCGCCACCACACCAGTGGTGATGACGTTGCTGTAGGCGTTTTTGTGTTGCTCACCTGCCTCGCCAAAGGCACCAATCTCCGCCAAAGCGGTGTTGACGGCATGCACATAGTAGAACCATGCCCGCACCTGACCGATGTACTCAACGATGAAGTCCGCCGGATAATTCTGCTCAAACTTGGCCTGGTTTTCAAACGGATAATGCAACTGTGCAAACGGCATTGAACCTGACTCAAACCAGCAGTCGAGCACCTTATCGATACGGGTAAATGTCTCACCGTCAATTTCAAAGGTGATGTCATCCACCCACGGACGATGATAATCATCCAGCTCCACACCACTCAGTTCCTTGAGCTCCGCGTACGAGCCAACCACCTTGACCGTACCCTGGTCACCCTTCCATACCGGCACGGTTGTTGCCCAGAAGCGGTCGCGGCTCAGGTTCCAGTCTGGTGCTTGTTCGATATTTTTAGCAAAACGGCCGTGCTTCAGATGTGCTGGGAACCAATTGATATGCTCGTTCTGCTCCAGCATCAGCGGCTTTTGCCCCTGAATGTCAAAGAACCAGCTTGGAATCGCCCGGTACATGATACGCTGCTTGCTTCTAGGATTGAATGGATATTCGTGGCGAATATACTCAATCTTCCACACCGCGCCCTTTTCCTTCAGATCTTTGGCGATGAATTTATTATTTTCCCACACCTCCAGGCCTTTGTAATTGGTATCGGTGTAGTAGCCGTTATCATCAATCACATGGAAAGGCGCGATACCATTAGCTTTACCAAGCTCAAAGTCGTCCTCGCCATAGGCTGGCGCAATGTGCACAATGCCCGTACCCGACTCGTGCGAGACAAAATCCGCTGCGTAAATGGTGTGAATCTTGTCATTTTCTGGCCAGGTCGAGCCGGTATCCAACGGCTGGTATGTTTTACCGACCAGCTCGCTGCCGGGGAATTTCCGTAATACTTTGTAATCAAGTGGCTGGTGTTTTTCATCCTGCAGGGTGCGCTCGAGGGCTTCTTCGGCAAGGATGAACTTTTCACTTAGCGGCAGTGTAATCTCTGGCGCCAAACTTTTCTCCGTCGCAAAGAAGTGCCCCTTACCGGGTTCATGTTGCATCACTGCGTCAAGCTCTGTGCCAAGCTGCGCAAAACCCTGGTTAAGCACCTCAGCATCGTCCGAATAGACAATAGTCGGCCGCTGATCAATCTTCCGTCGCACCTGAGCAAGATCAACCGCAAGGCCAACATAGCCCGATTCTTGCTTCCATTGCTCATCACTACTATTCGACACACCATACGCTGGCGCGATCATCGTCAGCGATGCAACCGTCACATTAGCATCCTGCAGATACTTCAAGAACGTCGCTGCACCGAGCGAATGCGTCACCACATGCGCATTGGCAAAGTCATATTGTGCCAACCGCTCTACATTTTCTGCTAAGTCTGGACTATCGGGGTTGACATGATCAATAATCGTCACCGCATACCCCTGTTGCTCAAGCTGCTGCTTCAGCTGCGGGTAGTACTCACGTGACGCGTAGGCATGCTTACCCGAGAGCAAGAACACATTTTTTGTACCCTTTGGTACCTTTACTTCGCAGTACGTCATCTCCGGGTTGACCGCCAGCATCAGGTTGGCTGGCAGCGTCCATGGGGTGGTCGTCCAAGCCAAAACAGCAGCGCCTTCATCATCCAGCTTAAACTTCACATACACACTCGGGTCAGTCACCGTTTGGTAGGCATCGTTGTCCATAGTCACCTCAGCCTTGCTGACAGGGGTAGCGAACTTGGTGTCGTACATCAAAACCTTTTCACCTTCGTAAATTTTGCCGGCTTCATACAGCTGTTTGAAGGCCCACCAGACGCTCTCCATAAAGTCCTTGTCCATGGTGCGGTAGGCACCCGCAAAGTCCACCCAGCGACCGATGCGGTCGATCACGCCCTGCCAGGTTTCGCTGTTGGCCACCATGCTCTCGCGCGCCTTGGTGATGTATTTTTCCAGACTGATGGTTGGCAAAGGATTGCCGTCTTTGTCCGACAGTAATGGTTGACCATACATAGGATCTGGAGAGCTACTCACTTCGAGACTATATAGCAACCAGTTGGCCCCTGTTTCGGTAGACATATGCTCACCAACTCTTTGAAATCCATTGCGCTCATACAAATTCACCAATTTAGGTTGATGCTCGCCAACCTCTATGCGAATCTCTTTGACCCCTTCCTGCTTACTTAAGCGAAAAGCTTCTTTTAACACTGCATCCGCATAACCTTGCCCTTGGAATTCCGGTAGTACCGCCATTTTATAAAGATAACCAACCGACGTGCTATTATCCTTTTTGCCAGCAAAAAAATTATAACTATCCTTATCGCTTATGACGACACCCCCCACTAACTTATCGTCATCGTAAGCTACATAAAAATTATCTCTCCCAAATTCCTCTTTTAATTTATCTGGCGTTAGGTTGTCGGCATCCCAGCTGCTGCTACCATAGCCTCGCTGCTCCATCCAGCCAGCAACTTTAGTAATAACTTTCGTTGCGTTATCGAAATCATTTACCAGCTTGACTCGCTTAACGCTACTCGTCACAATCTGCCGCCGATCCACGATATTCATCTGCTTTTCGACAAAATTCTCTGCCGGCAGGCCATGACAGTCCCAGCCCCAGCGGCGCTCCACGCGCTTGCCCTTCATCGTCCAGTAGCGCGGCACCGCGTCCTTCACGATACTGCTGAGCAGCGTCCCGTGGTGCGGCACCCCAGTGATAAACGGCGGCCCGTCATAAAAGACATAGGCATTATCCGCTGACCGCTGCGCCACCGACTTTTCAAACGTCTGGCCATCCTTCCAGCGCTGCACCCAATCCTTCTCGTATTCTGCCGCTCGGCGGCGTGTTCCGTGTTTGAATTTCATATTATCTCCTTTATTTAACCTTTTATATTCTAAATATCCCGTCACGCACAGTTGCCATTGATTTTAGCGTGTTCTTTGCGCGTGCTATCATACGCTCCCCAACGTCACCATAACCAATACGTTGATTCACTTCACCGATATCCACCAAGCGATAGCCAATCACTGAGCCACCGACATCACCCGCAAATTCACCGAGTTTCTCAAGCTTCGCTACTACCCGAAATTGATAGTCAACCTTACCGTCAGGATTGGTTAAAACCTGATAACCAATCGGTTGCCACTCAACCACTCGCATATTTAATTCTTCTTGGACTTCACGACGTAATGTTTGTTCGAAAGTTTCGCCTGACTCAGTATGCCCACCAGGTAAATTTTCCCTACCATGTGCGTAATAAACCAACGGTACCTTACCTTCAAGATCACCAATCACATAAATCTGTTGCCATGGTAAATCAGGAATCGCCGTCTTGTCATCAACATCAAACCATTCTGCTTGAATTACCTGATTCCGATAGATAAAAGAGGTTTTTAGGACTGGTACCTTTGGATCTGGATCTTGTGAAATTACTGTTTGCTTCATTTTTTGCCTTTGCCTTTCTTCATTAACTCGGTACAAGTTACTTGAATTAGTTGGCGCATTAAATCATAATCTTCAAAATCATCAATTTTAAACATCAGCGTTTTGGCGCCACTATAAGCTAGTCCAGTCGAATAATTTTTACCCAAAATCACCTTGCCAGCTTCTGTTATTTTAATAAAAAGGTATCGTCACAAACCAACGCAAAAAATACACCGTCGCAATAAACACCATAATCACCAAACATTTTACGACAATAAATCTCACCAGCGCCACTCGCCGTCAATTGCTCTTTGAAATATTTGATAAATGCTTGAGAACTAGCCACGGCAAGCCCCCAAATTAGTTGTTATTTTCGTTAAATCACCGTTTAATTCGATCGGCTCTAGCGCCGCTAAATCCACTGCGTAATCAAGTTCCGTTGGTAACTGATTCAAGATAAAAATCGGCTTATTTGTACCAAACGCATACATCATCTCACCCAGCGTACTCACACCAATATAATTATTAACTTGATTTTTTGGTGGATTAACGACCAAAACTGCCACCGACTGATCGATTTTTGCCAAATGTTGTTTAATTAAACGATGACGGATCGCTTTCGCACGCTCAACATCCACCGTAAATTCCGGCTCACCAGACGCCACCGGTCGCAACACTTCAAAACCAGCCAGCTCCAATTGCTCAGCCACGCTCGTCATTACATCAATGAATTTAATCGATCCACATAACGTAATGATTCTTTTAGGCAAAGCTGCGTTTTGTTGCATGCTCATCCTCTCTCTCCTCCATAGCCTTGCGCAACCTACCGTGTGCATTTCGCAATGGCGCGACTGTGTTGAGCTCAATTATCCGTGCCATGGTATACTCTCGTCCACTCGTCTTCGTCCGATACCATACGACGCGGTAGAGGTCGTCTTCTGATGTCTGCTCGATCAGTTGGTCAATCGCTGCCACCGCTTCATCAAGCTTTGTCAGTACGGCACCATACGCTATATCAGCATATTGCATATAGAACTTTTGCGCTACCGCACCATAGCCAGTGGTAATAATCGTCGGCACCATATGAGTCTGATGATATTCACTGCCCCACTCTAGCACCGTGGTAGCCCACCCTAGTAGGTAGCTGGCTAGCTGGTGAGGATTCATCATCGTGCCTTTTATCTGCCCCGGAAGCACCAGCTCATCCGCCCAGGGAGCGGCTGCCTCGAGCAGTGGCCACAGCGCCGCACACTCATGGCGAATGGCGTGCTGCAAGGCTGACTTGTGGGCTGGTATCGGCATGGCTACTCCTTATATAACTAAAATCACCTCTTCTGACTTCGAGAATCCGCTGGAGGTGCTTCAAACGGACGGTACCATCTCGATTCCAAAAGAAGTGATTCTTCGCGATCTTTGCCAAGTTGACCGGCATCCACGCACTCTTTTAGCACTCAATTATCACTTTGTCGCAGTGAGTCACGGCGGGGTCTAATCTCAGCTGATAAAAAGCCAATTTCTTCCCGCAGGCTTCGCGGTTGATAGCCGCTCATTTCGCGCTAATGTCGCCAAGACTACTACCCAGCACACGCGAAAACGCCCTACGACAATTGTAGCGCGTTTTCGACGGAATTACTAGATACTACCATCTCAGGCCATCTATGATCTGGTTGAATTGCTCATTAATCTTTGCGTCATCCTTTGCCCGACGTAGCTTATCCAGGCATTCCTGTACGATAGAGGAATATGTTCTCTCAGTTTCACCATCACCCAACCAACAGTTTTGACAATCCTCGTCGGGAAACTCACGCAGATAATCTAATGTTTTTATCAGACCAACCTCAAAATTATTAGCATATCGTTGGGCATAAGCCAATGCCTCAGGTGAATGATTCGCCTGAATTACTTGCACAGCCTCATTAGTTATCCGCATAATTACATTTTCTATGCCAGCATCTACATATGGCCAAGGCTCTAATAGCCTCTCATCATCAGCGTCGCCCAAAAATACAAACTCCGGCAAAACATTTTGTGTATAATACGTAACGGCATCCTTGAGGTCTTTATAGACTCCCATTGCCTCTTTGGCCTCAATAAATTCCCCATAGGTATTACAAAATTTATGATATCCTTCATCCTCAAGTTTTTGGTATCTTTTAGATAAAGCTTCGGGTATATTGATCTGCGCCGCCTCATCAATCTGTATAAACTTTTCTATTTCTTCCCCTACCCGGCTCTGGAGCTTATTTCTATCAGCATCAGCAACGCCTTCACGATACTGACCCGTACAGCCCCTCGCGATTGCGCTTCGGGTCGTCTTCAAAACATCTACTACTAGTCGAAGATCATCACCTGGTTGTAGGTTCTCCACATACTGTACAAATTTACCAACATCCTCCGGTGAATCGCCCGGAACGACCGGATAAATTTTACCGTCACCGACCATGGTCTCGCTAGAACTACCGATCATCGCCATTGAGCCGCCCCCGTCCGCCAGCCGAACACCCGCATTACCAAGAATCTCTGCATGCCGTAGACATTGGATATCAGCCTTGATACGATTCTTGCTAGTCTGATCCGATAAAGCCTCTTCGAGACTACCACTGTCTACCTCGGCTGCTTCGGCTTTGTTTGTTGCTATTATAGCAAGTACTAGGTCTTTAAATGGACTAACTCCCCTGTTGTGCTCAATGATTCCATCATAGGCCTCTTTCACCAATGATACCGGTGGTATCGGATGCTCATGTCGTGGCGATAGATGATCATGCATTATTTTTACCTAATTCCTTTTTTTCTTATCTTTACTGAACTATCAAAATAATACTCTATATATCTATATTTGTCAAGTTTATAATGCTTCTGCCGTGCACTGCCCTTAGAACATAAAGGCCAGTAGAATTCTCCACTGGCCTTTTGTACGGTAAAAAGCTTATTTAACTTCCAAGCCGCCCAAAATACACTCACCCCTCAGGTGGATTGTCTTTTTAGCAGAAGACTTCGGCGCAGTTTTATCCTCACTGCCGCCCAAAATACCACGAACCTCATTTTGGACAATTACGTCGTCCGGCAAACTAATGCTGGCGCCGCCACAAAACGTAAACACATCAATTACCGCACCGTCCTTAATCTTCGCCTGACGTAGATCCAACTCCACGCCGCCAAATATCGCCGTCACTGAACCGCCGGTATAATCGCCTTTCACCCGCGATTCTTCGCCGTAAAAAATTGCAACTTTTTCGTTATCGCTACCATCAGCAGCCAGCTTCTTAGATCGTCTGCGGCCCCCAGACCCGATACTCAGCATGATTACCAAGCCAACAATGATTAATATCACTGGCCAAAATAGCTTCCAGACACTAACATTAATCACATTATAGGTGTTCAGTCCGATCGCCGTACCAACAGCTATCAACAGTAACCCCCATACCCAGGCCGCTGGTCTGCGGGAGCTGAATAGTGCTGATAAACCAGCCAGGAGGAATATACCTGCCCAAAAAGTACCCCAAAATAGGTGCCAGTTATCAAAGGTAATAATCCCGAGATTCCGCAGCAGCAGAATCCCGCCGAGCGCCACGATGGTAATGCCCAAAAACGCTCTGACGAGAAAATTTTTCTTCATATGCCTAGTATACGGATACTAGTACCATTATTCAATACGCCTACTCTTAATTTATGCGAATAGCTCACGCCCGAATGTTGCCAAAATAACAACAACGATCACAACGGTCACTAGCGCCAACAGGAACGTGTCAAATCCCCGATCGACAAATTTTCTCGTACGCCTACCGCCAACCATCCTAGTCACCACATTATATCTCGTCAATCCGTAACAGACCAGCAGCATACCCGCGTCCAGCGTCAAACACCACGGACACAACGCGCCAATCTCAACATAACTCATATAAAACATCCAACCAGCAAACAGAAGGCCCGCCACCGCACCAAGCTGCGCGCCCCACATAAACCACTTCGGCAACTTCGCACCGACTAGCAACGCCACCGCAATTGTCACCATTACTGGTAGCGTCATCACGCCGATGAAACTATTGGGAAAGCCGAGTAGTGTCGCCGACCAATGGTTTGCCACCGCCGAACAGCTTATCACCGAATTCAAGTCGCAGTTCAGTGCAGCATGCGAATTTTTAGCAAGCGTCAGCGCCTCGATCGACAGTACAAACGAGGCCAACAAGCCCAAACCGCTGCCGAGCAGCAGCGCTAATACTGCGAACTGCCGGCGTTTTGAATCTTTGTTCGAGAGCCACTTACGCAGCATGTCAAACATAAAAACTCACCTCACTAATCGTCGGTAGCGGTAATCCGCGCCACATATTCTGCATCTGGCTATCAGCGCTCAATGCGATAACGGTCGGGTATTCAACGATGTCGTATGTCCGGCAAAAATCGCTGCCCTCAGCCGAATCTGGGTCAAGCTCTTCAATCGTATGCCCCGTCTGCCGACTAAAGTCATGCAGAAAACTAGTGACTTGGCGCGCGTAATCACTTTCTGCCCGATATACGACAACGACTCGCATTATTCTTGTCCTTTCTGGCGGCGTTGTTCTAGTATCTTGACGAAATCATCCAGCGTCTCAAACTTCTGAAACACGCTGGCAAAACGTACGTACGCCACTTCGTTACGCTTAGCTAATTCATCCAGCACAAACTCGCCTATTTGCCGCGACGGCACTTCTGAGGCGCCCAGAGCATACAATTTATCCTCAACAGCCGTAATAATCGACTCGACTTCCTCGTCGGATTTAAGGAATTTGCCGACCGACTGGCGCACCGCATGCGCGAGCTTGACTCGGTCAAACAGTTCACGACTACCATTTTTCTTGATCACAATGAGGTTTGGCTTTTCTACTCGTTCATACGTAGTGAAACGCCGTCCATCCGGCGTCTCGCGGCGGCGGCGAATCGCCACGCCATCAGAAACCTCTCGCGACTCGATCACGCGGCTATCACCAATGTTAAATCCGCTCATTTATTCCTCCTTGTTCTTTTTGCGGCGGCGAAGGAAGGCCGGCGTATCATCTTCGTCCGCCTCATCCTCAGCTGGCTGATCCCAGATGTTATTTTCCTGCTCAGACGTAAAGTCCGTCGCTCCGCTCTGTTCACTGAGCTCCAGATCAATCCCTTCAACCACCTCGTCATCAACCTCAGTCTCTGATTCATGCGACGCTTCACTCGTCAAACTCACCTCATGATCATGATATGTCTCGCTATCAAACCCAGTAGCGATAACCGTGATGATCACCTCGTCTTCAAGCTCTGGCTTGAGCGTCGCTCCAAAGATAATATTAGCATCAGGACTGACCGCACTGGTAATTACCTCGGCTGCCTCCTGAATTTCTGCCATACTCATATCATAGCCACCGGTCACGTTAAACAACACGCCCTTTGCACCGTCAATCGACACCTCGATCAGCGGACTCTCGATCGCTTGCTGAGCGGCCTGCACCGCACGGTTCTCGCCATCGGCCCGACCGATTCCCATCAGCGCCGAACCAGCCCGACTCATCACCGCCTTGACGTCAGCAAAGTCGAGATTAATCAAACCATGCTCGGTAATCAGCTCTGATATCCCCTGCACGCCTTGGCGCAGCACATCGTCAGCAATCTTGAACGTCTCGAGCAGCGGCGTCCGCCGATCAATCGTCTGCAGTAATCGATCATTCGGGATGGTGATCAAGGTGTCAACTTGGCGGCCCAGGTGAGTAATTGCCCAGTCTGCATTCACCCGACGCTTCTCGCCTTCAAAACTAAACGGCCGCGTCGCCACGCCAACCACCAGGATGTCCATCTCGCGAGCGATCTCTGCCACAATATGCCCAGCGCCCGATCCGGTGCCACCACCAGCACCAATCGTCACAAACACCATGTCCGCACCCTCAAGTGCCTGGCGGATCTCCTCACGCGACTCATTAGCCGCCGCCTCACCAACCATCGGATCAGCACCGGCGCCCAACCCATTAGTCGTGGTGTGCCCGAGGTGAATCTTGACATCTGCCTTAGAATTATGCAGCGCCTGAGCATCAGTATTCATGGCGATAAACTGCACGCCAGCGAGCCCCGCATCTTTCATCCGATTGATGGCCGAACCGCCAGCTCCACCGACACCAACAACTTTGATACTGGCAAACGTTTGAACTTCACTTGGTGTAATCTGCGGCATTTTCTTCTCCCTATCTTTCTCTTATCAAGTATACCATCTTTGTCTACTAGCTCCTACTTAAACCTCGCTAGCAATCGACTAATCATTCCGCCGGCTTTCTTTGTCACCGAACCCACTTTGCTCTGCGCGTGCTCGGCCCGCTCGGCCCCTGCCCCGTCAATGAGCATCAGACCAATTGCCGCTGCAAACTCCGGCCCATTCGCCTCGTCGCTCACGCCCGCATATCCTGCCGGCACGCCTAGTTTAGCCGCCACGCCGAGGCTATTTTTGGCAAATTCGACCAGATCCTTAACCTTGGCGCCACCACCAACCAGCACCACGCCACTCGGTAGCCGCCCAATGCCACCGGCCCGCTTCAACTCTTTGGCAACTAGCTCGAAAATCTCCTCATAGCGCGCCTCAACAATCTCGTCAATCTCACTTTGTTCAAATGTATACACCTGTTTGTCGTATTTGGTATCAACGCGACCAACCTTACCGCCGCCCAGCCGGGCGTGCACCAATTTGACCGCCTCAGCGATCTCCGGGTCGGTCTTCAGCCCAATCGCCACATCATTTGTCACGTTCTGCGCCCCCATGGGAATCACCGCCACATGCTGCAAGTCACCCTCTTCAAACACGGCCACACCGGTCGTGCTACCACCAATGTCGATAACTGCCACGCCGTTCTCAATCTGCGACTCACTGAGCACCGCTCGCGCTGCCGCCAACACACTTGGTGTCAGGCTTGAGGCAGTGACATTCGCCATCTCGGCCGACCGGCGTAAATTCACCACATACGGCGTCAAGCCCGAGACCACATTTGCTCGCAGCTCCAGACGCGTGCCGCTCATCCCCACCGGATCCTTGATGTTGTCCTGTCCGTCCAACCGATAAGCATGCGGCACAATCTCTAAAATCTCTCGATTCGCCGGCACCTTCCCAGTGGTTGCTACCTCTTCAATCCGCAGCACATCCTCGTCCGTCACTTCACCGCCGCTCATCCCCACCGCGATCATACCATCGGCCTTGGTGCTCAAAATGTGCGACCCATTGACGCTCAGCGCCGCTGCATTAATATGATGACCACTCATGCGTTCGGCCGCCTCGAGCGCCTTGTCAATTGCTGCCGCCGGCCCCGTCAAGTTCGATACCGCGCCCTTACGCATGCCGCTATTCTCACTAACGCCAACGCCAACGATGTTCGGCAGCCCCGACTCCCCGATATGTCCGACCACGCAGCGCACGGTCTTCGTACCAACATCAATTCCTACAGCATATCGAGATTGTTCTTGCATATGCTTAGTATACCAGATAGCCTAGAGCGTCGTCAAAATCTCCGCACCCGTCTCAGTAATCAATACGGTGTGTTCAAAATGTGCACCCAAACTGCCGTCTTTCATGCTAATCGTCCAGCCGTCATCCTTGGTCACAATTTTCTCGCTGCCGAGGCTGGCCATCGGCTCAATAGCAATTGTATCACCTGCGTGCAGCACTGGCCCGGTACCGCGCCGGCCATAATTTGGAATCTCCGGACTCATGTGCATCTGTAGTCCCACGCCGTGGCCAACCAGCTCGCGAATGATACCCAATTTGGCTTTCTTCAATACCGCTTCCACGCCCGCCGAAATATCGCCAACGCGCGTCCCGTCACCGGAAATCGCATCAATTCCCGCATACAAACTCTGCTCCGTTGCGTGCAGTAAATGTTTTTTAGCGCCGCGCGGCTCTTCGTCAATCACCATCGTAAAGGCGCTGTCAGTTTTCATGCCGCGGTAACCGATTACCAGATCAAAGCTCACTACATCGCCCTTCTCGAACATATATTCCGTCGGAAACGAGTGCACCAACTGTTCATTAGTCGACACGCAAATCACCCCTGGGAATTTCACCTCATCCGTCAAATACGTTGCTTCCGCGCCGAAATCCTTAATTCGCCCAGCCACAAACTCATTAACATCCAGCTCACTCATTCCGGCCGTTACCTTCCGACGCAACTCGTCATAAATCGTCGCCAACATCCGTCCGCATTCGCGCATATCCTTCATTTGCTGCGGCGTTTTCTCACCCGTAATTAAAGTTGACATGCGTGCGCCACCTCTTCATAAATCCGGTCATGCACTTCGCCAGCCGTACCGACGCCATCCAAATGGACAATCCTAACGCCTGCCTCAGCAAAAATCCCCAACACCGGATACATTTTTTGTCGATAAATCGTCATTCGCCGGGCAATCGCCTCTGGCGTATCCTCCAGACGACCGCGCTTCTCTAGTCGCCGCATAATCTCCGCCTCCGGCACTTCCAGTGAAATCACCGTATCAATTTTCTCATTCATCCGCGCCATGTACTCATCCAGCCACGCCGCCTGCTCCTTCGTCCGCGGAAAGCCGTCGACAATAATATTTGGATAGTTTCTATCGCGCGCCTCCTGCACCGCCTGCTCAAACACTTGGTAAATCAACTCATCGCTCACCAGTTCGCCCGAGCGTAAAATATCAATCACCGCCGGATCATTACTGCGGCGCAGCATCTCGCCGGTTGATAGCCACTTCCAACCCTGGCGCGCCGCCAGCATCTGCCCCTGCATACTTTTACCAGCTCCCGGCGGCCCAAATAATAAGATCATCCTTTACTCCTTTTTCTGTGTTGTTATTGTTTTGCTAGCGTTTCTTTGGTAATTTTCGCAATCAAGGCGCCATCAGCCGCATTGCCGGCTTTAGTCTTCACCGCGCCAATCACCTGACCCATTTGCTGCATCGTCGCACCCAGATCAGCAACTACCGCCTCGACCATTGCCCGAACCTCGTCTTCGCTCAGCTGTTTAGGTAAAAATTCTTGTAAAATTGCTGCCTCTTGCTCCTCTGGTTCAGCTAGTTCCACCCGGCCATTTGCTCGGTATAACGTGGCACTTTCTTTGCGCTTTTTGACTTCGCGGGCAATAACCTTCTCGACTTCTACATCGTTTAGACCCTCGTCACGCTTACCGAGCAACACCTCCTCATTGAGAATCGCCGCTTTTAGATTACGCAGGACATCACCCCGAAAGCGATGCCGCCCTAGAAGAGCGGCTTTCATCTCATCAGCAATACGCGCTTTTAGCGCCGACATTAACGCGTTGCCCCCATACGCATTCTGGCTGTTTTCTCGGCCCGGCGCTCGCGGCGAATAATCGCTTTCTTACGACGCTCAACCTTGGAAATCGGCTTGGCAAATCGCATCACCGACTTTGCCCGTGCAAGGACACCGCTCTGCAGCACCCTGCGATTAAAGCGACGAATCACATTCTCGTTCGCTTCCTTCTGATCTTTACGTGTAACTTGAACCATACTTTTTGCATTATAACAGATGAGAAAATATTTGACAAATTAGCATCTAAGATCGGTTAGACTGAGCACGAAAAGACGCCACCCGATATTTATCCGTGCGGCGTCCGGCAACTAATTTTAGCCCAGCCAACTAAAGCTGCTCTCCTTCCGCGGTTTGGCTATCTTTTTTGTATGTTGCCTCAAACGCACCTCTTTCAATAATATATCTTTCTTTTTCACCATTACTGTTCTCAATTTGACTTTCTACAATTATGCAATTAGCCCCACCTGTCTGTTGACCACCCCACGGCGCATCAATGACAATCTCTTTACCCTCTGGGTTCTCCATACACTTCACAACATTTTTAGGCAAATACTTACCATTAGCAGCTACACCATTCTCTTCCGTAAGTGGCTCATAGAGGTTATGAAAATCTTTGGCATTTATAATATAACGCTCGCCTTTCTCGCCCGTAACGATTGCATCACCAGGATTCGCTATATTAACCGTCTCAACTCGCTCTGTTCCGTCTTCTTCTGTGATAACTGTTTCTACCTTCTGAGTGGTTTCTGAAATCTCAACCTCAATAGCCTTATTGGGATCTTTGATCTTACTATAAGTATCTTTTACTTTAGAAAAATCTAATGTAGATAGGTCCAGATGAACCGGTACATTCTCCCTACCGATCTCGGCCCAATTGGCAGCGTTTGGATTTGGACTTCCATTGCCATCGGTATGCTCATAATTTTGTGTCATGTTTGTTTCCCTCTTGTGTTTAGCAAATTTTATATTACGAATTCATGCTACTCTCTTTTTTGTTATTTGTCAAGTTACTGACATTACCGGAGGGAAGCGCGTAGTTTCGATACATAACATCGTTGCTAATTTCACAACGAAAAATCTACCATGCTCAAGCGACTAGTTGCTACATTCAAACAAAAGTTGTAATTACCACATCAATCAGACAAAGCCACGTGAACGAGCCGCCCCTCAACCGTCCGCACCCCTTGCCATTCATTAATGGTCGGCTGGAACCACGCCGTCACCTCGTCGCCTGGCTCGCGGAAAAATTCCTCCGGCGCGTTAAATGCCAGCATTTGCAACACTTTACCGTTTTTATCACGCAGTGCTAATTTAACGTGCTGTCCATCCGCACCCATTCGCCGCGCGCTCAGCACGATAGCTGTGGTAATTTTTACTACAGGCTCTGGGTTGCCATTGCCAAACGGCTCCATTCTTGCCAGATTCTCTACTAATTCCTCATCAATTTCCGAAAAATCATCGATTTCCACGTCAGCTCGCGGCAGCAAATATCGCTCTTGATTTATGAGTTGCAGCGAATCATAAAACTCATTTACTCGCCGGCGAAAATCGTTAATTCTCTCAGTCGCCAGCGTCACGCCCGCTGCCGCACCATGCCCGCCACCTTTGATAATAATATCGTCCGCTGCCCGCACAGCATCTGCCGCTGAAAAATCACCAAAACTGCGCGCCGAACCAGTCGCTTCCTCGCCGCGCTCGCCAATGATAAACACTGGCTTTTTATATTTTTCCACCAATTTCGACGCCACAATACCGATAACGCCGTGATTCCAACCATCACTACTTACCACCAGCACCCGGTCATCAGCCAATTCCTCAGCCTGCTCACACGCTTCCTCAAAAATCGCGTCCTGAATTCCACGCCGCTTGACGTTCAATTCCTCCAGTTTTTCGCTCGCCTCCAATGCCGCCAATCCATCGCGCGCCACCAACATATCCAGTGCATGCTGCGCCGTTTCCAGCCGACCCGCCGCATTCATTCGCGGACCCAAACCAAACCCCAAATGCCTAGCATTGACCTGCTCTGGTTCAATACCCGCCACTGCCATCAACGCTTTCAGTCCTGGGCGTTGTTGTTTTTTCAACACCTCCAAGCCCCAATACACATTTGCCCTATTTTCATCAGCCAACGTCACAATGTCACAAACCGTCCCCAACGCCACCAAATCCAGCAGCCATTTTTCATAGCCGTCAGGTAACCCATCTAGTTCTGTCTGCAGCGCCTGCACCAACTTAAACGCCACGCCCGCACCGCACAAATCACGAAATGGATAAGTATGTCCTGGAAATTTCGGATTCACCGCTGCCACACTCGGCGGCGGCGTCTCGGCCACGTTATGATGATCTGTCACCACCGTATCAATCCCCAAGCTAGCGGCATAGGCAATTTCCGCATGGCACAAACTACCGGTATCCACCGTCACGATCAAATCCGCACCCATATCGCGCACCTTGTCCACCGCACCCATGGTCATGCCATAACCCTCAACAAAACGGTTCGGAATGAAAGCATCGACGTCCTCAAAACCAAACTTACCAAAGGCATCCAGCAGCAGCGCCGTAGCGCTCAGCCCATCAATGTCATAATCGCCGTAAATGACGATTTTTTCGCCCTGCTCCCGCGCCTGTTTCAACCGCGCCACTGCCTTCTTCATGTCCGGCAGCAAAAACGGATCGTGCTTCACCGCCACATAATCCGGCTGCAAAAAAGCTTCGCGTGCTGCCCGCGTCGTCAAGCCCCGCGCTGTCAAAATCTGCTCAAATAAGGTCATCAATCTCTATCAACCGAGCCGCGCTTCGGCCGGGCCGCATGTTGCTGCGACTTAATCACCATACTCTGTAATTCCTTGAAAATCGGGAACTGCTTGTTCGTAAAGTATGCCCGCGAATTGCCTTGCTTCTCACTCCTCAGGAAACCAACCTTCTCTAGCCGCTTGAGCTCGCGCTGAATATTACCCGGATCTTCCTTGATCAGCTTGGCCAGGCCACGTACGTGCGTATGAAAATCAGGATACTTGGCGTACACGACTACGATTTTGCGTCTCACTCGTGATGTAATAAAAATGTCAAGCATTCTCTCCCCATGTTCCCTTTCGCTATCACTCAGTGTATCACAATTTTACAACACCCGACAAGCTTTTTTCGACAATTATACGCCCCACCCCTCAGTATACGTACTTACACCCTAAAACGCTCATGATTATATTCAACCAGCCAGCGCGGTATAATAAAGCAAGACATGCACTACTATTTGGTATCACCGATCAAGATCATTCGTGCCGATGCGCACTCGTTTACCTATGCACACCCTGAGCAGCTGCCAGTCGGTGCACTCGTGGTTATAGAAGTTGGCTCGGCTCAGTGCGTTGGCATCATTATGTCGGCAGTCGTTAAGCCCGAGTTTACGGTTAAAGAAATTGTCCAGATTTTAGATGACGCTCCCGTGCCGCTACCGCTCATCCAAACGGCTCTGTGGATGAGTAGCTATTATCATACGCATCTCGCGACCGTCTGGCAAACCATTCTGCCACGCGGTTTGACGAAAAAGCGCCGCCACATACCCGCACGCGCCGCCAGTCCGCAGGCCTCACGACCACCGACAACAGCGCTCACGCCCGACCAGAGAGCCGCCATCACCGCCATTGACGACATGCTCCCCGGCAGCGCCCTACTACATGGCGTGACCGGATCTGGCAAGACGCGTGTCTATATCGAGCTCGCCCGGCGGTTGATGGACGAGGGCTTATCGTCAATTATTCTGGTGCCAGAAATTGCCCTCACCTCACAACTCGTTAGCGAATTTGCGAGGTATTTCGACAATATTATCCTCACCCACTCGCGTCAGACCGAAGCCGAGCGGCACGTGACTTGGCAACATGTTATCAATTCACGCGACCCGCTCATCGTCATCGGCCCTCGATCGGCCCTATTCATGCCCGTCCAGCAGCTGGGCCTCGTCGTCATTGATGAATGTCACGAACCCAGCTTCAAACAAGAACAATCGCCCCGCTACTCAGCGCCGCGCACTGCGGCCATTCTCGCTCGCCAGCATGAAGCCAAGCTCGTTCTCGGCAGTGCCACCCCTACGATCAGCGATTATTTTCTGGCGAAAACCGCTGGCCGGCCTATCATCGCTATGCCCACGCCCGCCCGTTCAGACGCCGTCAAGCCGCGCATCTCGCTGGTTGATATGACCAAGCGCACGAACTTTACTCAGCATTTCTTTCTCTCTGATCAACTACTCTCGGCTATCACCGGCTCGCTGAATGACGGTAATCAAGCCCTCATCTTTCATAATCGCCGCGGCACTGCCGCTATCACCCTATGTGAACAATGCGGCTGGAATGCTGGCTGTCCGCGCTGCTTCGTGCCGCTCACACTACACGCCGACCAGCACCAGCTCCTCTGTCATATTTGTGGGTTTGCTGCACCCGTACCCACCAGCTGCCCCGAGTGTCGTCATGCCGATATCATTCATAAAGGCCTCGGCACCAAGCGCATCGAGGCAGAATTACGCAAGCTCTTTCCCGCAAGCACCATCGCCCGCTTCGATGCCGATACAAGTACCAACGACGCGGCCGATAAGCGCTACAACGAGCTCAAAAACGGCTCAATTGACATCATCATCGGCACCCAAGTGATCGCCAAGGGCCTCGATCTACCGCACCTACGCACTGTTGGTGTCGTCCAAGCCGACGCCGGGTTGACACTGCCTGACTTTTCCTCGAGCGAGCGCACCTTTCAGCTGCTGGCCCAAGTCGTTGGCCGCGTTGGCCGCTCCCATCACGCCACCGACGTCATCGTCCAGACCTTTCAGCCGGATCATCCCGCCATCCGAGATGGGCTTGCCCAAAACTATACTGATTTCTACGCCCGCACTATCGCCCAGCGACGCGCCACTGACTTTCCACCGTTCGTCTATCTACTTAAATTAACCTGCGTCTACAAAACCGAAGCTGCCGCCATCCGCAACGCCAAAAAGCTCGCCCAGACACTGCGGGCAGCTGCCCCGGCCGACGTACGCATCCTCGGCCCAACACCAGCATTTTATGAGCGAGTCCGCGACACGTACCGCTGGCAGCTCATTCTCAAAAGCCCCCGCCGCGGCGACCTCGTCAGTCTCCTTGACCTCGTGCCACCGACTCATTGGCAGGCTGAGCTCGATCCGACCAGCCTCCTCTAGCCACATATGCTATAATGATCACAATGACTAAAGACGATATCATTGCTCTACCAAATCCGCATCTCCGCCAAAAATCAGCTAAAATTCACGTCATCACCGACGAGGTGCGTCAGTTATCAGCCGATATGATCGCGGCCGCTCTTGACTGGGAAGATTCTCGCCCTCATGAAATCAGCGCTGCCCTAGCTGCCATCCAGGTTGATCGCCTCGAGCGCGTCATCATCGTCCGCAGCGACTTTGACGACAAAGCAACTCGCGAATTCACCACCTTGATCAATCCTGAAATTGTCAAATACGAGGGAGAAATTGTCGCCGATTTCGAAGGCTGCCTCAGCGTTAAGCAAGTCTACGGCAAAGTCCCCCGCCATTCTAAAATCCGTGTCAAGGCTCTTGACCTTGATGGCAACGAGATTCGCCTTAAGGCCGAAGGTTTCCTCGCCCGTGTCATCCAGCACGAGATCGATCACACCAACGGCGTCGTCTTTATCGACCATATCCGTGACCAGCACGATGCTTTTTACACGCTTGATGATTCTGGTGAATTGCAGCCGCTTGATTACGAAGCCGACATCAAAGATAATGCTCAGCTGTGGGACTAACATGCCGCCAATCATCTTTTTCGGCACCGAAGCGTACAGTCTGATTACCCTTAAAGCACTCTACGAGGCAGGATTTCCCATTTGCGCCGTCATCACCAAACCCGATATGCGTAGCGGCCGCGGCCATAAGCTTACCGAACCACCAGTCAAGACCTTTGCCCGCCAACATGGCATCCTCGTCTGGCAGCCCAACAAGCTCCGCGACATTATCCCCGATATCACCGCCCTTCAGCCCGTCGCCGGCGTCCTCGTCGCTTATGGCAAAATTATCCCCCAGTCAATCATTGACCTCTTCACTCCTGGTATTATTAATCTCCATCCCTCGCTACTGCCAAAATGGCGTGGCCCTTCGCCCATTGAGGCCGTCATTGCACACCAAGATACAGAAACCGGTGTTTCCATTATGCAACTTGACGCCCAGATGGACGCTGGCCCAATTTACACCCAACACCGTCACCCGCTCACTGGCACTGAAACCAAACCGCAGCTATATGATGAACTGTTTGCTGCCGGCAGCGACCTGCTCGTGCGCACGCTGCCAAGTATCCTCGCCGGTACGCTCCAGCCGACCCCACAAAACGACACCGATGCCACGTATTGCCAGCTGCTTTCCAAGGATATGTCACTCATTGACCCGACGGCAATGACCGCAGCCGCCGCCGATGCCCATGTGCGGGCGTATCTCGGCTTTCCACGTAGTCGTCTGCGCATTCATGACCGTGAACTCATTATCACCAAAACTCGCGCCTCAAACGCCCCAGAATCGCCGCTGAGCGTTAAGTGCTGTGATGGACGATATCTTGCCGTCCTCGAGCTGATTGCCCCGAGCGGCAAACAAATGACCGCAGAGGCGTTTCTCCGCGGCCATCAAGGCTAAGTTCATGAGCTAAGGCAGCTAAAGGCTCGCTCTAAGCTTGTCCCGGCGCCGAGGATGCACCCATACCGCCTAAAATAGCCTCGCGGTTAGTTATAATCTCCTTCTTCAGCTCGTCCATTGTTGCCGCCACCACGTCGCGATAATCAGGCCGATTTACCTCCAGCCACTTCGTCGCCGCAAACTCATCTTTTAGACCCGGATTATTCGGATCAGCCTTGGTCGCCTGCACCAGCCGCTGAAACATTGGCTCCTGCTGGTAATTTGGTGCGTGTTTGGCGAGAAACTCATCTACCGCGCCCGGCGCCTTGTCGATAATGTTCGCAAACTCATCCAGCTGCGCGTCGCTCATCCCCTGACTCAGCCGCTCGCCGACCCGTAGCTCCAACTCGCTATAAATATGCTGCAAAAACGGCTTCTTCTGCTCATCTGGCAGTTGGTCTAGTCCTAATTCTTTCAAAAAATTATCATCTAGTTGGAACATATCGTCTCCTCGTTTATGGTTCCCGTTCTCTCTATACTAGTATAGCAGCATCCTGATCAGAATGCTACTATACCTTCATGAGAGCTATTCGACGACCTATGTGTCCAACCGACTTTTTAGACGAACAATCTCATCCTCCAGTATTGCCTGGTATAGCTGTCCAGCCTCTGGTATATGAGTTTTTAGCCACTCACCGACAACGCTAGGATCACCATCATGTGCGTCAACGAGCTTATTTAATTCCTCATCTTGTTCTTCCGTTAATAGCTCATCACTAACGCTAGCAAATTGGACCTCAACCGCACCAACGAGGTTGTGGAGAGTGCTCTGCTTAACCTCATCACTCGCACCAGTAATGCCTAACTGCTCAAATATTTGTTCATGTGTCATTGTTTGTGTTCTCCTATTGTTTTAATTTCTAAACCTTAGTAACATCTTTCATAGCCTCAATGGCTCGCACCGCTTCATCACTAAAGCGCACACTCGTGTTAACATTCCAAGCCCCAAACTGCTGGTCGCCAGCTTTTCCCGTAAACATATCTACTGGGTTATTGTTAGCGTCGGCAAAAACCTTATCTTGACCAACGTTGTCTGCAAGCTTCTTCAGAAACTCCGTCGAGTCGCCCTCAAGCTTATAGCCAAGATGCTGCAACTGATCGCCAACCACGCTCTCTGGCGCACCGTTCGTGTTAACCTCGGTAAGGTGAGGCTGAGCGGGCGGGGTCTCTGATGAAACTGTTGGTGGAACATTTCCAGCACTATCACCGCCTCCAGTTTCTGACTTTGGATTTTCAACGTTGCCACTCCCGCCGGCACTTCCTGATCCCATCAAATCCGTAGAAAATTTAATGGCTGCAGCTAGCGCCACCGCACCCAACACTGGCCTGGTAAGACGCTCGGTACTCTTGCCAGCCTCAATTGATGTCTCATATAGATGCGTACCGACGATATCACGAGCACCCGGCTCCCAATCAGAACCCTCTTTTTGCGCCTCCTCAGTCCGAGCCTGCATAGACTCCAAGAACTGTTGATGATATACGTCTGCCACAGCTTCGGCTTTATATTCTTTATTCAACGGATTTTTATCTTCTGGACTAACTTTCATGTTAGCGTTCCGCTTATTTGCCAAGCCGCGAAATACACCGGCACCAGCCCCAGCAACGGCAATACCAAGCGGTATATTAAACATCGCCGTTACGCCACCAATCGCACCAGCAGTCAGATAGCCCAGACGTCGCAACCACTTGCTCATTGGACGACGACGGTTGCCGTCCTCATCTTTGCCGCGATCCATCTGCAGACGCGCAATTTCTTGGACATTACCGTAATGCTCTGCTGTAAAGAACTGGCTACGCAAACCGCGTACTTCCTCTTTTGTTAGATTACCATGATCAATCTCCTGACCGAGGAAGTTGTGCCGGTCAACGTCAACCTGCGTCAAGGCTGCTTCGTAGGCTGCCGCTGCCTCCTGCTCTTCTTTAGACGGGCGTGTTAGACGATCAGCGAGCTTAGCGCCCAATCGACCACAACCTAGCAAGCGTTCCATAAGCTTACCGTTTGGATTGATGCGTAGTCCACAGCTCTTTTGTTTAAGAGCCATAACTTCTTGGAAACGCTCACGTGCAGCTTCATAGCGCCTAATATGCTCAAGATACGTGTATCGTTTCTCACCAGTAGCAGGGTCTATCTCATACGTATTCTCAAAGAAATCGCTCATGCGAGTCATAGCATCGCTGATTCTCTCCTCGGCTGGGCGTGGATCATCCTCACCACTACCATCAATCTTCTCTATGATTGCCTGAATAGCTTTGCGTGCCTTCGCCTTGTCTTCAGCAGAGGCGTCTGGATCACTGAGAACTCGCGAAGCCTCACCCATTAGCTTAACGGCTTCATTTGTGAGATCTTTTTTACCACCCTCACCGCTACTACCTTGGCCTTCAGGCCCCTTGTTGCCTGCTGAGCCCCCTTCCGGACTTTTCTTGGCTGGCGGCAAAGCAAGAGGAGACTTATTATTCTTGCTACTCGGACCTGGCTCTAGAGCCGGTAATGTATTCAGAGGAGATGGGCTGGATTCACCTTGTGACTGGCTCGTCTGATCTCCCTTTCGCTTCTCAGCCTTGTAATCCTCATAATTCTTAGCAAAAGCGTCCTGTGCCTGACGTAGTGCCCGCTCGGTAATCACGGCTTCTGCCGACCAAGTGCCACGGGCCCTACCACCGGTGCGGTCTTGCAGTTCTTGTTTAAGGCTATCAATCTTATCACCACCAAGCTCACCATACAACTCAGTAAGCGCACGGTGCTCATTCTGTAAACCAGCAATTTGCTGATTGTATCCGATAATCTTGTCACGGTAGATGTCATGACCACCATACTTCTCGACGAGCTGAGGAGAAAGTTGCTTGTTAGCCTTATACTCTTTTGTGGTCGCCCGCTTCGAGGCGACGACCTCATTCATTTGCTCAGAGATAGAAGAAAACTTGCCAGCAAATTCCTGCATTGCTGCATTAGGGGCTGGAATCTGTTCTGGCGAGTTGGCGACTCGTTCCGCAGATGGCATAGTATTGCCGCGGCGAGGGATATTTCTTTCTGACATGTGGTGGTTTCCTTTCAGAGAGTAAGTGACTACTAAAACAGTTTGACTATCTCATAAAATATATGTTTATAGCTTAGACTTTAGCAGATTTATATAAAAAAGTCAATAGAAAATCGTCCGATATACTAAAATTACCCACAGTGACAAGTTGTTACAACGTCTTCTTCACCAGTTCCCGCGTAAAGAACTCCAGCGTGTCACCTTCCTCGACAACGACTTTTCGCGTAGTTTTGAGGCTGAGCCCACACATTTCACCCTCAAACACCTCTTTGGCTTCCTGATGTTGACGCTGGACGGACGATACTTCAACCTCGGCAATATGCTCATCGCCACGCTTCAGGCGCGCCAACAGGCCCTTATAAACCTTACCCGTCATCACTTCACCACCAGCGATCACCTCTTCGCGCACCGTTCGGAACACGCCCTTAACGCTCAGCTGGCCGACCTCGGTCTCGACGACCTCTGGGGCCAGTAACGCTTCCATGGATTGCTTGGCGTTATCAAGTAGTTCATAAATCACTCGATACAGCCGCACCTCAACATGCTCACGTGCTGCCAGGCGCTTCACTGCTGGCGGCAGATCAACATTAAAACCATAAATGACCGTGTTCTCGCCAACTGCCAGATGAATGTCATTTTCTGAAATATTACCAACCCCACTACCGATGACATGTAGATCCACCAAGCCACCTGTATCAATCAATTTCAGGCTATCAATCACCGACGTGAGCGACCCCTGAACATCAGCCTTGACGAGAACATTGAACGACTCAGCGTCATGCTGCTGACTCATCATTTTCAAAATATCCGAGCTGGTGACATTGGTGCTGGCAGCCATTTTTTCCTGCTCTAGGCGCGCTGCCTGCGCCAAATGCCGCGCCTCTTTCTCATTTTTAGCCAACCGAAAGCTATCACCAAACTGCGGCAGCTCCTTAAATCCAGTTACGTTAACAGGTGTACTCGGGCCGGCCATTTTCATTGTCTGACCACGAAAGTCCGACATTGTTCGTACTCGACCGTACGCCGTGCCGGCCACCAGATAATGCGCTGGTTTTAGCTGACCGTGCTCGACGAGTAGCCCAACCACCGCGCCGCGCCCAGTTTCCATATGTGCCTCAATTACCAAGCCCTCCGCCGGGACATCCTCATCCGCCCGTAGATCTTCCATATCTGCTACGAGTAGCACCATGTCAAGCAGCTTATCCAAATTCTGGCCAGTTTTAGCACTGACTTCCACCATCACCGTATCGCCGCCCCACTCCTCAGGATTAAGGCCATGCTCAGATGCCAGTTGCGTTTTTACCAGCTGTGGGTTGGCGGTATCTTTGTCAATTTTATTGATCGCCACCACGATTTTCGCGTTAGCCGAACGGGCAAATCGAATCGCCTCGACCGTCTGCGGCTTGACGCCATCGTCAGCCGCTACCACAATAATCACCACATCAGTCAGCACCGCACCATGTTGCCGCAGCGCTGCAAATGCCTCATGCCCTGGAGTGTCGAGCAGTGTAATCATCCGCCCATTACGCCTCGTTTGGTAGGCACTAATGTGTTGCGTAATACCACCGGCCTCGCCTGCAGCAGTCTTGTTACCCAAAATCGCATCCAGCAAGCTCGTCTTGCCGTGATCAACATGCCCCATCACCGCCACAATCGGTGGACGCGGCACTGCCCGTTCCGACAGCGTATGCTCCACACGCGCATGACCAACGGCCGCCTCCTTTTTCTTAAGCGTTACCTCAAGGCCCAGCTCTTCAACGATGATCGACGCCGTCTCAAAGTCCAGTCGCTGATTAATCGTCGCCGCGATACCATTCTTAAACAGCTCGCCAATGAGCGTCGTGACCGGTAGATTCAAGGTGGTAGCGAGCTCTCCGACGGTTACTGAATCTGCGATTGCGACAATCTTTTCTGTCATCTGCTCGTGCTCCTTTCATCGCCCGTGTGACACTCCCGGCGAACTGTTTACGTTACTCTTTTTCTATAGGCTATTTTTTCTTGCCGCCAGCCAGCGACAGCGAAATTTTGCGATTATCTTTATCAATTTCGAGCACCGCAAAGGTCTTGCGCTCATTTAATGTAAAGACTTTCTCCGGGTCAGTCCCATCGCCACCCAGCTCCGAAACGTGAACGAGAGCCTCGACGGCCGGACTCAACTGCACAAACGCACCAAACGGTGTAATCCGTGTGACTGTGCCTTCGACGTCCTCGCCTGACTTGAACTGCTCCACTTCATCCAGCCATGGGTCCTTCGTCAGTTGCTTCATGCTCAAGCTGAGGCGCTCCTTATCAATAGCGATAATCTTTGCCTCCACAGTCTGGCCAACCTTGACGTAATCACTCGGATTGTTGACCCGCTCCCAGCTAATTTCTGAGATGTGAATCAGTCCCTCAATTCCCTCAACGTTCACAAATACGCCAAAGTCTACCACGCCAGTCACGATACCCTTGACGGTATCGCCGACTGACAATTTCTCAAACCGCTCCGCCAGGCCCTCTTTGATGGCTTCTTTTTCGGAAAAGATGAGCTTATTCGCCTTGCGATCAGCATCCAAAATCCGTACGCGAATCTCTTTGTTGACCAGCACGTTAAGCCGCTGCAAGATCTCGTCCTTGTCACTTGAACCAACTCGCGGATAATGCTCAGCCGATAGCTGCGATACCGGCAAGAAACCGCGCACCCCTTCATATTCAGCCAACAGACCACCACGATTGGCGTCATACGGCGTCACCGTTACAATTTCACCGCTCTCCAATTTGGCTGCAACCTCGTCCCAACCACGATCGCGCGCCGCTTTACGCATACTGAGCAGTGAATAACCGTTGTCCAGCTCAACCTCGACAACACTCGCAGTTACCTCATCACCTTCGGCGTAATTGTTCGACATGCTCACCTCGCGGCGCGGCACCAAGCCAACGCCCAAAGGCCCCAGATCAATCAAAACTTCGTGTTTCTTTATTGATAAAATAGTTCCGTGCACAACCTCGCCCGCGGTCAGCTGTTTCACGGAGTCGCTCGCCTGAGCAAGCAGATCGTCCATGGTCAATGGATTTGCCATACGTCCAAATAGACTCCCATATTACGTTAATATTCTTATCCAAGCGGCCTGCCAAAACAGTCACCTCTTGGAGGTCTCGCTTTATTATATCGTAGATAACGCCTCGAGTAAAGAGAAGGAAGCTAAACTACCAACATTGACCGGCGATAAGCAAAGCCCGCGGCCACAATCAGCCCCAACACGAAGCCAACTGCCAACGAGTCAGCCGGCCCAGTTGCTGGTAAGCGGGATGACCCACGGCTATTGTTTTGAGCTGGCGGCGTTGGTTGATTCTGCGCGTGTTGTTGAGGCTGCTGCTGCGCGGACTTATTTGACTCAGCCGAAGAAGTGTCTTTTTTCTCATCGCTCTTCTCGTTCTTCTTTTTGTCGGCCGATTTATCGTCAGTTTTCGTGTTGTTCGTCTCTTTTTGCTGCTCACTCGTCGCAGCATTTTCCGTCGATGAGGCGGCCTGGTTCTGTGCTGATAATTGTCGCAACCCGTATAACGTTGCCAAAGCGATCGCCGCCAAAATAATCCCTACAATCACGTAGATTACGACATATCCTCGCTGGCGGTTCTGCTTCATACTATTATCTCCCTGATGTTACTAATACTTACTGTACCATATTGTCACCGCTCTCGTAAAGGGGTATACTAGCTTCATGATTATTGCGATTGATACTGGAGGCACAAAAACATTAGTCGGACGATTTACCGACAACGGTACACTAGAAACAACAACTCGGTTTGCCACCCCAACAGACATTACGGCGTATATCAAACAGGTCGTTGACACCATCACCGTGATCGCCGAGGGCGCACCTGTTACAGACATCTCGATCGGCCTACCCGGTACCGTCACTGACGGTGTCGCTACATATTGCATTAACCTCGGCTGGTGCGAGGTGCCCATCCGCGACCTCCTGGCCGAGCACTTTCCCGACGCCCAAATCATCCTCGAAAATGATGCCAACCTCGCCGGCCTCGCCAGCATACGTCGCCTTGAACCACAACCAGCCTGCGGCCTCTATGTCACTGTCGGCACAGGCATCGGCACCAGCATTATCCTTAACGGCGCACTCCACCCCAGCCTACGTAGCAGCGAAGCCGGTCATATGCAAATCGCGTATCAGTCAACCATCGATTCGTGGGAAAACCTCGCTTCCGGACGAGCGCTCAGTCAACAGTTTGGTGAATTATCGGACGCAACACCGCCCGAAGCTTGGTTTGAGGCTGCCAAGAGACTCAGCCTAGGACTGCAGGCACTGATCGCTGCTATTCAGCCAAACGTTATCGTTATCGGCGGCGGTGTCGGCCGCTACACTGACAAATTCTCTGCGTCACTAGCCGGACTTATCACCGAGAAACTACCGTCATTCATCACCTGCCCGCACATCGTTGGTGCAGCACACCCCGAGGAGTCTGTACTCTATGGTTGCTACGATAACGCTATCGCCCATCGTTAAGCAGCTGGCCAGCGATTATCCAGAGTATCAGTTCCAGGCTGGCGATGTTTTTTCGTGGTCACACCATTCACGGACTATCACTTATATTAACGAGGCGTCACCAGCTGCTACCGCCCAGCTGCTCCACGAAACCGCCCACGCCATCCTGGGTCATCATCACTATACTCGTGACATCGACCTCATCGCCATGGAACGCCAAGCCTGGGAATTAGCCGTCCGTCAATTAGCCCCGCGATATCACATTACTCTGGCCATGAGTGACGACGTCGTTCAGGATGCGCTTGATAGCTACCGCAAGTGGCTACACGCCCGCAGCACGTGCCCGACATGCAGCGCTGTCGGTATAGAAATCGCCAAGCACCACTATCGCTGTCTCCACTGCGCTAGCAACTGGCGCGTCAA
This sequence comes from Candidatus Saccharibacteria bacterium oral taxon 488, assembly GCA_005697215.1. NCBI lineage: Bacteria > Candidatus Saccharimonadota > Candidatus Saccharibacteria bacterium oral taxon 488. Next base: position 154,562 of record CP040003.1, on the reverse strand, counting down.
CGAAGCTCGATCCTGCGAACTCCGCCGCTACCGTAAATAGCCCTCTACGAAAAGAGGGCTATCGCATCATTTTAAGCAGTGTGGCTACGCGGCCAGTGTCACGTCGTCTTGAGCCGTTGCCTGTACTGTTGATACCGTCGTTGCTGGATTAACGGTTGTCGTGGCCGTCGTCGTTGCCTTACGCCGACGAGAAATGCGACCACCTTTAGCACCAGCGATCCGTGCCAGAGCTGGGTTTGCCGCAAAGCCACCGGTCCGTCCGTTCCGACCGCCCTTCGCGCCGATCTTGGCATAAAAGTCTGGGTCACGCGCTAAGTTTTTCGCTGCCGCTTTCATACCGCCAATTTTTGTACCTGCCATGTGAGTTTTCCTCCCTAATTAAAAAGATTTCCACATCATCTACTATGGAAACCCTCGCCTTTATATATCACACATGATATGTGTTATATATACATCTTATCATACTGCTCATACTTTGTCAACATTTACATAAGCTACTTTTATTGTGAATAAAATATTGCAATCAGCGGTTTACTTCGCTATAATGAGACCTGTCACACCGTGTGACGGCACCTGTTGGAGCTTAGAAATGATGAGTTCCACCACTCAAAAACCACCCTTTCTGCGAGATGGGTGGTTTTTGATTGTGAAAGGAATTTCACTAATAGCTAAAATTGCCTAAATCGAAAATTACCCCGACGACGAGAAAAATACGTATACTCATCTTCAACTTTCCGACTACAAAGCCCGCGTCCATAGAGCTAGCTCAATAACAAAGACGCGGGGCCCCTGACTATACCGTCCTCACTTCAGTACCGATTAATGCACCGCCAACAGCTGCGCCGCCGGTCCAGCACCAGCTGTCATCGCCACAAACTGCGCTCTCGTCCAATAGAGTCGTCCTGCAATCGGGTCATTAACATAGAACCCGAGCGGATCGTGCGGCTCACCGCGAACCCCAACAATGAGGCGTACATGCATCGGTATTGGCCCGCTGACCGTCCGACCTGACGGCGTCCTCCAACTATCAATTTTTGCGCCAATCCGCCATACGCCCCACGCAATGACTGGATTACCGTTATGAATTTGCTGTGCTACGAAATTCGCATTGGCACCATATGCCACTGACGTCCTGCGACCATACTGCCCAGCCGCCCGTGCCACCGGACCAGCATATACACCCCAGCCCGTTCCCGTACCTTGGTTGCCGTTTACGTCGCCCACAAACTGCGCATTCGGATCGTCCCACTCATTTGTCGCCTTGTCTCGTGGTCGTGGACGGTACCCGAAACGCTGCAAAATGTTCCAATCATTATCATGTACACCACGATATGCCAAGGCCATACGCAGCGAGGCCGCTTCGCAGCTTTGGGCGTACGCCTGACGATAGAATGGTACGTTATTGAGTTTGACGACCCGTGAATTAGTTGTGAACGATGTCGCAATTCGCTCTACACTCGGCAGTCCAAATACTGGCTGCACGCCCGGCTCTACCCAAACCTGGACTTGCCGCTGAAAGCCCATATTGACCACCCGAGCAACCATCGTATTACCACGCCAGGAAATACTCTGAACTGTACCAGATGAAACCCTAAGGCGATCCTGGGCGCTCTTGTGGTCAACTGCCTGATCAAAGGTTATCCATACATCCTGCGCCGCTTGATCAACAGTGGTTCGCCGCGGGGACGCCCCCACACCACGCACATGCCCATTAGTGGTAAATATCTTTTTTACTTCCTCGACGAGAACACCTCCACGAGCTGTCCGTAGGCCTTTAGGAATGGTGTATGTGTATGTCTTGCCCGGCTCCAATTTATCTGCCTTGAATACGTACTCGGTATCGCTCCGCCACGAACCATTACCAGCCGTGTCAACCGCTATATTTGGCCGATCCTTTGCATCAATTGCTTCCTGAAACGTCAACTTCAATTCATCTGATGGCGTTACTGAATGCTCTTTAATCGGTGACCCAATCGCCGGTAGTGGCGCACTCTTCACCGTAAAACGTTTTAACTCTTCCTTCTGGGCTTTATCGTATAACTTGAAGGTGTACTGCGTGTCAGGTGCTAGTAGGCCAGCATATTTCCATGAAAATGTTTGATCATCAGACGACTCACGCTTCAGCCCAAGCGCTGGCTCAGTCGTCAATTCTAGATCGCGCAATTTACTCGCCCGCGACCCCAAACGCACCGTCAACGCCTGGTCCATCGCGATCACCTCTTTGCCGTCCAGCGATGTCGTATCCACTCGTGGTGCTTTTTGCGTCTTGAACGATACATCATGGATTGTCGCATTACCAAACAGCGAACGTCTCGCCCCCGGGAACGCCACGGTGTAATTTGTATCAGCTGCCAGTGGCTGGTCGGGCGTAAACTCCATCTCAAAAACGCCGAACAACTGTCGCTTTTCGCGCCACGTACCACGCACTTCTGGCTTAATCTCTGGCCTCACCTCGCCAAGCTGTTGATTAAACTTCAGGCGAATCGGCCGGTCAATCGCCTGCAAATCCTCGTCGGACACGCGCTCAGCGCCGACATTGCCACGCGTTGTGATAACAAACAGCACTCCAACTACTACCACCGTCAATGCAACAATACCGCCACCAATAATAACCCACGATTTTGGCCGCCTCAACCAAGACGCGCACATCACCACAAACCCCCCACGCTCCGACCTCAGGGACTCTGGCTGTTCTGTTTGTTTTTTATCCATTTCCTCATCATTATATCATACTTATGCTACTCGCAAGCGCCTCTGGCAAAAACGAAAAAAGACTCCCTATTCGGAAGTCTTTTTTATAATTCGGCACCGTGCTAGTTTCCCACTTTCGCAGTATAATCGCCGCTGAGGAGCTTAACTTCTGTGTTCGGGATGAGAACAGGTGTTTCCTCCTCGCCATGGGCACCGAAGGAGGGGGTTTAAAGCGCTTGGTTCCACATATACTCGCGTGGTGGGCCAAACCCCTTTCTTCGATGTCCAATCAAATCAGCACGAAATTGAATTGTTAATTGGCTGGTACTTGTTGAAAAGCACCAATTACTAGTCAAGTCTACCTTATCCGCGAGCGTTATGCAAGCATAAACGCTAGCAGACAAGGACATAAAAAGGCAATGGGACTATTAGTACGCTTTAGCTCCATGCATTGCTGCACTTCCACCTTGCGCCTATCAAACAGATAGTCTTTCTGTGTCCTCATAGGGAAACCTTATCTTGAGGTTAGTTTCGCGCTTAATATGCTTTCAGCGCTTATCTAGTCCGCACATAGCTACTCGACAATGCAGCAGGTGGCCACAATCGATACACCAGAGGTGCGTCCGCCCCGGTCCTCTCGTACTAGGGGTAGATCCTCTCAAGTTTCCTATCGTCCATACCGGATATAAACCGAACTGTCTCACGACGTTCTGAACCCAGCTCGCGTACCACTTTAATCGGCGAACAGCCGAACCCTTGGAAGGTGCTCCCCCTCCAGGATGTGATGAGCCGACATCGAGGTGCCAAACAGCGCCGTCTATGTGAACTATTGGGCGCTATAAGCCTGTTATCCCCAGGGTAACTTTTATCCGTTTGCGCTGTCGATCCCACATTCATGTACAAATGTACGTACAGCGGATCACTTGCTCCGACTTTCGTCTCTGATTGGAATGTACTCCTCACAGTCAAGCTGGCTTATGCGCATACACTATCACTTCGATTTCCATCCGAAGTTAGCCAACCTTTGAACGCCTCCGCTACTCTTTAGGAGGCAACCGCCCCAGTTAAACTACCCACCATACACGGTCCGCTAACCGGATAACGGTCAGCGTGAGAACACAATCACAACAAGGGTGGTATTTCACTTGGTGACTCCACAAATACTGGCGTATCTGCTTCAACGTCTCCCACCTATGCTACACATGTTGAAACCGTATTCAATGTAAAGCTGTAGTAAAGCTCCATGGGGTCTTTTCGTCCTGGTACGGACAGACGGCATCTTTACCGCCAATGCACTTTCACCGAGTCCTTCGCTGAGACAGTGCCCACATGATTACTCCATTCGTGCGGGTCAGAACTTACCTGACAAGGAATTTCGCTACCTTAGGACGGTTATAGTTACCGCCGCCATTGACTAGGGCTTCAGTTCGCACCGTGAAGCGCTCCCCTTAACCTTCCAGCATTGGGCAGGAGTCAGCCCCTATACATCCACTTTCGTGTTAGCAGAGACCTGTGTTTTTGATAAACAGTTCCGTGGGCTCTTTTGCTGCGACCCCCACATCGTTAGATGTCAGAGATTCGCGTTCAAAAGAACAATTCATTGCTCTATCTCAGAAAATTCGTTTTGTGATTAAAAATGTACTCTTTAACCTATTATTCACTGAGTGAACGCGGCTGATATCCACCGAAGTGGGGGCAGACCTTATCCCGAAGTTACGGTCGCTGTGTTGCCGAGTTCCTTAGCGAAGGTTCGCTCGTAAGCCTGAGTCTACTCGACTCGAGCACCTGTGTTGGTTTGCGGTACGGGCGGCTAAGTCCACACGTACACCTGCTTTTCTAGCCAGGGCTTTCACCAAAATCGCGACTCCGAAGAGTCACTTTCACTCCCTTTGCGTTCCCGCTCGGTTGGACGGATAAACCATGAATCCGCTTCGATTACTTCCCCGTGAACAGTGTACAAAACTTAACCGGTTCAGGAATATTAACCTGATGTCCATCGCCTACGCTCTGCGCCTCGGCTTAGGCCCGACTAACCCTGAGATGATTACCATGGCTCAGGAAACCTTGCTCTTACGGCCGAGAGGATTCTCACCTCTCTTATGGTTACTCATTCCAGCATTCTCACTTCCTACCGCTCCACCGAACCTTCCGATTCGACTTCACTGCTGATAGGAACGCTCCTCTACCGCCCATACTAATGTATAGACCCATATCTTCGGTATAACGTTTTAGCCCCGTTACATTTTCCACGCAAGATCTCTTGACTAGTGAGCTGTTACGCACTCTTTAAATGAATGGCTGCTTCTAAGCCAACATCCTAGCTGTTTAAGAAATCTCACCTTGTTTCCCACTGAACGTTAATTTAGGGACCTTAGATGATGGTCTGGGCTGTTTCCCTTTCGAGCGACGAACTTAGCTCCGCCGTTCTAACTGCCGTGATTCCGCATACGGTATTCGTAGTTTGTTAAGGGTGGGTACAGTTGCCCGCCCCAGTCCTTTACAGAGCTCTACCCCCGTATGTTACGACACGACGCCAGTCCTAAAACTGTTTCGAGGAGAACCAGCTATCTCCGAGTTCGATTGGCATTTCACCGCTAACCACAAGTCATCCAAACACTTTGCTGCGTATCCTGGTTCGGTCCTCCACCACCTGTTACAGTGGCTTCAACCTGCTCATGGTTAGGTCACCCGGTTTCGGGTCTAATCCTTACAACTAAACGCCCTATTCAGGCTCGCTTTCACTGTGGCTCTGTCAATTGACTTAACCTCGCTGTAAAAATTAACTCGCTGGATCGTTCTACAAAAAGCACGCCGTCACCGGACAAGCCGGCTCCGACTCCTTGTAGGCACTAAATTTCAGGATCTATTTCACTCCCCTCCCGGGGTTCTTTTCACCTTTCCATCACTGTACTAGTTCACTATCGATCGTATATTATATTTAGCCTTGGCTGGTGGTCCAGCCAGATTCAAACAGGGTTTCTCGTGCCCCGTCCTACTCGATAAAACATACATAAGGTCAGCGTCGTTTTCGCGTACACGGCTTTCACGTTCTTTGGCTAGTCATTCAAACTATTCTGCTAACCACGCAATTTTCTTACCTTACTACCAGTTGATAGCCTGGCATCGCAAATCAGATACCTTCAAATTGCTCTGAAGTTCTCTGACTTGGTCATATGTAATATCACAACCCCTTATTAAGTATTCGTCTATCAACTTATTTGCCTAAATAAATAGGCAAAAACTTAAAAGGTTTGGGCTGTTGCGATTTCGCTCGCCACTACTTTCGCAATCGTTATTTACTTTCTCTTCCTCATCCTACTAAGATGTTTCAGTTCAGATGGTTCCCGCTCGCTTGCCTATGTGTTCAGCAAGTGGCAACATGACATGACTCATGCTGGGTTTCCCCATTCGGAAATCCCCGGATCAAAGCTTGTTGACAGCTTCCCGAGGCTTATCGCAGTCTTCCACGTCCTTCTTCGGTAATATACGTCTAGGCATCCATTTAGCGCCCTTGAGTACCTTTTTATGCATTGACTTAACTAGTAATTGCTACTTTGCAATTATCTGTTACCGTCAATTAAAAACTCAATTTCTTTTACTCTCAAATTGTTAATGATCATGCCTCGCATTTTGAGTGCACAATAGATTTGTTAAAAACTTAACACATCTGTCTGCATTCAACCAGTCATGCTTCACTGCCCTCGCACGTTTTCGCAGTGTATTGCCAGAGGTTCTCCTGAACATTCGCGTAACTAGTAATCAACTATACAGCAGCCGCAGCTGTTTTGCAAGAGTTTTTTCAAAGTTTTTTTGTCTTTTTTGGCTCGCTGCGAAAATCCGCACCAACTGCCTCAGAAATGTGGGAAAAACCATCCTTTTTCAATAGCTCCGCTAGCTCGCGATTGATCCGCCCGATTAGCTGCGGACCCTCAAAAAACAGCCCGGTAATCAGCCCCACCAGGCTGGCGCCAGCCTTAATTTTGGCATACGCATCCTCAGCCGAAAACACCCCGCCGACGCCAATGATCGTCAACCGGTCGCCATATTTCTTATACGCGTGACGAATCAGCTCCAAACTATGCTCGCGCGCCGGCTCGCCGCTCAATCCGCCGCGGATTTCATCAGTCAGAGGATCTTTGATGTCAATTTTACTACGGTCTTTCACCAGATTAGCCACCGTTACGCCCTGAATATTATGCCGAACAATAACTTTCAGCAGTGAATCGAATTGTTTTATATCGTACAAATGCGGCATTTTCACCCAAAACGGCACATCGCGCGGCACGCTGTCAAGTGCTGTTAATAATGCATCAAGCGGCTCTGCCTCAATAAACGGCTCCTTACCGGCGTTGGGGCAGGATATATTAATTTCTACAACACTCGCCAATTTGTTGTCACTAATATATTCTGTTGCTTTTTTCACATCGTCAATAATCGCTTCCTTCGTTAGTCGAGTACCCATACGCTCACGTGTTGTTTTATTTGCTACGACTGCCACCGACACAACTGTTGGCATGTTATCCAACCGCCGTCGATTACGACGAATATATCTGCTAATCTTTCTGAGACCATAATTTGGCATACCGGCATACACCACCACCGACTTTGTCCTCGGCAAACGATGAAACCATGGCCGCCGATTCCCTTTCCTCGGCTCTAGCGTCACCGACCCGCCCGAAGCAAACCCAAAGCCAACATCCTCCATCAGCGGCGACAGCTGGACATTTTTATCAAATCCTGCCGATAAGCCAATCGGATTACAAAAAGTAATGCCGCCCACCTCCTGTCGGAGCGACTTATCCTGAAAACTCCATGACTTACGAATGGCCCACCGAACAGGCGGCAACGCCTGTGCCACACGACCACAGAAAACAATCAGCTTATGCGTAAAGTCTGGCGTTAGCAAAAATAATAACGGTTTGATAACATGCTTATACATCTACTTACAGTATAGGGTAATTATCTATTAAAAGCGATATTATCCGGGTTTATATTCCATGAGGCAGTATTCATCCGAAACTTCCTGGCATCGTAACCAGCCTCCTCGATGACCCGCTGCCTATGATCTGTTAATGACTCTTCGCCATCCAACCCTACCGGATTTTCCCCAACCGCAAAACCAGGAGCGATGGCTAATGGGATAGCTCCCGTTTCCCTACCTTCAAAAGCACCCTCATACTGAGAATAAACTTCTTCAACTATCCTCAGTAATTTGTCTTGATTACCCCCACCGTACCGCTGTCGATATTTGTCAGAAAAAGCATAGAGCTCTTCGATATGCCGGCGCACTCCTGTCTTGTAAAACTCGACATCATCGGGGTTGTTCACTGACGTGTCGGTATCAAGCCGCCCCAGTACCTCTTCTATGGAATTACCTGGCATCTTTCTTGCCTCATCAAACGATTGAGGGAGTCCAGCGTATCGCTCCGCAGAAGACGCATTGAGGGCAGTACCCCCCATCGCCCGTTGCTTATAGATGATTTCACGCGCTATCTCATAAAAAGCTGCGTGCTTAAGGCCTTGATCAAACGCAAGGTGCGCAATAGTACTCTTGTTAGTGTCGTCAAGATCACCGTAGGCAGAAAACTGCTGCACAAAACCTAAGCGTTCACTATATGGGTTATTTTCTAAATTATGTTTGTTCTTTACCATATACGTTTGGTATAGTAACATAGTTTACCACATATGTCAATATCGACACCTCCAAATAAAAACACCCCAAACGGGATGGCTGTTTATTTGGTGGGCGACAAGGGACTCGAACCCCTGACCCTCTCGGTGTAAACGAGATGCTCTAGCCAACTGAGCTAGTCGCCCTTGTCAAAAAGTATGATAGGAAGGACTACCCTCTAGACGATCATTATATCTCACTCTGCTCAATACAATGACGTTATGGTGGGCGATGAGGGACTTGAACCTCCGACCTCGTCATTATCAGTGACGCGCTCTAACCAGCTGAGCTAATCGCCCTCATTGCAGTCTTGGTGGAGTGTCGTAGACGTAAGCCTACTTCACCCCATATGGTGGAGGCACAGGGACTCGAACCCTGGACCCCCTGCTTGCAAAGCAGGTGCTCTAGCCAACTGAGCTATGCCCCCATCTCGCCAAGACTTTATTCATTGTACCGTATCTTTTTTATTCTGGCAAGTGTATAATGGGGATATGTATTATAAATTTACCTTTGGATCTTTTTTTGTCGGCCTCATCGTTTTGATTATCGGCGCCATCATGACCGTATATCATCAAAAACTGGCAGACAATCTCGCGAGCGGTATCAGCAGCTACGAGCGCTTTAAGTTCTGGGGTCTGGTCGTCTGTGGAGTTGGCTTTGGGATTATGCTGTGTCTCCACACTATCCCGCTAGGCTGGCTGGCAGAATCGCTATTCGGTCGCCGATAGTTCCGCAGCCATCGCCATATCGCGTTCTGCCTATGCTCAGCCACACTGAAAGGAAAGGCCCCGTCATTAGTCATAGACGACAAAACGCCCTCCAAACAGGAGGGCGTTTTTATATTAACAACTTGATTGTGCAATTCATCAATCGGCTCATCGTAGAGAAGGTTTTGAACTTTGTCTCGTCCTCGAGAGGACTATTGTAAATATGTAAGCTCAGCATATTTACGAGACCGACCTAGCTCAACTTGTGATTGCTCGACAAGCTGGCATCTATTCTCCCTAGAAAGGAGGTAATCCATCCGCACCTTCCGGTACGGATACCTTGTTACGACTTAACCCCAATCATGCCCCCCACCTTAGGCCGACGAATCGGACTTCGGGTGTTGGTCACTTTCATGGTTTGACGGGCGGTGTGTACAAGACCCGGGAACGTATTCACCGCAACTTGCTGATTTGCGATTACTAGCGATTCCGACTTCATGGAGGCGAGTTTCAGCCTCCAATCCGAACTGGGACTAGCTTTGATGCGATTTGCTTCACCTCGCGGCTTCGCTGCGCATTGTACTAGCCATTGTATTACGTTTCTAGCCCAGGACGTAAGGGAAATACTGACCTGACATCATCCCCTCCTTCCTCCCCGTTACCGGGGCAGTCCAAGTAGAAAAATACAACTACTTGCAAGGGTTGCGCTCGTTGAAGGACTTAACCTAACATCTCACGACACGAGCTGACGACGGCCATGCATCACCTGTCACAGGGTTCCAAAAGGCACAGTCTACTTTCGCAGACCTTCCCTAGATGTCAAGCCCTGGTAAGGTTCTTCGGTTATCATCGAATTAAAGAACATAATCCACCGCTTGTGCGGGTCCCCGTCAATTCCTTTATGTTTTAGCCTTGCGGCCGTACTCCACAGGCGGGATACTTAACGCGTTAGCTTCGCTACTGAAGGGGTCGATACCTCCAACAGCTAGTATCCATCGTTTACGGCGTGGACTACCCGGGTATCTAATCCGGTTCGCTCCCCACGCTTTCGTGCCTTAGCGTCAGAAATGGCCCAGTAACCTGCCTACGCCATTGGTGTTCCTTCTTATATCTACGGATTTCACTCCTACACAAGAAATTCCAGTTACCTCTACCATTCTCGAGTAAGCCAGTTTGAATAATAGTCTGTATGGTTGAGCCACCAGGTTTCACTATTCACTTGACTTACCGCCTACGCAACTCTTTACGCCCAGTCACTCCGGATAATGCTTGCACCCTACGTATGACCGCGGCTGCTGGCACGTAGTTAGCCGGTGCTTATTCATGAGTTACCGTCATATTCTTCACTCATAAAAGAAGTTTACAACCCGAAGGCCTTCATCCTTCACGCGGCGTTGCTCCATCAGGCTTTCGCCCATTGTGGAAGATTCCTCACTGCTGCCTCCCGTAGGAGTCTGGACCGTGTCTCAGTTCCAGTCTGGCTGATCATCCTCTCAGACCAGCTATGGATCGTCGGCTTGGTGAGCCATTACCTCACCAACAACCTAATCCAACGCAGGCTTCTCCCAAAGCGGATAAATCCTTTAATCCGAAGACCATATGCGGTATTAGCTACCCTTTCGGGCAGTTATCCCTCACTTTGGGGCAAATTCCTACGCGTTACTCAGCCGTTCGCCGCTCGCCGGCATTCTGCACTATCAGTTTGAAATCACCCCAGACACTCACTCCTTTGGAAATGATGCGGCTGACTTCCCTTCGGAAATCCCCGCGTCCAGGCTTCAAGTTGATAGTGCAGAACCCGCTGCCGCTCGACTTGCATGTGTTAGGCACGCCGCCAGCATTCATCCTGAGCCAGGATCAAACTCTCCGTTAAAAATCTACTTTGTATCAAAGTATTAAGGCTCTACAAAAATATAAACTGACGATGATATTGCACAATCAAATTGTTAAAGACCATAGTCGGGTTTGTGTGCCGCTTTCGCTTCACCTAACAAATTAGCGTGATTGTCGCTTGGCTCGCACTCCAGCAACCAGACTGATATTCATCTTACCTGATATTAGTGGTCAGGTCAAGAGTTATTAGCAATTATTTTGTAGCGAAAATTACAACAAATGTTACAATCGCGCCCACGGCCGCCCCGACAAGCATTTCTGGCAGTGTATGACCATGCGCCACCCTAATCGTCGACAGTTTTGGATAATCTTTTCGCACCACTCTATTGAGCAAGTCACCTTGCTGTCCAGAGGAGAACCGCACCATCACCGCATCATACAATACGATCGCCGCGAACCACGCAGCTAGGCCAAACAGCGGACTCTCCCATCCCTGGTAGTAGCCGATAGTCAGCGCAAGCGACACCACCGTTGCACTGTGAGCGCTCGGCATACCACCCGAAAATAATACTGGCGAACGGGGGTTCGACTGCGTAACTCGACGATTGCGGCCAAACAGCCGGGCCAGATGCTTTGATGACTGCGCTACAAACCACGCGATGCCCGGTATCAGGATGTATTGCATCGGCACTTGGCTAATCCTCCTCGTCTGGACGCTTCTCCATTAGGCCAATCGACGACACCGCGTCGCCATCGCTCAACCGCATAATCGTCACACCCTGAGTTGTTCGACCGAGCAACTTGATGTCACTCAAGCCCAGACGAATTGTTTGACCATTTTGCGATACCAACAGTGCTTCGTTCATCGTCGGATCAATCGTCTGCACTGAAATGATTGGGCCAGTCTTTGCCGTCACAATTGCCGCCTTTATCCCTACACCACCGCGCTTATGACTTGGGAAGTTAGTCACTTTCGTGCGCTTACCAAAGCCCTTTTCGCTAATGACCAGTAGTGTCTGCTCATCGCTGGTAACAATATCCATACCAACAACGCAATCGTTCGGACGTAGACGCACCCCGCGTACGCCACGAGCCGCTCGACCCATCGGCCGGGCATCCTGCTCGTTGAAACGAATCGCCTGGCCAGCTGATGTTGAAATAATTACATCACTTTTACCATCTGTTTTCTTGATCCAGCGCAGCTCGTCACCATCGTCTAGCTTAATAGCAATGAGCCCATTTGTCCGAATATTGGCGTAGTCACCAAGCGGCGTCTTTTTGACCGTACCGTTCTTAGTCGCCATAAACAGATAACCTTGATCACCAGCATTCTTCTCGTGTTTAATGATAGCGGTGATCTTCTCTTCTGGCTGTAGCTGGAGCAGGTTCACCGCCGCCACACCTTTGGCACTGAGACTGGCAGCTGGCACTTCATACGCCTTCAGACGGAAAATCCGACCTCGATTCGTAAAGAACAACAAATAGTCATGGGTATTTGCTGGCACCACCTGGTCAATGATATCCTCCTCTTTGGTGGTCATGCCGCGCTTGCCCTTGCCACCACGGTTTTGCTTGCGATAGTCACTGAGCAGGGTCCGCTTGATGTAATTCTCACCAGTCAGCAAAATGACCGCCTCCTCATCCGGAATTAGCTCCTCGTCAGAGAACTTACCCAGCTCATGGTTGATAATTTTACTACGCCGCTCGTCGCCATACTTTTCCTTCATCTCCAGGAGCTCAGTCTTGATGATATTCAAGATCTCTTGCTCGTCGGCCAAGATAGCCTCTAACCTTGCGATCAGTTTCAGAAGCTCGCGCAGTTCATTTTCAACCGCTTCACGCTCAAGTCCAGTCAGGCGTCTCAGCTGCATCGCCAAAATAGCCTTGGCCTGGATCTCGCTCAGTCCAAACTTAGCGCGCAGATTCTTTTCCGCTTCATCCTGAGTTTTTGAGGCACGAATCGTCTTGATCACCTCGTCGATATGATCCAGTGCAATCTTGTAGCCCTCCAGAATATGCGCTCTTGCCTTAGCTTTTTTCAGCTCAAACTCAGTACGGCGGCGCACCACAGATTGACGGTGTTTCACAAATTCGCTCAAGATATCGTGCAAGCCTAAAATCCGTGGCTGCATGGTATTGACCAGTGCCAGCATGTTGTAATTAAAACTTGTTTGTAAAGCTGTTAATTTATACAGCTGGTTCAGCACCTTCTTTGGATACGCATCTTTTTTCAGCTCGATGACAATGCGGACCTTACCTCGAGAACTTTCATCGCGCAGGTCAGCCAGTTGTACTCGCTTTTCTTTATGCAATTCACCAATCTTTTCAATTAGTGTTGCTTTATTTACACCATACGGGATCTCTGTGACGACGATCTGATGTCGCCCCTTCTTGGTCTCCTGAATCTCTGCCACCGCCCGCATCATTACACTACCGCGACCAGTCGCATATGCCTGACGCATCGGCGCGCCTCCATAGACAATTGCCCCCGTCGGAAAATCCGGACCCTTAACGTGCTTCAGTAAATCATCAACCGTCGCCTCAGGATTATTGATCAGCTCAACCGTCGCATCCACCAACTCGCCCAGGTTATGCGTCGGGATACTCGTCGCCATACCAACAGCGATACCAATCTGACCGTTCAGTAGCAGGTTTGGTAATTTTGCCGGCAACACAATTGGCTCACGCTCTGAACCATCAAAGTTATCCTTGAAATCAACCGTTTCTTTCTCGATGTCAGTTAGTAGTTCTTCAGCCGGCTTATCGAGTCGCGCCTCAGTATAACGGTGAGCGGCTGGTGGATCTCCGTCCATTGAGCCAAAATTTCCTTGGCCCTGCACCAAGGTATAGCGCATCGCCCAATCCTGCGCCAAGCGCACCATTGAATCATAAATCGCCGAGTCACCATGCGGGTGATATTTACCCATCACGTCACCGATGATACGCGCTGATTTGACGAACTTTGCAGTACTACGGTTGCCGTTTTGATTCATTGAATACAAAATACGGCGATGTACGGGCTTTAGACCATCGCGCACGTCCGGTAGTGCCCGATCAACAATGACACTCATCGAATAGCGGAAGAAATTATCCTGCATCACATGTTCGAGTCGACGTCGCTCCAAGCCTGTTGGCGTCTCGGTTACCATGTCTGGCGTCGCCTCAATTGACTCGTGGTCACCGGTTGATTGTATCTGTTTGTCCTGATCACTCATGATTAAATATCCAAATCCTCCAAGTTAGCATTTTTTGCCCAGCTTTGAATAAAGTTTTTGCGCAAACTCACGTCATCGCCCATCAACCGCGTAAAGATCGCATCCGCCTCTTCGGCGTCTTCCACGCTGACTTGAATCAATACACGATTTTCTGGATTCATCGTTGTCTCCCACAGCTGGTCGGCATCCATCTCACCAAGACCCTTAAATCGTGAAATTGTCACGCCAGCCTGCTTGGTGACATCTTGTTCATCATCGATTGCTGTACCACGACTTTTCTTATCGGCAATTAGGCTCGCCAATACTTTGTCTTTCTCATCCTCATCATACGCATAAATCTTCTTCTGCCCACGGTTGATTGAGTACAACGGTGGCTTGGCAAGGTACACATAGCCACCCTCAACCACCTCTTTCATATAGCGGAACAGGAATGTCAAAAGCAACGTCGCGATATGACTACCGTCAACATCAGCATCGGTCATGATGATAATCTTGTGGTAACGCAAACCATTGATGTCAAACTGATCGCCAATGCCAACACCAAATGCCTGGATCATCGCTACGATCTCTTTATTGGCAAACATTTTATCAAGCCGAGCTCGCTCAGTGTTCAACACCTTACCACGAAGCGGCAAAATTGCCTGGGTTTTACTGTCACGACCCTCTTTGGCTGAACCCGCTGCTGAGTTACCCTCAACAATATAAATTTCGCTATCACTCGGGCTTTTACTTGAACAGTCCCATAACTTACCCGGCAGCCCCATACCATCAAGCGCACCCTTACGAATCACATTGTCGCGAGCTGCTCGCGCTGCCTTACGCGCCCGGGCCGCTAAGGTCGCCTTGCCGACAATTTTCTTAGCAATACTCGGGTTTTCCTCGAGATAATACGCAAAATACTCGTTCATCACTTGCTCGACATAACGACGCATTTCTGGATTACCGAGCTTATTTTTGGTCTGACCTTCAAACTGTGGATCAGGCAATTTAACCAAGATAATTGCCGTCAAGCCCTCGCGAATGTCGTCACCGGTCAGGTTATCTTCCTTTTCTTTCAGCAGGCCATTCTTACGCGCGTAGTCGTTGATGACCCTCGTTAAGGCTGAGCGAAAACCGATCAAGTGTGTACCGCCATCTGGTGTTAGCACGTTGTTGGCGAACGGCTTTACTGTCTCAATGTAAGTATCATTATACTGTACGGCAATCTCTACCATGCAATCTTCAACCTGTCTCTCAACATAAAAGACATCGTTTGATAAAACATCTTTACCAATGTTGAGGTGCTTCACGTAGCTCTGAATACCGCCCTCAAAGTAAAATGACTGTCGCTCACCTGTTCGATTATCGATAACCGAGGTGTGCACGCCTTTGGTGAGGTATGCCTGGTGGCGCAGATAACTAACCACCCACTTATAGTCAAACTCCACCGTCTCCTTAAAAATCGTTGGATCTGGGTAGAATATTATGCGCGTCCCGGTTGGCCGATCGGTTTTACCGACCTTTTCGAGCGGCTCAACGATACTGCCAGCCGCAAACACCACGCGATACAGCTGACCATCACGCACTACTTCAGCGATCATTTTGGTTGAAAGCGCGTTTACCACGCTTGAGCCTACGCCGTGGAGTCCAGATGACACTTTGTAGCCGCCGCCGCCAAACTTACCACCAGCATGCAGCACTGTCAGCACGGTTTCTAGAGTAGACAAACCAGTTTTTGGATGTTTATCAACCGGAATACCGCGCCCATCATCAGTCACCTGCACACCACCGTCTTCTAACAGCACCACCTCTACTCTCGTCGCATGGCCTGCGATTGCCTCGTCAATTGAGTTATCAGCGATCTCCTTGATCAAATGGTGAATACCATCATACCCCGTGCTACCAATGTACATTCCCGGCCGCTTACGCACCGGTTCGAGACCCTCCAAAACCTGGATTTGCGAGCCATCGTAGGCTTGCTTATCTGTTTGTTTAGCCATGCTTCCCTCACTATTTCTGATTTGTCAGCTATTTACAACTCCCCCATTATACCGCAAAAAAAGTGTTCACTCAAGCTATTTGCGTAAAAGCGATCACTGTGCTATAGTGGAGACGGAATTTTTACGAAAACATAAAACTAATGAAAAATAAGGAACGGCATGTTTAAGAAAATCGTCTCCCACCTCGCGTTTAGTCCAAGCCTCATCCAAGAGCTCGGCTTTTACGCGAAACGCCTCCACAAAGAGGAAATCACTCGCAAAACCGGTCTCATTCTGACCGCCCTAGCGCTCATTGTGCAGTCATTTGCCGTTTTCCAACCACCTGAATCTGCCAATGCCGCCAATGCTTCAGACCTCGTTTATGGCGGTATTCATACGAAATCACAGCTGCTCGCCGCGTGGGACAATAACTCGCAAAATTATCGTGACATGCTGCAGCACGCTGGCATCACACGCGAGAACTTGGCGAGTGCTCGCGACTCTGAGATCAGTACTCGCAGCAGCGGCCGCGATAATGGCTGGCAGTCATGGAGCCGAGTTTCACGCTTCGGCCTTCAGCGCGGAGAAGTCCAGTTTCAGGTTGGTAGCTTAACACTGTATTCGCGACCAATGGCTGAATTTGACACCGGGCGCAACCGCAGCGGCTCAGGCTCATGGTATAAATCATTCGTCGGCACGACTAGTGAAGGTAAACCGTTTGCCATTATGAAGGCCTGCGCTAACATCATGCTCAAAGAATTGCCAAAACAAAAACCGAAACCAACCGCCGCTTGTAAATTACTTGAGCGACCCGTCGTCACCGACCGTACCAAAGTCTCGATGACAGCGTATGGCGATGTCCAAAACGGTGCGACTATCGCTGGCTATACCTTCATCATTAAAAACTCAGCCGGCACCGAGGTGCTCCGCAAACGTGTCAATACCACCGCTACGAGCACGTCATTACAGCACACACTCGACAAGGACGGCACGTATACCGTGTCCGTTATCGTCCACACCAGCCTCGGTGACCAGACGAATAGTGCCTGTGCTTCAACCGTTACGATCAGTCCGAAGCCACGCTGTCCACTTAACCCAAGCCTGCCGATAGACCATCCCGACTGCCAGCCGTGCCCAGGCGATGCTACAATTTGGGTCAAAGACACAACCTGTAAAGCCCAGGTCACCCGCACCAAGGCGGCACATAACCTGACCTCTGGCGGCGATGCCACCAAGAAAAAAGCCAACGCCAGCGACCGCATTGAGTATAAGCTAACCGCTAAAAACGAAGGCAAAGCTCCAGCAACAGTTGATCTGAAGGACGAGTTATCCGATGTACTAGAATATGCCGATATCTATGATAATGGTGGCGGCACCTTTGATAAGGAAAAGCGCACTCTTTCGTGGCCACGAGTCACCCTCAAACCAGGCGAACAAAAGGTTATGACCTACGTCGTCCAGCTCAAGGGTCAACTTTCAGCTAAACCACGCGGCACCAGCGACCCGTCATCATACGATTGCCGCATAACCAATGTCTTTGGTACTGGGGTTGAAATCCTCGTCAATTGCCCAACGCCAAAAGTCGTCGAGCAGACCGTTGCTACCCTGCCACGAACCGGCCCTGGAGAAAATATGCTATTTGCTGGTATCATTGCAGCTGTTGTCACCTTCTTCTATTGCCGCTCGCGCCAACTAAGTAAAGAGGTCCGCATCATTCGCCACAACATCACAGCGGGAACGTTATAACATAGGGAGGGTAAATATGTCAGAAAAAATTCATGGGGCTAATCCAGAGCTAGCAAAAAACGCTGGCGAACTTGAGCGATCAGCTGGCGAGATAAAGGAGTCGGCAGCTGAAAAGTTACAGGAACAGGCTGAACAAGCTGCCGAACGACAACACAAAAAGCTTGACGACGCTCGTCACGAAGCATTAGAACAAGCCGAGACAAGCCAAACCGTTGAAACAGAGAAGCCATCAGCTCCAGAAACACCTCGCCAGATCACCAAAGACGACCGCACCGCTAGTTACCAAAAGACGATGAAAAAAATGCAGAGCGAACTACCGCCAGCCTCACGCGCCTTTAGCAAGGTTATTCATAACCCAGCTGTCGAAAAAGCCAGCGAGGCTATCGGCAACACCGTCGCACGCCCAAACCTTATTATTGCCGGCGCACTCGGTGCGATCGCCTCAGTTATCGTCTACTTCGTTGCCCGCCACTACGGCTACGTTCTCTCTGGATCAGAAACCATCATTCTCTTTGGTTGCGGTTGGGTTATCGGCGCCATTATTGAGTACGCTCGCGTTGGCTTCCTCAATAAAAGATAGCCTGGCCCACGCTTAGCGTAGCTTGATTGATACTTCACCGTTATCGTTATTATCACCACGCAGGTCGAGGCGGTTTTGCGGCTCTGCCTGCTGCAGTTCCGCCGCCATTCTATCAGCAATTGATAGCGGCGCGGTCTGCGGTGCTGCATCCGGTCCAGCCACTGTTGGCGCAGACGCCGGATGCCGATCTAGCGATCGCAAACTATCATGAGGCGCACTCGCTGGCTGCCCCGATGGCCTGTTCAACGAAGCACCAACTCCCTGCGGCATCTGGCCAGCCGTCTGGGCGGGCATAGCGATACCTTGTGGCGCAGCACCTTGCCCAATCTGTGGTGGCCGCATAGAAGCTGACTGCGATTGTGCGCCCGTCAAGCCCGGAGTCGGCGATACTAATCGCGACGTAGCTGGCTGCCCCGGCTGCGGAGCTAGCGGCGATGGCGTACCCAACCGAGATTGCCCCGCACCTGGAGCAGCAGCACCCACAACCCCTGGCTTACCACCACCAAGTTGTTGACGTTTTGACAACCACTCGTCCAGGAAAGACGAACCACTCTTTGCAGTCGGCCGATTGAGTGATGGGCCAGTCGACGAAGCTGCTGGCTTTTTATTGCGACCAAGCCGCTCAAATATCTCCTTCTCAACCACCGCGCGTGGCTTGCCATACTTTGCTGCCGATAGTCGCACCAACGCATCGCGAAGCTGATTGTTAACCTGCCCCATCGGTGGCACCCAGTTCATGCTAAACGGCGCTGACGGCACATTATTGATCATCACCGAAGCGATCGACTGGAAATTTGGTAGCTTTGATAAGTCATCAATGTCAAACACTGGCTGAAACTTCTTGACCATCAATTCCGCGTCGGTGATACCAATACGCCCCGAGATAACCGTACCAATGTTACCAATAATAGCCTCACGAATCTTCTCTGTTAGCTGTGTCATAAACTGGTTACCCATGATCAAACTCAGCTTATATTTTCGCGCCTCAGACAAAATTGATTCAAAACTATCAGTCGCAAAGTTCTGCACCTCATCAACATATAGTGAAAAGTCTTCGCGCTGCTCTTCCGGGATATCAGCCCGCGACATAGCTGCCGCCTGGAACTTCATGATAAAGATAATTCCTAGTAGCTTGGCATTGAGCTCACCAAGCTTACCTTTCGACAAATTAACTAGCAGAATCTTTTTATTATCCATAATCTCACGGATGTTAAACCCTGACTTCGTCTGGCCGATGATATTACGCATCGAATCGTTAGAGATAAATGGGCCAAACTTCGAGACCACCCACGATATCACCTCACCGGCCTCATTTGATCGCTGTGAGGCCGGGAACTCCTTCGTCCAGAAATCAATCACCTGCGGATCAGTGACGTACTTCAGCTTGCTCTTCACGAATTCTGGGTCAATGAGACACTTCGGCACATCAATAAATGTTCCACCCGCCGGATCCGCCATTAACAGCAGCGCACAGTTACGAAAAATATGCTCAAGCCGTGGCCCCACAATACCGGTATGCCCCGGATCGTACAGCCCATACAGCATGTTAATCGCTTCCTGCACCAGAAAGTCCTTTTGATCCGGACTGTCGAATTCAAACATATTGAGACCAATCGGGTTTTCCATATCGGCGGGGTTGAAATAGATAATATCTTCCACTCGCTCTTTCGGCACCTTCCCCATGAGCGACTCGACCAAATCACCGTGCGGATCAATCAGTGCAAATCCTCGGCCATCCATCATATCTTGATACGCCATATTTTCCTGCAATACCGACTTACCAACACCAGTCTGACCGATGATGTAGACGTGGCGACGACGATCCTTCGTACCGATACGAATTGGCTTTTTCGTACCGCGAAATTCATTGTAACCAATCAATAGTCCCTCGTCCAAGACATCAGTCGGCCCATCAACCTGCTTGGACATCTGCCGCTTAACCTGTGAAGTTGGGATAGCGGTTGCGCTCGGCAAGTGAAACAGAGTCGCCATCTCGACACTATTAAGGATATTACTGCGAATATGCTGCGGGAAAAACCGCATAATATACGCCGTAGTCATTTCCTCAATATTATTTGTCAACGAAAAACGAAAACCGTTATTGCGTGGCGAGTCAAACATCGCAAACGCAGCGATAATATTTTTAAGCAGCACCTGTGAACGAGCGGCAGTATTTGATGAAATTACCACCCGCACCAATACCTCATACGCCGGATAACGCGTCTTCTCGCTAACGGCATCAACCTCTGCCTGCTCTAGTGATGACAGCTGCTTGTCCTCAGGCTTGATCTCACCTTCTTTTTCTTTTGCCGACTGTGGTGGTTTCCACAACGCCTCAAAAATGTCCCCGACCATTGAGATATCAACGCCCGCCACCTTCGTTGATTTCTTGCCCTTGTTCTTCTTCATTTTCTCAACATGCTCTTCTGAGGCACGCGACCAACCCTCCCGCGCCGGCCGAACCAAGAACTGCAAGCCGATACCATCGTCTTTTGTCGCCGCCGACATGGCATTCAGTAGCGCCCGCGACGCATCTCGCTTTGACTCCTGATATGTTGCGATAGGATAGACGAACGACTTACGAAGCGAGAATTCGCCGCCAATTGTCCCGCTCATCTTGCCAATTTTACTAAACACATTCGTATCAGCCACTTCTTCCAACCGTGCCGCCGGATAAGCTGCCGCAATCGCTTGGCGAATTACATCAACCAGCACCGTCGGTACCACGGCATAATAATGCACCAAACCGCCACGTGCAATAATCTCAAACGACAAATGGCGCTGCCCGTAGAGTCGACTCTTAAATCCTTTCGTTGCCGTACTTGATATAATGTTATACATCACTTGCGCCTGGCTGAGAATTTCTTCCGTTAGATCACGCTGGTCACGACTCGCCCCATCAATATCTTCACTTGATGGCGGCAAGTGAATCAGTAGCGGCACCATTTTTAGCCCGCGCTCATAATTTTTTGCTTCACGTAGCATCTTGCGATACTGCAGTGTAACAATCGTTACACCGATCGCCAACACTACGACGACGATAAAACCAGTAATTAACGGCCCGCTATCCATATTCCTATCCGTTCGATTGGCCCATCTCCCTGTTGTATCTCTTTTTGAGATAATCAGCCTGTAGCTGCGCAATTACCCGCGCTCGCTCGTATGGATCATCTTTTGTCAAAGTAATAATCCGCTTCAATTTGTCAACCCACTCCTTCTCAATCAAATCATCATCACCAGCTATCAGCGGCGTATCGTCAGTTGACGTCGTCGATGCAGGAGTCTGTACCGCTGGAGGCGCTGGCACCGGAACGGTCGGTAGTACCGTTGCTGGTATCGGTGAGTTCGCTACATTTACCGCTGGGCGTTCGGCAGATCGTCTCTCAGCCTCTACCTGATTTGCATCACCATCCAGCCGAAACTCACCGCTTGAAGCAGGCGGTAAACTCTCAACCGGTGGACGCACCTGAGGCAACTCTGGATTCATACCTATATTGTACCACGTTACCGATAGAGTTCCTACGCCCTAAAACCGTTTGTGTATGTAAAAACAACCAAGGCCCAAAAAAAGCGCCAAAAGCAAAATATCCCACGCCGTAACACCACCAATTGACTGCATACCAAGTAAGATAACCGGTATCAGCCCGATAATACTCGCATAATAATATAATTTCAACGGCGTTACCGAAGCCAGGCCACGATACATATTATGTCGAACAACACGCATCGCTACACGCCGCGCCGCGACCATCACTAAATAACAGCACGACGCAGTTGCTACATACAGACACACGAAAAACGCTAGGACGCCCAACGGACCAACGCTCATTGGCGTCACCGTGTGCACCAATACGACATCTGCCGTCGCAGCCAGCGCCGCGACCATAGCAACATACCGATACTTCATACTCACACTATACCATAGACTAAGGGAGCCCAGGCGACGAACCATTATATGATCAAGTGAACCATCCGCCGCATTCAATAACTATTAGGGCGCGGTCACCTGTTCAAAGTCCGCCGCTCAGGGCAACTGACCGCTCCGAATTTCGGAGCATGTCCTTGCGCAACGTTCCTCATCCCGCACATCCAGTAGTCTCATCGCTAATCACCTAACAAGGATTAACTGGATGCGCAGTGGTACTAATTATACGCGCGCTCAACGCGTTACATCGCAACTATTAACTACACGTTAATAATCACAAGTTCGGCGGAGCATCGGCAACACTATGGCGGAATAATCTTTTGTTATTCCGGCTTCATACTGCTGCCGACTATACGCCAAACGACATGCGTTACTGTGAATTCGGTCACGTAAATTGTTAATGTTATTATTATTGTACTGATTTTTGCTTTTTATTTTCTTAAAAGCTTGTACTAATACTATCATGTATATGTTTATCGGTCAATACTTCACATAAAAAATATGTTGTATTTATAACATTTTTGTAATACTCTTTATATATTTTCATCTGTTATATTTTATAAAATGTTTTATACACAACATTGTAATATAAACATATGCTTGCTGTACCGCCCGCTAATTCATAGTTCTTGTATAGTCACCCCACACGACATCATGAATCCAACAAATAATCTAGTAATTGATACAGCTCGCTGAACGTTTATACAAATTAAAACGCCAAAACAACCAGGCCCTCAGCATATCCCGTTTCGCCATCTCGCGGGTAAAACACCGGCTGTGCGGGGTACCAACCAAGAACCGCCAGGGTTCAACCGTCTCGTCCGGCAACAACCTATATTTTTCATCGAACTGCTTCACTAACTCTCTAAATTATGTGGTATTTTTTACCTAGATTTTTTCTCAAAAATTATTGACATAACCATTTTTATCATTTACTATAGAGGTAGCTTCTGAATAAAAAAGTTATACACAAACTTGTCAGGGGCCAAAAATAAACAGCACACGTAAAACTCCACTTTTTGAAAACAACCACTACTCGCAGGTGGTTGTTTTCATTTTTAGTAATATATTTATAGCCGCATTGCCACTAGTTTTATGACAAAAAGAATCGACCTCCTCGGGTCGATATGTAACTATGTGGTGGAGCTGCCGGGTACCGCCCCCGGGTCCAACTGGTATCATGATATTCGTCTACGAGCATAGTCTCATTTAAAATTTTATAACGTTACCCGACTAAAAAATGAGTCGAAAAAATCAAGCTTCGTTACGCGGAAAAAGTCCCGCATGTCCGCCGCTTCCGAACATGCAGCCAGCAACATATATATGACACCCTAGGCTTTGCCTGTTGCCGCAAAGCAAGGACGGTCGCTTAAATTAAGCAGCGACTGGTGCAGCAGCCATCGGAGTGAAAACGCTCTTTAAGCTAGCAAATACACCTGCAAGTTTAGACTTTGCAACTAAAGCATACGTTACGCGTATCGTCGGCCCGCAGAATACCTTGATAAAGTCCAATTGTCGAAAGCTATATCAGCCCCATCAATCCACCTCAATTATAGCAACCTTCCCTTTTCAAGTCTAGCTATCTATGTTTTACTAGGTATATGGTTAGCAAGGTAGCTTCAGCGACACCATATGGCTTTCACGGTCAGCTTATTGAAATTGAAGGCGACATATCACGAGGACTACCTGGACTACAAATCGTCGGACTCGGCAACAAAGCAATCGATGAATCACGTGATCGCGTTCGCAGCGCCATCAAAAACTCATTACTCGATTTTCCAAAAGGCAAAATTACCATCAACCTCGCCCCGGCGGAACTGCCAAAAGACGGTACGCAATTTGACCTACCGATAGCCCTCGCAATTCTCTGCCTTGGCAAGCAACTTCCTCAAACCGCCCTGGAGGGAGCGCTATTTGCTGGTGAATTGGCACTCGATGGTAGTCTTCGCCCTATTCGCTCGGCCATCACCATCGCCGAAACCGCCAAACAACACGGTATCTCAACCATATACCTACCGGCCTCTAACAGCAAACAAGCCCTGCTCATCCCCAACATTACTATCATCCCCATCAATAATCTAACGGAATTATTCCTCCACCTCAAACAAGAAAAACTCATCCAACCCGCAGTAAAAACAAAGCAGCAATATCGCCAAAAGAAACGCGGCATCATCATTGATGACATCCGCGGCCAGGAGCAAGCCAAGCGAGCCGTCGCCATTGCCGTCGCGGGTAGGCACAATATTTTGCTGTCCGGACCACCGGGATCCGGCAAGACCATGCTAGCACGCGCACTCAATTCACTCCTGCCGCCGCTATCTGACGCTGAAATTATCGAGGTGACAAAACTCCACAATCTTGACGGCAATCAAGTTAGTCATGATATCGTTACCGACCGACCGTTTCGCACACCACACCACACCACACCGCAAGCCGCATATCAATGATTGGTGGTGGCGCAAAGGCCACGCCCGGCGAAATTAGTCTCGCGCACCACGGCACACTATTCTTAGACGAATTATTAGAATATCCACGGACGACATTGGAGTCGCTTCGTCAGCCGCTTGAGGATAAGCAGATCACAATTTCCCGCGCCCAAGGTAAATACTACTATCCCGCCAATTTTATGTTAGTTGCCACGATGAACCCTTGTCCATGTGGTTATCTGGGCGATCCTGAAAAAAGTTGCCGTTGCTCATCGACCCAAATCTTGAACTATCAGAAACGATTATCCGGCCCGCTCCTTGATCGTATTGATCTAACAATCAACGTTTCCCGCGTCGCACATAAAGATTTATTGTCCCGTAATTCATCGTCGGATTCACAACAAAAACAGTTTGAAAATATGATTAAGGTAGCTCGTACACTACAAACTAACAGATACGGTAATAGTAATAAATACAACGCTGATATAGATAGTAGTAGTGTTGATAAAATAACCACCCTAACGACTGAGGCTAAGCAATTTCTCCTTGCAGCCGCCAAAAAGCTTGACCTAAGCGCTCGTGGCTATTTCAAAGTTATCAAGGTCGCTCGCACTATCGCTGATCTTGAGTCGTCACTAGAAATAACTATTCCTCATGTCGCCGAAAGCCTACAATACCGGCAGATTATCCCGACCTAGTGCTTGAAATCCACCCCTATACCTGATACAATGACTGGTGAAATTAATCTAAAATTGCTTCAAAAGGAGAGCTAGGAGATTAATAAATCAATTCGTATCAACGGAGCGATCCGTGCTCGGGAACTGCGCGTTGTTGGTTCTGATGGTGAACAGCTGGGGATAATGCCCCTGCGCGACGCCCTTCAGGCGGCGGAGGATGCGGGACTTGATCTCGTTGAAATATCACCAAATGCCAATCCACCAGTCGCCAAGATTATTGACTGGGGCAAGTTCCAATATCAGAAGATCAAAGACCAGCAGCGCAACAAGCGCGCGGCAAAAGTCGGCGATCTTAAGCAAATGCGCTTTGGCCTGAAGATTGGCGCTGGCGACCTCGAAGTCAAGCTGCGCAAAATACGGGACTTTCTCGCCAATGGACACAAGGTCCGTATCCAAGTCGTTTATAAGGGTCGCGAGATGGCGCATAAAGAAATCGGCTACGAATTGATCCAAAAAATCACTGATCAGCTTGAGGAGGAAGCAATTCTGGAACAAAAGCCTCAGATGGCTGGTCGCAATCTGAGTGTGGTAATAAGGAGTAAATAATGCCAAAACTAAAGACCCACAAAGGTACCGCGAAGCGCATTAAGTTAACGAGCTCTGGCAAGTTAACTCGTCAACGTGCATTTGGCGGTCACTTCTTAGCCAAGAAGTCAAAAAGCCGTAAGCGGGCAATTAATACAACAGCAAAGGTAACAGGCTCGATGGCAAAAAATGCCCGACGAGCAATGGGAGTTTAATTTATGAGGGTGAAACGAGGCGTCCCTGGACACGCAAAGCACAAGAAAATTCTAAAAGCCGCTAAAGGCATGCAGCACAATCGAACTCGTAGCTTTCGCTTAGCGAAGCAGGGGGTAATTAGAGCTCTGCAATATGCCTACCGTGATCGACGCAATAAAAAACGAGACCTCCGCAGTCTGTGGATTACCCGGATTAACGCAGCCGCTCGCCAAGAGGGCGCAACGTACGGTAGGCTCATGGCTGCCCTCAAGGCAAAGAATATTGAGCTTGATCGAAAAGTGTTGGCGGAGTTAGCCGTTAACGAACCTACGGCCTTCACCGTAATTGTTAAAGCAGCACTATAAGAAAGTGCTTTCAGTAAACTAAAACCTTCTCCGCTGAGAGAAGGTTTTAGTTTACAGCCTACCGATAAGCCGGGTTCTGTCGCGAGCGATCATCTATCTAGTTTACCTGTTGCCAGGTAAATCAAGCGGTTATCGGCCTACGAGCGGACAACTCATTTGTAGGCCTCCTTGCAGTCGACAGGGTTTACCTCTCCTCTGTGTCACCACCGAGGACTGTAAGCTCTTACCTTACTCGTTTCACCTTTTCCTTTGTGTCTATCGCCACAAAGGTAGTTTTGTTTCTGTGGCACTTTCCCTAGGGTTACCCCCGGTCGCCGTTAGCGACTGTCGGTGTCCTTTACTGCCCGGACTTTCCTCTTGGCTTCACTGCCAAGCGATCGCTTAGTAGACTGCCCTATTATTATACATCATAAAAGCCCCAAGCAGTGCAAGCGCGTGATATTCCCCCGCATAAATGCAAGGTGGGTATCCGCAACCAGTCACCACGATGACTGACCATTAGGACTCCCTATCATATGATGTTAGGAAAATCATATGCGCCCGCTTACCTGAGGCTATCTCTATTATACACCAAAAATCATGCAAAAGAATTGGATAATACCGTTCGTAGCAAACGCCATAATTCTTCCAATTGCCGCCTGTCCGATCATAATGATAATGAACACCACCATTACCCCGTAGCGCTCAATCCACTCCATGCCACGGCGCACACCCTCTGGAGCAAGCGCGTACAGCACCCGCGACCCATCAAGTGGTGGCAGCGGCAACATATTAAACACGAAAAAACCTAAATTGACCAACACGACGAGGCTAATGATTTGCCCCACTAATATATTTTGAATCAGCCCGCCGCTAGTAATAACCCCGCTGACGACACCCACGCCAAACGCTAAAAACGCTAAAAACAAATTAGTCAGTGGCCCAGCAAGCGCTACAAACGCTGCGCCCCATTCACCGTGTCGTACGCGCTGAGGATTAAATGGCACCGGTCGAGCACCACCAAAAATTGGCAGCCCTAGCATAGCTAGTAATAATGGCAGCAAAAGCGTCATGAACGGATCAATATGCTTCAGCGGGTTTAATGTCAGCCGCCCCTCTGCCTTGGCTGTATCATCTCCAAGGAAATAGCCCATAAACGCATGCATCGCCTCGTGTAGCGTCATTGAGACGAGAATGACCACCAAGACCATACCTAAATATGCCAAATCCATAATTACCATTATAACACCTTGACTAATTATAGAAATACCGCTACAATACGATAGATTGTTTAGTTAATATAAAGCGAGGTTGGAAATGGCATCACGATGCGAACTAACCGGCAAAGGCAAGCAATACGGTCACAACGTTAGCTTTTCCCTTCGCCGTACCAAGCGCACTTTTAAGCCAAACCTACAGAAGAAAACTCTTGTAGTAGATGGTCAAAAAGTCACGTTGGTTCTGAGTACTCAAGCAATTCGTACTCTTAAAAAGAAAGGGCTGTTACGCCCGATACAGACAAAAACCGCCTAAGCTCAATCCCCCTCCTGACAAGGAGGGGGATTAGATTATTGGTGCAACGTATCGACCAGCCTAGCTCCGCGCGACAATAATGATTGATAGTTGTTCAGGTAAAGATGCCACCCCTTTCACCTTCCACTTTGGCCCAGCGTCAACAGTCTCCACGCCCATTTCGCTAACAAACACCGACAGGTCGTCTTGTGGCACTTCGTAGTGTAACGCGCCATCAGCATAATGCACTGGGATAACTACTTTCGGCTCCAGCTGGCGTACCATATGAACCGCAGATGTCGCGTCAAGCGTGTAACCACCACCGCCAACCGGTATCACAACAACATCAACGACACCAATCTCCTCTAGCTGAGACTCTGACAATTTTGGGGCAACGTTACCTATAATCACAACACGCACACCACCAATTGCTAAACGGTAAATCGTTGATTTTTTAACATCAGTTTCCGTATCAATGTGTCGCCAGGCTGCCACCCCTTTCAGAGATACGTCGCCGACCTCATATTCACCCGGACCGCTGAAGAGTAACCGTGGTGTTACATTACTTGCGGCAAATCTATCCTCTGACAATATCTCAACATCCTGCCCCCCGAGATTATCCTTAAGACCAACCAGCGATAACGCTGGATCAAACGCAATTTTTACCATTTTCGTTGTAAAAATAACATTATTTGCACCTTTGTATTCTACTTCAAACATATACGTCTCCTTATCCTAGTATGCTCTCTGCGTCTACCACAACCGAGTGCTTACTATTCATTATTTCCATCACAAACTTATCTCTAACGCTCAGACGATAGTAAAAATCATCATAGCTCATTACAGCATAATTCAGCTCTCTCCCCTCGGCTTTTTCAATTTTCTTAATGGCGACACCCACTCTCGACTCCGATAGCCGACCAACTAACAGTATATCAACCCGACTCGTTGATCCACGCACTAACGCACCGGCAACTATAGCGATCTTCAGCCCGGACAGCCGAGCAATATCGTTCACCCACGGTATACTGTTCTTCTTGTTATGGTCAACCTGTTCACTCGGTCGTTCATCGGCAAAAATCATCTTTAGTGGCGTGAAGTATGCATACTGCTGATTCGCAGCATAATACAACTTATTGTCATAATTATTCGAAACAATGACTCCGACTCTGAGCATATTTGATAGTTCACGCCGTACCGAGTTAATTTGCTCGCCGATCAATCGCGTAATCTCTCTAACATAAAACGATTTTTCAGGGTTCGCTAAAAACAGGTGTAGTAACTTCACCCTCGTTTTTGAGCCGAACAGCGCATCAATCATGTATTAAAAATTGTACCATAAATTTTACGCCTGAGCCAAAAGTTGTGACAAATAGTGTTCAGCAGAGTTAAGCGTCGCCCACATGATAAACGGATTGCGCCGCAGCCACGTCATCTGTCGCTTCGCCAACTGCCAATCGGCTACAACAAATTGCCGCTTTAATTCACTTTCGGTAATATTTTTATTCAAAAACTCTCGAACCAACGGATAGACATTACCTGTCATGGCCTCATTATCCCAGCCATATTTTCGACTTAATCGTATTGCCTCATCCACAACATTATTTGAAAAAAGTTGTTCAGATCTGAGCATAATTCTTGTTCGTAATATTTCCTTATTTGTTGCTATACCTACAACGATACTATTATCTCTAATCATAAATTCATATCTGTTATTTTTATTTTTTTGTTCAATAGCACGTATAAGATAGCGCTTATTCTTGTTATTCTCTGGTGATTTTATGTTGTATTTACAACAATAATATTGCAATTCAGCTACCGTCTTTTTTTCTAGCTCACACCGTAAAACAGAATCAGGAGGGTCTCCAAATTGAAAATCAAAAAGTACTGCATCAATATAAAGACCCGTACCACCAACAAGAAATGGTAACCGCCCCCGAGAGCGAATTTCACTTATTTTTTGCAAAGCATACTCCTTAAACTGTGCGGCGCTAAATGCCTCGCCCGGACTAACTAAATCAAGACCCCAATGAGGCACTACTTCTCGCTCAGTCATGGTTGGCTTTGCCGTACCAATATCCATGTCTCGATATATTGTTCTGCTATCGGCACAAATTATTTCGCCATTATATTGTTTTGCCAGACGAATCGCTAGCGAGGTCTTACCACTAGCAGTCGGCCCCGTGATAACAACTAGGGGTAATTTTGCTTTTATAGTTTCGGCCGCCATCGTCGTTCCTCAAAATCAATTATCCGCCACCTCTCATCGCAATAAATACCATCTTGTTCAAGTAGCTGCCTTTGCACACCTTGCCCACCCGGAAAACCTACCGCCAAGCCACCTTTCGCGTTCACTAGGCGATGCCACGGCAAATTCTCTGGGCCACCATGCGCTATCCCACCCACAATTCGCGCTGCGTGCGGGTGTCCAGACAGTGCTGCCAAGTCACCGTACGTCGTCACCTTGTCGTCAGGTAGCTGCGCCATGAGAATATAGATCCGGTCTCGCAAGCTAGCTATTGGCAATTCGCTCAATTTCCACCTCCACTTCTGACCACGAATGGCATCGCACCACTCTATCCGGCAAGCTATCTGCCCTATTCCAAGTATAATCACCAAATAAGATGGCGTTACGACCAGTCTCGGAAACAGCTAAACAATGTTTCAACTGATCATCAATTAAAACATCAGCATTAATTTGCGTGATTAACTCTGTTTTTGTCAGTTTATGAGAGTCCTCGTACACCGTATCCCATAGGCCAGAGAAGTAGACCGCAGAACTGGCGAAAACCCCTGGAAAATGCTCCTCGATCCAAAGCAGTGTATCGCTTTGCACCTGCAAGCGACGCGAAGTAGCCACCATGAGATGATGCACCTGCGACATGTTTCTAAGCACCTCCTCCGCCCCCCCTATATGAGCATATCCCTTTATCGCACCAGAGTCGTGAAAGACATGAGCACGCCGTTCTGTCTCCTCGCTATCAACATGCCACATCTCTGACCAATGTTCGCTATAGTCATCAACCCTCAATCGTGTGCCCCACCGTTCATTGCTAAACGCCACAAACCCGATTGCATTTTCTGCTAGAACATCGTCGATATCAATTGCAATTCTTAGCCTACGCACAAGATTACAGTCCCCGTACATACTCAGCTAGCTGTTCAAGCGGAATTTGCTCTTCACCCGCATGCGTCCTGATGCTTACGACACGTGCTATCTGATCCTTTGGCCCAACAATAATCTGTATTGGTATTTTTACAACAGTCGCCTCACGAATCTTTTTCCCGAGGGATTCATTACGACTATCTATTGTAAATCTTACATCGTTGTATTTTATTGGTTTCATTAAGGTCACCCCTGATAAAATCGTTGTTATTTCATCAACATAGTCTAAAACAGTGTCATTAATTGTTAAGATACGTACCTGCTCTGGTGCCGCCCAGAATGGGAACCAACCACCCGTGTGCTCGATGAAGACGCTCAGGAATCGCTCAATCGAACCCAGCAATGCACAGTGAATCATCACAGGTGTTGTAAAATTGCCATCACTATCTGTGTACTCCAAGCCGAACCGTTGCGGCTGCACGAAGTCTAGCTGCACTGTCGCAACTTGGTGCTCACGACCGATAGCGTCAGTTGCCATAAAGTCAATTTTTGGTCCGTAAAAAGCGGCCTCACCTTCCTGCTCGAAATAGTCCAAGCCAACTTTTTCAACTGCTGATTTTAATTGATCTTGTGCAGAAGCCCACAATTCACGTTCACCCAAATATGCATCAGAGTCATCACGGTAACTGAGTCGGACCCGTAGCTTCATATTAATAGTACCGTACAATTCCTGGGCAGCGGACAGCAAATTATTGATTTCTTGTTCAATTTGGTCTGGACGACAAAAGACATGACTGTCATCCTGAGTCAGCGAGCGCACACGATTCAGACCACCAAGCTCACCGGTTTTCTCGTCACGATAATCAGTGGTCGTCTCCAAGTAGCGCACCGGCATATCGCGGTAGCTACGAGGTTGTGAAGCAAAAATCTGCGTATGGTGCGGGCAGTTCATCGGCTTTAACGCCATTTCATCACTGGTTTCCTGACTTTTAACCAAAAACAGCTCTTCGCCAAATTTGGCCCAGTGGCCTGACGTTTCATACAGATCCTTTTTGGTAATATGCGGCGTCCAGACTTTTTCAAAACCAAACCTCTGACGCAGCTGATTTGAGTATTGGGCCACGATATCGCGCAAGATAGTTCCACGAGGTGTAAATAACGGCAAACCGACACCCACTAACGGTGAGGTTGTATATAGATCAAGTTCCCTGCCTAGCTTTCGGTGATCACGTTGTTTGGCTAGCTCTAATTTCTTCAAATATTTATCCAGCTCTTCCTGCGTAGCAAAAGCCACGCCGTATAGTCGCTGCATTTGAGGATTCTTTTCATTGCCCCGCCAATAGGCGCCCGCAACCCGCATCAGCTTAAACGCGCCAACCTCACTGGTATTTGCAACATGTGGTCCACGACACAAATCCTTAAACGATCCGTTTGTGTAGAATGAGACTTCATCAAGCGCACTATCACCTTCAGCAATTGTACCCATTTCTGCAGCGTCCAGATCTTTTGCTACCGTTGTCCCGGCACGTTTTAGGTCATTAAGGAGTTCTTCTTTATACGGCTGATGGCTGTCTTTGGCCCATTGAATTGCTTCATCAATCGGGCATTTTGTGCACACAAAATCTTGCTTTTCGGCAATGATTCGTCGCATTACCTTTTCAATTTTATTGAACTGCTGCTCACTGATCTTCGTTTCACCAAGATCAATATCATAATAAAACCCATACTCAACAACCGGACCAACTCCGAATTTCGCATCTGGCCATAATCGCTGTACGGCTGCTGCCATGATATGCGCCAGGCTGTGTCGCATTGCATAGAGTTTATCTTCACTCATAAAACCTCCTTTTAAGTAATTATAAAAGCACGCCCAACGCATATAGCGTGCGTGCCTCGGTCCTGGGGACGAGCCAGGAGGTTCCACCTTGGCGATGACTCTTGCTCCGGCTGGTTTCGTGCGCCGCAACCGCTTTCACGTTGCTCGAGAGGTGGTTAGTCTCTGTCCTCGCTACTCTCACCGTAGCATAGTTAAAAGTTCCGGGCAACCCTTACGACGCATAGACTAGGTAGCGGATCCGTAATGCTACACCAAGAAACGACGTGCCAGCCAACCCCCACACTCTCCACAAGAGATAATTGCATTCACCATTGATTCCTGCTATTATTGGGAATAGACGGGCGATTAGCTCATTTGGCTAGAGCGCTTCATTGACGTTGAAGAGGTGAGAGGTTCGAATCCTCTATTGCCCACCATTATTGCATACAACCCTCGCAGTACGGAGGGTTTTTAGTTTTTTCTATTTTACACATTTTCATATACTTTTCCACTAGTATTTTTTATAGCGATATGTCAATATATTGATATGATTTGTATAAATTGTTTTCACGATAAAACTACTACCAAAAACTCCCGCAAGCACACGAAACACCCCAGTGTCTGGCGACGACGGGCCTGTCCAGAATGTGGTGCGGTCTTTACGACATACGAACGGGCTACACTAGACGGGCGCATGGTGCTAACACACGACGGGTCAACCACCCCTTTCAATCTAGGAAAGCTCATCATAAGCATTAGCCGTAGCTTTCAACATAATAAGCATGCTGCAGCACATGACAGCTACTTCCTTGCACAAACTGTGCAGGAACAGATTATCAAGCAAGGTAAGCCGCTATCTACACAAATCATCGCTCAAATAACACACATGATTCTCCAACGTTACGACCCGGTAGCGGCACTCCAGTACGCCGCCCAGCACCGACTCATCACTTCTCGGCGACGCGGGAGGCCTTCGACCGTTTACGTGCAGTCGCTTTCTGGCGAGCATTAATCGCCGCTGTGGCTTTTTCGGTGACGTCAAACTTATCAAGATACCGCCCAACTAACAGACGGGTCTGTGCAGTGAATGCTGCGGCGGAGCTATAGACAATGGCCGTCACTGGCATCAGCACC
The DNA here is from genome assembly GCA_005697215.1 of Candidatus Saccharibacteria bacterium oral taxon 488. Lineage (NCBI taxonomy): Bacteria > Candidatus Saccharimonadota > Candidatus Saccharibacteria bacterium oral taxon 488. Next base: position 120,441 of record CP040003.1, on the reverse strand, counting down.
CACTGCAAGAGCATCCAGATATTCCGGCGGCGCGTGTAGCGAATTGGACGTGACGGTAAAAGCTTGAAGGCACTAAAAATCGCTATCGCCATACCAATTAGCGCAATTTGCTGCAGCGTGCTCACCGTATCAGGCAATTGATGCGCGGCGACACTACGGGCGGCCTCGGCATTAATGATAAGTGGTACCCAGCCACCAAAAGCGATCAGAATTGAAACACAGGCTAACGTCACGTGTCCATCAAGCAACCTGACAAATCGCGAAAAGCCAGCCCAAAATGGTACATTACGCTGCTTAGTAAAGACCCGTTCGCCGACATACGCGACATCAGATGCTCCATACGCCCAGCGACGAAGCTGAATAAACTGCGCTTTGAGCGTTTTCATATACGTGGCTGACAATACTGCGTCTTGATAAATCGGTACATGGAGCGGCACGACCCCGTAGTTACCACCAAAATAGAAATAACTGCGCCAATATTGGTGGCCATCTTCGACAATCGTTCGAACACTCCAGAAGTCCATCTCAACGAGCGCATCCATCGGCTGAGCATGTGAAGCAAAATTACGTAGCGAATGAGGGCGCATTGAGCTAATAATATTCCAAAATGAGTTACCCGTCGCGACCACACGCATCGGCGCCGGTACGTCCCAGATGTTACTAGTGAATAGGCAAACTGGTTGATATGAGTAGTGCTTACGGTCCTCGCGGACGATATATTCGTATGTCAGGTAGTCAAAGTAGGTTTCATGTGGCTTATTGTCACAATCCATCGTCGTAACAATAACGTTACTATACGGAATATGCTGCTCCTTGAGCCACCCCTTCAGCCAGCGCCCGGCATGCGTAATATTGCCACCCTTGCCGATCACCTCATTCGGAATGTCTTTTGGATGCTTGACGATATGAAAGGCGTGAAAATACTTGCCATAGCGTTTTTGTAGTGTCTTGGCGGTCGTGTCGATATCCTTACCGCCCCGCTCCTCATACGCAAACACCATAATCATATGTTTTTTGTCGTACGTAGTGGTAATCACTGATTGAATGGCTGGCTCAATCACCTCAATACTCTCATTGTAGGCGGGCATGATAACTGCGTTATAAATTTCTGACGGCTTCGGGAAAAACCCTGGCTGCGCGGAAGCGATGAGGCGTACGTTTTCTTTATGCTGCGCAAAACCAACCTCCTTATGTCGTTGGTCGCGAATACGTGCATATACCGTCTGTGCATCTTCAAGATCTTCAAGACGCGCATGCCAATCAATCAGACTCGCTTTATCCATTTTGGCGCGGCCAGCAACCATATGATACGTGATACCGACAACGCGTACCATCATCGACAGAATAATAATGAGCAGATAGAGCGACGCAATCAGCGGACTAAACATCGACAACACGATAAGAAGAATAACCGCGCCATAGCTTAACAGACCCGGCAGGACCTCCAAGAATCGATAGAATGGCTTTCGTTTACCAAGTGGTATCTCTATATCCATAACTCTACACCACCGACGCAATTACGATTATTGAGTAAGCAAACAGTGCTAGCATAACTGATATAGCAATTGTGAACCAAAGGAACGCCAATGCTAAATCACGACGCTGGGCCGCAGCAAGCTTGGCACTCAACATAATGTGCCCAACCGTAATCATAAGCTGCAGCACGCCGTACGCCCAGAGTGAATACCAGTGACCGCGATACAGCCCCGTCACACTAAACGCACTGTGCTGAACAATGACCTGAGTTTCCTTGGGTTTAATAGTAATAGCAAAGGAGATAATGATTACTAATGCCAACAAGACATTAGCAACGACGAGACCAAACAGCCAGCGATCTTTCATCATCTGTCGTAATGTACTTGTGATATGCTTCTTCATATTACTCTGGAGCCGCTGACCGGATTCGAACCGGTGACCTACGCTTTACGAAAGCGCCGCTCTACCAACTGAGCTACAGCGGCATGCCTCCCCAAGGATTATAGCAGATGGGCAAGGCTTTCGCAAAGATGACAATGGATAACAGAAGGCTATTTCTGCTCACTTGACTTTTGTTCAGCCGGCTGGTCAAGATGGACATAGTAAGTGACTTTTTTACCATTGATCAACTTATCAAAATTAGTTTTGAACGTCGTCAGTGGAATCTTGAGATATGAATAAGTAACCGAACTATCGTCTCGCGAGCGTGGCTGAACAAAGTAGTAGCCATCACCACCGAGCGGTTTAATAACCCCAGAGATCGTACCATCTGCAGTTTTAATCGCCGCCTCGGTCAAGCCACCGTCTTTGTTGGTCTTCGGAACAACCGTCTCTGGCATTACTTGTACTCGTTCACCTAACGCCGTTGCGACATCCGTCAACGATTTACCGGCCTTGAGCTGCGCTTCGACTTCCTTAACAAGGTTGGCCGCCGCTTCATCAACAGCGAATGATACCTCCCAGCGCAGCAGCGATGCCCTAATACCATCACGCGCCTCATTAAGCGACCAGCCTATCATATCTTTTACCGCCGAACGGTAGGCTTCTTTTGACAGGCCGGCATCCTTTTGCTGGCGGTCCATCTCTTCATCAACTCTTCGATCATCAACCGATATACCCCTTTCTCTCGCTAACTTGCGCACATATGCATCCTGCACCGCTTGGTTCATGGCTCGCTGCCGCTGAAAAGCAACTTTATCACCAGCCTGATCTTGACCCTGAGTCTTAAGCACCGCCATATTACCGCGATTATATAGTAAATAATCGCTATAGCGTACAAATTCCCCTTCAACTGAACCGGCCGGTAGCGGCAAAATTTTGGTAATACGATATGCTAAATCGCTCGTGTCCTTCCAAACATAGAGCTGAAGATATAATAGAACAATCACCGTTACAAGCCCGGCTATACTAATAAAAATCGTGTTCCAGACTAGCTTATGCTTGGAGTACTGTATCGGATATTTGTGTTTACGCCCACCAGCCAGCACCTTTTCGCGATGCTCCGCGACCGTGTCATTGGTAATCCGTGACGGCAGTGAACGCTTGTCCTTTTTTTTACCCTTCGTTGTTTTCTTTAGCACGATCACTCCTTTCAGCGGCGAGGTCCACCGCATCTTGCAGCTTATTATAAATCTTATCTGGATGTTCAACGTTTTTGATGACAAGATCACCAACAAACGTCTGAATAACTATTGTACCAAATTTGAACATTTCGCCCGTAAAACCAGGCACAACGTAGCTGATATTCTGGACTTTTGCTAGCTTAAGTTCAATTACATCCTTACCAAAAAACCATGCTGCGTTGTCTGGCGAAGTCGCTGATTTGTCACAATGTAATACGTATAAAACCACATCAAAAAATGATAACCAAACAGAACGAGTCCAAAAACAAAGCTACCAAGAAATACCCACAAAAGATTGAGATTATCCTGCCAGATAAGATACGGTAGCGCGCCAATCGTCATCGGAACGAGCAGTAAGTAAAAACCCTTGCGCATAGCAATAATATGTCGACGAAACACGAACAACAGCTCCTCGCCATCGCGCTGACCATCAAATGCTTTGATTGATTTGGCTTTCTTCGTCATAATGCTTTGGTACCCCGGGCAGGAGTCGAACCTGCAACCTTATCCTTAGGACGGATCTGCTCTATCCAGTTGAGCTACCGAGGCATACACAAAAACCACCCGTGTCAATTATAGCACGGGTAGTTTTGAGTGACGAGAATGCTATCGAGTAAACTTTTCGTTTAATGTAACATAATCCATCAATTCTTCGGGCTTAAACCAGTGAGCAACTTCCTGCTCTGCCTCATCAGAATCACCCGACGCATGGATCAGGTTTGGCACGCCCTTCCGACATTCGTTAGCATAGCCAAAGCTAACATGCGAATAGTCACCACGAATCGTACCCATGTCGGCAGACTTTGGCTCGGTTGGGCCAACAATTTTACGCACCACGGCGACCGCCTCAACCCCCTCAAGGACCATAGCGATAACTGGCCCGTCCATCATCATATCAAGCGTCATACCAAAGATTTCTTCACCACGGCGCGTTACCATCTTGCCAATCGTTTCGTAGTGCGCAAAGTAGTGCTCACGACCCGGGGCCACCATCTTGACACCGATAATCTTGAGGCCAACGCGCTCAAATCGCTGCAAGATTTCACCGACGATTCCCCGCTGTACTGCATCAGGCTTGAACACAATCAGTGTTCGCTCAATGCCACACATATTCTTCTTTTTTGACTCAGCCATACGCCTCCTTCGTGTATTATTTTCTTCATCATAGCAAAAAGTATTCATTTGATAAACGGTATAGATGTTGTTAAAATTAAACTATGTATTTCTCCGAAGCATTAGCAGATTTCCTGGAGCACCTAGAAGTTGAGGGTGGCCGTAGTCCTCGCACCATTGAGAACTACAAATTATACCTTGAACGCTTCATTGATTTTGCTGGTGATATTGATGTTGCAAAAATAACATCAGAGACAATTCGTAAGTATCGCCTCTGGTTAAACCGTTATAAAAATAGCAACACCGGTGAAGAATTGTTGTTAATTACACAAAATTATCACTTGATCGCCCTACGTGGATTATTGACGTATTTATCACAACGGGATATCTCATCACTGGCAGCCGACAAGATTACCCTACCAAAAACCGTTCGCAAACAAGTCACATTTCTTCACTACGACGAGGTGGTACGACTAATCGAGCAGATCCCTCTGGACAATGAACCGGGCCTTCGCGACCGAGCAATCATTGAGCTTTTGTTTTCGAGCGGACTGCGCGTGTCGGAGCTTGTTAACTTGAACCGTGACCACATAAATTTCGCTCGACGCGAGTTTATGGTGCGCGGCAAGGGCCAGAAAGACCGGCCGGTATTCGTTTCAATGTCCGCTGCCGAGCACGTCAAAAACTACCTTGATGCGCGAAGTGACAGCTTGCCGGCTCTATTCATCAGCTATAGCAGGCGCCTAGCAAAGCCTTCAGTTTCTGGCGATTATCGTCGGCTGGGTGCTCGCTCGATCCAGCGGATGGTGTCGCACTACGCCCGACTTGCTGGCATCACCAAGCACGTCAGTCCGCACACTATGCGTCATAGCTTTGCCACCGACCTTCTGATGAATGGAGCGGACCTACGGGCGGTACAATCAATGCTTGGTCATAGCAATATCGCCACGACCCAGATTTACACACACGTCACCGACCAGCACCTCAAAGACGTCCACGAACGCTTTCACAGTGATACGAGATAGGTCCCTAAGACACTACGGCCGACAGTTACCCGGCGTTACGCTGCCTTCGGTCACCGAAAAGTCTTTACAGAGGCTGTTCTCAAGGTCAATAGCATTTTCAGGATACGGGAAATCGTCACCTATCTGGAGACGCGCCTCAACCCGTCGAAACACATTACTGGCACGACCAGTCGCATCGACCGCCGGCTGAACACCATCAAACTTGACCGGTTCTGCACCATTATATAGGGCAATTCGCACGTGTGACATGCGATATAGCGGTGTCAGACGCAAGAATGAATTAACGCTGGCGGCGGCCGTAACAGGTGATATATCAATTATGGCTCGGCACGAATAGCCACTATTCGCAAAATCTGGAGAACAGCTCACCGGTGTCGGAGCATTGTTAAATTGCCCACCACCACCCGCTCGCGGTAGATTAATTGCCGATACACCTCCGTTCGTCGGCCCGGGGACACTCAGCGTCCGTGGATAGAGGAACATCGTCGCAACGCGAGAGCTATCAAGACTAGCAAGGTCGAATGTATCGCCTGGAAAAATCATCTGAGTGCGTAGTAGCGCGGGTGCGGGACGGGACGGCGACTCATCCCAGTCACTGTACGCTGGCAGCGAGGTTGACGCCGAAGCAGCATTTTTTACTCGCCCAGCGGCCACATTGCCATTCGCATCCTCTTTAGTAAACCACTCGAGGACAATTTTATTAAATTCAGCTTTGGCTTTCAGTGGTACGAGACGAGATGATCCTTCGGGTATGCTAACCAGGAAATCTTCCGTATCCATCGTAATATTGACACAGGTATAGGCTTGGTTGAACTCTTTACCGTCCCCTGAGCGACGCGATTGAATCAGTGTCTCGTTAGCGGTCACACTACCGGCAACGCCCGCACGTGCGACTACTTTGCAATCATTAGGCAATCGTAACTGCTCACAGGCCTTGCCACCGTTATCTCCTTTTTGACAGGCGCGCACGATTCGCTTAGCGTCTTCAATACCAGACAGGGCCGCATCGTACGCACTTTGTGACAGTTCATTGTTCAGAGCCTGTCGCTGATCAACCATTATGAGCCGCATGAAGCCGAGCATCAAAACCGTTAGTAACAGTGTCGCAAAAATCACTGCAAATAACGACACCGCACCTGATTGATTATTTCTCGCTATTTTATCCATTTGTCCTCACAATCATCTCAAAACTATTTACCGCGCAAAAATCGAGATTCTCACTGTTATCCGCCGGTGGCTTACAGGTACCGTTAGCTGTATTGACCGCCTCAAGCTGGCTGGTTCCAAGGACAAACTCCAAACGATACAGACTGTCTGCCCCACTACCACCCGCCACTCGCGCTGCTTTCATTTGATGAATTGCCAGCACCACATCATTCGACCCGGCTGGCTTGAGAAGATGCGTCACTTTATCCGTCGCGACCGTTGACATATACGCCCCCGTTGTTTCATTTTTTTGGCACAGCATACCATCTGGGTCAATCACTCGAGCAAAATTAATCGGACGACCAGAATGCGGCCCGCCAACCTCGGTAATAATACCCGCGCCGGACTTCACTTCTCCAGAGACAACCTTTGGCACATTCCAGACATATGAATAGTCACCGAGGCACAGTCGGCCGCTCCGATCAGCGCCACCCGCCTGCACCATGACAACGGCCGAACTAGCACTACCACTTATCTTGCCAGCATTAGCCTGCAAAAAGTCGCGCCGCAAGCTATCGCTAATTTCGCGGCCGGACTGATTGATACTTTTGAGCGTGAGACCTCGATTATACAGCTTGCCAGCCTGGATCGCTATCGTAGCAATCGCCAGTAGCAACACCGACACAAATGCCATCGCCAGCATCAGTTCAATCAAGGTAAACCCGTATCGTCTATACCGCTGTGTCATACATCCTCACAATCGTCCCCGTGGTCATTGGCCGGTCAGTCCCCACACTCATCCAGCAGGCCTGAATATACGCATCATAGGCGCGGCCGCCTTCAACACGCACCAGCTGAATTGAAATACCTAAAGAAATTGGATTTCGGGCAGTTGAAATCTTGGCATATGTCGGCGATAATTCATACTTATTAGTAATCAACTGAAAGGTATTTTTGCTGGGCGCTAGGGCAAATCCCCCACTCGGCATTGCCTCTGGACATCGATTAACATTCAATAGCGAATTAGCGTGGTCAATAGTCCGACCTTTCATCGCGTCCCAGAGGGTAGCAAATGAGCTACCGGCCTGAGACGACTTGTCGTGAATGTAGCGCAGCATTTCTGCTTGACTATCAATCTGTTGCCGCACAAGCGTCAACTCTAATGATCGCTGCGCCATAGCAATACCGCTGTTCATGAGTGCCATGATACCGATCGCCAGCATGCTAAACATTGCTACCGCCATTACCACTTCAATGATCGTATCGCCCCGCGCGCTATGCCGTCGCTTCATTATCGCACCCCTTTGTCGCATGACCGACCGTCACTGCCTCGCTCGAGCCGGCCTTTGCCCCCAGAAAGACTGACAGCCTCTGGCCAACTGACCAGCCAGTATCATAGATACAAAACTCTCGCTGCCGCAGCTGTAAATCGGCCGTATACATACCGCCATTCGGCTGCATATTGCGAATAAAATTATTAATATTAGCTGGTGAATACGGCGCGTCATTCGTGCGTACGACAACCTGCCCGCTATCTGGATCGCGGTATATTAATAGAGCCAGTTCTCTACCAATGGTATTAGTTGCCGTGAGCGAGCGTACCTGTGCACCCCAGCCAACCGTATAGGTATTTGCCTCACTTTCACTATAGCTATATGTCCACACTCCCGAGCGCTTCAGGGCGTACAGCGGATAGGCGGTAAATGAACGTGCCTCGGAATTCGCTGACTTGACATAGCGACCAACGACAACGCAATTCGACTGGCCCCGAGCTCCGTCGTTTGTTGCACCCTTAACAGGACATGTGTCGCGATCGCCTCGATCATTCTCGATGCTAATCACTCGGCTATACTGATCACGAATAAAGCCGGCAAACGATTGAACAGCGTCATGATATTGTTGTTGGCGCAGTGCAGCACTCACGCCAGCTAACAAGCCAACGGTCAACAGGCCAGTGATCGCCAAGAACAACACCACTTCAACGATTGTAAACCCGGATTGCCACCGCTTCATATGCTCATTATTATAGCATAAGCACTATCAAATCACGATAAGCCAATCCACGATCCTCACGCCAAAAAACCACGAAATAAGAAAGCCAACGATTAGTAGCGGCCCGAATGGGATTCGTGCTCCACGCTGCACTGTGCCTCGAAGCATCCCCGGCAGTACCAGTAGCGTGCCGAGTAAATTTGCTAAAAAGAGCGCGAGAAATGCTAGCCGCCAATCCATCAAAAAGAGGGCGAGACCGAGCGTCAGCTTGACATCACCAAACCCTATCCAGCGACCACTCGACACAACGTAGAGCAATGCGTATACGCCGCTAAGAATAATAGCCGCCGCTACCAACCCCAGCACCCCACTTGGCAACTGACCAGTCGCCACATGAATCCCAGCAAATAGTGCTCCCAACATCACGAACGGCCAATTTGCCACGTCCGGGAGCAAAAACCACCGCTTATCATACACGAACAGAAACGCTAGATATGATAGCCCCATCAGCATAATCGCGACCTTCGTTATCATTAGTGGCGCCGTAAACGTCATCATGCCATGCCACGTCACTGCCATAAACAACCCGGCCATCGCCACTTCGAGCCCCAGCTCCATCCAGCCAATCGGTGCCTGGCAATACCGACAGCGACCTCTAGCAGCCAGCCAGCTCACCACTGGCAGCAAATCATACCAGCGTAGCTCGTGCCCACAGGAAAGACACTGCGATCGATCTTTCTTGAGAGGTTTGAGCAGCAGCTTCAGGCGGCGTAGCTCCAGCGTATCAACCGGTTCGCCGGCCTGCTTGTCTTCAACGAGCTGCCGAGCACGGACTCGCCACACCTGAGCACCGATAAAACTTCCCATCACTGCGCCAAGAATCGCTACACCCACCAGTATTGTCACTACCATCATACTGTTAATGGTAACAAGAAATCATGAAAAAAGCAGCCCCCTGATAGTTAGGGGGCTGCTAATAATTTGTCGTCTCTGGTTAGTTCTGGTTGTCTTTACAAAACGCACCGCTTCCTTCTAGCTGCACCTTGACGGCGAACGAGCGCGGCGAACCACTTTTGGCAACAATATTTTCACCATCACATTGAGCGCTCGTGGCATATACCATCTTCTCGGTCGTTGCCGAACCCTGTTGGGCGACGCCAGTTACAACGCTGTAATTGTTGCCGGTCTGTGGGTCCTTGAATTCACCGTTGCCACGCTTCATATACGAATCGAGGAAACTATTAATCGACCCCGTATCGGTTTTCGGGATACTTCCCTTGTTATTTGTCGCATAACTATTTACCTGCGAGACAAACCTGGTCACATCACTCCGTCGTTGTGTATCGCGCTGACTGCGCTGCAAGGCCGGCCATGCCAAGAATACCATCAAGAATATCAGCCCAGCGATTGCCAGCACCAACACGACCTCGATGATTGTAAATCCTTTATTTGCTTTTTGCTGAGCCATGAAGTTGCCCACCTTTCTGTGACTTAACTTTCTCTTGCTATTATACTGTACTGCTTATGGATTGTCTAGAGGCTAATGTCTCCGACCAGATTATAAATTGGAAAGATTATTGCACCCACCATCACGCCGGCCACGACCGCCAAGACCACCATCAGCACCGGTTCAATCGTTGTCGTGATCGCCTTGATCTCCTCATCCAGCTCTTCTTCGTAAATCTGCGCGCACTTGCCCATCATCTCGTCGATTTTACCCGACTGTTCGCCAATCTTGATCATCTGCGGCACCATCGGCAAGATATAATCCTCATTTTTTAAGGACACCGACAGCGCCTTGCCACCCTTCACCTTCTCGCTAGCATGCTCAATGCCTTGACGGATAACTGAATTATTGACCGCCCGAGCGGTAATACGCAGCATGTCCAACATCGCCACCCCGCTATTAAGGAGCGTTTGACCGGTACGAGTAAAACGAGCCATGTACAGCTTGCGGAACATGGCGTCAAACACTGGTATGTTCAGCTTGAACGTATCTTTAGCGCGAATACCAGCCTCGGTTTTGAGATACTGCTGAAAGAAATATAAACCGATGCCAAGTAAAATCACCAACGCCCACCAAAACTGCGCCAAAAAACCAGCGACGCTGACCATGGCCTTCGTTGTGAACGGTAGCTCTTTGTGTAAGCTGCCATACAGTCCTTCGACCTGCGGCACTACCATCACGAGCATGAACACCACTACCGCGATGATCACCAGCAGCACAATCGCCGGATAGACCATGGCGCCACGCACCTTGCTAAGCATCGCTGCATCTTTTTCTTGCTGTGACGCGATGCGCTTAAGCGCTTCGTCCAACGTTCCTGACGCCTCACCGGCCGCCACCAACGCCACGTATACATTGTCAAATACTTCTGGATGCTTCTCGAACGCACTTGACAGTTGCCGACCGCCCTCAATATCAGAAATTATCTCCTGAATGATACTCTGCATCTGTTTATTCTGAGTTTGCTCCAGCACCGTATGCATGCTCTGCGCCAGCGGCAACCCCGCACCAATCAACGTCGCTAACTGCCGCGTAAAGACGATCTTGTCCTTGGACGATATTTTATTTGACAATCGCTGAAAGAAGCCCTCACGCTCATCTTGAAGCTCAATTTTCAGCGGCACGAAGCCCTGAGCGCTCAACAACTTCGCCGCGGCGACCTCGCTCTCAGCCTGCACAACCGACTTGGTAATCTTTTGCGTGGCTGAATCCCTGGCCTCATAGTAATATTTTTTCATGCGCTATCCCCTGATAAGCCGCTCAAACTCCGCTAGATCAACCGCAAACTCACGGGCACTATCATACGTAATCGTACCGTTTTGTACCAGATTGACCAATGTCCGATCCATCGTCTGCATGCCCTGATCAGCACCCGTCTGAATGACGGCATCCAGCTGATGACTCTTGCCCTCGCGAATAATGTTACGCACCGCTGGATTAGCAATCATGATCTCGGCCGCCACCACCCGACCGCCACCGATAGACGGCACCAGCCTCTGCGAACAAATTGCCATCAAAATGTTCGATAGCTGCGCCCGGATTTGCGGCTGTTGGTGCGGCGGAAAGACGTCAATCATACGGTCAATCGACTGCGCCGCCGAGTTGGTGTGCAGCGTCGCAAACACCAAGTGCCCGGTCTCGGCAATGGTAATCGCCGCCGATATTGTCTCGAGGTCGCGCATCTCACCGATCAGCACCACGTCTGGGTCTTGACGGAGGCTAGAACGCAGCGCCGCTGAGAACGAGTAGGTATCATAATGAACCTCACGCTGCACCACCACTGATTTTTTTGACTTGTGCGTAAACTCAATCGGATCTTCGATGGTAATGATGTGCTGCGACTTTTCGGCGTTAATTTTGTCGACCAGCGCCGCCAGCGTCGTCGACTTGCCAGAGCCAGTCGGCCCAGTCACCAGCACCAAACCGCGTGGAAAATCAGCAAATGTATTGACAATCGGCGGCATGCCCAGCTCCTGCGCAGTCTTGATCTCGTTTGGAATTAAGCGCAGCGCCGCTGCCAGGTTACCCCTCTCATGAAAGGCATTTACCCGGAATCGTCCTAGTGTACCGAACGCAAACGAAAAGTCAAACTCCTTATCTTTGAGCAGAATTTGCCGCTGATCCTCATCAAGAATCTGAAATACCAGCCGCTCCACGGTCGCCTCATCAAGCGGCTGCGTGCCCGTTGCTGCGACCAACGTTCCGTCAATACGCAGCATCGGTGGCAGGCCCACTTGAATGTGAAGGTCTGAGGCTCGCTTTTTGACCACCTCTTCTAGTAAAATCTCGATGCGTAATTCTTGATTGTTCATAATCGTCCCCCTTTTCTTTTATGCTGTATCGGCTGCTACCCGATTTACTTCCTCTAATGTTGTCACGCCACTGAGCGCCTTGAGATAACCGTCTTGACGCATCGTTATCATGCCCTGCTGAATGGCAAGCCGCTGAATCTCGGCGCTCGTCGCCCGCTTGACAATCAGGTTTTGAACTTCCTCAGTGACGTCCATCACCTCGTACAAACCACATCGTCCTGAGTAACCTTGCGGCGTCTGCGGCATATCGCGGCCCCTGACTAAAGTATAAGCGGCTTGACCAGATAATGGCAAGGCCTTGTAGCCCAAATCCTGCGAAACGGTCGATATGTCAGCCTGAGTTTTTGGCAGGAGGTGGCCAACCGTTGACTGAATAGTCTCCGTTTCAAGTGGTGACGATTGATATGAATCATACTTTGGCGCCACCCGCCTGACCAGCCGTTGACCAATAATGGTGTTCACGGTACTAGCAATCAAGAACGGTTCAATCCCCATATCCAACAGCCGCGGCAGCACACCCGCCGCCGAATTGGTATGCAGCGTCGAGAAGACTAAGTGTCCGGTCAATGCCGCCTGCACCGCCAAATTCGCTGTCTCGGTATCGCGGATTTCACCGACCATCACCACGTCTGGATCCTGCCGGAGAATTGACCGTAAGCCTGATGCAAACGTCAGTCCAACATCAGCGTGCACCTGAATCTGATTAACGCCGTCAATCTTGTACTCCACCGGATCCTCCAGCGTCACAATATTGATCGAGTCGTCCTTGATTTCCTTGATTAGCGCATACAGGCTAGTCGACTTACCCGAACCGGTCGGCCCAGATGTCAAAATCATTCCGCTTGGCCGCTTGATGCCTTTTTGGATGGCTCTCAGTGCGCGCCCGGCATACCCCATATCAGTCAGATCAAACGAGTTACCCGTCTTATCCAGCAGACGAATCACTACCTGCTCTCCCCATACCACCGGCGAAATCGCAATACGCAGATCGACGTCCTTGCCGGCCACGTTGACCGCGAACTGACCATCCTGCGGAATCCGATGCTCATCAATTTTGAGATTTGATAGAATTTTAATACGGCTGACCAGCGCCGGCTCAATACTCTTTGGTAGCTGCATAATTTCCCGCAACACGCCATCAACACGACAGCGAATTTTCAAGGCCTTTTCTAATGGCTCAATGTGTACGTCCGAGGCATGGCTCTTTACTGCATACTCTAGGATCGTACTAAGCGCCCGCGAAATCGGTGAATCTTGAACGATTGTCACAATGTTCTGCGACGACTCATCCAGTGCTTCGCGCTGCGAGTCCTCCGCTGCTTCATTGACCGATGATAAGTCTGTTCTGTACTGACCAAGGACGTGACGGATACTTTCTTCGGAGGCCATAAATACCTTGAGCGGTCGCTGGATACGATTTGCTAGGTAGTCAACCGCTTGGACATTATTGGCGTCAATCATCGCCACCGCCAAGCGCCCCTGCACCTCGGCCAGTGGTACCGCCATAAATCGCTCGGCAACATCCTCCGGCAGTAGGTTCAAGATGTGCTGCTCAATCACGCTGCTTGCGAGATTAACATACGGCACACCAGATAGTTGCGCCACCGCATGCACTAATAATTCATTCTCCAAAAGGTGCTCCTCAGTTAGCAGTGACAGTAGCGGCTTACCCGATTCGCTGGCGCGTTTTTGCGCCTCCTTAACAACCGACCGCTCAATCAAGCCCTCGCTCGTCAGCAAGCCAATCAATTTTCCCTGCATATCATCCGTCAGTAGCGCCATATCACCTCCGCGCTAACTACCAGTCGCTTTACCAACAATTGCTTCCACCGTTGGGTTAATAGCATCACGATTAAATACTGTCTTATCCGGCTGCTCAATATCTGGACTAATTTTTGATATCGTCTGCACTTCCACACCCGATGATGGTACGCGCAAGAATGGAATGCTGCTGGCAACGAAATATGCTACCACAACGCCGAGGCTGGCTATCAATACAACCATCGCTATATCGCTCTTCTTCATGGCTTGATCACCTTCTTTCCTAATCCAACTTTTTGCGCCGGCTCAAAATAGGCCTTGCCAGAGATATCCATCGTCATCTTGCCGTCCTCGCTGGCCTGCATCTCAATCTCGGTAATATTGATAACCCGAATTGATTTTTCAAAGCGCGTTAACAGCTCCTTGAGGCTTGACGACGTACCGCTCACTGTCATGGTGAAACTCACCGCCGAGCGACCATCACCAGCATCCTCTTGCTCCGCACCCGACTCATTTGCCGTATAGTGCACCGAGATGCTTTCCAGCGACAGACCGGCGATGCCATTGACAAACTTCTTCTGGATGGACGCACCAAGCGCATCGGCATTCGCACTAGCCGGCAGCGCATCAAGAATTGTCTGCAATGGACTACTACTATCCGTTAACTTCACTGAGTTAAGCGCCTCATTCGCCTCTAGTGAACGCACATTATCTTTGAGCGACTCGGCCGCCTTTTTATTATTCTCCAGCGTATTGATAGTGTCTTGCTTCGCGAGCACCACTGCGCCATGAAACAAAATCTGCCGCACGAGGAAGAACGACACCACAATTGCCACGCCACTCACAAATGCCGCACCCGCCACGAACAGAAACATGGTTTTTTTCGAGGAGTCAATCTGCTGGCGCTTACGGATGGCAACGTCTTTATTTTCAGGCATTAGTTTTTCTCCTTATTTGAAGCGTCTTTTGGCTTCTTGGCAAATAGGCTCTCTGGCACCCCCAGCCGCGAATCAGTCACATCAACTTTACCGTTTGGCGTCGCAATCACCACTGAGCCGCTCGTTTTCGAGAACAATTCTGCCGGATAGGTAAACGTGAACGAGAAGCGCAACACCTTCTTACCGTTGGCATCTTCACCAAAGCTAGCCTCACCCGCCTGTAGATTCTCAGCCAGCGGTTGTTTAACCTCTTGCCCATTTTGTGTTGTCTGCACAGTCGTATTAGTAATCGTCTTCTTAAATATCTCCAGCGCGATATAGCCATTCTCGGCTGATCCCTCAATAGTAATTGTCCGTGACTCTGGTTTGAGCTTTAGCGTCGCAATTTTAATACTATTTGGCGCCACCGGATTGACCGCCGTCATCACGTCAAATAGTCGTGAATCGGCCTGACGCTCACTTGATAGTTTGTTAATTGTCGCCAGCTGATGCTGAATGGTCACTAGCTTATCGAGATCTTCAATCGACGTCAGCTCACGTGTCTTGCTCTTAATTGTCCCATCATGCAGCGCCTCCAGGGCTACTTGACCGCCAAAGATCAAGCCAAGCGCAACTGCCACTCCGACCGCAATCATGCCAACGGTTATTGACATCGCTGTCACAGCATTGCGCATCATTTTTGCCCGAAGTAACTCGCGCTTGACATCAGGAATCAAGTTAATCTCAATCACGATCCGTTCCTCCGCTGCGCTAGACCAACAACCGTCGCAAACTCCGAGGCAATTGGTGCTAATTTTTGCTGATCGGCCTGCCCAAGACTGACATGCTGCCACGGATCAGCCGTAGTCGCTGGTATACCAGTCTTGTTAGCAATGTAATTATCCATCATCGGTATCGCTGCGCCAAAGCCCGACAGCAGAATTCCTGACACGGAAATGCTCGGATAGCGCGTCTGAAAGAACTTGATTGATTTGGTCAGCTCGGTCGCAAAATTATCCAGCACGCCGTCAATCGCCCTGAGGACTTGCCCCTCTAGCCGGTCAGGCGCCAAGCCAAACTTAATAATAAACTGGCGAGCCTGATCATCCTGCACGTTGAGGTTTTGTACCGCCGCTCGCACCAGCGCCTGCAGTCCGCTCGGCACCGTGCGCACCAACCGCGGCATATCGCCATAAATGACCGCCAAGTCAGTCGAGTGTTCGCCCATATCCAGCACTAGCTTTGCGGTCGCTCCATCAGTCGGTGCTAATGCCCGAAGCATCGCAATTGGATCCGGCTCCTCAGCGACCACATTAAAGCCGAGTCCTTCAATAAACTCGAGCCGCTCCTCGACATAACTGATCGCCGCACTCGTCAATAACACCTCATACTGACCCTGCTCACGCAAGCTGTCGCCGAGCAGCGCCCAGTCAACCTTGGCATCTTCAATCGCCATAGGAATGTACTGATCGACCTGGTATTTCATGGTCGCTTTTAACTCTTGGTCTGACACTTTTGGTACATCAATAATCGCCGTAAAGGTCTTGCTCGACGGTAAGCCAATCGCTACATTTTGCGTCTTGATACCGCTCTGTCCGACAGCGGTCATGATTACTTCACCAAGCTTACGCTGCGCCTCTGGCGAATCACTACCTGTAATCTTCGGGTCGACAGGCGCATAACCATAGTGCAGCAGATTCCATCCGTTGCTCGTTCGCGCCAGCTGAACGACACGCACCGCATTCGTCCCGATGTCTAATCCGAAAAAGTCGCCCAGCCCTTTTGCTATTTTCATACTATTCTATTATACATAAGCATATTAAAATGTAAAACCCTTAAAAACGTGGCGGCAATTCCTTTAGATGCATCGTTTTGATAGCCCCCGATTCTTTCGACCGCTCATTTCCCCATAAATATGCATCGGCACGCAAATTCAATATTTCCGCCGGCTCGCCCGGATTATTGCCAGAGGTATCGCCACCCTTGGTAAAGGTACGACGCAAAAAGAGGTGCTTCGCGATAATCGGACCGTTAATCCGCAGCTGTTTTTCGCAGGTTTTTGCATCCAGCCCCGACAGCCACTGACGACTATCACGAACTATGGTATCACAGGTGTTAATTGTACCATTCTTGGCCACCAGCCAAGCATCAAGCTGCGTCACATTCGGCTCAATGATAATATGCCGAGCGCTGATAATCAACTGCGGCAAATCCCGAGCCGCCGAATAGTTACCACCCTCCTGTTTTACGTCACCCTTGATAGTTACCACGCCGCCCGATTTAATAACAATTTGCCGGCCACGCTTAATTTCTCCACCGGTAATCGTCAGGTTGCCAGCCTGATACACGCCACCAGCCACGTCGCTCATAGACACCGCCCCAGACAAATTTCCCTTGTTCGTAAAATAGGCATCAGGTGTGCGTACGGTCGGCATCTTGTCGCGAAAATTACCAAACGGGGTGTTAGTGTTTTGAAATGTCAGATCATTATATTGCCGTGCCTCAATCGCCCCCGTTCGCCCTGTCGGCGTAGATGACAAGCCTGCCCCTGAGGAAGAAATAATTTGTCCAGGCGCACTAATGGCATATTCCGCCCACGATCCGTACAGCCGCGGCTCCCCCGGCACTGGCTGCCAACCCTTTGGCGCATACACACCGAGCAGCCACCGAGCAGCCGCATTAGCATTGGCGAGGCTAGCTGGAGCAACCGCATCTTGCACCTCTAAAGCAATCACATTATCACCAGCTCGTAAATAATCCGCGATGATTCTCTTCATCTCGACATCAGACGACGCTTTCGGATTGGCAAAGACTGGCTTGCCATTAATGTATACCGCGGCATAATCATCAACCGCCAAACGTAAGTATAGTCCCGATCGTCCGTCGTTCAACAAATCCAGCTGACGAATCTCTTCAAGCTGCTGGCTCGTCATCCGGAATTTCTGCCGAAATAGTGTTACGCCAGACGACTTCACGTAATTTTCACCATTGGTATCAGTTTGCGGCGCATTGTGACGCCGGGTCAGTGCCTCTTTCAGCTTTGTCTCGTCCTTGCAGCGTGCGCCCCAGAGCGGCTTCGACTGGCCACCTTGATCATATATCGACTGCCGAAACGCTCCATCAGTTGCCCACGTAGATGTTCCTGACTCTTTGATGACCCCGCCGCATTCGGCAAACTCGGCCGCCCCAGCCGCGCCCGATCGCTGGGCGGGCACACCAAACGGCACTTTCGTCGTGGCATTAGCATCCGTCGCCCAGCCACCATACGCTCGTGGATTAACATATGCTCCGCCCGCCAGACCACCGCTATTGGCCGCTACCACGTCGTCAAACCAACTCGGTGCTGGCGTTGCCGAAGATGTGCTATTTTCACCGTCCGGTGCCGTCCATGTTGACACCGATCCGCTACACTTATCCTGACCGACTGTCCGATTGCCGGACATCGGTGATGGCATCATCATAAACCCACCATAATTAAATGTCCCGCCAACACCATCGACCACTGTCGTGGCATTTGCGTTCACACGACAGTCAGATCCACCATCCCCGGCCGTTGGCCAACTACTAATCCGTTCTGGCATCCCACCGATCTGCTCTCTCTCGCCAACCGGATATTTCTCCCACGGCATGTGATACGACGTGGCTGGGTCATAACTACTGCCGCCCGGTGGCGTTGTCGTACTTGCTGCTAGCACCGCCCTCTCGACGTGAGTTACGTCAGGTGCTACTTGCGCCGTTACGCTGATATAATGACGCCAGATATACACTCCAAGGCTTCCGAATACCACTAGCCCAACGGCACCGACTCCGATCCACCACCTTCGGGTTTTTAACTGTAGCGCCATCTATCGCCTCACTCTAGTCAGTGATGTCCTGACTTCTGCATTATTGTTACCCGCGCTGCCGTCTATCCCGACACCAACTCGCACATCCGCCCCCCAAAACTGAACTTTTGGCCGTCCGGCAACCTTTGCACAATCTACCGCATAGCGAAACGTACTGGTATTCACATGTTGGTTGTATGTACTTACAATAGTCATATAGCACAACTGGTCACCAGTCGTCATCGTCACTCCGCTCAAGTTATCCTTGCCAAGCGGAATTTCCAGCCCACCTCGCTGGATAATTGTTCCCGCGCCATTACGTGCCAAATTATTTGATGTACAATCTGCCACCTGCAAACCCGGTCGACTATTTTTAATCGTGTTCTTGGCGATATAACAATCCCAATCGCCCACTAAATTACCCGGCGAACGTCTATCATGCGGCACAACAACTCCCTCACCGCCCGGCACGGTATAATTTCCACCACCCCTTAACACAAACCGCACTACAGCATAATTTGCCCGATTTGACCGTGTCGATCCTGTATGATTAATTCGCGCGGTCACGCCACTCACCTCAATCGTTCCTTCATTAATATAATCTGGCGCCTGCACCTCCGGCCGCAACTCATAATCATACGGCACCGATGCACAGGCATTTGATGAAACCCCCCAGCCGTCAGTATTCCACGCACCCGGCAGCCATAAAATCTTTTGACATACTGTTTTACCGACATCATCCTGCGTCACGATCCCCTCAGCCCCAAAGACATTATTATATGGCTTAACATCGCTCGGCTCATAAAACGTATTCCACGGGCTAGCACTACGCGTATACGGCGACGCCCACGCATGATGGGTTGTCGTGCCATTAACATCCTGATTAATACCTATGCGCTTTAGAGTATAGGGAGGAATTGTATATGAAGAATTATTTCTCAAGTAATGAAAAAATCGTATGCGCTGTCCTGGCGCAGCGGTCGCGTTTTGCACTAAACTACCACCATTGATTGACACTCGCGATTGCCCTTCAACAGTCCATTGATTTGGCGCCTGCTCACGCTTAATCCATACCTCGACATCTTGTGTCGCACAAGCACCGCTACCGCCTGGACTACTATAGAAACAGCGCCGCACCTGCAAAATGATACGGCCGGAGCTTCCTGGTGCAATTACGCCAGATATATCAATTCCATTTACTCGAATGCTACTACCGCCATCAACCCAGTGGTACGCGCCCGACGGATGCGTCCCACGATCAAGCGTACCGCCAGATAGTAATGTCCGACCATTCTGACTAACCGTTACATTTGTTGCCCACACCCGTGCTCGCGACTGACCATTACCATTCACTGACCCTCTCAAGTCAAGTGATAATGACGTCGCATTCCAGCTAACGGTGTTAATAACATCATTCGTATATGACGTCCCAGGCGACGACATCCACATCGCACCGCACCGCGTTCCACCGCCCTTACAGATATATTGTACCGCAAACCGTTCACCATCATTGCGTGCATTAATACACATCAAACGTCGTCGGCCGCTCAAACCGCTACAGTCCACCGCCTCTGCTTTATCCGCACCAATAATCGCCAACGTCGATGCGACAACCACAAGTGCCAGCATATAGCCAATAACAAGCCGTAGTCCGACCCTAACCCTGACCCGGTGTATCATCCTTATTCCCCGCACCCGCATCAGCCTTACCGATTTCGACTAGTGCTTTTACCGTATCCTGATTAATACCCAGTCGATAAAACGGCTCGACCGCCTGACGCATCTTCATCGAGTTGATCAACCCTTGATGAATCTGATCAATCCGCTGGCGATCATTCCGTAGCGATGCATCGTGAAGCACAATATAGTGACACACCGTATCGTCACCCGGGCCGCCACGTTCTGAGATCTTCTTCACCAGCCCTTCAAGCGCTGTCGGACCATACCCATTTGGCGCAGCGATAATTGACCGATATTCTTTTATCATATCCTCGCCACATATCATCTTAGCGGTTGGCGCGATATCTTGACTCGGCTCTTTTAGTCCAACATGCAATCGTCCCATCACCATCATGATAACGGCGACTATCGCCCCGACACTCAACATGATACCCACTATCATAAATATTCGCGAGACAATAACCTTATTCATACTGCTTATTCTAATACATATTATATACTGAGGCAAGTTTGTGTAATTTGTTATAATACACGATATGAGTCTATCAATCGGAATCGTCGGCCTGCCAAATGTCGGTAAGTCGACCATATTTAATGCACTTACTAACAATAATATTCTAGCGGCTAATTACCCGTTTGCCACCATTGAACCGAATACTGGCATCGTACCGGTTCCCGACGAGCGGCTCAATGTACTCGCAAAACTGTATGATACGCAAAAAATTATCCCCGCGACCGTAACGTTCGTCGACATCGCTGGATTGGTAGCTGGCGCCTCAAAAGGAGAAGGGCTTGGCAATAAATTCCTGCACAATATTCGTGAATGCGACGCCATTATCCACATCGTTCGCGCCTTTGAAAACTCAGATATATTACGACACGACAATACTCCGATTAACCCTCAGGCCGACATTGACATCATCAATACCGAACTTATCCTTGCCGACATCCAAACCATAGAACATCGTCTACCTCGTCTCCAGAAAGAAGCCAAAGCCAAGCCGGAGGCACGACAGGTGGCTACATACCTTGAAACGCTCCTGACGTCACTTAATTCAGGTATGCCGATAGCATCCATAGAAAATATCAAATATGAGATAATTAATGATCTTCATTTACTCACTGCCAAGCCAATTATTTATACATTTAATGTTGACGAGGCGGGACTCGGCGACCATGCCCTGCAGGAAAAGCTTGCCAAACTCGTCGCGCCAGCCCGAGTATTATTTATTTGTGCCAAGCTTGAAGAAGAGCTCAGAGAATTATCAAATAATGACGCCTTGGAGCTACTTGATAGCTACGGGGCTTCCGAAACCGGATTGTCGCAGCTTATCCATGCCGCGTACGACACACTTGGTCTACAAAGCTATCTCACGGCAGGTCAGAAGGAAGTCAGGGCATGGACAATACATAAAGGCTGGACGGCGCCACAGGCTGCTGGCGTCATCCACTCAGACTTTGAGCGCGGATTCATCGCCGCACAAGTCATTAGCTACCACGACCTTGCTGCCGCAGGTTCAGAAGCTAAGGCCCGTGAAGCGGGTAAAATACGTACTGAAGGTAAAAATTACATCATGCAGCCTAACGATGTTGTCGAATTTCGGTTCAATGTCTAACATTATTGTATATTATACTACGTTGATTTAAGTACAACGATGCCCTTTTTACTACAGCTATTACCTCTGTTATTTTTCAGTTGTAACTTATAAAAGCGCTCAACGTTGCCCTTACTGCCAGCGATGGTGCTATCCTTTTTATCAAGAACTACGAAGTACTGTCTTGCCCATTGTTCAAAATCGGTCAGGATCTTTCGTCGTATAGCAGCATTTTTTACAACACCCTTTTGTACCAAATGACGCCCTACCTCGAACTGCGGTTTTACCATCGCTACAAGCACCGTCGCACTGCCCATCAGCCGTTTTGCAACGTGTGGTAGAATGTCGCGCAGACTAATAAATGACACGTCTCCCACGATAATGTCTGGTGGACAATCAAGCTCAAAGTCACGAATGTCTGTCTTTTCGTGTAATATTATGCGCCGATCGTCACGCAGTCGATGGTGCAACTGATTCGTGCCCACATCAACAGCATACACACGTCGGGCGCCATGACGCAACGCAAAATCAGTAAATCCACCAGTACTCGACCCTATGTCCAGCACTGTTTTCCCCTGAAAGTCCAACTGAAAACTATCCGCCACACTCGCTAGCTTGAGGCCTGCACGCGAAACGTACCGCTCACGAGTCAGCAATGTAATGTCTGCTGTCTCGTTAACGAAACATCCGGAACGCGTCGCCACCCTACCATTGACCATGACTTGCCCTAAGCCTATCCAATTCTCTGCTTCTGAACGCGATTCAACCAACCCGCGTTCTAGTATCATTTTATCTAATCGCTGCTTCATGTCACTTCTCATTGTAGCCTGAATACATATTTTTCTCAATAACTAACGACCTACTGCGATAGCGAAACTGCTGTTATAAATACATCAATAGCTATTCTTGTTTTTACCTATTAGCCGATCTTTTCTATCGTTAATTCTACGTTAACTAAAATACAACGTTGTATACTACGCATCAGTGTAATTTATACATCAATAGTTATATTTACCCCTGTAGTGGCCAAGAAAACTCTCACCATTATCACAAATAGGCTCATATTTTTCATGAAAACAATTATTATATGTATCACCAAAAACACCCTACCAGCTATACATACATTACGTTGTATTTTTAGCATCAATACCTAAAATCTCGTTCCATTCTTTGTCGTTATTTGATGTATTCATGACAACAAAAAGCGTCGCCCGAACACCCTGGGCGACGCTTCCGGCAAGAAGGCCCTTTTGTTATTTTTTGCGCTCTCGATATTCACCCGTCGCTGTGTCAACACTGACAATATCGCCCTGTTTAATGAATGCTGGTACCTTAATAACAAGGCCCGTCTCAAGCGTCGCATCCTTAAGTACGCTTGAGGTTGTATCGCCCTTCACGACATCTTCGGTATATGTAACTTCGAGATAAAGATTTTTTGGTAGTTCAACATTAATCACTCGCCCGTCAAACACCTGGAGATTCAGCTCACAACCTTCTTTCAAATATTTTTTTGCCTCATCTACCACATCGTTAGACAGTTCAAATTGTTCAAAACTTCCTGGATCCATGAAGCAGAACATATCTCCGTCATGATATAAATATTGAACAGTCTTGCTAGTCACCTCAGCTGGCTCTATTTTGTCTTGACCCTTAAAGGTCTTCGGGATGACACTTCCATCCAGTAAGTTTTTCAATTTAACGTTCACAATAGAGCCTCCACGCCCCATAACCTTCTGTCCATATTCAATAACGCGATATGGCTTACCGTCAATCTGACAAACCGTACCCTTTTTAAGATCTGTAGGCTGATACATATTGTTTTTCCTTTCCTATAACTTTTAAGCTACCGTACCTAATTCTAACATTCTTTCGGACGGTAGAGTATTTCTTGTCGGCTGAACATATTTTTTACTCAAACATCCCACAGTGGGCTTGGCATTATAATACTATCCTGCATCAAAAATAAAAACGCGCTGTACAGCAGCCCACAAGCAATAGTGGCCTGTGCCTTACCCCTGCACAGACCACTCGACTTTCTCTCCTATCTATAAATACGTTTGGGATTAGAGAGTTCTCTCAACGTATACTTATTGCCCTTGCGACACAAACGGCAGCAGTGCTAAGTGCCGAGCACGCTTGATCGCCACTGCCAAGCTACGCTGCTGCTTGACACTGAGACCCGTCTTCGCTATCGGCTCAATTTGACCATACGCATTAACATAGCGCATTAATGTTTTGACATCCTTATAGTCAAAAACCGTTGGGGTATCTTTCTTTAATCGTTTTGCCATTTTGTTCTCCTTTAGAACGGTATCTCGCTAAGATCGATCGGCTTATCATCAATATCCGCTACGGTCTCAGCCTGCTTGGTATTAGTATTACGTGATGCGGTTGTATTCGCGCTATCACCGCTTGGAGCGTCAAGGAATGTTACGTCGGTCGCCGTCACTTCAATACGCGAGCGGCGCTTGCCGGTTTCTTTATCATCCCAGCTGTCCTGTCGCAACCGACCCTGCACCAACACGCGGCGGCCTTTTGACAGGTACTGCATCACCAGTTCGCCCAATTTTTCCCACGCGGTAACGTCGAAAAAATCAGCTTGATCATCCTGTCCGGCGCGATCAACCGCGATACTAAAGCTAACAACTGTCCGACCTGATGGCGTTGTCCGCTGTTCTGGATCGCGCGTTAACCGTCCCAGTAAAATAACTTGGTTGATACTTCGTGCCATGATGACCCTCCTTTTTTATTATGTATCGCGTCGAATATTAGGCTTCTTTATCAGCCGCCTCGGTAGCGGCCTTAGCTTCGCGCTCTTTCTGCTCAGCAAGCGCCTGGCGTGTTTTCTCGTCGGTCTTAACCAACAAATAACGAAGTACCTCGTCGGTGATATTTAGAACATTTGATATCTTGAGCGGTGCACTGCTTGGCAACTTCACCTCAAAGTAAACATACACCGCAAAGTCTTCACGGCGAATTGCATAGGCTAGTTTTTTCTTGCCCCAATTATCTTCTTTGGTAATTTCGCCACCATTGGTAGTGACGAGCGACCGGACCTTGTCTAGGGCCGCGTCCAGATTTGCTTCCAAATCTGGATGGACTAGAACGGTCAGTTCATATTCGTTCATGTTTCCTCCTTTGGAATCCATTACGGATGGTTATGTTATCGCACATAACCTTAGGTTATTATTCCTTCGTATTATACGGTAATCTAATGCAAAAGTCCAGTGATGCACCCCGCCAGACCATGCTACAATAGGGTTCATGCGTATCGCCATTCAAGGACAAGCTGGATCATTTCACGAACAAGCAGCAAAACAATGGTACGGACCTGACGCTACCATTGTTCCGTGCATGACCTTTGGCGACGTCTTTCAAGCCTATGCCCGCAATAAAGCCGACGCCGTTATCGTGGCAGTGGAAAATACCATTTACGGCACCATCAACGAAACCTACCGTCACATCGAATCTTGTAGCGCTCCCGTCGTCGGTGAAGTGACGCTTACCATTCAACAAACCCTCATCACCAATCCAGGCACAAAACTTGAAGATATCACTACTGTCTATTCACATCCTGTCGCTCTGTCGCAATGCCATCAATTTCTCCGAGAACACCTACCACAAGCCACACAAATTGAATATTTTGATACCGCTGGCGCTGTCGAATTTATCAAACAACAGGATTCACCACACCTGGCAGCCATCGCTAGCGAAGCCGCTGCCCAACTATACAATATGCCAATTCTCAAACACCACATCCAAGATGCCCAGGACAACATCACGCGTTTCCTGGTCCTCGACCAGATAACGACAGTGACTGATGCCAATCGAGCAACGCTCGTAGTGACCACCGCCCATCAGCCAGGCAGCCTCCTTGAAATACTCCACACATTCGCCGATCAGTCCATTAACCTCACCAGCCTCCAATCCCAGCCCATCGTCGGCCAACCGTGGAACTACAAATTCTTTATGACCGTTGACGCTGCCGGCCCGTCATTACACCGCGCCATCAATAAAATTACCTCAACTGGCCACAAAATAACATTACTTGGTGAATATCTGGCGGCACGTTAGTTTACTGAGAGGGCAAGATATCGGATATATCACCATCGGTCGCGAGCCGATCAAATAGGCTTTTTGCCGCATCATATACCTTAGCACTCTCCACGGCCCGACCATTAATCTCTCCCTTAGCCGGTACCGCCGCTATGCTTTCATAATCTGGTCTCGATGGCGAGACAGACTTTAGTGAAACGATTGTAATTTCCTTAGTCTCCGACCAACCATCAGCAGTCTGTCTGTGCGACCATTCCACTTTCGTCGGTAACACGCCTTCTAGAGCCGGTAGTAGTGCTTCTGGAGATTCGATATGCTGATGTGCCACAGGTTCTGGAGACAAAAAATCCAACCGCCACGTTATCCGATCCGTCTGTCTACTCTTTGCGCCGACCTCAATTATATCAGTGGTAACTTCTACTGCGATCTCACTTTCACCAAACCTTTTGTCGCCTTGAGCAACATCAACCGATACCACGTGTCCCTTATCATCTGTAATTGTTATTGACTGCTGTTTAGGCCTATTGTGATCATCATAATAATCTTGGCGAACGAGTCGAGCAGCATTACTATCAACCGACTTCCCTGCAGCAGTAAGCACTCGTCCAGCAACATCGCGCGCAGACTGGACTATATTGGGATCCTTTAAAAAGACCTCTGCCTCTCGACGGCCTTCGGTGTATGGTAGCGTAAATGTAATTTCTTCCACTCTCGAACTATCATTGGACTCTTTGGATGTTCCACCATCGGTATTTTCTACTGATGGTGCGGGCGGAACATCGTGTGACCGGCCAAGACTATACCCAAGTATACCCGATACGGCTAACGTGACTGCAGCAACCCCCAGCACAAGAAGCTTCCTTAACTTGTCGCCTTTACTATCAGGAGATAATTCTCCATTATTTCTACAACTTATGTGCGCCATGTAGCCATCCTTCCACATACAAATCAACTTCTCACTTAGAATATTATAACCTATAAAATAATTATGTCAAGCTAGCTATTGCCCTAGCTCGTCGACACTTGAAACCAAAACATCACGAGCTTTCGAGCCGTTCGCCGGGCCAACAATGCCACGCTCTTCCATCTCTTCAATCAGTCGCGCCGCCTTGCCGTAGCCAATCCGTAGCCGCCGCTGCAGATAGCTGGTAGAGGCCTTGCCGCCCTCGATCACCACCCGTACCGCGTCCATAAATGCTTCGTCTTCACTATTGCCGCTAAAATCAACTGCTATGCCACCCTTACCATTTAGTTGTACTGGCTGCGCCACCACCTCATCATTGTACTGCGGTGCTGACTGCATCCGCAGGTGATCAGTAATTTTATTGACCTCGTCATCGGTCACCCACGCACCTTGAATGCGCTTTGGCTTGCTCATACTCGGCGTATACAGCAGCATATCACCCTGGCCAAGTAGTTTCTCGGCGCCAATTTGATCAAGAATGGTCCGCGAGTCAACCTGCGACGCCACGGTAAAGCCGATACGCGCCGGCACGTTCGCCTTGATCAAACCAGTGATCACGTCAACACTTGGCCGCTGCGTTGCCAAGACCAGGTGGATACCCACCGCCCGCGCTTTCTGCGCCAAGCGAACGATCAGCGCCTCGACGTCGCGTGCTGCCACCATCATCAAATCGGCTAGCTCATCAATTACAATAACGATGTACGGCATCGCCCCGTCTTCGTGCTGTTGAATGTTGCCATCGGCGTCCGCTACCGGGATTTTTTTAGCTCGCGTGGCGAGGCGCTGATTATACCCCTTGATATCGCGAATCTTCTCGGCCGCCAACAGCTTATAGCGCCGCTCCATCTCATTGACCGCCCATTTCAAGGCCGAAATAGTCTTTTCTGGCTCAGTAATCACCGGAGTCAGCAAATGTGGGATGTCTTCGTACGGTGCCATTTCCACCTGCTTCGGGTCAACCAAAATCAACTTCATATCGCTTGGACTGTTGCGGTATAGCAAACTAGTCAGCAGGGTATTAATCATCACCGACTTACCAGAACCGGTCTGACCAGCGATCAACATGTGTGGCATTTTGTTGAGCTCACCGACCACTGCTTCACCAGAAATATCTTTACCGATAGCGAAACTCAACGGTTCACGAGCGTGTTTCCACTGCTTAGAGTCCAACACGCCATATAGTCGCACATCAGCGGCTCGGCGGTTCGGCACTTCAATACCAACGGCTTTTTGCCCAGGAATTGGCGCTTCAATCCGCAGGCTCTGCGCCGCTAGATTAAGCGCGATATTCGTCTCCAGTGCCGTGATCCGCGTCAATTTCACACCACTCGGCGGCCGCAAGGTATATTGCGTCACCTTTGGTCCAATATTTGCGTCTTCCATCTCTACATCAATGTTAAATTCCGCCAGCGTATCGTGAATGATCTGTGCGTTTTGCCGAATATCACCAGCGTCGGCCGGACTTTGCTTCTTCTCCAGTAGATCAAGGCTCGGTGCCTGCCAATTCGGGTCGTGTGCCGCCACTAGTGCTGCTTGCTCCTCAGCTGCCTTATCCCGCGCCACGCTACCGCGCAGACTGCTCAGCGGTGACGTCCTTCTATCTTTTGGTATGACGGGATCAACGGTCGGGACGCCGGCATTGAGCTTGATATCACTCGATGACTTGGCGCTGGCTGCATCTTCACGAGCCACCTTTTTCATCACCGCCGCATTGTTATCCTCCTCGGAATGGTCACGCTTGAACGCTTCGGCTACTTTCTTGATCACCGTGAACGGCGACGTCTGGGTAATAAATAGCGCCGTGATGATGATGAGCACCACATATATCAAAGCAGCGATGCCCGGGTCGACCATGGCACTCATCGCTCGATTAGCCGTATCGCCGATGAACCCACCAGCCTCCGGGCGGGCCGGTGTTTTTACTAGACCAAACAGCCCTGATAGCCACACTACCTCGAGGATGGCTGCTAATTTCATCGCCAGCGGTAACCGATTATTCTCCGCGCGGAAAATCTCCACAGCAATATATATCAGCAAGATCGGTAGCCCATACATCGCGTAACCAAGCATGCTCATGGTTGCTTTGTGTAGCCACCCCAGCACCGGACCACCAACACCAAACCACGCTACCACCAATAGAAGCGACAACACAACGAGAAGTACCGCGCCAACTTGCGCCCAAAAGCCACTCGGCACATCATGCTTTGGAGCTGTGGAAACTGATTTCTTGCGGGTAGATTTTCGTTTTTTTGGCATAACTATTTTTATTATATCACTTTACCGACATTCACATTGTAGCATATTTTACAACAAATAGCAAGCGTGGCTAGTATGCGCGCACTCGGCCGACCTCTCGAGCCTTGGTATCATTCGCCTCGGTGTCTGGCACCTGGCGGCGCGGGAAGCGGCGGCGCGGCATAGTTGACAGAGTCATTTTTGGCTCTTCCGCTGAAGCGGTGGCAGATTTTTTGCTGCGCACTGGTGTCTTTATAGTAGAGGTACTCGAAGCAGCAGTCGATTTTACCGTTTTTAGACCGCCAACCTCGTTAATGACTGGGATGACAATTGGCGTCCGGCGCGTCTGATCGTACAGAATGTGCGTAACTTCGTCCTTAATTTCCTTCTTCACCACATCGAGGTCGTACTTGCCAGCAAAACTCCGCGCTGCCTTCTGTTTCAAGTACTGGCGGATCATGTTCATCAATTCCTCGGAATCACGCAGATAGATGAAACCGCGGGAAATAATGTCTGGGCTAGTCAACAACCGACCCGTGCCGCGTTGCACTGTCAATACCACCACAAACATTCCCTCTTGAGACATATGAATGCGGTCTTTCAATACCACCTCAGACACAATAGCACCCGTATCGTCATACATCACGCCGCCAGCCTGAATTCGACCGGCTTTCTTAGCCTGCCGTTCAATATCAATTTCAATAATATCGCCAGCGTCGCACACAAAGATATTCTTCCTAGGAATGCCGCACTCTTTTTCTGCCAGCCGAGCATTATAGACCAGCATATGGAATTCGCCGTGAATTGGCATATAATATGTCGGATTCAAGGCGTTAATCAACTTGACGTGGTCATCATAATAACCATGTCCCGACAAGTGTAGCGGCCCAATCCCTGTCAAGTGCGTTTTACCGTTCTGAATCACATCAGAACCTTCGCGCATCAAGCCGTCAACCGTTCGCACCACGTTTTTCTCATTGCCCGGAATCGGATTGGAACTAAACACCACCACGTCAGAGCCTTTGATCTTCATGTATTTATGCGCGCCAGTCGCCATACGGCTCAGCACGGCATTAAACTCACCCTGCGAACCAGTACAAACCACGGTGATTTGGCTATCCGGCAGCTTGATGATATCTTCCATCTTCATGACGGTATTTTTCGGGATCTTGATAGTGCCTGAGCGCAGCGCCACTTCCAAGTTCTGAATCATCGAAAAGCCGGCAAATGCTACCTTGCGCCCGTGCTTATGCGCTTCTTCCAAAATCAATTGCAAACGGTGCACCTGTGATGAAAAGCAGCTTAAAATCACTCGGCTGTTACTAAATTTATCCATCACCTGACCGATGGAATATTGAATATCAAACTCGGTGTGGGTGTGCGTACCAGCCGATTCACAGTTGGTCGATTCGTTCATGAACATCAATACGCCCTCTTTGGCGGCGATTTCTGTCATACGCTCAAGATCAAACTTTTGGCCGTCAACCGGACTTTCCTCAAACCGCCAGTCGCCAGAGTCAATCACCACACCCAGCGGCGTCCGGATCACCACCGCCGTTGAATCTGGAATAGAGTGGTTCACCCGCACCAATTCCACGGAAAAATGCTTAGAAACCTGAACGATTTCGTGGCTCAATGGGTCCATTACCCGAAAGTCCGGCTGGAAATCAGTGTCGGCGTCAGCCAGCGACTTGTCCAGCATGCCGATGGTAAATTTCGACGCATAGACCGGTGCTGGAATCCGGTGAATAAAGTGCCGGAAAGAACCAATGTGGTCAAGGTGCCCGTGAGTGAACACGTGCGCCTTAATCTTATGTTTATTCTCCTCCAGCCAGGTGATATCTGGTGTGATGTAATTGATACCTGGATAATCGCTACCCGGAAATAGGAAACCCATATCCACAACGATAATTTCATCGTCATACTCAATGGCGTTCATATTTTTACCGATGCCCATTTCGCCGACACCACCGATTGGGATGATTCGTAGTTTTGGCTTGCCACCGCGAGTGCGCTTTGGCTGCATTTTGGCGCTAAATTGTTCGCCACCATAGCCGTTGTAAACTGATTTATTGACCGGAATATCGATCACGTGCTGCGACGCCCTGAGGTTAACATTCTCGCTCGTCCGCCGCTGCGCCCGAAACACTTCGCCTTTGCGAGTGGTGGTGCTATTCATCACCGCTGTGTTACTTTTTTTTGTAGCTGGTCGTTTTGACTGATCATCGCCCTTCGGCGTCGCAAGTCGTCTCTGGCCCATGCGTATTGTTCTCCTTTTATAAAAATAAATACCTTGCAAAATTAGAATGACAGGTGATAGACACGGGGGCAACGTACGACAAATCTATCCCCTAACAATTGTGTTCATTATAGCACGGGGCGCCAGCTCTTGTCAAAAATAGCTCAGGCGCTCGCCTGGGCGGCCAATTGCGCCGCCCGCACAAAATCATCAATTAACGTCTGTCGCAATGCCCCGTTATACAGCGCTGCTGCCGGATGATACAGTGGGATCACCAAGAACTTCAAACCGTTGAACTGTGCCCAGCGCGGATTACCATGATCACGCGAGATCGCCAAGTCAGGAATAAATGCCATGCCGCTATGCCGACCCAATGTGATGACTACCTTTGGCTGAATAATTTGCAGTTGACGCATCAAATACGGCCAAAAAGCGCGCTTCTCTTCTGGCAGCGGATCACGGTTGTTTGGCGGGCGATACTTAACGATATTGGTAATGTAGACATCTTGACGGCGCAACTGGGCTGCGGCTAACATCTCGTCAAGAAATGTACCAGCTGCCCCAACGAATGGTTTGCCCTGAAGGTCTTCGTTTTTTCCTGGTGCTTCACCGATAAATACAATGTCCGCGTCAGCTCGGCCGTCGCCCATCACCAGCTGCGTTGCCTGCAGCGCCAAGTCATGACAAATATCACCAGCGACAATCTCTGCCGCCAAAACCTCCAGTCGCGCTGCCTCATCCATATTTCTATTATACAAAACACCTCGTCACTATGCGAGGTGTTTTGCTTGATGCCGAGGCGAAAATTACTTTTCAGCTTTTTCTTTCACCAGGTTGACGAAGTCTTTCTCGTGCTTCTGCAAATTTGATTCTTGGATTTTCTTGGCAAAATTGGATAGCGGGTTTGACCTGCCTGACGACAGGCGCGGTGCCTGAACACTGTAATCTTTATTGGCGCGTGCTACAAAGAAATCACCTAACGCCTTGTAATACTCTTTCATCTGCTTACCAAAGTCCTGCACTTCTTTTTGCTCTGATTTGATAATGTTATCGAGTAACTGATAGCAGCCGCTCATTTTTTCATCGTAGAGCTTCCTAACTTCATCTGCTGGCTTACCGATATAGCTAAAATAGCTCGGTGAACACTTCTTGGAGAAGTCTTTCATATCTCCTATCAGACTGGCAATGGCAAGCATATTTGGGCGCACCTTCTCATAGGCAGTCTTGTACTCGCCAAAGGATTTTTTGGTCTCCTCGTCGCGCATAATCTTCGATGAATCAAGCTTCTTCATCATCAAATCAGCACGTCCCACCGCCTCTTCAATCAGCTTCTTTGCGTTATCAGCATTTGACGACTTGAGTGCCGAGTTGAGGCTGTTGCCGTCAAACTCCTTCAGTGTCTTAGCAGCTTCTTGGTAGTCGGCTTTTGATGGCCCACCAAGGAATATAACAGCCAGCACGATGCCAACCACGATAACTATCAAACCTATTGAACCGCCAATGATACCCCATAGCGCGCCCTTGCTCAACCCTTTCTTGGGCTGCATCGGTACACCTTGCTGCAGTGGCTGCTGTGGCTGCGGCACCGGTGGTACTGGCTGCGAGGGCGCCGGAGCAGTCTGCTCGGTCGCCACGGGCGATGTTGCTGTCGGTTGTGGTACGTTCTTATTATTCTTGTCGTCCATAATCCCCCTCAATTACTCTTACGTTCTCATTGTATCGTATTTTGCTAAAAAGCAAAAGTTACAACCCGATCATCGTCAAGTTAATCTTACCGCGCTCATCAATGCCGGTGATTTTTACGCGAACGGTTTGTCCTTCCTTGACCACATCAGTCACCTTAGCCACGCGGTGATCGGCCAGCTTCGAGATATGCACCATCCCGTCAACTCCCGGCAGAATATTCACGAACGCTCCGAAATCTTTGATACTGACCACCTTACCCTCGTAGATTTTGCCAACTTCTGGCTCTTCGACCAGGCTCTTGATCCAGTTTAGCGCTTTCTCGATCGATACACCGTCTGGACTGGCGATGGTAATCAAGCCGTCTTCCTTGATATCAACCTCAGCACCAGTTTCGCTAGTAATCTTGTTAATCACCTCGCCGCCCTTGCCGATGACGGCGCCGATTTTATCTGGATCAATTTTTAGCTTTTCAATCCGCGGCGCGTACGGACTAAGTGCTTCACGCGGCGCTGGCAGCACACTCAGCATATGCTCCAAAATATGCGCCCGGCCCGCCTTGCTCTGTTCAATCGCTTGGCGCAGCACTGCCACTGGCAAACCATGCACCTTCATGTCCATCTGCAGCGCCGTGATGCCCTTGGCTGTACCAGTCACCTTGAAATCCATATCACCAGCGAAATCCTCAGCATCAGCGATATCGCTCAGCACATACGGCGTCTCGCCGTCCATCATGAGACCCATAGCGATACCGCTGACCGGTGCTTTCAGCGGCACGCCAGCATCCATCAGCGCCAGACAGCTCGAACAGGTCGCTGCCATCGACGTCGAACCGTTCTGGCTCATGATTTCGGTGACACTACGGATGGCGTATGGGAAGTCTTCTTCACTCGGCAGCACCGGCGTCAAGGCGCGCTCCGCCAAGTAGCCGTGGCCAATCTCGCGCCGGCCTGGGCTGCCCATCCGCTTAACCTCGCCAACCGTATAGCCTGGCGCATTATAATGGTGCATGTAGCGCCGTTCGCCGTCGTTAACCTCCATGGTATCAACCAGCTGCGCGTAACTCAGCGGCGCCAAGGTGACAATATTCATACCCTGCGTCACGCCGCGGGTAAACAAGCTTGAACCGTGTGCTCGTGGCAGCAAACCAACTTCTGAACTTAACGGGCGAATTTCAGTTAGTTTGCGGCCGTCTGGACGCATATTATCCTCGACGATACCGCGGCGAACATCTTTATGCAACGCCAAGGTGAATGCTTCATCGTACTCGTCGCGTACTTCGTCGTATTCCTCAGCACCCAAGCCCAGCTTTTCGGCCATCGCTTCGTGGAATGCCCAGCGAATCTCATTGACCACCTCGTTGCGCTCTGGATACGGCCGGCGGATTTTCTCGCCTAATTTACCGTCAACCCATTCGTCAGCCGTCTGCTGAATTGCTTCATCAGGTAAAACTAATTCATATTCTTGTGCGGCTGGCGCAACTTTGGCAGCTAGCTCACGCTGCAGCTGAATCGCTGGTTGCATCATCTGGTGCGCCCAGGCCATGGCATCGACGATCACCTCTTCTGATACCTCCTTAGCGCCAGCTTCCACCATGGTAATGCCACTCTCAATGCCAGCTACTACCAAATCCAAATCAGATTGCTCACGTTCCTCTGGCGTCAAAAAGGCCTTAAACTCACCATTCACGCGGCCCACCCGCAAGCCCGCCACCGGTCCGTCAAACGGCGTGCCGGTCAGCATCAAGGCGCTCGACGCCGCAATCATCGCCACCACATCCGGACGGAAATCCGGATCCATGCTCAGCACTGTCGCCACGACTTGCACCTCTTGACGGTAGCCCTTTGGAAACAGCGGCCGAATCGGACGGTCAATCAACCGACCGATCAGCACTGCTTCGTCGCTCGGCCGGCCCTCGCGCTTGATAAATCGCGAACCAGAAATTTTACCCGCCGCATAAAACCGCTCTTCATAATCAATCGACAGCGGGAAATAATCCAACTGCACTGGCCGGCTGCCCACCTGCGCGCTACCCAAAACCACCGTATCGCCGTAGCGCACCAGCACGCTGCCCGTCGTCCGAAAGCCAACCCGGTTAACTTCCAGCGTCAGCGGCCGGCCGCACAGCTCGGTGGTAACGCTAAAAATCTCCTTGCCGCTCGGGTTAATAATTACCATAGATCCTCTCTTTCTCGCAAAGACAGTAACAGGTGTATGCATGCTGGTTTACTATCAACACACCACACATCCATCACCGTCTGCGGGTTATATTCGCACTTTCTATTATATCACAGGGCCGCATGCTTTATAGGAAGCCGGCCCGACCAAACGCATCCCGAACCGCAGCGAGCTGCTCACTTACTCGGTCCAAAACCTTTGGCGTTGGTAACAACACTTCCGGTGAGCTACCGCCAGCCGCACCAATGACTTGTTGTATCACATTAAAACTCTCCATTCCCGGCAGCATAGCAGTCCACTCATACGGCTGCTCACTAGTTGGCGCTGTCGGTTGCCTCTGAGATACTGGCACAAAGGATAGCATCAGCTCTTCCGGATCAATTTCATACAGTATATCCCGAAAGGCACGTTCTGTCGGTAACCCTCGCCTCGATACTCCCCAAACCGCCATCAGCTCAGCAATCTTAGCTTCGGGCTTACCTGCCAACAATTCAAACGCGACGGCCACGCGCACCCTACTATCATCACCCAAATCCGAAGAGACTCCCGTGCCTATCACTGCTCGCTCAGAATGACCGGCCTTACGCAGTAGCGCACTCCCCGTCATAAAACCGCGCTTACCCCCGCCTCGAGAGACAGATACCGATGCGGGTGGTGGTAATATCGGCGGCATTTCGCTCGTAAACACAGGCGCACCCTCAATACATCGCCGAAACATGTCACGGGCTTGACCATATATCTCATACGCCCCTTCAAGGTCAAGCTTCAAGGCATTCGTCTCTACCGATAGTATCCGTTGACTTTCATCGCCACGGTTCATAAGCAGCCCACCAGCCGTAGCCGCCACTGCTCCAGCCGCACCAAACAACAGACCGCGCCGACTTATCCTTGATGGCTCTGCATTTATGTTTCTTACCATACCGAACTCCTATTTGCACAAATACTCATGCGCACTTGAGCACTCAGCCTCAATAACATTTTGTTGAGTAACCGTACGCAGTGCCAGCTCATAGAGTATAAACATTGCCTCCTTAAGATCGGTAAGGTGCTCCTCACCAGCTGCTGACTCCAAGGCAGCAAGTTTGTGACTATCAATATTGGTATCCTTAAATAACATCCCAAACAGCCGCTGAACCGATGCGAGGAGTTCTCCTCCTGTTTCTTTAAGCAGCTTTCGCGGCGGTTTATTCAGGACCGTTGGCCCCAACAAGTCATCCTTAAACATTTCATCCGGAAAAAAGTACTGCCAAAAATTATTAACAAATTTACTCGGCAGTTTTTCAGATGTATCAGATTCGTCTTGCGACGAATTTGCTTGCGACGGATCCATGCCGTTTTCCCAAAAATCATCCGCATTCGTAAATCTAGAACCATGATCATTAGCGCGTAATTCTGAGTCTGGCTGCCCCTCGATATGCACTAAGTTATTGCTCAACCATTCACCAGACGGACCAACTTGCTCCCTAACAGCAATCATAATATCGCTAATATTCGCAATCTGTTCAGCCACATCTAGCGGTGGTAGTTTATCAGCCCGCGGTGCGTATTCATTCATACTCTGTAATTTAGCATAAAAACTATAAAAAGTCAATCAGCACCCCATCGAACAGATCGGCTCACCCCGATAAAACAACGGCCCATGCTGCTAGGCTGACCCCGCCCATGCTACAATTAACAAGTGAAGCAGATAACCCACGCCAAAAACCGCCGCCGATGGCTCAGTATGAGTCTGGCTATTATCATGCTCGCTGGTGGCGGCTACACGCTCATCACGGCGTTTAGTCCATTCTTTCGCGCTCAGCTCATTGATCCAACGCGTAACGAAACCACCCAGCTTCTCGCCGCTACGCCAGAAACCAAGATCACCGAGGACCGCCTCTACATCCCCAAAATTGACATTAGCGTACCGTACGCTACTGGCGGCGCCGAAACTATGGAGCGAGGTGCATGGTGGCGTCGGCCAGAGAATGGCAATCCAGTCGACGGCGGCAACTTCGTCTTGTCGGCCCATCGATTTATCATGGGCCTGACGCCGCAGCAAACCATCCAAAAATCACCATTCTACAATATTGATAAACTACGCATTGGCGATGAAATAATCATTGACTACCGTGGCAGGCGCTATACCTACGTCATATCCCGGCTATTTGATGTCAAGCCGGATGCCGTTCACATCGAAAACCGAACCAACAAGCCACAGCTCACCCTCTATTCATGCACGCTTGGCGGCGCAGCCGACGGCCGGACGGTTTTTGTAGCTACGCCACGTTAAATCAAAATATCCACCTCGTGATATATCAAGGTGGATATACGTACAACTACCGAGGCGCGACTATTTACGCAGACCCAGGGCAGCCACAACCGCTTTATAACTCTCAAAATCAGTTCGCTCCAGGTATTTGAGCAGGCGCTTACGCTTGCCAACCATCTGGATTAAGCCACGGCGTGCCATGAAGTCGTGCTTATTCGCCTTCAGGTGCTTGGTGACCTCTTTGATACGAGCCGTCAAGATCGACACCTGCGCCTGCGGGCTGCCAACGTCGTCCTTGTTGACCTGAGTCAAAGCAATTGCTTTCGCTTTATCGTCTTTGCTAATCATAGCCTCGTCATTATACCAATGCTACGCTAAAAACGCAAATCAGCTGCACTACTAAAAGGTCTGCACGTAGTTATAGGCTGGTCTACCCGTAGTCGGCACAGCTGCACCCGGAATGTTGCAGGTCGCCTTGACCGCATTAACCTGAGCCGACTCCTGCGGCTTGGCGGAATTAAGGGCCGCAAATACCGCAATACCTGTTATCTTACCAGAGGTATCTTTGCATGGATACCAGACAAAAATATCGTCTGGACTAGACGCGTTCTTGCTGCTGACACCCTCACGATACCCCGGCTGGATATACTGTGGTACAAGCGAGTCAACACCATTAGCGTTATTGAACGTCCCCTGTCCTGACGGCAGTGTTCGCTTCTGTGTATCATATATCTGCAGCGCATCCCCAGCGATCTTGACGATGGAACGAATCTTGGTATCGGTAGCGTCCTGGCGCACGCCCGAATACGCCACAATACCGATGGTCGCCAAAATCGCGATCACGACCATCACAATTAATAGTTCAACGATTGTAAAACCTGTCTGCCTACCCATGATTTGATAATAGCACTTCAAGACAAAATCCCAAAATCCGCTAATGGTTTTGCCTGAGCGACGTCATATTCAGCGATAGCCTGGCGGCGCAGCTGGCGGCAGTAGGCCCCTGTTTCCAGCTTCTGACCAATATCAACCGCTAAGCTCCGAATATACGTACCACTCGAAACATGCGCTCGAATTACCAAGCGAGGATACTCATAGGCGACAAGCTCCAAGGTGTAAATCGACACGGTGCGCTCCGGCATATCGACCGGCTGACCCTGACGTGCCAGCTGATAGGCCCGACGGCCATTGATCTTGATGGCGCTAAATATCGGTGGGCGCTGTTTAATTTCACCCACAAACGTACCGAGTACCGCTTCAACCTCACTGCGAGGCGGCTGCCGCTCCGACACGCGAGTCAGTTCACCCTCAGGATCACCGGTCGTCGATACCTCGCCAAGCATGATTTCTGCTTCATACCACTTATCAAGCTTCGTAAAGGTATCAGCCTCACGGCACTTCTTGCCGGTGACAATGATCATCAGACCGGTGGCAAATGGATCGAGCGTACCAGTATGGCCAACTTTCACTTTCTTGCCCACTGCCTGGCTGAGCACTCGCCGCAACCGCGCCACTACCCCGAAACTCGTCATACCAGCCGGCTTATCAATGAGCAGCACCTCGTCCATGGGCTATTTTTGCCCCGGGATCTGGAATTGGGACGGGTTAAAGGTGCGCGGCGGCGCCGGGGCGGACGGTGCTGAAGGTGATGTGTTCAACGCTGGCAGTCCACCATCGGCAGCACCAACCGGAGCTGGTGGCAGCGGTGGCAAGCCTGATCCTGAAAAGTCAGAGAAATCAGGCAGCGGCGGCAAGCCATGCATCACATTAGACTCAATGTCAGCGAGCGTAGCCGGAGCGGACGACACTGTCGGTAGCGGCGAAGAGGAGACTACCGGAGCAGGCGAAGCCGCGGGTTCAAGCGGCGGTGCAGCAGCCAGCGCCTCGGTAATTGCCGCGC
This sequence comes from Candidatus Saccharibacteria bacterium oral taxon 488, assembly GCA_005697215.1. Classification (NCBI taxonomy): domain Bacteria; phylum Candidatus Saccharimonadota; species Candidatus Saccharibacteria bacterium oral taxon 488. Next base: position 80,965 of record CP040003.1, on the reverse strand, counting down.
GGGCGTCGCGCTCAGAATCTGGCGGCGATGGCGGAGCGGTAGATTGAGTCTGCTTGTCAGCCAGCGCCTGCGTTTCCTCCTTCAGCGCGGCAATGACCGCTTCGTCTTTGTTGGTGGTCGCAAACGGGTCAACGCTCGGCGGTTCATCAGACTTCCCCATGGCGGCATTCAACGGCGATTCGCCGAGGGCCGGCCGCGACGCACCGACATAGGTGCCGTGATGCAAGATAGTCTTGTTTTGATCAGTGTCAAGATCGCGGCGCTTATCCTCAGCCGCCCGCTCCGTCGTTGCGTTCAACGTTCCACCTAGTAGTGGCGTGGCCGTTTCTGGCTCAGCCGACACCGACGCACTGATTGGTTGCGATGTCGATGTCGCACTGCTCCGCCCGCTCGTCACTGACGCCGCTCGAAGGCGATCAAGCTGCGCCGTGGCCACACGAGCCGCTGCATCCTGCTCTTCGGCCCGAGTCTGTTTGGCCACATCATCAAGGCTACCCCGCCGCTCGTGGCTAATCGACAACGCGCCATCATCTCTTTTTGACTCAGCTGGCTTCGAGCGTTTTCCCCGTTCAACCTTAAAATTAGAGCCATCCTGGCCGTCATTATCCTGCGTCTCATCATCAGCTGCATCGGCCGCCTGCTTTGATTGCTCTGGCTCTGAGTGCTCCTCGGCTTTAATCGCCTGCCCCTCAGCCAACTTGGTAGCAATCAATTGCTGGTTCGCGCCAACCGCCATCAGCTCTGCCGCCAACGTCATCACCCGCGACGAGGTTAGGTTATTACTGAACCGCTCCGTCGCCGCCACAACACCGGTCAGCAGTGCTGTTGCGATCTGCTCATCCATGGTCACTTTCGGTGTTCGTAACTCATCAATCAGGTCAACCAGCATCTCGCTGACGCCTGACGCCTTATCGTCATGCCAATCAACCGTTCCGAGACTACTCCTCACCATACCGGCGGTCACCGTCGATACCACTGCATCATGTAAAATCTTGCCGTGGGCCGTCAGCGCCTTGTCGAGATGATCCTGGCTCTCAACATTCAATGCGAGCACCAGTTCAATGTTATAATCGCCCTGCGAAAACTCTAGATCAGCCTCGGTAATTGTCGCCCGGTATGGCGTGATAAAAATCTTCACTGCATCATCAACCACCTTGTAGCGCAGATGATCAGCCTTTTCCTTATCAAGCGCGATGATAAAATCACGCAGGCTGTCCGCCGTGGCTTCAAACGTCTCGTCAGGCTCGAGGAACGAAATCGCCGGCGGGACTTTGCCACTAAAAACAGCCGTGGCGTGCTTGCCCAGTTTATTTAGGAAAATTGTCAGCCCCAGTGCCGCCGACAGCTCGTCCACCGATGGATCAGCGCTTACCGTCACCAAGATATTAGTCACATCTTTGATGCTCTGAATGATCTGCTGCTTTTGTGACTGGCTCGCCATTGTTGTGTCCCTGTTTATTTTTGTTTATACCGTTGAATCACATTATACATAAGCATTTCAGGAAAGTCAATAGATTATCGTCAATACGAACCACTCTTTACTTTTATCGGGTTTTTCTGTATAATCCATCCTTGATTAGCGAAACAAATTTATAGAGGTAAAGGAAATCTATGCCAATCATCAAATCCGCCATCAAACGGGCCAAACAAACCCTAAAGCGCCGCGAGCGCAATATCGGCATCAAGCGCGACATCAAGTCAGCCGTCAAAGCTTTCATGGCTGAGCCGAGTGCTGAGGCGCTAGCCGCTGCTCACAGTGAGCTCGACACCGCTGTCAAGAAGAACCTGCTCAAGAAAAATACTGCCGCTCGGCGCAAGAGTGCCCTCTCAGCTATCGCGAAAAAAGCCGGTGTTAAGCTTGAAGCGACCAAAAAGCCAGCCGCCAAAGCCCCAGCAAAGACGACAGCAAAAACCACTGCGAAGTCAACTGCTACCAAAAAACCAGCCGCAAAAAAGCCAGCTACCAAAGAAGCTAAATAGCCATTCAGTTTGCATCAACAATACTCCCGTCGGTTGGCGGGAGTATTTTATTATGTTAATGTCTGGCAATATCAACCAGCGCTGCCTCGACCAACAGCCACGGCGACACACGAGTCGTTTTCATCTGTTCATCAGCCTGCGCCAAGGCAGAGTTAATTACCGCGAGCTGCGCTGGTGTCGTCCGCGCTGCATACGGCGCCACCTTTCGCAGTGCATACGGATGGGCCGCAAAATCACGAGCCACCGCCCCCGTGTTACCACCAGATAGCACCAACGCGTTCAGCTGCACCAATTGTGAAACTAGTAGCCCCAGCGTCTGGTACGCCCCATCATCACCGCTCTCCGCCTCAAGATAGGCAATGATCGCGCGCACTTTTCCCCGGTCGCCATCCAGCATTGCCGCAAACAACTCAAACGCACTTTCAGCCGGAGCCAGCGGCACCAGTGCATTAATTAGCTCATCATTCAGTTCGCCAGCCAACGCCAACTGCTGCAACGCCAAATCAAGCCGTAGCTGATCAAACCCCAGCCGATCGATCAGTGCCGTCGCCTGCGCCGCTGTCAACACTGCCCCATGCACCTTGGCCCGCTCAACACACCACGCACTCAGCTGCGGCTTTTGGTGTTCAGTGAAATGAGCGTATTCCCTTACCTCGGCATGACTTTTCAGCCACTTATACGTTTTTGTGCGCTTATCAAGCTTTGCCTCCAGAAGGACAACCGTGGTCGCCGTCTCACCAAGCAGCTCCGGCAACTCACGCCACAGCGCCACATTCTGACTCGCATCAGTAATGACCACTGCCTGCTCTAGCATGAACAAACTCTGCCCCATCACCACCTCACAGACCTCGGTGGCCGTCAGTTCTTCACCGTCGCGCCGCACCACCTCCATATCACCAACCAGCGCCGCAAGCGCCGCCCGTTTCTTAAATTCGTTGTCGCCGTAGAGGAGATAGATCACGACTTAATTATACCAAATACCCCCTTAAGCCATGCCTTTCGGTATACTGACTTATTCTTCCGCGTTATTCGGCTTTTGCATAATCTCTTTATGTGCAGCTATTAGCTCAGTGATTTGCTGATCGGATAAGCCAATACTCTTCAGTTCTGCCATATAATTTGAGTATAAGAGCCTCTCTTTATGATCCTGACCGCCCATCTCTTCTATCGTTGCAAGGCTGGTCACACTGCCTGCCACAGACAGCATCTGATCGTCAGAGAGCCCGCCACCAGTCTCCATAAATATACCGTCAAGAAGCTTGAGAAATTTAGCATCCTGATCCCCTGTCTTGTTGGCGGCAGCTTGAGCATTCATTTCCTTCTCTACCTGTCCTGACGAAACACCCTCACCACCAAGTGCTTCATTGAGAAACTTAAACCAAGGCGAGCTGGGTGTCTCCTTAAGGTCAAGCAGACGCTCTGTGATCACGACTATTTTCCTCATCGGTTCAATCGTATCACCTGTTATTGTACGAGAAGCCATTTCAACTAACGACACACCTATAGCAGACCTCTCCATAAAGACACGCTCGAGAATTTGATACATTATCACTTGTCGAGCAATTGTCCTCTTCAGCTCTAGATCATCATTGCGATAGCCTTCATAAGCTGATAAATCCAACATGCTAAAATCATTACTTTCTAAGCGTCGTAGACCACTATTAAGAACGCCCCTCCCTCGCTCAAGCAACTCTTCTCCGCTCAATCCTGGCCGATAAATTGTGTCCACTTCATGCTTGTCTAGCATGCTATTGACCCTCAGATTAGCCTCTCTAAGCCCGGGGGACTGCTCTTCTTCCCCTAGTGCTATCAGGTAGTTTACCCACTCTTGATCCAAGTTGCTACTTGGCCGATAAAATTCACCATGTAATGGGGGCTCTCTTCTTGTCATAATATTGTATTCTACACTATAAGCTACTATTTGTCAAATATCGGTGGCTTCTGACACACCGGACAAATATGCGTACCGCGGCCACCAACTTTTAGCTTAATGACCTCTTGGTCGGGGTGGTGGTGGCAGGCCTGACCTTCGCGGCGAAATACACGAGCAAATGTCAGATAATTGCCTTTCCGGCCCTCAGCATCAACATAATTTTTATCCGTCGAGCCGCCCTGGTCAATACTCAATTGCAAGATTTGCCGCAACTCGTTAAATAATGTATTCAGCTGCTGATCGCTGATGTTTTTTACCCGCGTTTGTGGATGGATCCGCGCCGCCCACAACGCCTCGTCAGCATAAATATTACCAACCCCGGCGATCACTGTCTGGTCAAGAAAAGCTGGCTTGATCATCGAATTCTGGCGGCGGCGAATCCGCTGGATGAAATCCTCGGCGCGTGTATTGGGATCAAGCGGCTCCGGCCCAACTTTTTGCATGAACGGCAAGTTCTTCACCTCATCAGTCGGCAGCAATTTTACCCAGCCAAACTTGCGCTGATCATTAAAAAACAGCCGCGACCCGTCCACAAAATCAATCTGCACCCGCGTCGACCGATCCGGCAGCTCGCCGATTAAGCTATCGTTCGGATGGCCGCCAGCGAAGTCGTCGATCTCGCGAGCGGTATCCGCAGAAAAATTACGGGCAAGGTTACGTGGGCCCCGAGATTTTTTTGGGGATACCCGAGCGCCATGGCTAGAACCTTGGCGAAAAACTAGCTGCCCCGTCATCTTCAAATGCACCACCAGCGAATAGCGCGTATCCAAATCAATCATCAGCACCTTTGCCCGCCGCCGCACCGCCGTCACGCGCGCGCCATACAAAAATTGTTCGACATCAGCCGGCGCATTCGGAAAACTCTTCGGCGAGTCAAACACTGCCACTCGCGCCACCACTCGGCCCGGCAGTAACTCTGCCAACCCGCGGCGAACCGTCTCGACTTCGGGAAGTTCCGGCATAAGACGCTCCTAAAACTTGAACAGCGTATCCCGCTGGTACAGCCCGATAGAGGTGGCCATTTTGCTACCGTCAGGGATTTGCTTGATAAACATATCGACGATTTCCTCGACATTAGCAACCGCCGAGCCTTTAGAACCACTACAATCCGACGTCCACAGCGCCTTGATCGATGTTCCATTCATCAACAATTCAAATTTATACACCTTGCCCGTCGCACAAATACCGCGCAGGTCATTCTGCTCATCGCTCAGTTGCCGGCCCTCCATCATCTTGCGCTTGTCCAGTGCGTACACCAACTCCTCATAAGCCTTGGCGTTATTATTCAGCTGCTTGGTATTCAGCTGCTTCTCGACATACCCCTCATACGTCGTCATCACCCGCGACGACGGCGCAATAGTTATTTGATACGAACGGAATTTCTCATTGGCGACAATCGGGCCACGCACTGTCAGCCTGACCGCTCGGCTCTCGTCGGTTTGTAGCAAGTCGCTTTTTTTCTGCTCAGTCGTCTCCTGCTGCTGTTTTTGCTCGTCGCCACCAAATATCGACCGGCTGATGCTGATAATTGCTACAATCGTCACGATAGTGATAATGATGACTAGTAAAATCGGCACAAACCGAGAAAAGGAATTAAAAGAATTATACGTACGCCTCATGGGTTGATTATACCATATTCTGTCAGTTTTGCACTCACCGCCCCGGCTACACCTCGTCCCAGTGTAGCCCCACGCCGACGTCCACTTTTAGCGCAATCGGTAGTTCCGGACAAATGCCTTCCATTTCTCTGCGCATGATTTCACCGACTCGCTCGGCATCTGCTGCCCGGCACTCCACTAAAATTGAGTCGTGAACCTGCAGAACCGGCTCAGCCAACCCGGCCAACTTATCCTCCAGCCGAATCATCGCCAGCTTCATCAAATCCGCCTCCGTGCCCTGAATTGGCATATTCATGGCTGCCCGCTCGGCCGCCGAACGCACCATAAAATTACTCGACTTGACGTCGGGCGTTGGTCGGCGCCGACCAAAATAGGTCTCGACAAAACCCTGTTCGCGCGCTTGAACTAAAATTGTATCCAGATAGTGGCGGATTGGCTGGCGCACCGCAAAATAGTGTTCAATAAACCGCTTCGCCTCAGTAAACGTCATGCCAGTGGCCGCCGCCAAGCCATGTGGGCTCATACCGTATAACACGCCAAAGTTAATCACCTTGGCCGCGCGGCGCTGTAATTTCGTCACCTCGGCCATCGGTACGCCATAGGTCTCGGCCGCCGTCTTGGTATGAATATCAACGTCACTGTTAAAATCGTCAATCAACTGCTCATCGCCCGCCAGTACCGCCGCCAACCGCAGTTCAAATTGTGAATAATCCGCACCAACGAAGACCTTGCCCTCGCTCGGCACAAACGCTTGGCGAATTTTCCGACCCAATTCCGTGCGCACCGGAATATTCTGTAGGTTGGGATTGGTGCTGCTCAGCCGCCCAGTGCTGGTGACGTCTTGGTTAAACGTGGTGTGAATCCGCCCGTCCTCGGCCACCAATTTCGGCAGCGCTTCAATGTAGGTGCTGATCAATTTAGTCAGCTCCCGATACCGCTCAATCAGCTCAATGATTGGGTGTTGCCCACGCAGTTTATCCAGCTCTTTCTGTCCCGTCGAATAGCCAGTTTTACCCTTTTTGATACCGGTCGTCGGCAGCTGCAACTTGGTAAATAACACCTCAGACAGCTGTGCTGGACTAGCAGCGTTGAACTCGCGCTCAGCCATCGCATACATTTGTTGTTCAAGCTGACTCACCTCCGTCCTCAGCTCCTGGCCCATCTGTTCAAGCAGCGCCGTGTCCAGCTTCATGCCGCGCTTTTCCATCTGAAACAGCGGCCAAATCACTGGAAAATCAAAGTCGCGAAGTACCCTGGCAATCTGCTGATGCGCCGCCATATAATCCTGCTGCTGGCGATAAATTTGACGGAGCCGTGCCAGCTGCCGCGCTGGGGAGTTGTCCTCAGAAAAATCACCCGCCAGCGCCATCAAACTACGGTCACGCCTCAGCGGATCGATCAAAAACGCCGCCTGCCCAACATCCCAGACCTCATGAAACCGCACCGTCACGTTATGGGCGTCTAGCGTGTGATACAGTACCTTGACATCCGCCGCGATCACCACACCCTGCGCCAACAATTGCCAAACCGACCAGCCAATTTCACTAACCTTTGCGCGCCACGCCACGTCAGATTTGGAATGGATATACACCATATCTGGCTCTAAGGGATCAATATAGATACTATTTTCCGCCTCAAACAGCGGCTCAGCCGGTAAATCTTCGACGCGCGGCAGCTCCAATTCCGCCGTCTTTACTGCCTCGTCCACCGCTTGCATTGTCCGCGGCAACCGCCCAATCAGCGAATGAAACTCCAATTTCCGCAAAATCTCCGCCACCCGCGCAAAGTCGCAGTCGTTAACATCAGCCACCTCCCAGTCTAGCTCCACCGGTGCATCTGTCCAGATTTCTGCCACCTGCTTGGTCAAATACGCCGACTCGCGGCCGTTCTCTAGCTTCGTCCGTAGAGCGCCTGTTTGCTCATCCACATGCGCATACACGCCGTCCAATGTGTCATATGCTTGCAATAATTTGACCGCCGTCTTTTCACCAACGCCCGGCACACCCGGCAAATTGTCGCTGGAATCGCCTTTTAGCGCCTTCAAATCTAAAAACTGGTCCGTCCGAATACCATATTTTTGTTCAAAATATTCTGCCGTAAATTCCTCGATGTTCCTCAGGCCATTTTTCATGGCGTAGACTTTGGTCAGCGGCGACACCAATTGCAGCGCATCCAAATCCGACGTCAGCAGACAGGTTTGCACGCCGCGCGCTTCCGCTTGCCTGGCAAACGCGCCCATGATATCGTCCGCCTCATAATCATCCAGCTCATACAGCGGCCAGCCAAAGGCATCCAGCAACTCCATCAAAATCGGAATTTGCTGATAAAAATCGTCAGGCGCTGGCTTGCGACCCGCCTTGTACTCTGGGTATAATTCCCGCCGCTTGCGGATATTGGTGCCGCGCTTATCCCACGCCACCGCCACATAATCCGGCTCCAATTTCTTGATCAGCTCAATCGCCAAACTGACAAACCCATACACCCCGCCAGTCGGCGTACCGTCCGCCGTACTGAGCCCTGGCATGGCATAATACCCTCGGTAAAACACTGATTTTCCGTCGATGACCGCCAAACGCTTCATATATTTAGTATAGCACTTGTACCAAGCGATGAATAACAACCATACCGCCCACCCACCTCGTCCGCCCCGATAGCATATCTGCTACCGACCAGTATCGCAAAGAGTCCAAGCAGGCTACATTATAATGCTATAATGAGGATATCGTGCGAGCCGCTAAAAGACAGTGGGGCCAATAAATCACGGTGGTAAGTATGTTTGAAGGCAAGACATTTGAATACGATCCGGGTTATGATCCGGAACGACTTGACGGTGGTGGCGAGAACACCGAATCTACACCAGAGCGCAACCGCGAAGTGACACCGCTCATCGTTAACGTTGATTGCCCAGAGTATAGCGTTACGCCCGAAAATCCATATCGTTACGATGCCAATCCACCCCGCCCACTTGACACTATAGCCGCTACAATCGAAGCACCAATTCGCCAACATTTTATGGGTCGGAATATACTGCTGCGTGGCATCCAATCGACACACTTTGACACAAGCGATCGCCAGCAACTCATCAAGGAAATAGTCGCAAGAGGAGGCGATATCTTCACAGTACGATCTACTGATCCAACCTATGACATGCATGCTCGGCGATGTGACAACTATAACGGCGAGGAAATTCTCACCCTGCTACAGGCGTTTCATACCTACAAACCCAAGTGCGATGAGCTACCGCTCGCTCCTGTTGATATCTGGCAGGTATTTGCCGCTGAGAGTTACGAAGAAATCGAGTATCTCCACCCTCGGCACAAGGTGTCTACACGCGACCGCTATAAACTGCGACCCGGTCTCAGCCCTCAGGATGCCCTGCTGGCAATCGTCGTGGTAAATTAACCGGGGGTCTAGCCGAGGCCGGCTGTTTCAGGTTGAAGTCAAAAGACACCCAGAACAAACTGCTCGCAGAAATCAACACAACCAACCGGCAGCTACACCCGTTTGCCAGCCGACTAAGAAGTTGTTACAATAATCCCCATGAGTATAAGCGAGCATAGCTGCAAAATCATCGCCCTGGTCGGTCTAGCTGGTAGCGGCAAAAGTTCGGCGGTCGAATATTTCACCAAAAAGGGCATTCCAAAAATTTACTTTGGTGGCATCATCTACAAAGCCATGGAAGAAGCTGGCATCGAACCAACCTGGGATAATCAGCAAAAATTCCGCGAGGAAATTCGCCGTCGCGAAGGCAAAGATTTCGTCGTCAAACGCGTCGTCAAATCAGCACATGACTTGATTGACGCTGGCCAAAAGCTCATCGTCCTGGACGGTTTGTATACCTGGAGTGAATATAAAATTCTCAAACACGAATTCCCTGGCCAAATGTCTGTCATCGCCGTCGTCACACCAAAACATCTGCGCTATCAACGTATGGCCAAACGCCCCGAACGGCCGATGCGGCCGCGCGAAGTTGACCAGCGCGATTGGTCGGAAATTGAAAATCTAGAAAAAGGCGGACCAATTGCTATCGCCGACTATTTCGTGATGAACGACCACGGACTGGACGAACTATATACACAGCTGGAGGCCGTCACTCACCACGAACATTTTTGTAAAGCACCTGAGCAGTGCTAAACACAACGCATCAAAAAAGCCGGGCACACATCCGCCTGGCTTTTTTGATTATTGCTTGCTCATTTAGCTCAAATACTCATATAACTTCTTGGCGTCTTTGTGCTTCCTCAGCTTCGCCAAAGCCTTGGCTTCAATCTGGCGAATTCGTTCGCGCGTCACGGCAAATTGTTGGCCGACTTCCTCAAGCGTATGGCTTTTGCCGCCATTGTCCAGCCCGAACCGCATGCGCACAATTTTTTGCTCGCGATCAGACAGGCTCGACAGCACCTCGGCGACCTTTTCTTTCAGCAGCTGATTGGTCGCTGATTCTTCTGGTGAAATCGTATCTTCATCCTCGATGAAATCACCCAGCACCGAATCTTCCTCGTCGCCATCACGCCCGATGCCAGCATCCAAACTCGACGTTTCCTGCCGAATTTTGTTGATGTACTCAATTTTTTCCGGCTCCATGTCCATTTCCTTGGACAGCTCTTCCATCGTCGGCTCGCGGTTCAGCTCTTGGGTGAGCCGTCGCTGCGTCCGCACCAGCTTATTAATTGTCTCAATCATATGCACGGGGATGCGAATCGTCCGCGCCTGATCAGCGATCGCCCGGGTAATCGCCTGGCGAATCCACCACGTCGCGTAGGTCGAAAACTTAAAGCCCTTGTCCGGATCGAATTTCTCCACCGCGCGCAGCAAGCCAGTATTTCCCTCCTGAATCAGGTCCAGAAAATCCAACCCACGGCCCGAATACCGCTTAGCAATCGACACCACCAAACGCATGTTCGCCTCGGCCATCTTGTCCTTGGCTTTCTTGTCGCCCTCGATGATCCGCCGCGCCAGCTCCATTTCCTCGTCCGAACTTAACAGCGGGATTTTACCAATCTCACGCAGATACAACCGCACCGAATCGTCCGAAATGTCATCCAGATACTGACCAGCGCTCAACGCCTCTAGGTCTTCTATCTCCTCGTCATCATGTACCGCCGTCAGATCTGGCTCGAGTGGATCGTCATTGGTCGGGGTATATTGCTGGTCGTTGTTCACGCATTCTCCTTAATCAGTGCGTTCAGCTGCTGTCGCAAGATGCGCGCCCGCGCCTCATCGCTGAGCTCCTCAGCCTCACGCAAATCTTCTAATAATTGTTGTTTTTTTGTGTCGCGGTGTTTACGTATCAGTTGCTTTACCAAACGCGCCATTTCACTGTCCAGAGCTTCTGGTTCCCAGTCCATGTAGCGGCGTTCACTTTTTAACTGTACTATTTTCACATACTGCTCAAATTTTTGCAAGGGGCGTGGCAATTTTTCTATGTCAAGTAGCGGCTCAGCCTGCAGCGCCGTCACCACTGCTCGAGCTGGCTCGTCCAAGCTTGCCGCCTCAAGCGCCCCGACCCAGCGCCGCGTCGATGGTTGACTAAGCGCCAGACCGACGATGATGTTCGCTAATTCGTCACGAGGTTTACTCGGAGTCGCCTTTTCAATCTTTGGTTTTTTAAGCTGAGCGGGCGGCGTTGATCTCTCAGCGCCCAGCTTCGCCCGCAAGGCCGCGAGACTGGCGCCAGTTTCTTTAGAAATTACCGCCAAGTAATGCTCTTGCTCCACCGGATCTTTCAAGCCGCGCACAATTCTCAATGCAGTTGTCGAAAATCGCCGCTTGCCCTCGGCCGTCGCCAAATCTTCCATTTCGGCGTGCCGAGCGATCACCCAATCCACCGCCGGCTGCGCCCGCTCAACCACTGCCTGCCACAACGCCGCATCCTTTTGGATCAATTCATCCGGATCTTTCACGCCGTCCGGCAGACTCACCACCTCTAGTTCCACGCCAATTTCCTGCGCCAAATTGATCGCCCGCTCCGTTGCGCTCACGCCCGCCCGATCGCCATCAAACGCCACACGAATCCGCCCTGCCAGCCGGCTCAGCGCCTTCAGATGTTGCAGTGTCATCGCTGTCCCCGCCGTCGCCACCACGTTTTTAATGCCAGCTTGGTGGCTGCTAACCACGTCCAAATTCCCCTCGACAATCACCGCCGCGTCGCTTTTACGAATCGCCTCTTTCGCCTGATACAGCCCAAAAATATGGCGCGATTTATCAAATAGCAATGTCTGTGGCGTATTCAGATACTTTGGCGCCCTGGGGTCATCACGAATAATTCGCCCTGTAAAGCCGACCACCTCGCCGCTGCCGTCGCTCAAGGCTACCATCATCCGCCCCCGAAACAAGTCGCCGCCAAACCGATTCACCAGCCCCGCGTCAGCCAGCTCCCGGCGCGAAAACCCCCGCTTCTCCAGCGCTTTCGTCAGCGCATCGCCCTGATCTGGCGCATAGCCAATGACAAAATCACCGATCGTCTGCCGATTCAGCCGCCGTTTTTTCACCGCGTATTCTAGCGCTGCCGGATTTTTTACCAAATTTTGCTGATAAAAATTCGCGGCCAATTTCAGCGCCTCCCGCGCTCTAGCTCGCCGCTTGGCCGTGCGCCCATCACCACCAGAAAACAAGCTCAAATCTACGCCCGCCTTGCGCGCCAAATGCTCCAGCGCCTGGCGAAAATCCATCCCCTCCACCAGCATCACGAACGTAAAAATATCGCCGCCCTTGCCCGAAGAAAAATCATGCCAAATCTGCTTTTCCGGACTCACCATAAAACTTGGCGTCCGCTCATCAGTAAACGGGCTGAACCCCTTCAGATTACGACCCGCCCGCTTCAGCTGAACATATTCACCGATCACATCCTCAATATTCAGCCGCGCCCGCACTTCTTCCTTGGCATCATTCATGATTTTTATTATATCACTCTTTACCTCTGTTGTTGTTTATGCTTTAATGGGTATATGCAGCCACACAATGACTATGACGTGCCAACCGGTATCGATTATCTCAATCAAATTTCTGCACCGCCAGCGCCGCAAGGCTTTGATAAAAAGTCAAAGATTATCTTGCTCGTTCTCGGTATCATCGGACTGCTCGGTCTGGTCTTTATCATCAACGCCGCCCAAAACGCCTCCCGCGGCCCCTCATTAAATAATCTCATTGCTCGTCTACAAAAACTCCAAACCGTCTCCGAGAAATTTACTTCCCGCCTCAAATCCAGCCAGCTCCAAGATGCTAATAGCTCGCTCACTGCCGTTCTCACCACTGCTAATAAGTCTATCGAGACACCGGCCGCTGCCCAGAATATCGACGTCAAAAAAGACCTCAAAAACATCACCGCGCTCGACCCACCAACAAAGCTCGAGGAAAAATTTGAGGAGGCCTATCTCAACGCTGACCTCGACAACACTTATGCTTACACCATGAATACCGAACTGGCCGACACGTTGTTGATGATGAATCGTATCAAAGAGGGCTCGCGCAGCAAAAGCACAATTGACTTTCTCGAAAAAACTATTTCCGACCTCACCAACGTACGCAAGCAGCTCATGGCGATCACCGGTGATTCGGAAAAGTCATAAGTTTTATTCACTCTGTCACCAGCCGATAGCTTAGCCGCACCAAGTCAAAAATTTCCTCATCACTCAGTTGCCCCGAGCAAATGATAGTGTTCCAGTGTTTCTTATTCAGATGATACCCCGGCAGGACCGTCTCGTACTTCTCGCGGAGATTCTCAGCCAGCAACGGGTCGCACTTCAGACTGACCCGCAAGGGCTTCGAGCCCTCGGTCACTAGTGCCACCATCTTCCCTGCGCCGTTATTGCTCTTGCCAAATTTATACACCGCAACATCCTCGCCAAACGGATAATCCAGCCACACACCGGGCAAACTTAGGATAAACTCTTCAAATTGTTTATGGGTCATGGTTTTACCTTTTCCAAATAATACTGAAGCTCCATGATACTACCGCGGATGTCCTCCAGCGCCCGATGGTCCTCTGGTTTGGCAAATTTCTTGCCATATTTGCCCTCAAATACCACTTTCCAAGCGCTGACATCCAGCATCCGATAATATAGTTTTTTTGACAACATAGGCCACCACTGATCAATAAACCGCCGGTCTTGGTGGATTGAATTACCGCCCAGTAAAATCCGTGGCTCATCCGCAAAATGTTCATCGCAAAATGCCAGCAATTCACGCTCCACTTCGGCTAGCGGCTTACCAGAGGCGTTTTGTTCCTCCAAACCACGCCGCGCTGCTGGATGTTCATTCCAAAAGCTGGCGTTTCGGTCCAGTAATTTCCTCAGCTTCTCTGAGTCGTGTTGTACAATTCCTTCATACGTCGCAATCTCTTTAAAGTCCCAATCCGTGACGATCGCCGCCACCTCCAAAATCTCATCATGCACCGGATCCAGCCCGGTCATCTCCAAATCCATCCATAAAATCTTTTTCGGCTTAAAACTGGCTTTCATGTTTCTATTTTACCACTTCCTTGCGGCGTGCTACACTAAAACCATGACCAAACGTATCCTTCTCAAACTCTCCGGCGAGCAGCTCCAGGGCGAGTTCACCAGCGGCTTCGATCCCAGGCGCGCCCGCTGGATTGCCGAACAAATCAAACCAGCGCTAGAAACTGGCGCTGAAATCGTCATTATGGTTGGCGGCGGCAATTACGTCCGCGGCAACCAAATCATTGGTCACGGCATTCAGCCCGTCTCAGCCCACAATATCGGCATGCTCTCAACCCTGATGAATGCCATTGCCTTGGCTGATGTCTTCAATGACACCGACCTACCGACCCGCGCTCTCTCTACTGTCGAGATTAATCAATTTATCGACCACTACACCTTTCGCCGGGCGCTCAGCCACATTCAAAAAGGCCGGGTGGTCATCGTTGCCTGCGGTACTGGCCGACCCTTCCTGACTACCGACACCGCTGCCTTGAATCTAGCTTTGGAAATGCAATGTGATGTTGTGATTAAAACAACGAAAGTTGATGGCGTCTACGACAAAGACCCAGCTAAATTCCCTGATGCCGCCAAATTTGATAAGCTCAGCTATCACGACGCTCTAACCAACCCCGATATCACCGTCATGGACAAAGCTGCCATCGGCCTAGCTATGGACGAGCACATCCCAGTTGTCATCTGCGACCTGCTCACCGACGGCAACATCGCCCGGGCCGCTCGCGGCGAGACAGTCGGTACACTGATTTCCTAGCCTGCTGAGTACGGTACGCATCTTGTTCCAGCATGAATCGTTTTACAAAAAAATCCGCCGTATTTATCCGGCGGATCTGTTTTTAAGGCCCAATTAGTCTTTTTTCTTGTCTAATTTATCCAGCTTCAAAAAGTGAATAATCGCATACACCACAAACGCCACCGCTAACAAAGTGATCAGCGAGCTAACAAACGCACCGTACAGGAATTCACCCTTGTGACCAGCAATCTCAACAGAGAATGATGCTGCCTGCAGGCCTTCCTGCGAGCCGACAATCAGCTGCACCAGCGGGTCGATGAACGCCGTCACCAACTTTTTCACGGTATCGCCAGCCGCTGTACCGATCGCCAGACCTACAGCCAGGCCAACCACACCTTGCTCACGGATAAAGGTCATAAAACCGCCGCCATGGCCCTTGACCGCCGCTGCCTTTTCTTTCAGCGCTGCCACGCTTGGTTTTTTCACAATCGATTTCTTAGTAGTCGTCTGTTTGGTAGTCGCCTTCTTGGCTACTTTCTTCTCTGCCATAAAAACTCCTTTACGTTAAGTAACATCTTGATTGTAGCATAAAACTTTACAAATTATTTAAAAGTTTTCTGGCTGCAGCAAGCTTACCGTTGCGCAGGCTATTTGGTGGATTCTCCCCGTATAGTTTAATAGCCCGCCAGGCAAGCTCCTTGTTTCCTGTCTGTTTGGCAATTTTTCGTATGATATCTGGCAAAAATAGCTTATTTTTCGATTTGTCGTCTGGGACCAAGCTCTCGTCCACCATAGTCGCTAACTCAATTGCTTCGTCATATTTTCCCGCCGATATTAGCCGACGACACAACTCATCGACTTCCTTCAGACCATTTCGCGAATCAACATCAAGATATATCCCTGATAATTCCGACAGTTCTTCGCTCGCTGCTTCAATGCTGCCCAACCCCGCTCGTCGGACGGCATTGTACTGCTGAATCAACAA
This sequence comes from Candidatus Saccharibacteria bacterium oral taxon 488, assembly GCA_005697215.1. Taxonomy (NCBI): domain Bacteria; phylum Candidatus Saccharimonadota; species Candidatus Saccharibacteria bacterium oral taxon 488. Next base: position 65,262 of record CP040003.1, on the reverse strand, counting down.
CATACGCCCCGGTACTGAGGGTAATGTTAAGAACTGTAATATCCGATTTCGGGGCTTATGTTCATGAGACTGTGCCGCATCAATAGCATCAAACGACAGCCATGGCCTTGAGCTCATAAACTTTTGCCTATCAATCGACGGTGGTAGTCGTTTCAAGAGTTCCTCTGAAAAAAATGAATTCACCGCCCGCAACTCACCCATCGCTAGCTGGTCAAGCGGGTTGGGCGCACCGCTGCCAAGCACGCCGGTCATATCACAACATAGCTCCTCCGTCGCCACATCGAGCAAAAAGGCTCGCTCACTGCCCCGATCAAATAGTGTCACCATGGCGTGCTGATTCGCATAACTGACAAAATGCTCAATTCCAAGCTGCTCCAGACACTCTGACGCAATAATGACATGGCCAAAACAATTTGTCGCCTCACAACCAGCAACTTCAACTGCATCCAGTAGCGGTGAATCAGCCGAAGTCGGAGCAAAATCCACCGTTTGTCGCACCACCTGTGCTATATTAACTGCCGCCTTCGTTGCAGCATCATACGTCTGCGGAGACTGTTCATACACCGCACGAATCAACTTCAGCTGCTGCGAGTCTAATAAAAGTTCACGTCGTAGTCCTGGCTCAGCCTTAACTAATCGCCGTTTAGGCGTCATCAAATTAGCAGAAAGATGCTCGTCCATCTCTGCTGTATCATACAATATTTACTAATATTTTACAATTTATCAGGGGCAACGATACCAAGAATGGTGAGTCCCGCCTTCAAAATATCAGCATACACCGCCACCAGACCGACGCGGTGCGCTTCTTTATCGCTGCCAACAACTTGATTTTTCTCATAGTAACGATTGAACTCCTGCGCCAACTCAAACAGGTAGGCGCAGACATGATGCGGCTCCAGACTTTCAGTAGCGCGATTAACCGCCCCCGCATATTCACTCATTTTCCTGACTAACAACCGGTCTTCGTCAAATAATTCCGTCGGGAACGTGGCTGCTTGCTCAGATTTTGCCAAAATACCCCGCGCTCGAGCGTGCGCGTATTGCAAATAGCTACCGGTATTACCGGTGAGACTCACCGCATCATTGATATCAAATACTACGTCGCTACCGATTTTTACCTTCAGGAATTGATAGCGCAGCGCGCCCGCCACTACTTCGTCGGTCGGCTCGCCGCCAGCTTGTGTGATGGCTTTCTTGAACTCGTTAAACAGCCAGTCAATGGTAATCACCTCGCCGGTACGCGAACTCATCTTGCCAGTCGTTAGTTTAACGAGGCCAGTCGCATAATTAAACAATTTACCTTTCAATTCTGGAATTGCTAATTCACTAGCCGCGATCACCCCGCGGAAATACGCCGCCTGCTCTTCGCCGTTGACGGTAATCGACAAGTCCAAGTTCGGATAATCCTGATGCTTCAGCTGAATTAACCCCATGTCGTGCGCGCCGTACAAACCGTTGCCGTGCGAACCAATGAATACGTTATCAAACGCACCGTACTGGCTGCCCTTGAAAATATACGCACCGTCGGACTTCGTAAAGACCTCTGGGGTTTTTGCTTTGATCAAGGCTTTGCCTGGCACTTCAGTCTCGCTCTCGACATAGCGCCGTTCAATTGGCACATTGCCCAGCCGCGCCACATTGGCATCAATTTCATCAAAGCTCCAGGCCTTACAAATCTCGTACACCTGCTTATACAGCGGATCGTCCAGCACGAAAGATTGCTTGGCCAGCTCATCAATTTCCGCTCGTGCCTTTGGCGATTCTTTGGCTGCCCGTGCGCCTTCAACGTACATACGGCTCATAAATTCGTTGCGCTTATCAGCCAGAATAGCCTCTAGTTTGCTGACATCACCATCAATTTCGCGAAGAATTGCCCACATACTCTTGCCGACGTGCGTGCCGACATCGCCGTGGTAACTCACCCGGTGTACCGCCGCGCCATCAACCGCCAGCAAATTCGCCATAGTATCCGCCAAAATCGCATTCAAAGCGTGGCCAATGTGCATGGCCTTAAACGGATTTGGACAATTGGTCTCAATGACCACTGTTTTTCCTGCACGATTAGTCGCTGGCCGCACTTTCAGCAATTCCAACACCGCTTGGTCGCTTAACGTCACGTTGATAAAGCCCGGCCCAGCCACGCTAACCTCGCTAAACTCCTGGCGGCCGCGCAGCTCTTCGGCAATCGCCTCAGCAATCTCGCGCGGGTTTTTACCCAAGGGTTTTGCTAACTGCAGCGCCACGTTCGTCGCAAAGTCGCCGAACTTCGGGTCGGGGCGCGTCAATTGCACCGATACATCTTGATCAAAAAGTTGCTTCACCGCCTGAGAAATAATCTGTTCCATACCTTCCAGTATAGCAGACGGCAAGCAGTTTTACTCCTGACCCATTTCCTCCAGCTGCAACAGCGTCACCGAGCTCGGACTCGAACCCTTGACGTGACGCAAAACATACCCAAGCGCCGAGGCATCATCATGACTCAGCGTCGTCTTATCAAGCGGATCATGTGTTTCAATTGTTTCTTCAGCCATTTTTATTCCTTTTTGTTTTAGGTACTATCTGGTCGTATGTTAGCATAAGTTTTTTACTTTGTCAAGGCAGCTCGAATCAGCCCGTCAAAGAGCGGATGCGGTCGGAATGGGCGCGACTTAAATTCAGGGTGAGCTTGCGTAGCCACGAAATACCGATGATGCGGCGCTTCGACAAACTCCACCAGCTGGCCATCCGGCGACGTACCGGAAATTACCAAACCACCCTTCTCAATTGCTTGAACAAAATCTTGATTCACCTCGTAGCGATGGCGATGGCGCTCAGCTACCTCTGTCTTGCCGTACATCTTAGCAACGAACGAACCAGATTTCAGCACCGCCGGATAATCACCGAGGCGCATCGTCCCACCAGTTGACTGCTTGCCCTGCTGGCCGTCCATGATGTACACCACATTTGCGCCAGGCTCAGCGCCGAACTCTTCGCTGTTAGCATTCGCTACGCCGCCCAAACGCGCCGCCGCAATCACCGCCGCCTGCAAACCCAGGCAAATTCCTAGATATGGCTTGTTGTTTTTTATACAATACTCTGCCGCTTTAATCTTCCCTTCAACGCCACGCGATCCGAAACCGCCCGGCACCACAATAGCGTCAACGCTGGCAAAATCAGCCTCACCAGCTGTCTCGGCATTAATCCACTTGATAGAAATTTCGCTTTTGTTCGCCCAAGCGGCGGACTTCAGCGCCTCGGTCACTGACAAGTAGGTATCAGAATTATCAATGTATTTAGCCACCAAGCCGACGGTCACCCGCTTGGCATATTCAGTAGTATCGCGCTGAGCTAGACGTTTCCATCGCTGTAAATTTGGCTCCACTGAATTGTCGGTAAATTCGCCCAATAACTTGCCCAAATCACGGTACACCGTCAATGGCACTTCATATACCGTATCGACATTTGGCATCATAATAATTCCCTCCTGGCGCACGCCAGACGAAATAGCAATTTTTTCGCCGATACTGCGCGGCGGCTTGTCATGGCCCTCCGTCCGGACTGCCACCACATCCGGCATAATGCCAAAACCGCGAAGATCCGCCAGCGCATTCTGAGCCGGCTTGGTCTTATACTCGTGCGACGCCTCCAAAAACGGCACATACACCACGTGCACGAACAGGCAATTTTCCCGCCCCACATCCAGCGCAAAACCGCGAATCGCCTCGATAAAACTTAGGCCTTCGTAGTCGCCGACCGTACCGCCAATTTCCACGATGTGGACGTCGCCTTCGGCCGCCTCGCAGATAGCCGCCTTGATAGAGTTAGTCAAATGCGGCACCATCTGTACCGTCTGGCCGCCAAACTTACCAGCCCGCTCATCGGCGATCAAATCGCGCAGCAATCGGCCTGACAGCGTGGTGTTTTTCCGCGTCAGTTCCAAATCCAAAAACCGCTCATAGTGTCCCAAATCCAAATCGGTCTCGGCACCGTCTTTGGTCACAAAACACTCGCCGTGTTCTTTTGGATTCAATAATCCAGCGTCAACATTCAGGTACGGATCACACTTTTGTACGGACACTGACAATCCTTTGGCTTGCAACACCGCACCGATACTTGCCGCCGTGATGCCCTTGCCAACGCCTGACAGCACACCGCCGGTTACGAAAATAAATTTTTGTTTTTTCCTCACAGTTTTATTCGCCTCCATGAGGCCCTATTGTAACACTTTTTGGTATAAAGCAGAAGATATTTAGCCATCACCGCTGCTGGCGCCGCCGCCACATATCAGCTTTTTCTTCCGGAGTTAAATGCGGAAAATCTGGCTTATTTGGATTCGCCGAATAGCCGGCCAGTTCAGCTTCATGGGGTGTACAGAAAAATTCAATAGAATTCAACAGAGATTTACTCCCGATAAAAGGGCCGCTGACGGTATAATAATCAACCTTTGTGGTAACGTAAAAAGACTGTCCTACGTACGGTCGCCTTCCGCACTGAACCCATTTCGTGTACAACTGAACATTGTTTGCGCCGAAAGGAGAAGCGTCCACGAGCAAGATGATGAACAGAAGTATACCAAATCCTAAGCATATCTTTTTCTTGTGCTTAGCTAGTTTTTTGAATAGTTGTTTATCTTTTTCTGAGATAATTTTAAAATGCATATAACAATCCCCCGATTACCATTATTATCAACGCTACGATTGAGCCATAGAAATATACTGCGCCCCGATAACCACCCTTTGTGATGACCGCAGCCCATAACCTTGTCTCAAGCCCGTCTCTGGAGCTATCCTTGTTTGTCTTACTTTGGACTACGCCACTGTCGGTTTGTCGCTCAACTGTAACAAAATCATAGTATGTAACTCTCTTTCCATCAGGAAGCATCCCCACAAGCACCAGTGTATGTCTTCCCGGCTGCACTCCATTAGGCAAATTCATTGTCAGGTCCAACTGACCACTCGCACTAACCATATGAGCACCTAGGTCGGTAGGCGTGGAATAAAGCGTCGCCCGTACAGTACTGTACGGCATGAGTTGATCATCCACTGAAGATATGCGTAACTTCTCGCCTAACTTTACACGTACAGGCGAAGCATTATTGATACGCCGCGTTATCGGTGCCGCCTGATAAAAATTTCCTTCCTTGGCGGCATTAACCACGTCTCCCCCAAAAGCTTTTTTCACACCTCCGACCTTTTCAGATATTTGTCTGGCAATTCTTAGATGTCCATTTGGATTCGGATGATAGAGATTTTGCTTTTGCTCATTAAGACGCGATAAAGAAATATTGTGAAGACCCGTCATATACTTATCACCACCACATAACCGACCACCAGATAGAGCATTTGTAATATCAACAAAGGGCACCCCGCTATCTGTCACCGCCCTCCAAAGTACTTCGTTCATTTCTTTCGTCATATCAAATATGGCTGCTCGTTCACGCTGGTTAAGAAGACCGCCATTAAGAAAACAATTCTGCTCCCCTTTTTCAATAAACTGCGGGTATCCAACAACGTAAATCTTACTCCCCGGTGAAGCCTCCTTTAACTTTTTAACCAATAGCTTCGTGACACCATACTGATTATGAATGCTGTCTTTCAGTAGTTGCTTCACACGATCATCCGCCGCGTATGAGCAAGTATCCGTATCATTACACGTCGCTAGTATATCGCCAAAGCCCACATCGTTACCACCACCAGTCAACGTGATAACTTTAGGCTTGTATTCTCTAACAAACTCTATCTGCGGTATATAGCCTGGCAGGAAGTTACTTTTTGTATTTTTAATAATTTCATCTCTATTTCCCTCAGTAAACTTCTTCTTTGTAACGGTATTCTGCCCAGAATAATACTTTAACCGAAAAATATAGTCGTGTATTACCCTTGCGCCGCTACATGCTATCGTATTAAATTTACCATCCGGAACGTTCCAAGCCTTAGCGAGCAGAAATGGATATGAGCGACTGCTGAGATGACAGTCCTCCTTACCTCCAGTTTCGCGAATATAATGACTTGACACCCCATTCTGAATATCCCCCTCCCCACTCGAATACGAATCGCCCATTGCGAGATAGTCGAGCCGAGAGGCTTGAGGTTCATCCTTGGTTATAGATATCGTCACCACTTCGTTGATCGCCTGACCCCGTAACGCCCGATGTTGATACGTTAATTCTGTAAAGTCATCGTTCGCAGATATTCGCTCATGTGACGCCTCAATATTTTTCCACTGATCACCATAAAACTTCGGGTATATCATCCTCGTCGGACACGGGTCACGAAACTCGTCCTTCATCGCATCACGATCAATAAGGCACTCGGGCGTAATCCGCCATACTTTGAATATCGCCGTGCCACCGATAACCACCTGCGTTCCATCATTTGACACCGCCACGCTCGGCTGCGGCTCTACGTTGTGCGTGTGATCATAATATCCTCTGCCGAATACCTTCCGCTCGCCCGTTTCTAGATCAATACGCGAGAATATATCATAGGCATTAACGTGTCTTGCGCTACCAGAATAGACGAGATATCGCCCGTTGTTAGAAATTCCCCAACTGATGGCGTACATAGGTTTTCCTTTATAATCAAGTGAAAATGCTGGATTTGACATATCAAAGTCAAAATATTTTTTATTACTACTCATCGTGAGGCGCTTGGTGAAATTATGGTATTTCTTTAGATGAGAGATTTCATCATAGTCAAACGCATACCCGCGGTGCATGCCGATAATTGTATCCGTCCCCCTGAACCAATGAACTGCGCTAAGATTGTTCACCTTATAAAAGAGACCGCCATTTGATGCATACACATCATACCACCCATTTGCCTGCCCAAACCGCCAGCCATTAAATTCATTCAGACAGAGCGTCAGCTTCATTGTCGGATCTTTATCATCATATGTCTTTACTACCGTTACCGCTTCCAATTTGCAGTGGCCGCGCACATTAGCATTTGGATCAACCGCCGAATCAAGCGGTCGCACGTGTTTTATCACCGGATCATTGTCCATCCAATTAGCCCCAGCAGCAGAAGCTGTCAACTGATGTAATAAAAACGACACTCCAATGAGTGCCGTCATGGCTACCAAGCCGATAGTTTGCAGGTTACTGTGTCGCTTTTTGATTGTTAGCCCCATACACCCCTTTACGTTGCCTTAAGTATAACATATCAACAACAAAGTATATTTTTGATCGCTTTATTCACAACCATCGCAAATCGTCAGACTCGCCGGATCAATGGGTGCAGCGACACCCCCGCTCGCCTTAGCCTGCTCATCAGCCACCGCCTGCGCTGCCTGCATCGCCGCATCGATGGCATTCAATTTTTCTTCCAATGTCATGTCGTCAGAAATAATTTGACTTGCGTTCATGTTCCTGTCTTTCTATATATTTAGTATCGCTTACGCTTATATTACGCTATATATAGCGCTTATGCAATATAGTGCAGCCAATTTCCTGTTGTAGTTTTTTCATCAATTTGACCGATTGGCATGATGTAAATTTGCCTATGTTCCACCCGCGGCATGAAGTCGCCCAGCTTGTTGGCATACACCTCCAAGGCCGCCGCCTCCTCTTCCTCTGGTAGCTCTCGCACCTTTGTTGTCAAAAATACAGCACTCTTTTGATCATTCCAAACGACAAATTCTACAACACCGCTGCGATAGGCGTTAACAGCATGGCGGGACTGTCGGTCAGAGATCCAAATAATGTTGTCATTTTTATAACGGACGAAGTGAAGTGGCGTAATCAAAGGTGTTCTATCACGATTGACGGTCGCCAAAGCGCCAACTTCCACGGTGTCTAAGATATCTGTTGTAATTTTGTCCATAGTGGTTACTTCGTGGTATTTACTTCATAGCTAGTATTAGTACTCTCAAAGAAATTAACCAATTCCAAAGTGTCATTTGCGGTGGCCATCCATTTGGCTGGGTTGGCTACGTTGTACTCCGGCTCAAATCCAAGTTCAACCAAGCGCCGGTCAGTCATGTGCATGACGTATTGATTGACATAATCAGCGTTTAGGCCCAAGATGCCCTTTGGCAGCATATCCTTGTTGTATTCTTTCTCCAGCTCAACTGCCTGCAGGATGAGGTTGCGGATTTCCTCAGCAAATTCCTGGGTTTGCAGTTCTGGGTTTTCGTCCAAGATGGTGAGCAGCAAGTTAATACCAAAGGTTAAGTGCAAATTCTCATCCTTGGTGATCCAGTCTAGCAACGTACCGACATTACGCAGCAAGTTACGCTGACGGAAACTCATGCCGACCATAAAGCCCGAATAGAACCAAATGCCCTCCAGCACAATATTATACGCCACCAGCGAGCGGACAAAATCTTTCTTACCCTCCAAAGAGTAAATATCCAAGTTTGGATCCAGCATCACATCCAGGTGCTTGTTCTGGAAATCTGCCTTGTCGGCCAGCGATTTTTTGCCAAAGCCCGCTGCATAAATCTCCTCACGATCAAACGGAAAGGTCTCAATAATATATTCAAATGTCATGAAGTGGTTAGCCTCTTCCCACATCTGCTTTGAAAGATAGAGCTGCGCTTCAGCGGCGTTGACATACGGGTAAATACCAAATGCCAGCGACTTGTTAATCAGTAGCTCGTTTGGGTTAAGATAACTAATGACCGTTTTGAGCGCATGCTTTTCCTCGTTGCTGAGTTTCTCAAAATCCGCCAAATCTTGCACCAACTGCACCTCGTTAGGAAACCAGGTATTAGCCACTGCTTGGTTGTATAAATCGTATGCCCATGGGTAGCGAATTGGATGCAGTGATAAGCCGTCGCGCAGCCCTGAACCTAAAATTCCCATTTAGTTGTCCTCCTCTATGGTGATGGCAAATAGCGCTTCCTGACCGATAGCTCGCTGCGCCGCCTCCTTCGCCAACAGATCAATTCCCGGTAATGTATCTTGATATTCCATATCGTTCCTCCTTTTATTTATTAACCTTAGCAAAGCCAAAACCGCGCGTTTTAGCGCCAGTTCGGATCTTCTGTTCTGCTAGTTTTTCTACCGACACGGTGGTCTGCTCTGATTGATGACGCGGCTTAACATGCAGATAATAAGTCGTTTTCAGACCGCGCCGCCACGCTTCAGAATAAATCTCCACGTATTCATCAATATCGCGAGTTTCCAGGTACATGTTGCGGCTAATCGCCTGGTCAACCCACTTTTGCGCCCGCGCTGCCACCTCGATAAAGGCATAAGGACTAAGCTGGAAGCTGGTTTTATAGACATCTTTCAGTTTCTGAGGAATGGCATCAATATTTTGAATGTCACCCTGATTAGCAAAAACCTCTTCTTTAATGTCATCCCACAGGTTCAATTGCTTAAGGTCGCGTACTAAATTATTGTTTACCTCCAGAAACTTACCATTCAAGGTCGAACGGCTAAAAATCTGGGCAAATTGCGGATCAATCCCCGGCGTTGTCCCCGCCACATGACCGATGTTGGCGGTCGGTGCAATGGCCATCAGTGTGGCGTTACGCATACCTTTTTTAACTTTTTTACGTAATTTCTCCCAATCTAGACGGGTTTTGCTGTCAATTTTCACCTTAACCTTTCGATTATTCGACAATTCCGCCACTGTATCAATCGGCAAAACGCCCTTACTCCAGCCGCTGCCTTTATATGTCGGATAGCTGCCTAGCTTGACTGCCAAATCCGCTGACTGGTCGATGGCGTGGTAACTGATAAACTCCGTCAATTGGTCAATCAGCTCATAGGCTTCGCTCGATTCATAGCAATAACCGAGTTTTTCCAATACATCCGAAAAACCCATCATGCCCAGGCCAACAGCCCTCGTCTGCTGGTTGGCGTGCATCGCCTCTTTGACTGGCGTCTCAGTAATATCGATCAGATTATCCAATTGCCGAATCGCCGCCCGTGAAGCCTCTTGTAAACGGTCCCAGTCCCACGTCTTATCCTCACGCAAAAACGCCGACAGATTGATACTAACCAAGTTACAGGTGGCGATATTATCCTTGTCTTGAGGCAGGGTAATTTCCGTACACAGGTTGGACAAATGAATTGTACCGGTGTTATTATTCAGCGCCCGCACATTAATGGTATCCTTCCAGGTGAGCCATGGGTGGCTAGTGGCCTGCAGGCTAGTCAAAATCTGCTTGAATTGCTGGCGAGCTGACATCTTTTCAAAGACCCGCAGTTTGCCAGCCTCCGCTAATTTGACATACTCTTTATAGCGCGCCGAAAACTCCTCACCGTATAACTCTGGCAAATCTGGCGTTTCCGCTGGGTCGAACAGATACCAATCTTGGTCTTTCTGCACCCGCTTCATAAATTCATCAGAGATAAATACCGCGGTGTTGGCAAAGCGCGTGCGCATATACGGGTCGCCAGAGTTAGAACGCAGATCAATAAATTGCCCGAAATTAAGGTGCCAGTTCTCCATATAAATGGCGGCTGCGCCAGCTTTCTTGCCCTTACGGCTAACCGCAAACAGTGCGGTATCAATCATTTTCATAAAGGGAATCGGGCCGGTTGACTCAGTGTTAGTGGTTTTAACCGGGCTGCCAGCTGCCCGCAACTTAGTAAAACCGATGCCGATACCGCCAGTACCCTTAGCGATAAACATCGTATCGCGCACACTCTTGGCAATTGACTCCATATCATCGTCGACATTTAGTAAAAAGCAGTTGCTGAGCTGCGGGAAGGAGCCGCCAGCATTAACCCGTGTCGAACCGCCCGGCAGGTACTCCAATTGGCTCATGTGTTCATAAAATTCAATCGCGGCCGCAGTTGGATCTGGCTCATTGTAGCTAAGTCCCATAGCGATACGCATATGAGTAAATTGCGGCGTTTCCAGCGGGTCGCCGCTTTGTTTGCGCAAGGCGTAGCGGTTTTTATTAGTCATCACACCGAGGTATTTACTGAGATCGTCGCGTTCTGGCCGTAATGCTTCGCCCAATTTTTTCAAATCAAATCGCCCGTCGCTCATCCGCTCATCAAGCAGACCGTCCTTGACCGCCGCTTTAACAAACTTCGGAAACTCCCGGGCATGCAATTTCTTTAACTCGTCTGCCGTCTCGTAATCGCCCAAAATACTCTTATAAATAGTCTTCAGTAGCAAGCGAGCTGCGATTTTATCATAATCTGGATCATCCTTAACATTCTGCAGCGTTGTCTGAATAACCGCCTCGTCCAGCTGCTCGGTCGTAATCCCATTGAACAGCGTCAGCTGCAACTCGGTCGCCACCTGTACCACTTTAGAAACCTGATCTGGCAGCCCGTCGCAAGCCTTCAAAATCGCCGCGTTAATTTTATTGGCATCAAACAGCTCTTTCGTACCGTCGCGCTTGATGACGTTGATTTGTTGCATGTACCCTCCTTAATTTGCCCTGCTAAAAATCAGCCGCCAGTCCCCTATCTGGTGGCCCTATGGAATAATTTGCCTTTTTGTTTATTTATGGGTTCGCTACATATATAGCGTACAACACTAACTATAGCCGCTACATATAGTGTTTTTCAAGACATTTGGTAAATTTTACAACCTATTTTTGCTATAATCAGATATGGTATGAAATTTGCCTCAATGCGCGACGTCACTTATTTTTTGAACGAGCTAAGCGCCCGAACAAGAATATCTGCATTACTTCCAAAAGTTCACCGACTTCTACGAGGCGAACAAAACTACACTTGTCATATTTTGAATTTTTGACGATTTTTAGTTTTTGGCTATTTAAGGAAATGGGAGTTGATTATATCATAATTGAGGTTGGAATTGGCGGACGGCTGGACACGACCAACGTGATTTTCCGTTCGCCAACTGTACGCGTCATCACTGATATCGGACTGGACCATACGGAATTATTAGGCAATACTCTGACAGAAATCGCCCAAGAAAAAGCTGGCATTATCCATCAAAGCGATTCAGTCGTGATGAACCGACAAGCTTCTGAGATTGAAATGATTGTTCGGCAACATGCAGAGTCACAGTTCTCGCAGTTTTCAATTGCTTCGCCAATTATTGACGATTTTCTGAAAATACTGCCGGATTTTCAGCAGCGGAATTGGGCATTGGCATACCGCGCCGTTGAAAAGCGGCTGGCACTAGATAAAAAGCCGCCTTTGTCAAAAGAGGTTCTGGAAAAATCCGTGCATATCGCTATTCCCGGACGATTAGAGAAACGTATCATTGATGGAGTTAACATCATATTTGACGTTGCGCATAATCCCCAGAAAATCCGCGCTTTGATTGATTCATTGCGGAAATTATATCCGGATAAAAAGCCTATCTTCGTAGTAGCATTCGGGCAAAATAAGCGGTCATCAATGGCAGAATCAATTGCCATAATTGACGGTCTGGCACAGCTGGCTTACGCCACCACATTTAGCGCCAATTACGGCAAAAACCACCGCAACGTACCGCCAGAAACCATCCAGCACCTCATGAAATCTGCAGTCGAGATTGAATATAATACAGACAAGGCCCTCGCGAAAGCCATCAAAAAAGCCCGGCAGCTTGATACTTACGTCGTTGTTACCGGGTCGTTTTATTTAGTGAGTGAATTCGCGGCAAGCTAAACCGCTACTATAACTAAATTATCTTGTGTTCGATTACGTGCTGAATTGCTCGATTGAAAAAAGGACGCATATCAGTGTTATGTAACTCAGCGGCAGATACCCACTTATAATCGCTATGCTCCCAGCTTAGCGTCACCGCCGGCGTATTATCCAAATGTGTGATATATAACAACTTTGTGACTGATTTATTCTCTTTTTTATCGTACGCAGTTTCGGTATATGCTAATTGTATTTTTGCTGGATCTAAGTCTATTCCGCATTCTTCCTGTACCTCGCGAATCACTCCCAGATGCTCCGGCTCGCCCGCATCCACGATTCCACCCGGTAAATCCGGCTGATATGACTTCTCTGGATGTTTTAAGTGTTCGCTCAAAGTCAAAGTTAAAATATTACTGCCACCATTGATGATTAGGATTTTTGCAATTGATTCTAATCTCGTGTTCTGCTTTGACATGAATTAATCCCTCTGGCGGAAGGACGGGGATTCGAACCCCGGAGGCCCCGTGAAGAGCCTACACACTTTCCAGGCGTGCCAGTTCAACCACTCCTGCATCCTTCCATGATGCATATTATAACAGAAAGTCCGCTAGCGGTTGCAACCGGAGCGGCTTTTTGTCTATAATAAAGGCAATGATGAACGATCCTTCAACGCGAATTAAACTTACTAATGTAACGAAACGATTTGGCTTCGGTGACGCCGAGCAGGTGGCGCTGGACAATGTCAATCTCGAGGTCAAAAAGGGCGAGTTCATTGCCATCGTCGGCCCGTCCGGCTGCGGCAAGACGACCCTGCTTAATATCCTCGGATTACTCGACCACCCGTCAGAGGGTGAGTATTACCTCGACAATAAATCAGTCGAGGACCTGACGGCAACCCACCACGCCACAATTCGTTCGCGCGATATCGGCTTTATTTTTCAACATTTCAATCTCATCCCGCGCCTGACGGTGATCGATAACGTTGCCCTGCCGCTCACCTACAAAGGCATCAGCAAAACCAAGCGCCTCCAAGAAGCCAGCCGGATTTTACGCAACTTCCATCTGGGCGAGCGCGAATATTATCTGCCACATCAATTATCCGGCGGTCAAGTTCAGCGTGTAGCGATCGCCCGAGCACTAGTCAACAGTCCATCAATCATCCTAGCCGACGAGCCGACCGGCAACCTCGATTCCAAGTCTAGCCACATCATCATGGAGGAACTGTCCGACATTCACCGCCGAGGCAACACGATTATCATGGTGACGCACAATCCAGAGCTGCTGTCCTATGCCAGCCGCGTGATTTCTATGCTTGATGGGCGCATTGATACCGATACGCACCACATCAAGAAGATCTTTAAGCAAAAGCTGGGCGGTGATGACCAACCAGCAACCCCAGTGAGTTCAACGCCGACACACACCGCAACTACCAAAGCTGAAAAAGCTGAGCCAGACGAGAAAACTGAGCCAGTAAAAGCCCCAGCTGAGAAACAGACACCCGAAGAGGCGACCCCGCCTGCTGCCACCAATAAGCCAGCCGACCCGATAAAGTCCCCAGACGATCTCCCACCAAAGCGGCCGCTTGGCGCCACCTCAGCCAAGACAACCGCAAAGACCACGAAAACCGATACCGAACAGAGTAAAAAATCAGCTGACCCTGATACTGCAAAAAGTTCTAGCACGCCAACCGAAAAGAAACCCGCCCCTAAGTCCGATAAAGCCGACGACGCAAAAACTGATGCCGCCAAATCAACGAAGAAACCAGTCAAAAAAGAACGGAAAGCTACGAAAAAGTCATGAAAATGCTCCTCAATAATCACTTCGAGAACGCGGTCGAGTCGCTCAAGTCAAATAAAGTCCGCACCTATCTGTCGATTTTTGGCATCATGGTCGGCATCGCCAGCATTACTATTATCCTGTCATTACTGACCGGCACGAGCCGCCTGTTTGGCGATCAGTCCGCCAAGATTTCTGACACCACCGCGCTAATTCGGTCTGGCAGCGAGGCGCGGCCAGATTCATTGCTGTCACTCAGCTCCGGACACGCCGCCCAGATGGTGAATACACTGACCGAGCAGGACGCCCGAGAAATTGCCAAGGCGACCAACAACAGCGCCGCACCACTGGCAACGTTTCGCACAAATATATCAACACCGGACGGCAAGACTAAACTAGAGCGCACCACCGTTATCGGTAGCTCGGGCGAACTGGCCAAACTCGCCGGCCTCAAGTTGCGCGAGGGACAATTCATCGACGAGGCCAACGGCGTCGTGATCGGTAAGCAGCTGTCAATTGACCTATTCGGCACCGAAAAATCCCTCGGTAGCGTCCTCAAGCTCCGCGGCGAAACGCTCACGGTGGTCGGCGTCCTCGACGAGCCGGAAACTGCGCCTAGTTACCTCGGTGTTGATTTTAATCGCTCCATCATCTTGCCGCTGGCCGTCAGCAAAAAGTTCACCCAAAACACCGCCCAGATCCAGCAAATCCTCATCACCGCCGACAATGGTACGGCGCTGCAAGCCAAAATTGATGCCGCCAAAAAAGTCCTCGCCCAGCAGCATCAAGGCGATACCGACTACCACACCTTGGTCGGCCAAGCCATCACCGCACCAAATTCACACCTAGTGAACGCGCTCTCAACAGCTATGGCGGTCATCGCCGGCATCTCGCTACTGGTCGGCGGCATCGGCATCACTAACATCATGCTGGTTTCGGTCGCCGAACGCCAGCGCGAAGTCGGTATCCGTAAAGCCGTCGGTGCCACCAACCGCACCATCGTCGCCCAATTCCTCATCGAATCAGCCATCATCGGTCTATTTGGCGGCATTCTCGGCTACGTTATCGGTCTCGGCGCGTCATTCCTCCTCGGTATGTACCTACCTTTCACTCCGGTTCTTGAATGGCAAGCAGCCGCCCTAACCATCGGCGGAGCGCTAATCATCGGTATGCTCTTTGGCATCTATCCAGCCAGCCGCGCTGCTGGTAAAGACCCAATCGAGAGCTTGCGCCACTAATTCGCACAAATCGACCACGGCCCTTAGTGGGCCCTTAAATAAAAGCGGTGCCCTCTCCCCGGGCGCCACTTTTTTATTCTCCGGCCCAAATGAGCCTACGACAATTCTTTCTTTAGCTGCTCCACCAGCGCCACCGGCTCTGGATTAACACCGTTGAGAATGCCCGCATAAATACTGACAATCTCGCCCAGCGCCAACCCCCACAGCAGCTGCTCAACCAGTGTCTCGCCTTGTAGCTCGACTACTTCGGCCTTCGGGCGCATACCCGATAATAACCGATCAGTTAACTCCATTCGCTCCCGAATTCGCGGACGCTCAAGGCTGCTCCGAAAATCCACAACCTTATACGGCTTATCGACCGGATGTGATGACCAGCCGATGAATTCATTGTGGCTGAACTCCGGATATTGATTCCAAAACGCCACGTTTTTCGCTGACTCGTTAAAGCTAATCTTCCACTTATACGCCAGCGGCCATGTCAATTCGCCCGCATAAAACACCTGTGTCGAGCCAACCAACTTGAGCGCCAGTTGCTTGGCATAATTATCCGCCGTCGGTACATCTTCAGCCCACTGGCTCAGCTGGTCCTTCAGCCACGTACCACTAGCTGCCACTGCTTGGTACAGACTATCGTCAATCACCTCAAACTGACTGAGCAGCTTTAGCAACCCGCGCAAATGATAAATCGTTGACATCCGCGGCTGACCGCCCGACGGAACGCGCACCCGCGGCAGATTATCTGTCTCGGCCGCCGCAAACAATTTTCCGCCCGTCGCCATCACCGCCAACTGACAGCCGCGCTGACGAGCCTGCTGATAGCAACTAATCGTCTCCTCGGTGTTTCCCGAGTGGCTGATAGCAATAACTAGTGTTTTTTCATTCACAAAATTCGGCAACTGATAACCCTTCGTCACTTCAAGTGGCACCGTGACCTGATCCGCCGCCAGCACCTTGACCATATCCGCCGCCAGCGCCGAGCCGCCCATGCCAGCCAGCACCACACTGGTTACTTCACCAGGGATCGCCGGTGACTCTACTTCGGCCGCAAAGTCCGTCTGTGTCGTCACTGCCACTGCACTCGTTCGTGTATTACCCGGGTCGCGCTGCGCTAAAAGATTTTTGTCGTCAAGCATCTTGAAATTCCTCCTTTTCCTGTGTTACAGTATAGCATAGAAAGCAAGCATAATCGTAATGTGAAAAGAGGTGGGGTATGACAATTCAAGACAGCGGACAAGTCAACAGCGATCAAGATCTAGCTAGCGTGCTGGCGGGCGTCTCTGGTGGCAGTGATGACAATTTACGATTTGAAGAAACCGGCGCTCAGGACGCTGACACGACCAGCCGCCCGACCAAGCCACAAACCAGCACCGCATCCGGGCCAGCCGCACCAGCACCGCGGCCAACCACCGACAGCACTAGTCGGTCATATGCCACGCCGACCGATATGTCGCTTGATGATATCAAGCAAAATGCTCTCAGCGAGCTTCGGCCACTGGTCGGCAAACTCAACGTCTCGCCCGAGGAAAAGTTCGACACCTACCTCCTGCTACTGCGCTCGACTGACGACACCTCGCTAATCGCCCCAGCACACGAAGCTGCCGTCGCCATCCCCGACGAAACCCGCAAAGCCCAGGCACTACTTGATATTATCAAGGAAATTGATTTCTTGTCGCAAAGCTGAGACTCATCATTCGTGTATAATTTGCTAATTTATTAGTTTTATTGTAAAATTCAGACATGTCTTTAGTTGCATCGGAGCGTAGCGACAGGTATTGTCCTATTTCTGAAACATCAAGCGTCAGTCCAGAAACTGTGCGGAATGTCGCTGCGGCAAAACTCCAGCTCTATGAAGAAACACTCCATGGCCTCCTCAACCAGCAATCCCCAGACCAATTATCAGGCCTGTATGACATGCCAAGTTACGACGCCCCCTTTGTTCACGACACACTAGGATTACGCGGCGGCGGTATCAAAGATTTTTCAGATATTGCCAAAACTTCCGCTGATCATACAGCCATCCGCAATGCAGCTCTCAAGCTGGGCTTTCTTCACAAAGAACTTGACAAAAAGCTAGAACATAGTGGTAGACAGCTCGATGTTGCACTGCCCCGCGACATGCAACCCATCGGTGGTGTATCTGCAATCATTGTACCAGGTGGAGCTGGCGCCACTAATGGTATCCGCCTACTCGGTGCTCTCACGGCAATACAAGAAGGTAAAATCAACACCTCAGAAATTATCCTCACCACCTGT
Organism: Candidatus Saccharibacteria bacterium oral taxon 488; assembly: GCA_005697215.1. Classification (NCBI taxonomy): domain Bacteria; phylum Candidatus Saccharimonadota; species Candidatus Saccharibacteria bacterium oral taxon 488. Next base: position 47,499 of record CP040003.1, on the reverse strand, counting down.
GACCGTCCAACCACTGAAGCAGAGCGCGAGCGAGCCGAAGCACAGGGTTTTAAAAGCGATACAACTGAATTTGAACTATGTCTTGGCGCTGCAGCATCCCTTTTGGGGGACATTTCTTGGGAAGAAAGCACACTCCCAACTCCATACGAAAGTAATGATTTGACCAAAGTACATCAGGGGTGGGCAAGAATATCGACGCCACACGGCACGCAAATTATCAGTCTCAGTGTATTGTCAGCTCCAATTGACAGCAACCGTACCATGCCCGATGGCAGTAAGCCGCGTCGTGCCAATACTCAAGAAACCTTTAGGGCCGCCTTTCCTCTGCTCGACGAGGGCGGCAAGGTGGCGATCGTCTCTCACGATACTTGGATACCGTATCAAGAACTAGCGGGACTGGATACCTTTCTGCTCGAAAACAACACGGATGTTGTTGCATTTGGCCCACAAAAAACCGATCGCCTCGCGGATGGTGCTATCCGGCAGCCCGAGCAAGTCATCGATGAAATTGTCAAAGTATACACTTATTATGTCAATCTTTTAGTCAAGGCCGAGACCCGTATCGAGAACCAGCGCCGTACACAGCAATACGCCGAAACCGCCATCCCAGACATGACCGAACTACGCGACGCCAAAATGCGTATCGGCTATCGCGATATTCCATTTGCAGCGAGCAGTGGCTTACTTCATGAACTACGTCAAGAACCGTTGGTTGACCTAGCCAGCCATGGTATTGCCGGCCAATCTTATTATTCTCGGCGCAACGCCACGACCGGCGCACGTGTTCCTGGCGTCAACAAATCGATCTATATCCGAGAGTCAGTTGCAAGAAAACTGGCGGACATTAACACCTTTCTCCAAAGCCCCGAAGTTACCAAATTTTTTGGTAGTGCCGTGGAGGTATATGTTGAGGAGGGGCTACGCTCCACTGACATGCAGTCATCATTATATCACCAGCTCATACCAAATAGCATTCGACGCCATAACTCTGACCTCCAGGAAGATGATATCTATAAACGGCGCGACGAGATCATAGCCAAACCTTCGACTGCCGACAACCCGTCGCCACACGCAACGGGCGGAGCGATTGACATCCGCCTGCGCGTCAAGCCGAGCCCCTGGACACCAGACTTTGTAGCAGACAGCTTTATTGACATGGGTCATGTAGATGGCGACACCGGGCCGCGCAATAATCCTGATTATTTTGAGCAAGTAACGCCACTGGCGGACGAGGATATAACCGCTCAGCGAAATCGTCGCTTTCTGTATAATCTGCTGACCGCCTATGGGTTTACGGTCAATCCCCATGAATGGTGGCACTTCGACTACGGCAACCAGCTGTGGGCATTTGTGCAGAATTACCAGTTGGGCGAAAAAGCCATGCAGGCACTATTTGGAGCCGTGGAATAGTCATAAACGACACTTACGAGGTAATTCAGATATCTGTTAATTGACTTTTTATATTACTTATGCTATCGTAATACTATGCTTACTAACCAGAGAATTACTCTGGAAGAATTTTACAAACATGTCAGTATCAAAAATAGGCAGCATCTCAAAGGGGTTTAATCACCAAAGAACGAACCCAGAATCATCTAGCGGACGAGAGAGTCGCAGACTAGGCGCACAGACGCTCAGTAATGCTGGCATATCAATCGACGTAGACCCGACAGATAGCCCAGAGCAGCTTGGTAGTAATACTCTTATTTTTACCAAAATATTGGATCTTGATATTGCCATCAAGGAGCAGCTGGCTGATTTAGCCAATGATCCATCAATGGAGCTGATGGATAATGGCGCAGATAAATATGGAACCATCCTTCTAAAGGGGGCTGATAAGCTTACAAAAAATTTTGAGGAAATCTTTTCTTGTATTGACCACCTGCCCATAACAGAGAGTAACGACATAGTTACTAGTTTGAGGGCCAAGGTGAGCGAACTTGCTTTAGGGCTTAAAGGTGACGTGATAAAAGCAGGGCTAGACTGGCAACTCCTCCGATCAACCTATGCTAACGATGTCACCGCCATGAGTGCTGATTATGTACGTCGAGTTGCCGATACCATATATAGTTTTATGGACATGAGTGATGCCAATATCCAAAGCATACGGGAGCTTATTCACGATAGTCACTCTTTTAACGAACTGCTGCATCTAACCCATTCATACATCATGAATAACGATGAGCTAAGAGACGCATTGGAGTTGTGGTCAGATAGTAATAACGAGGGGCATTATATTCGCGGTCTCGGCAGGAGAAATGAAATAGCAGAAGATATATACCAAAAATTTTTAGAAGCATGGCGACTCGGAGATAACTACGCAAGAGAGGGCTGGAGACACAAGGCTCCAATCGCAGTGGATATTGTATTAGCAGGAAATATTCTACATATTGTTGTGCGAGACTATGGCCATTCTTTAAATTTGGTTATGAATACTGTTCCAGACCAGCAAGATAATATCCTCATACAATATCACATGTCAAAAGTACCAAATAAAGCTATGGCCTATCAGCTGCCGGGTATTAGTACGGTGCGACACGCCTACGCCGGTGGTCAATGGCTCGCCAGTAGTAAGAATCTCGGAGACGAAATCATCAATTTTGTCAAGCAAGTTCCCACGGATATCGACTCACCAATAACTCAGGCCATCCTTCACCCAAGGAATAAATAATTAGCGCCCTAAAACTCCCCGCCGTTTCCAGCGAGGAGTTCCATTCTTGATGAGATAGGAATACTACATCATCCCCATACCTGGCATGCCGCCAGGTGCAGCTGGAGCTTCTGGCTCTGGCACGTCGACGACCAGTGCACCCATGGTCGCTGCAGTTGAAGCGATAGATACCGCGTTCTGCACCGCTTCCTTGGTGACGCGCGCCGGGTCAATGACACCAGCTTTTTTGACATCCACCAATTCGTTCTCAGGCTTCATCACGTTAACGCCAAATCCAGCCTTGCCCGCCTCAACTTGTGCCAAAAGCGCGTCGGCGTTCAAGCCGGCATTGCGCATAATCTGTAGGAACGGCTGCTTTAGGGCGTCCTTCAGAATCTGCCGGCCGGCCGCGATGCTGTCTGCGCCAGTCACCTTCAGGCCGCCAGCCAAATTCACCAAGGTCACGCCACCGCCAGCGACAATTCCCTCGGCCAAGGCTGCTTTGGTAGCTGCCACGGCGTCGTCCACGCGGAACTTCTTTTCGTCAATTTCTGTCTCGGTCGCGCCGCCGACTTTGATGACGGCTACCTTGCCGCTCAGAGCAGCTGCTCGCTTGTCGAACTGTTCTTTTTCGTATTCGCTGGAGGCGTTGTCGGACAGAGACTTAATCTCAGCAATTCGCTCCTTAACACCAGATGGCTTGCCCGCGCCCTCAATGATAGTGGTTTCGTCTTTACCGACAATCACCTTGCGCGCCGAACCTAAGACCTCCAGACCAGTATTCTCAAACGTCAAACCGTGATCTTCAGAAATCACCGTTGCACCGGTCAAAACCGCGATATCGCGCAAAATTTCCTTACGACGGTCGCCAAAGCTTGGCGCCTTGACCGCCACGGTATTAAATACGCCCTTAAGCTTGTTCAGCACCAAAATACTCAGCGCTTCACCTTCAACTTCATCAGCGATCAGCACCACGTCCTTCTTGCCGCTTTGTGCCAATTTCTCCAGCATTGGTAGGAACTCTTGCACGCTAGAAATTTTCTTATCGGTAATCAAAATCGCTGGCTTTTCATAAACCGCCTCTTGCCGACCAGTGTCGGTAACGAAGAATGGACTGACCCAGCCCTTGTCCAAGCTAAAGCCTTCAACGACCTCAGCCTCCAGCTCCAAACCTTGGCCAGCTTCAACTGTTACCACGCCGTCTTTGCCAACTTTCTCTATGACACCAGCGATCAATTTGCCAATTTCCGCGTCGCCCGCCGAAATGGTTGCTACCTCTGCCACGCGCTCAGACTTACCCTCAATTGGCTCAGCTAATTTATTCAGCTCTTTGACGATTTCCGCGCCAGCCTGCTCGATACCCTTGCGCAGCTCCATCGGGTTGTGTCCCGCCGCAATTAACCGGTTAGCTTCCTTCAAAATCGAATACGTCAGCACCGTCACCGTCGTCGTACCATCACCGGCTTGCTTGTTCAAGTTCTTGGCCGCCTGCTTGATCAGGTCAGCGCCAACCTTGTAGCCTAGCGTCTCGTCGTCATTCTCTGGCAGTTCAATGCCTTCCGCCACCGTTACGCCGTCGTGCGTCACTGTTGGCCCGCCAAAACCCTTAGCGATCACCACATTGCGACCCTTTGGCCCGTAGGTTACCTTAACTGCGTTATATAGCGCTTCAGCGCCGCCCAACACGCGAGCACGCGCATCATCATCGTAAAAAACTTTTTTTGCCATAACGTAAACTCCTCTTTTCTCAAACAACCGTTGCTAAAATATCTTCCTCGCGGACGATCAAATATTCCGTGCCGTCAATCTTTAGATCCGTAGTCGAATATTCCTTATACACAATCTTATCGCCCACTTGCACATTCTTGACGTCGCCGCCAACTGCTTTAACCTCGGCCACCACCGGCTTCTCCTTGGCGTTGTCCGGCAAATAAATCCCGCTAGCCGTCTGCGTCTTCGCCTCCTCGCGCACCGCTACCACGCGGTCACCGAGAGGCTTGATGGGTGTATCCATATCATCCTCCATTTCGTTAACAATACACCCATTGTACCGCACTAAATTAGCACTCGTCAAGGGCGAGTGCTAGAAGATATGACTAACCCCACGGTCAATGCTATACTATATCCATGAGACTCTTCAAAACCCTCATCTCGCGCATTCTCGCCCGCTCTGTCACTACGTTCTTCCTGCATAATCCGCACATCAAGCTCGTTGCCGTCGTCGGCAGCGTCGGTAAAACCACTACCAAGTCAACCCTCGTCGGCGTCCTAAACTCCAGCTATAAAGTCCGCACCAACCGCGGCAACTTCAATGCCGAGTTTAGCGCGCCACTAGAAATCCTCGGTGTTGACTCACCGCAGAACCCCCGCTCGGTATGGAATTGGTTATCGGTCTTGGGCCGAGCCCGCCGCGCTGCCCGCCGCCAGCATGACATCGACGTTGTCGTCCAGGAATTTGGCATTGACCATCCCGGCGAAATGACTGCGTTTGGTCGCTATATTCGCCCTGACATCACCATCGTCACCGCCATCGCACCCGAGCACATGGAGTTTTTCGGCTCACTAGAAACCGTCGCCCGCGAGGAATTTGCGCTCGCTGAATATAGCGAAAAAGTGATCTACAACCGCGATGACATTCGCCCCGAGTTCGTGGACTTCGCCGATTGCGGCCAAATCATTTCCTACGGCACCGAGCCGGGCGCCGACTACCAGATGGCTATCGGTAAATTTACCAGTGGCAAGGGCTTTCAGTGCCGGCTCATCCACGCCGACCAAACCTCGCGTCCATTCATCATCCCCGTTGTCGGCGTGCATCAGCTCCGCGTTGCTGCTGGCGCGGCGGCGGTGGCGTTAGAGCTTGGACTTGACATTGAATGCGTGATGACCATGCTCGAGAATTTCACGCCAGTCAGCGGCCGCATGAATATCTTGCCCGGCATCAACGACGCAACCATCATCGACGACTCGTATAATTCCAGTCCCCTTGCCGTAAAATCTGCCTTGACGACGCTTTACCAGCTGCCCGCCAAAACTAAAATCGCTGTCCTCGGCGACATGAACGAGCTGGGCGAAACCACGGCTGACGAACACGCTGCCATTGGCGCGCTATGCGACCCAAAGCAGCTCGATCACGTCATCACCGTTGGTCGCTTGGCCGAGCAATTTCTCGCTCCAGTTGCTCAGCAAAACGGCTGTACCGTCACTTCGTTTACCAAGGCCACCGACGCTGCCAAGCTCCTCGCTCGCCTGGCCAATAAAGACACAATTTTACTCTTCAAGGGCTCCCAGGGCGGCATCTACCTCGAGGAGGCCATCAAGCCACTCCTCAAAAACCCCGCCGACCGCCAAAAACTCGTCCGCCAATCAGACGCGTGGCTCGAAAAGAAACGGCAGTTTTTTGAAAGTGACCATTGATGACCGAAAATGCTACATCAAAAAAATCAATTGCCACCCGCATTATACGTTGGCTTATTTACGGTCTGACAATTCTCGTTTTTGTGCTTGCAACTGCCCATAATGACCACCTACACAAGCTCAACTCCGACCAATTTGGTCCGCCTGACTATTATTATGATTACTATTTGCACGACTCAATGTGGTTCATTGTGGCCATGCTTATCACTTTGCTGATGATAGGGATAACGGACCGGTCAATCACCGCCGCCCGCCACCAGAATCTACGCAATCGCTGGCCGCTCGTCATAACGGGTATTCTGTTTTACCTCGCAATACTGATACTGCTTCTCGATGTGACAATCGGCGGGTGGGGTATTCCCGGGCACTGCGGCAGCGGATTTTCTACAGGTAACTGCTTTCTGGCTGATGGACTCGGGGAATTTGTATACCTGTTCTGTATGCCACCGCTTTTCATCTGCGGAACATCTCTTATGACTATCAATCGCCGCACCAAGTACCGCCAGAGTCATAAAAAATCACTGCGATAGCTTATAGAGGAACGCCAGCCAGAACAACGCCGCTACCGCGAGGCTGCTCAGCGCACAGAGTTTATATACACCCCGCAGCCACACCACCATCCACACTCCCGCCGCCGATAACAGCATCGGCAGCGCCATTGCTGCTATCTCAGTAACATGATATTCACGAATCCACCACGTATCCCACCTCGCCACAACAAAGAGCAGCACGCACAAAGCTACCGGTGCGACTACCAGTAAAATCACAACCGTATCGCTCAAATATGGCTTGTCCGTCGTCGCTACATTGTCTTTCATAACCTACCACCCTTTATGATAAATCGGCTACACTAGTTAATCAACCTATCACCGCGACCAAGCAGCCGCCAAATCATTGCACCTAAATTTATTTCTCACAGTTCACCCCCTTCGGTAGTCTATTTAATTTTATTAATCCTCGTGGTTTGTAACCGTTTGATCCTGGTTTGAGTGCTGGCGATAGGTAGTCTTCTGGTTTTAGGGCGTAGCACTTCTCGTTTATGTCTTTTACCAAAACTATAGGCATGCCTTTTGAAATATTATTCTCTTTATCGTCTTCTTCATCTTTGTTAAACTCTGATTTACCATTGCGATCGACATAGAGAATTGGGTCGGTGATTTCAGGGTCGCAGGCGTCGTCAATGCCGTCAAGGTCTTCGTCTTTTCCCGAAGCCTTCAAGAAGGCTCAGCGGAGTTGATTTTTATCTGGTGTACCGTTTTCGTCAATATCCTGGGATTTTGAGACCATAGCCATATATTCTCCTCTTTTTCCCACCGCTAAAAACGTATATCGCTATATAAGTCCCAGCCAATCCAATAAGTTAAGATTGCGACAAAAATAAGAACAATAAACACCCAGATAAGTCGTTGCCACCATTTTTTAAGTAGGAGGACATTTACAAGCGAGCACAAAATTACTACTCCTGCTATAATTTTATAGAACATAGAGGTTTGGTCACTTATTAGATTCGCTACCATCCAGCTATATAACCAGAATACGACTAGAAGTCCGGTGAACGTTTGAATATACAGACCAGCAACCCGTCTTTTTTTATTGACAGATTTTTTATTTATTAACTTACCAGATATATTATCATTAACCATTTCTTTATTCTTCACAATTAACCCCGTCAAGCTCCATCAACGATTCACTCTGAACAGCTGAATACTTGTCAATATTATAGCGACGATACCAATTATGACTCCGGTCCTCGCCCAATTAAAAAGCCCTTCAAAACCACTCCCAAACAAGGATGTTTGCAGTAGAAACAAAAATGACACGGGGACAAATAGCCACAAAATAGCCGCCAGATGTGAAAGTGGAAAATTCTTTCTTCTATTCGCAGAAGTAAACAATAATAACAGACTAATCACGGCGGCAATACATTCTATAATCAGCCCTATCTGATATGTATCACCTCGCACCACGAGTAACGGCATGGTAGCCATAACGGCCGTCAATAATATATTCTGCGTTATCTTTTTATTCTTTTTCACAACCAACCCCCTTCGGTAGTTTGTTTAACTTTATCAATCCTCGTGGTTTATAGTCTTTTGATCCTGGTTTTAGTGCTGGTGATAGATGGTCTTCTGGTTTTGGGACGTAGTAGCCTACGATAACTTCAGTATCGTTAACCCCAGAGCTTAGAACTGAAATTCCCTCAGCCCAATAGCTATGATGTAAGCTAATACCGCAATAATCCCAACAAGTATCCCAGGAATACACCATAATTTTACCTTGCCTCGACAACAAACTAGGATAGCTCCCCCGATGACAAAGGCTCCAATTCCTATGAGTAGATAACCGAAATGAGCTTCGGAGTAATGTGGAAATATGAATTTTTCAGCTATTATTTGATAGATTACGAGCGTGGGGATGGGAATTATCCCTATAATTATAGTGATTATGTTTTGACACGTTTGTCTATTCTTTTTCACAACTAACCCCCTTCGGTAGCTTATTTAGTTTTATTAATCTTCATAGTGTGATTAGCCATGTGCTACTTTACCGTCCCCCTGCGAATGGCTGTGAAAACCAAAAATAATGAAAACATCCTTCTGCCAGTGCAAATGTGCATACGATGAGCAGCACTACGGCAATGGAGCGTAGACTTTTTATAAAAATTACCGTGAGCAGGTTTATAGCTATACCGATCACACTTGCCCACACAAGAATGATCCCTAACAGTGAGTTAACTTGCCTCGGATTCATGTCTAGATTCAGTATTCCTACGAATAAGCAAAATGCCATTACCGCCAATAGACATGTATAAGTTGTCGTGGCGTATTTTACAATCTTATTTTTCTTCACAGCCCACCTTGTTGAGCATAACACATTTTACTTTCCAAGCTCACTAGAACCGTATCTCTTTTACAGCCTCGGACAAAAAATATCCAAAAACGAGTAATAAGCTGGCGACGATACTGGGTACACAACAAAATTTATAACCCCCAGAAGCTCTCACTAAAATGACAATGCCCGCTATCATAAATATAACACTCAAAGCTAGCAACGAGCATTGTGCAACAAATATACTGACACCATCAGCCAATAGCGGACCGATTATGTAGTATTCTAGCAACAATATTAACATTGGGACAATAATTGATAATCCCACAATTATTTTCTTATTCTTCACGGATCAACCCCATTTCCAGTTGATTGCTAAATAATAATGAAAACCACCGACCAAGCCAAACACGATGCACAACATTAGCAGGACAATGGCCAAGATCCTCAATGCCTTAAACCTTATCGCAATAATCGCATTTATAATAACTCCGGCCACACCTAACCACCATATAGTCGCTCCCAGCAACATCCTGTCGTGTCTTGAAGCTGTATCAAGGTTTGGTATGCCTAGAAACTGGCACAATCCTAAAACCGACAGTATACCAGTATACAGCATGATTGAGTACTTTATAACTTTCTTATTCTTCACAACTTGCCCCCTTCGGTAGTTTACTTAATTTTATTAATCCTCGTAGCTTGTAGTCTTTTGCTCCAGGTTTGAGTGCTGGTGATAGGTAATCTTCTGGTTTTAGAGCGTAGCACTTCTCGTTTACGTCTTTGGCGAGGATAATCGGCGTTCCTTTTTTGATGTCACCGTCAGCTTCTTTCATAACGACCAGCTTATTGAATGCAAGCCCGCGCGTCTCTTCGCTTAAAGTATGCCCAACCAGTGCATCAGCGTTATTCTGGTTTTTTGACTTGTCAACGTAATCGTTTGTGACGCCAGTCAGGTTGGCTGCTCGCGTATTGCGAAAGAGATAAATCCGATCCTCATCTTCGCCAAGTGATGACTTGCCGTTGCGAGCAGTATACAGGATGGGATCGGTGATCTCAGGGTCGCAGGCGTCGTCGATGCCGTCAAGGTCTTCGTCTTTGTTGGCGGCTTGGATAAATGCACCACAGGGTTGATTTTTATCTGGTGTGCCGTTTTCGTCGATATCGTCCGGGTTTGGACCTTTGATGAGAATGGTTTGGTAAAGATTAAGTTTGTGCCCTTTTTCGTCAACTCCAGACAACTCGAGGGTATGATAACCAGCCGGTATGGTAGCTGGAATAGTTACGGAACTATCTATTTTTCCATCAGCTCCCGCGAATACCTCACCTAGCTTTATTGGATTTGAATATAGGGTTATTTTTATCGGCGATAGTGATTTGTACGGTATTTCGTGTGTCTTAATAGTTAAAATCTCTTTTTTAACAACTTGACCACTAGCAGATTGATAATGTACCACTCGCATATCCTCATCTTCATTCTGCACGGTAAAATACTCTGTGTCAGGAATTGATTTTTTAGTAGCAGAGTCGTCTGGACAATATAACTTCCCAGTTCCGGGACAATTTTCGTAATGCAAAGGATTTTCGCCTCTTAATTCCTCTTTAAACCGTGCTGCTATCGCAGAGTGTCCTTTGGCATTTGGGTGGAAACTTTCTTGAAGTTCACTGCCGCTAAACGCTAAATCCCGAAGACTGGCCACACCGTTGACGTAACTATCAGTCTGGTCACACAGACGATGATTACCTAGTGCCGTTTCGGTATCAATATATTTCACCCCAGCAGCCCTGGCGGCCTGCTTTATGACACTGTTATAATACGTTACTGCATTTGTAATCATCTCTCGTTCTCTATTGTCAAGATTTAGAGTACTTTTACACTTTGCGTTTGGATCGCCATTTACAAATTGGGGGTACCCTAAGACATATATTTTGGCCTTATGACTAGAGGCCGACTTAAGCTCATCATAGAAGTTCTTAAGTTTGTCAAATTGATTTCGCAGATCATTTTTGAGCTCATTCCGCTTTGATGAAGTTGCCCAATTACACGATACGGGATATATGGCACAGTTCGCCAGTTTACCGCCAAAATCCACATCATTCCCGCCCGCCGTCAGCGTGATTACCTTTGGCTGGTATTTCTTCACGAACTCGATTTGCTTGACGCGCCCTGGGATCATCTCGTTGAGTGCCATCTTCTGCAACACTCCTTTATTGTCATAACCATGCAGCCGTCCGAGTGGGCTGCCCTGCCCCTCGTAGCCGCCCGAATTGTCCCAATTCATGTCGTACACCGTCGCCCCACTACACGCAACCGACGCCCACACCGCCGACGGGCCGCTACCCAGCCCCATCCAGTTCGCTAGCTTGTACGGATACGAACGCGTGCTGACATGGCACTTTTCCCTTGGCGCACCCTTCGCCTTATCTTCATTCACATCCGTCCACTGGCGATAATACTTCCGGTCAGTCGCCGGATTTTTGTCAGTATCACCCTCGCCGCTGGAGAAGGAATCGCCGAGAGCGAGGTACTTGATATTGCGTCGATCGCCAGGAATCGGCTTACCCCTGTAGCCATCTGGATACTCGACGTCGAAGGTTGAAGTGAAGATTTTCATATTATTGCCGCCGTACCACGGCATATACGACTCGTTGAACTGGGCAATGGGTACAGCGTTGTTACTATAATTCCCTTGTAAAAACTCAACCTCACAACCACCCTGATCCCAGAAAGGTTTGACACTACCGGCAAACATACCGTATAGTTTAGCATTGCTTCCCCATTTATGCGTGATGGTAGCTGTTCGATACGGGGCGTCACCATAAAACTTAATATGGAAATCTTTTCTATTTTCCGACCAATATACAATTATATACCGAGGGCCGCTAGGCTCAGCGCTATAGGCAACAGCGTACGCACCAGTTGCCATCGCCCGCTCAAGGCTCGTCATATAGTCCTTATGATAGAAATGGCCTTTCGCCATAGAAACATTTGCTCGTCTCAATGCTGTAAACCAACTATTTGAGTGGTCGGCCGGTGCACAAAATTTCTTATTACGATTTACGTAACTCACCAAATCCTTTGTCGTTATCTTCTCCGTAAAATCATCGTATTGAGACGAGTCTGGCCACCATCCGATCGCCGAACGATTATCTGGAAACTTGGGGCCTGCATAGCCACTTGGATAATCAACAGGAAACGTAGACGTGAAGAGTTTTTTATTTGATTCTGCAGATATATTCAGGTCAGATACAAAAGCCCGTGACTGTTTATGTCCCCATAAGTATTCGGGAGCACAATTGCTACCCCCTAAAACCAATTTAGGACTGGCAATAGTAGCCACATAAAGTTTTGTCCGACTACCCTCCTTTCTCGCTAGAGCAATCCCGCTTGTCTGATGATTTTTATAAAAACGATAAACATAATCGTCCTTACCATCTTCTGTCCAAAAGACTTTTATAAGGTACGCTGTGCCGTTATGTTTTTTATTCTGCTCATAAACAACCGCGTACGCACCCTTTGGTGACGACATAGCACGCTCTAAACTTTCTACCGCCGCCTGGTGGTCTTTGGGGTCGCCTGAATAATATCTCTTTTGCTTAAAGGCAAACAGCCACTTCTTCGCGTAATCGTCATCGGGACTTCCACAGGTTTTACCCGAATAATTATCAATGTGATGAATCAATGTTTTCGTTGATACTTTATCGATAATATCATCGTACTCAGAAGCAGCTCCAGCCGTCGCCGGCACCGCGATGCACGCCGCTAACGTAGCCCCAATAACACTAATAATAAGTTTCCACATAAGCGCCCCCTCCGTTATGCTTATGTCAAAATTGTACCAGACCGCCCTGCGTAGAACAAGAAACCAACCACTCGCCTACTCAAACCGTCGCCGCAGCGCGATAATGTCCATCCGCGCTAAGTCCTCGGCGGGTAGCTGCCGCATATATTCAATCACCCGGGCTGCCAGCGCCGGATCAGGACAATCGGGCCTCGTTGATGGCCGCCGACCAGCCTGCAGTGCCTCCAGCGCTGTTCGCATCTGCCGCCAAAAGGTATAATAATCAAGCTTGACCTTGACATGATGACCACCAGCATCTTCGAGCACAAAGCCCTCAATCCACTCGCCCCGCCACTGATACATCATGCCTTGAAGCTGATCGAGCCACGCCGCAAACTCCCTCCACGACGAAAACTCCGCCGCCAGACGCTTGCTGTTCGCCCCGATCTCACGCGCAAATCGCTCCCGCTCCTGCCGGTCGACCGCCTCGTATGCAACCTGCCGCTTGACGATATCGAGCAGCACCAGCTGATCCGACTCATACGCGATAATATGCGGATCAAATCGCGGCAACACGACCTCAAACAATAGGCACGCATTATGACGGCGCAGATAGTCACTGATATGCGGTAGCTTGGCTCGAAATTGCTCCAAAAACTCTCGCCGAAAGGCCGCCGCATAGTCACCCTCGGTCGTTGACTTTGACGCCATCACCAGCCCACCCGCTGCCGAATCATACCCGACCAACCCCAAAAAGCCATTCTCCTTCACCCACGCCCGCACCGGAAAGGCCATCGTCTGCTCCAGCGCCGCTAGTTCAGTATCGCGCCGCTCGCCAATGTTAAAAAACTTATCATAAGCCCGAATCACGATCTCGTTCGTCAGCGTATTGAGAAACAGTCCGCGCGCCCGCATCGTCTGCGTCGTCCATGCTTGGCGATAAAACGCCTCGGGTTTGAAATTAAACGAGCTGATGTCCCCCGGCAGAATTGATTCACGAATGTAGCGATTCTGCCGCAGCTGGCTTAGGAACGCTGCGTTTTCTGGATACAGCCGCGCTGCTGCCTGTTGGTTTTGAATAACGATCGGCATCATACCGCTCTCGTCCAGCCGCACCGTTCGCAGCTCGCCGCCAAACTCAACCTTTCCCTCCAAATTGTAGCACCGTTCGTTATATCGCGTGGGGTAATTCTGCCTGTTGCGATGTCCGTGAATCTGAAACGTCGCGTCATCAGTCTGCGCCATAAATGCATCATCCGCCGCCCCAACCTCATCATAGGCCCCCGCGCCGTGGATCAGCTGGCTGGTCGCCACCAATGGTAACCGCTCCGGCAATGTACTAAGCCCGCCATGCGTCACCAAGACGGTTTGACCTCGAAATTGGTACAAAATATATTGATCCATCCGCCGCATCAGCCGCGCTACCTTGCGCTTATCGATGCCCGCCGCCTCCAGCTGCGGCTGTGTTTGTTCGCTAAATACCCGCGCCGCAACCGGCTGCTCAGTCGCCCACTGCCAGAGATACAGCTCATGATTGCCCTCGACGAACCGTACGTTTGGTCGGTCAAGTAACTCGTCACACACAAATCGCATCACCGCATCATTCTCCGTACCGCGATCCAACAGGTCACCGACAAAAATATACAGCTCATCATCCCGAAGCGGATACCGCCCGAAATATTCCTTGAGCGGCGTAAAACACCCCTGCACATCGCCGATATGATGAACCGCCCGATACCTATCAACGTTCTCTGGCTGACTAGTAAGTAATTGATTCACCTCCTCAGCCGTCCTTACCACCGTCACCCACTTCGGCAGTGAACTCTGCTGCAGCCGCCGATGCATACGCTCAAGTACGCTACTTGGCACGACCTTATAGCTCGGCCGCTCTTTATTACGCTGCTGACATACCGCCAGCGGCACATCAGCAAAATCAATCACCACCAGCCGGTAGCGATATTTCCGACACAGCTCGCCATACGTCTTGAAATAATTTGGCGTCGTGTGTGTTGCATCAACCACCGTCGTCTCACCCCGCGTCATCCGCTGCTCCAGCATCTCGTGTAGCAACCGCCACACCATTGCGTCTTGACGCGACGGCATAGTCGTCTGTCCGTCAATCATCAATTGCGGCGACGCCAGCATCAATCGTATCGCGTCCGGCGACAACGTATAATTATCAAGCCCCTGCTCCGCAAGAAACGTCGACTTACCAGAGCCGGGAATCCCTCTGGTTACCAATAGTAGTCGCATACCTCACGCCGCCCGTTCCCGACCAACGATCTCGCGCACCACCTGGCCATCATTCCACGGCAGCCGTTGACCATTGACGATCCGATACTGCTCGTGGCCCATACCGGTGATCAGCACCATATCGCCCTTCTTGGCGCAGCCGAGCGCCCGCTCAATCGCCTGGCGCCGGTCGGCAATTTCCGTCGTTTTTGCGTCGCCGCGACCGCGCTCAATTCCCTCCATCAACATTCGCCGGATCTGCTCCGGATCTTCGTTATAGCTTTCCTCGTCAGTCAGGAAAATCCGATCCGCTCCACGCGCCGCGATCTCGCCCATAATCGGTCGCTTGCCCTGATCACGATCGCCACACGCGCCGAACACCAAAATCACCCGCTGCTTGGTGATGCCGCGGGCCGCCGCCAACAGTTTTTCCAGCGCATCCGGCGTATGAGCATAATCAACGATCACATCATAGCCCAGGCCCTCGACCGCTCGCTCAAACCGCCCCGGCACAGCCTCGACATTAGCCACCCCCTCTTGGATATCCTCCAGCTTGACACCCAAGAGATACGCTAGCGTCGTCGCGGCTGTCATATTCATCACGTTGAACTCGCCCGGCAAATTCGTTGCCAACTCCAAGTGCGTCTGATGATCCAGCACTACGTCGGCCTCGGTGCCCTTGCGGTACAGCTTGACATGGGTAATTTTTGCCTCAGCCTCGGCGCTTCGGCCATACGTCATCTTTTGCTCGCTGGCGACAAACTGATTGAAATAGTCATACCACTCATCGTCGCGGTTGAGCACGATAAACCGCGGGCGCAGCTGAAACAGCTTGCTCTTGGCCGCTGCGTACTCTTCCATTGTCTTGTGATAATCAAGGTGATCCTGCGTCAGATTCGTCATCACTGCCGCCTCGATCGGCACGCCGTCCAGCTTGTGCTGATCCAGCGCATGACTCGTCACCTCCAGCACCACGTAGTCAGCGTTCGCCCGCTTGGCGTCGCGGAAAAACCGCTGCATCCGCGCCGTACTCGCCACCGTGGCATTGAGGTCGTTAAGTTTTCGCTCACCCGCCACCTCGATCACCGCTGTGGTAAACATCGCGGTCGTGAAATGAGCTTCTTTCAAAATCTCATTGATATAGCACGACGTTGTCGTCTTGCCATTTGTCCCCGTCACCGCGATCACCCTGAGGTGCTTTGACGGATTACCATACCGCGCGCTAACCAGCTTGACACGCAACCGCCGATACCCATTTTCTAACCGCCGCAGCATCCCGCCCGGCAGCACCTTCCTCACAAATTTCACCAATGTGGCTTTCATGTCCCTATTTTACCACTTATATTTGCTATAATAAAAGCAAATGAGGATTTTGGGAATCGAGTCTAGCTGCGACGAAACGGCAGCGGCGGTCGTTGAAGATGGCGAACGCTTGCTGTCTAATGTGGTCAATTCCCAAATTGACATCCATGCTGAATACGGCGGCGTTATCCCGGAAATTGCCGCCCGCAGCCACCTGGAAGTTATCAACCCGGTCATCAAAAAAGCCCTGTCTGACGCTGATTGCACCTGGGATGATATCGACGCCGTCGCCGTCACCTATGCGCCTGGCCTGATCGGCTCGCTGCTCATCGGCACCCTCGCCGCCCGCACCCTCGCCATCATTCACAATAAGCCGCTCTACAAAATACATCATGTCGAGGCGCATGTGTATGCTAATTTTATCACCGAACAGAAAAAGAGAGGCTCAAAACATGCCAAATTGCTGGAATTAACAACATCTGCACAAACCCGAGAGGCGAGCTTGTCAGATTCCTTGCGAGACGAGGACTGTTTGAGCAAAGCGAGTCCCGCAGTCGCCAAAGAATTTGACAAACTCGCCTCTCGGCGTGCGGAAGCCGTTGTTAATTCTAGCGATTTGGCGCTGTCTTTACCGCATTATCAACCTGCCTTCCCCCTCCTCGCCCTCATCGTCTCTGGCGGACATTCACAGCTGGTCCTATTCCAAAATCACGGCGACTACCAACTAATCGGCCAAACCCAGGACGACGCCGTCGGCGAGGCGTTCGACAAGGTCGCTAAAATCATTGGCCTGCCCTACCCTGGCGGCCCTGCCATCGCCAAAGCAGCCGAGCTCGGCGATCCCCACGCTTTTCACCTGCCCATCGCCAAGCTTGATGGCGAGTACGATTTCTCCTTCTCTGGCCTCAAGACAGCCGTTCTGAGGACCGTTCAGCGCGAGGTGGGCAAAGACTTCACCTTTCCGTCGCACGAGCTTCCTGCCCTAGTAAACGATGAACTAAGACATAATATGGCAGCCAGTTTCCAGTACACCGCCGTTAAAACCTTGGTCGATAAGACTAAGAAAGCTTACGACAATTTCCAGCCTGCCTCCGTTGTCATCGCCGGCGGCGTCGCCGCCAACCAAGAATTACGCCGCCAACTGCGTGAGGCCTTGCCTATCGACATTGAATACGCGCCCATCCAACTCTGCACCGACAACGCCGCCATGATCGCCGCGCTCGGTTATTTCCGCGCCCACATCGACCAGCCCGCCGACCCGTACGACCTGGAGGTCCAGCCAAGTTTATCAATGACAGCAATCTAACGTTGTGAGGATTACAACATGAACCAACATTTTTTACAATCAACCGCCTGGCAAGCCTTTCAAGAATCACTCGGCCGCACCACCTTTCGCGATAGCGGCCCAAGTTGGGAATATCTGGCTATTTTGGAGCGCAGCACCGGCAATTCCCGCCTGTATTGCCCGTACGGTCCTACTGCCAATGACGAGCATTCGCTCGCAGCAGCCCTTGATTCCCTAGCTCAGCTTGGTAAAACACACCGCGTCACTTTCCTGCGCGTTGAGCCAACCAACCTCGACTTTGCTGCTTATCTCCAAGCTCACGGCTGGAAAAAGGTTACCTACCAAAAGCTCCAGCCCGAGCACTCGCACGTCATCGACCTGACCCAGCCGCAAGACCAGCTGATCGCCCATATGGCACAGCCAGTTCGTAATGTGTACCGCAATTATCATAAAAAAGGCGTCTCTGTCCACCACTCGACCAACCCGCATGACATTGATATCTTACTGAAATTTGTCCACCAGGTCGCTCAGCAGCGCGGCATTACGCCGCATCCTGATAGTTATTTCCGCCAACAAGCCGCCACCCTCTTCCCACTCGGCGCCGCCACGCTGTACTACGCCGCGCTTGATGATCAACCCATCGCTGCCGCCCTGTTTTATCACAGCAGCGACACGCTATATTACGCCCATGCTGGCGCCTCGTCAGACCCAGCTCACCGCAAGCTCAACGCCGGCACTGCCCTGCTGGCCGAGGCAATCATTGACGCTCAGCAGCGCGGATTAGCCAAAGCCGACCTCTACGGCATTGCCCCCGACGGTGCCGACAAAAACCATCCATGGACTGGCTTCACCAAGTTCAAACGCTCATTTGGCGGACGCGACGTTACTTTTGCCGGAGCTTGGGATTTACCATTGCAGCGCAGCCGCTACTGGCTGTACCGCGCCTATCAAACACTGCGTTAAAACGCCCCAGCCAGATATTATCCGCGATTTTGCCGCCCCTTTTTCTGTGGTATAATTAGCCTGGTAATATAACCGCGTGGAGAGATAACGTTCCCCTATCGCCCGTCGGGTTTTCACGTGAAAAATCTTGACGGTAGCGATGCTCGCTTTTCACGTGAAAAGTAGGAATTATTCATGCAACTAGCCAAACAATACACCCCAAACGATTACGAACCAAACATTTACGCCATGTGGGAAACCAGCGGCGCATTAGAGCCGACCGGCGCCGGTAAACCGTATTCCATTGTCATGCCGCCGCCCAATGCCAATGGCAACTTGCACATTGGTCATGCTCTAGACATGAATTTGAAAGATATTATGATCCGCTATCACCGCATGAAGGGCGATGACGCGGTATTTATTCCTGGAGCAGATCATGCCGGCTTTGAGACATGGGTAGTTTATGAAAAAGAACTGGCAAAACAGGGAAAAAGCCGCTTCGACTTTTCACGTGAACAACTGTACGACCAGGTTTGGCAATTTGTTGAAGAAAAACGCGGTAACATGGAGTTGCAGCTGCGCGCTCTAGGCGTCAGCGCCTCTTGGCAGCATTTGACCTTTACGTTGGACGATAAAGTCATCGCTACGGTGTACGAGACGTTCAAAAAAATGTGGGATGATGGGCTAGTTTACCGCGGCGAGCGGATTGTTAATTATTGTACCAAACACCAAACCAGCTTCGCCGACATCGAGGTTGAACATAAAAATGAAACAGGGAAGTTGTGGCAAATCGCTTACCCGACGCTGGATAAAATCGGCGAAATCGTAGTCGCCACCACGCGGCCGGAGACCATGCTAGGCGACGTAGCAGTAGCCGTCCATCCGGACGATGAACGTTACAAACATCTCATCGGCACACGAATTTTATTGCCAATCACCGACGAGGAAATCCCGATTATCGCCGACGAGTACGTCGATATGAATTACGGTACTGGCGCGGTGAAAATTACACCGGCGCACGACCCGAACGACTTCGAGATGGCCCAGCGCCACAACTTGCCGCTCAAACAAATCATCAGCCAAGAGGGTACAATGGTCAACGTACCGCCGCAATTCTTAGGCCTGACGCCAGCAGAAGCCCGCACTCGTGTATTAGCAGCTCTGGAATCTTTGGAGCTGCGCCGCGGCGAAACAGACATTGAACATGCCGTCGGACATTGTTACAAGTGCGGCAGCGTCATTGAGCCGATGGTTAAGGAGCAGTGGTTTATTAAAATGCAGCCGTTGGCTCAGCCAGCCATTGAAGCCTTAGAGAGGGAAGAGATTACCTTTTATCCAGCCGCCAAACGCAAAGAACTCATCGCTTATCTTAAACAACTGAAAGACTGGAATATCTCCCGGCAAATCCCATGGGGTATCCCGATTCCCGCATTCGTCAATGAAAGCGACCCGCGCGACTGGATATTTAACATCCGCACTGACGAACGAAAGATAGTTGTAAATGGCACAACATATATCAGGGAAGAGGACACCTTTGATACTTGGTTCTCATCTGGACAGTGGCCATACATCGTTACCGATTACCTAAACGGCGGGGAACTAGCCAAATACTTCCCAACCAGCCTGATGGAAACCGGCATGGACATTATGCGGGCATGGGTAGCGCGGATGATTATGCTCAGCCTGTACCGCACTGGTAAACTACCGTTCAAGGACGTCTATTTGCACGGTATGGTCAACGACGAACATAATCAAAAAATGTCCAAATCCAAAGGCAATGTCATCAATCCAATGGAGCTAGTGTCAGAATTTGGCTCGGACGCCACTCGCATGGGCATCATTGCTGGCCGCGCGCCGGCACAGCACCAGGCATTTAACAAGGGCGCGGTCATCGCTGCTCGCAATTTCTGTAATAAGCTGTGGAATATCGCTCGTTTCGTCGAGGCGCAAATCGGCGATGAACATCAAATCGTTGACCTGGAGCCGCAAACGCCGGCCGACCACTGGATTATCCGCCAGCTGAACGACGCCGCCAATAACGTTGCTGTCCGCTTGGAGCAATACCGCTTTTCTGAAGCTGCGGACACGGTCTATCACGCTATTTGGGACGACTTAGCTGATTGGTACATCGAATCGTCAAAAACCGCTATCAACCGCCCGCTATTATCATGGGCGCTGGCAACCAGTCTGAAAATCGCCCATCCATTCGCGCCATTCGTCACCGAGACAATTTGGCAGACGCTTAATTATACCGACGGTATCTTGATGCGTGACCACTGGCCAACCCCAGAAAAATTCGACCCTATCGCTGCCGAGCAGTTTGAACAGCTGAAAACACTGGTCGCTGAAGGCCGCTGGGTGATCGCTGAGTTGCCGGGTAATAAAAAATACCGCTTGTTATACGGTAAT
This sequence comes from Candidatus Saccharibacteria bacterium oral taxon 488, assembly GCA_005697215.1. Lineage (NCBI taxonomy): Bacteria > Candidatus Saccharimonadota > Candidatus Saccharibacteria bacterium oral taxon 488. Next base: position 26,657 of record CP040003.1, on the reverse strand, counting down.
GACGGCCTCATCGCCGATAATCAAGACACCATCAAACACCTCATGCGCCTGGAGTCAATTGCACACACCGACCAGCCACGGGGCCTTAGGTTAGCGGCAGCAAACAGGGAAGCGTGGCTGGATATTGACGAGAAGACGCTCTATCAGCACCAGACCGATCTGGAAGTACGGCTAAGCGAGGCGCGGCGAACCCTGGCTAACCTCCAAGCACGACTGGATAACCCAACCTACATCGAAAAGGCACCAGCCCATCTCGTTGAGGAAACTCGCCAGCAGCTAGCCGAGCAGGAAAAGCTCATCCAGCGCTTTATCAGCGAACTCGACGTTATCAGCTCACGCTAACTGGATCGACCATCAGTCGATGCCCGTCAATGTCACCATCGCCACCGCGACTGACGAGCTTGGTGTGCAGATGCTTGCGGTCAGCGCTGCGCGGTGTCGTCCGCGGGTGGGTTTGCCCGTCTTTTAGCGCCCCCGAAAAGTCATGATGGTCAGAGTGAGTATGCGGTGAGGAATGCGGCTTAGCGTGGTGGTCGTCATCGACCTGATATGCATCTTTCATAACCCGCCACGCAGAAATAACTGCTTTGTCAACATTCGTGTCATGCAAAAACACGCCGAGGCTGGTCGATAGGCCGAGTGCCATGGTGGCAGTAGTGAGAATGTGTGATAAATATTTCATATTCTTTTTATGTTTATCTCTATGGACCTAACCATAGCAATGTTAGGATAATAGCATAAGGTTTTTAATTTGTCAATAATATTTCCTGATTTAGATGGTGCCGTCGGCCCAAAATTCTATCCGATACCCACTCCGCATGCCAACAAAACAATAAAATAAGTCCCGGATAAACCGAGACCTCGCTAACGTAACTCTGGCGGAGGAGGGGAGATTCGAACTCCCGCTACAGGTCTCCCCGTACTAACGATTTAGCAAACCGTCCCCTTCAGCCACTTGGGTACTCCTCCATGAGCCAAAAATAGTGTATCATAGAAGTAGTGGCCTGGCTAGCCCTGCGGCTGGCAGGCGGGCCGCAAAACTTGACAATAAACCCAAGAAAGAGGATAATAACGCGCATGAAGAGGTTTTTCGCAAGTATCGTTAGTATCATGTTGACCATCGGTGTCGGCACGGTAGTTTTGAGCACTCCAGCGTTCGCGCTCGGCGAGGGCGGTGTTACTCGTGGCATCAATGATGCGCGTGGCGACGGCGTGCCAACCAACTTAACTAACGGTGACAGCTCGTTGGTGAAAAAAATTATCAACATCATGCTCTATTTCATCGGCATCCTCGCTGTAGTAATGCTGATTTTTGGTGGTTTTCGCTACGTTGTCTCTAGCGGCAACAAAGACGCCGTCACCTCGGCAAAGAACACCATTCTCTATGCCGTCATTGGTCTACTCGTCGCCCTATTTGCTTACGCCATCATTCAATTTGTCCTCAATACAGTAATTGGTCTTGGCGGTAATTCTACCGACGTATAGCAGATCATACCGCTCGTGGTATACTAGACATATGGAAGAGCAGCCACACGCAACCGACACTGAAAACACCCAGCAAGACGCAGCCCAGCCGATGACTGACTTATCGCAGCCCATCGCTTGGCAGGCCCCCGAGGGCGTACAGGCTCACCGCACGACCGGCTGGTATGTCGCTGTTAGTTTCGTGGTGCTTGCCCTGATGGCGCTGGCAATTTTTGTTTTTGATAGTTGGACGTTCGCGATTTTGCTGCCGATTATGGCGGTGGCGCTCGTACTACTTCGATCCAAGCCATCAGTGATGGTCAATTACGCCATCAGCCCCAAAGGTGTCTACGTCGCTGACCGTTTGTATGATTTCAGTGAGTTTCGGGCCTTTGGGCTAGGGCAAGACGGCGATCAGCACTCGGCAATTTTACTGCCGGTCAAGCGGTTCTCACCGGCACTGACCATCTATTTTTCTGAGGCCGAGGGCGAGACCATCGTCGACATGCTGGGGGCGCGGCTACCGATGCAGGAAATCGCACCGGATGCGCTGGAGAAGCTCATTCGGATCATCAGGCTATAGCTTGCCCCGAGTTAACAGGTGTGCTAGAATACAAAAGTTCATTGCCACTGGCATTGAAAGTTCTTTATATTTTTGTTATAGCCAATCGGATTTCCGAAAGGCTGTATGCACCCGTAGCTCAGCTGGATAGAGCGTTGGCTTGCGGAGCCAAAGGTCGTACGTTCGAATCGTGCCGGGTGTACCATTTTTATTTGGAGAGGTGCAGGAGTGGTTGAACTGGCCGCTCTCGAAAAGCGGTATGGGGCAACCCATCGAGGGTTCGAATCCCTCTCTCTCCGCCAGAATCCAATCACGATAATAATTGGAAGGGTGACCGAGTGGTTGAAGGTACCGGTCTTGAAAACCGGCGTGCGCTAACACGTACCGAGGGTTCGAATCCCTCCCCTTCCGCCAGACACGACATCATGAAAGAAAGATTAGAAACATTAGCCAAACGGGGGGTCGCTACGATAGCGGCCCTCGCTTCATTAGCGCTATCAGCGTCCAGCCACCCAAACATCTCGCCCGAGCAAGCAAAGCACACCTACGTCGTCGGCATGGGCGATTCAGTCGCCAGCGGGGCAGGGCTGGGAAATTACGACGACACAACAAAGGAGTGCCGGCGCTCACCCGAAGCTTACGCGCGGCAACTCGAAGCGTTTGGCATTCCCCCGGGTAACATTACCCTCGTGGCCTGCCGTGGCGCCGGGCCAGAGCATATCTCTAACCAGCAGTTTGACGACCAGCCACCGCAAATCAACGCCCTTAGCCCCGAAACTGATATTGTCACGCTGACGCTTGGCACCAACATGGTTGACCTCAACGTAGTGTTCGACGCCTGTTTGCACGGACGATGTGGTACGCGCAGCGAGATGTATATCGACGTTTTTCGCCGACTGTACTCAGACGAATATCGTCAGTCGCTCGAGCAAGCCTACCGCTCTATCCTTGAACATGCCCCCAACGCCCAGCTATACATCAACCTCTATACCACGCCCATCCAGCCACGCGACATCTGTCCAACGATTATCAATAACGACACTGATCACTTTGTCGCCAGCTTTATCGAGACGGTCAATCAAGCTATCCGCGACGTTGTGGCCAGCATGCACGAACCGCGCATCACCCTGGTCGAGCCGCCAAAGGACGTCGATGCTTGCGCTACATTCGGCCTTGGTGTGGTAACTGGAGGTGATGACGTGGGCCATCCGACCGCCCATGTCCACCACCAAATCGCCAAGGCAACCGCCGAAGCCATCCTGCATGATAATAACGCTCCACCGAAAGCCCGCACATGAAAATTACCATCCTCACCATTGGCAAGCGGCACGAGCCCTGGGTAGAGCCAGGCATCACGCGCTTTTTAGAGCGCCTCAGAGCGCCATTCGCCGCAGAAATGATCATCATCCCACATTCCGGCCAAATCGGCGACAGGGCGCGCCAGGACGAGTCAGAGCGCCTGATATCTCGCCTCAGGCCGCACGATTTCATCATCCTCCTCGACGAGCGCGGTCGCAACCTGAGCTCGCCAGAACTATCGCAGCTCATTCTCGATCATACCGATCAGCACATCGTTATCATCATTGGCGGGGCCTATGGCGTCACCGAGACGCTTCACCGGCGAGCCGACATCGTTTGGTCGCTATCACGCCTGGTATTTCCGCACCAGCTGGTACGGCTCATTCTCGCCGAGCAGCTGTACCGCGCCCAAGAGATCGCTCGCGGCAGTTCGTATCATCACGACTAGGGTTTGGCGGCGTCTTTGCAGCAGCCTTTTTATCATTCCCATGGCGAGCGATAATCCCCACGCGAATGTCCCGCGCACCAGCCACTTGTAGCGTTTGGGCTGCCGCTGCAATCGTTGAGCCAGTGGTGAAAATATCATCCAAGATCAGATAGGGAACATCTGCCCGAGCGCCACGCGCCCGGAAAAACTGCTGCGCCTGCTTTCGACGCTCAGCCGCCGAGCGAGCATAATGCTGCGTCACATTCGTCTGTCTGACCAAGGGTCGCTCGACCCTCAGTCCCCGCCGCCGGGCAAATTGCCGAGCAACCAGCAACATATGATCATAACCGCGCTTACGAATATTGGCAGAGGCCGTCGGCACCGGTACAACCACCGTCGAGACCTCGTATTCTGGGAGCAGTTCGTCTAGGATCCTAGCCAACACCCTACTGGCGGCACGTACGCGGTGAAACTTATAATCATCAATCAGCCGCGCCACCGCACCTCGCCGCCACAGCACACAGTCTAGCGCCTCGTAGGGCAGGGCATGTCGCCGACACACGTTGCCACCGGCGCACGGCTGTCCACAAATAACGCAGACCTGACAATGATGCCGCTTCATCGCCTCAAGACACGACCGACACAAAAGCGAGCCAGTCGCACCACAACCATAACAATAATGCGGCGCGATATATGATAATAGCGTATCAATAGGCATTTTTCGCTTTTTCGCCTTTCACTCTTGATTATAGCGCACATAACCGTTATACTAATAGATGATATTGTCAATCAGCCTATAAAGGCGGAGGAAACATGGCACGCAAAAATGACGATTTGTTAATTGAGGATGAGCTAACTGCAGCTTTCTTGAATGATGATCTGGCTAATGACGCGCCGCAACCAGCCGCACCCGCAGCAGCACCGGCTACCGCAGCGCCCACTCCCGAGGATGACTGGGAGGATGAGGCCGATGATCTGATGGGGCAGCTGGCGGTCGATGTATTTGAGTCAGAAACCGAACTTATTATCAAAGCCCGAACGGCTGGTGTTGATCGTAACGACCTAGACGTTAGTATCTCCGACGGCATTCTCACGATCAGCGGCACCCTATCAAGTGGCGACGAGACCGACGTCAAGAACTGGCACATCCAAGAATGCTACTGGGGCGAATTTAGCCGCACCCTGGCGCTACCCGTCGCGGTCAACGAAGAAGGCGTCAAGGCCGAACTCAAAGACGGCGTACTCACCATCACTTTTGAGAAAATTAAACAAGAACGTGCCAAGAAAATCCAGGTTCTCTAATTCAAAAGACGAACTAGCGTTTAATTGTTAAAACCGCAATAAAAACTAAACCCCCGGAAGCGCCGGGGGTTTATAAAGACCTAACGATCCCTACGAGCCAACGCCAGTGGAAGTAACCAGTACGAAGTTAACGATAGCATAAGCAAAGATCGCCACCACCAGACCAATCACCGCGTACATGATAGTATTTTTGGCAGTAGTCACCTTATTCGAGTCACCAGATGAAGTCGTGTAAAGGATGCCGCCCCAGATCAACATAATCACCGACAGAATACCAACAAAGTAGAGGATGCCATTGACAACATTCTTAACAAGATCATTTGGCCTATCAACACCGTTAGCGGCACCGTCGCCCTTGGCGGCATCTGCGCCATTTCTAAGGTTATATTGTGCGTTCGCCACCGGCACTGTCGCAAATGCCAGCACCGTCACAGTGAGCACACCAGCGATGATAACTTTGAGTTTATTCATTTATTGCTTCCTTGTTTAGGGTTAATGTCATTTCAGCTGTTATTCTATCATCATTTGGCTACTTAAACAAGCCAAAAACCCAGTTAACAATAGCATACGACATGACCACCACAACGATACCAATCACCGCGTACATGATGGTGTTTTTGGCAGTGGTTGCCTTTTGGCTATCGCCTGACGAGGTGATGTACTGAAAGCCGCCCCAGATCACAACAATAACCGCCACCGCACCGACAAAGTAAAGAAAGATATTAACCACCTCGCCAATGGTGGTACCGATAGGCTTCGTGCTCATCTCCTGTGTTCGAGCTGCATCCAAACCGCTCTTAAATTGGGCCGACGCGGATGGCAGGGCGATCGGCATGACGACAGCCACGGCAGCAACCGCTAATGACAAGACGGCGGCTACGAGGGTTTTTCTATATCGTTTCATACATTTCTCCTTTTTTCTTATATTTTGCCAAACACAAAATCAACAATGGCATACGATAGAAGCGCTACGGCGACACCAATCACCGCGTACATGATGGTCGACTTGGCAGTTTTAACCTTATTAGAGTCGCCGGCCGAGGTCACATACTGAAAGCCGCCGATGATGATCATGATGACAGAGATGGCGCCGAGGATGAGCAAGATAGCATTGATGAGATTCTTGAACAGCGGCTGCACCGTCGCGCCACGGTTTTTACAGACTTCACCACTGGAGCCCGAGCAAGCACCGTAAATGTCGACACTCTGGGCGGATACACTTGAGGTGACTACCAACGGGGCAATGAGCGCCGCTATCACGCCGATAATGACTACGAGTTTTTTCATATTGCCGATCCTTTCATGCCACTGATGACAAAGTTAGTAATGAGAAATGCGGAGAGGATGATAATGATGCCGATAATGGTACCGAGAATGGTGTTTTTCGCCTTGGTGAGCTTGTTGGTGTCGCCGCCCGAATTGGCGTAATTGATACCGGCCAGCACCAACATCAAAATCGCGATCGCCCCGGCAAAGAAATACACCGTATTGAGAATGTTACCCAGTGCATCCGCCGAAGCACTGTTCGTCGGAATGCCCAGCGAATCTGGCGACCCCAATACACCGGCTACAAATCGCATCATGACCGTGGCAACCCCAATCCGTCAGCCACGACATTCACCAGCGCCACTGAGGCAATAGCAATCACTAGGCCGATCGCCGCATTAATCACCGTCTTCATACCATTAGCCATCTGATTCGCATCACCGCTACTGGTCAGATATAGAAAGCCGCCGTATATCACAAAGCCAACCGTCACAAAGCCCGCCAGCTGCAATAGATCCTCGACAACATTCAATATCGCCCGCCAGATAAAGCCGTTGAGCGTGGCGTAATTACCCGGGTCGTTTTGGGCGCGCTTATCGTTATTGTCGACGATCGCCTTGAGATTACAATCCGACTTGGTCAGCCCGTCGTACCACGGCTTGAGTGTCAAGATGTTGCCGCCACAAGCTGCGCTGGCCGGTGTTGCCTGAACCACCGACAACATCAACGACCCCGCGATCATCAGCCCCAGCGCGATCACAATGTGCTTCATCAGAACACCCCCCCAGGGATCAGGAAATTAGTGATGGCTACAAAAAATGCAAAGATAAGAAGACCGATAGCAGTGTTAACCCAGAGCTCTTTGGCCTTTTTGATATTGTCTGGGCTACCGCCAGACGCAGAGTAGAGAATACCGCCATATATCACCGTACCGACCGCCAAGATGCCAATACCAGCAGTCATGATCTGGATAACCATTTTGATGATACCGAGAATAGCAGCATCACCAGTCGCACCGCTACAATTAATGATCGAGGTCTTTGCGCCGCCGCATTCAGTATCAGCGAACGCAGGCATACCAGACAGCACGACGCCGCAGATAATGGTTGCGAGAAAGATAGCGGTGATGAAAATATTTCTTTTTGTCATAACGGATCTCTTACCCTAAATTGTAAAATAGTGGCAGGAAAAATGCAAACGATTTCTTGAAAAAGCCATAAAAGTTTGCTATCATACGGAAAGTTATGCGCCCGTAGTGAAGTTGGCCTATCACGCCTCCCTGTCACGGAGGAGATCGCCGGTTCGAATCCGGTCGGGCGCGCCAGGATTAGATTTTTGTTATCCAACAACCCGTTTTTTCTAAAGCATAAGGGTTGTTTTGTTTATTTTGTTGCCGCGGGGGTATTGCTAAATATTCATAATGTGTTACAATGATGTTATTCAGAGTTCATTACCTACTCTGAGGTGGATTAAAACTACTCTATGACTGGCCACCGGCCAGAGAAAGGACTCCAAGCGTTATGGAAAGACACGACCATGACCCAAGTAGTTCATTAGGTGACAGGCCGTCTCTTCTTGAGAGGGCTAAGGATAAGTTTAAGGTCTGGGGAGCCGGTGTTGCTCTCGGCGCTACAGTTGTAATGGGCCTTGCAGGCTGCGGTAGGGGCGATCGTATAGCAGTACCGGAGCAAAGCCCATCATCAAGCGCCTCACTAGACCCATCAGAGTCACCATCTGCCTCACCATCACCGTCTGAGACTGTTGATCCAGAAGTGGCAGCACGAATGCGGGCCAGAGAAGAATACGACGAACAAGTAAAAAAAATTGATAAAATACCGTACGACGAATTCATTAAGCTACCGCCAGAGGAGAGAAACAAGATTCTCCAAGCAGAAATCAACTACTTGGAGAAGTCTGGCCGTGCGGAAGGTAAGACGGATCCCATACTCTACCCGAAAGATAGTCTACCCTTTGGTGACTACTATAAGAAGTCACCTGCGGACCGAGATCCAAAAAAGATGCTCACTGATCCGTTTCTTGCTGTCCAAGCTGCTCTCTACGGGAGGTTTACTTACACGAATAGTGACGTAGAGCGAAACTACGAGGAGTATGCTAAAAAGTTAGTATCAGAAGCCTTTTTGAATCCCCAAATGGACATGGACACACTGCTTGAGGAGATGCAAGCCGGCAAAGTCTCGGATGAAGAGTATTTCGCTAAACGTAAAGTAATGGAGCTCATTCATAAAAGAGCAGAGCAGATTAGGTCTAACTCCGGTAGTTCCGAAGACGATGTCGAGCTCTGGAAAATGAAAGATATTGAGGTCTTTCCTGCCAGCCAGTCGGACGTGGTGTTTGACCCCAAAACGGGCAAGTCACTCGAAACGTATACCACGCACTTCTATTCCTACGACGGGAATAAAAGAGGCTCTACACCAGATGGCCAATTCTACAAAATTGCTTCGGATCCAACAGTGAACAGGTGGAAGATTGCAGGATCTTCACACTCAGGCCCTATTCTTTCTAAATAGCGTCAATGACGCATCTGATAAAAGAAGAGCTAGTTTTTAGCTCTTCTTTTGAATTACTAGCAATAGCGTGGTAATATATTCTCATAATGCTTACGCAAAAAAAGACCCCGCATCAACGTATTCGCATTACCTTGGTTGGGCTGGCCGCACTGTTAGTCGTTCCGATGCTCATGACGTTTTTTGCATTGTCACCGACCGCTAACGCGGCTCGGGCGCGTCTTGATCATTCTCCATATCTCGCTCAAGTCAAACAGCTCCTACTCGCACGCGCCATGCATGGTTGTATCGTTGGCGGTGCCGGGTTTGACGGAAATCTTACCTCCGCAAAGGTTGCGAGTGGCGACTGGGGTGGTGCCATTACTACCACTGTCGGTCCAATTCTTGACGGCGATGATGACGGGCTATTTGATTGTAAGCAAGTGGTATCTGCTGCGCGAAACGCATTCGGCTACGGTTCTTTTACTGATATGTTCTGTGCGCTAAAAGGTGAATGGCGAGATAACGCCAACCTTGACTGTACCAGCAATATTACCAAGGGCGAGTACAGCGGCGATAAGTGGAATATACCGAGAGACAGAGGAGTATATGCGATCCAAGTCCTTGAAAAAAAGGCCGGCAAAAGCCTGAAATTCGACTCAGCATTAGTCAACTACTCTATGGCAATGGCGGCGCTCTTGTCGGGCCAAAAGATTGGCTGTAAAGCCGAATGGCGAGGATACGATAGCGGAGATGACGCCGCAAGTAATGACATAAAGGCCGATCAGCGTAACAAAAAAATAGCCGTTGCCCTAGCTGATGGTACGGTAGCTTATGGATACTATTATATACCCGACGCAAATAAAAGTGTCCCCCTATTTAGCGGGGCAGGAGCGCCTTATACCGCTCCTGGCGGCATAGACACAAAAATGTCATGTGGGCGAATCGCGCAATGGGCATCAGACAACGCTGAAGCAGCCGCAAAATCAGCAAAAACCGAGGCCGCCGATAATACCCGCAAGGCCGTTTATGACGCCCTCCTAAAAAAATGTATTGAGAAAAGTGGCGGAGGCGCCGGAGGGCCAGCGGAGCAAATATGTAAACAACAAGTTGACAGCTGGATGAACGCTTGTAAGGATAAGATGCCATCAAGTGGCGCTGTGGCGAGTTCTAAGGAGTATGTCAAATGTATTGCTGAGCAATCAAAGTATGACGAAAAAGAAATCAGCGGTGCCCTCTCTGGTATCTCCGCCGACACCCCCTCTGGCCAGAGCGGGGGCGACGAGAAAAAGCCAGAGTGTGCCGTCAAAGACCTCGGTTGGCTCATCTGTCCGGTTATTAATTTCTTGGCTGATATTTCAGACGCGGCTTTCGCTATGATCGCCGACAACTTCCTAAAGATTGAGCCGGGCCTTGCCTCTGGGAGTGAAGTACAGGCAGCCTGGGGAATTATGCGCAACATTGCCAATGGTGCGTTCATCATTATGTTCTTAGCGATCATTATCTCTCAGCTCACCGGCTTTGGCATCTCAAACTACGGCATCAAAAAGATGCTGCCACGGCTCATCATCGCCGCAATCCTAGTGAATGTATCAATTTACATCTGTCAAATTGCCGTTGACCTGTCTAACATCCTCGGCTATGGCCTGCGTGCTGGTATTGGCGGTATTGGCGACGAGATTACCCGGGCAAATGAAATTTTTCGATCAGGTCAAGGACGCGGTGAGTGGGGGGGCTTTGCCCTAACCGTCCTCGCCGCAGGCACCGCCGGGATCCTCGCCCTCGCGGTTTTGATTGGAGCGCTTGTTTCTGGGCTGGTTGTTATGGCGACCATTGCTGTACTACTCATCGCCCGTAAAGCACTCATCGTCATTCTCATTGTTATCTCACCGCTGGCTTTCGTTGCCTTTCTGCTACCAAATACCGAAAAATTCTTTAGTAAATGGCGCTCAATCTTTGTGGGGCTACTCATGGTCTTTCCGACAATCGGCCTGCTGTTCGGCGGTGGCATACTAGCGGGGGCCATCGTTAAGGCCGGGGGTGGAAACGACATGATCATGCAGATTGTTGGCGAGCTAATCAAAGTCCTACCGCTCATCGCCGTGTGGAGTGTCCTTAAGAAAGCCATCGACGTCGCCGGGTCAATCAGCCAGCACATCAACAACGCCGGTGGTCGCCTCGGTGGCGGCGCCAAAAACTGGGCAAAAGATAGGTATGCCAATTCACGACTTGGTCAGATGCAAGATTTTCGCAAGAAGCAAGTAGCACGCCGCAAACAGCTCATGCGGGCCGGGGCCTGGAAGGGCGACGGACTTATGGATCACATATGGAGAAATCGGATGTCTGATCTTAGTGATAAAATCAACAGGAGTAAATTGGCAAATAATAAAATCCTCGGAGCGGGCAAAAACGTAAATTACGGCATCCGGAGTGCAGCCGCGGGTCAAGATGCCGTGGACAAAGAAGAGCTCGAGGCAGCAGAGGATCTGCTTGCCTACCAGTTCAATGGTGATGCCGCCGCTGCACTGAGAAACGCCGGGGACAATGAGATACTTAAACATGTTGCCTTTAAGAAATTAGAGTCAACTGGTAAGCACGGTGCCGAACAAATGTACGAGTATCTCCAGGGCGGTGGAACTATCAGCAACCGCCGCATGGCAGAAACCCTTACTAGGATGAAAGATGACCACGCCGGCCTGTTTGAAATGGGTAGAACGGCCATCGACCAGATGGAGCAGGACGGAGCAACCTCGGTCAGCTTTAGTCAGCAACAAATGGCCGAGTTGACCGCCAAGGGGGTTAATGGGTTAAGCGATGAAAAACTGGCGCGACAGGCATCCAGTGCAATTAAGGTTGCTGGTGAAACTGAATTCACCAAAGGTGGCCAGAAAATGGTCGGTGTTTCCGCCGACAGGGCAGCCTCAGTGCTTGACAATAAGCGCATCAACACCTCGATATCAGGCAGCGCCCGTAGGGAGCTCGAGAGTATACGAAACAACAGCGTAGGAACCGAAGAAATCAGAATACCCCACGACACTGCATCGTCAAACAATATTACCGAAGCAATTCCGTCAGATACCCCGATGGGGCGGACATTCGTCGCCGGAACAGGGAGGGGGCCAGCTCCACCGCAATCCCCGCCTTCAACACCGCCAAATAATCAAAATAATCGCAACAACAATCCACCTGCCGCTAGCTAAACCCATTGACTTTTCTCTATAAAAATGCTACCATTACCAGTAATGGAGTGGTTACGTTCACAAAAGCGATCGTCGATGCGATGGTTGCAATGGTTTATATTGCTGGCGGTGGGCCTCCTAGTCAGTGTTTTTTTGAGTACGGTCGTAACCTCGGGCCAGGCGTTGGCGGCGGACGCAAAGTGGGATAGTAGCAAAATATCTTACGACAACGAAACCTTTGAGCGAGTTTCCGACGTCGACAAACTAAAGGCCCTTAACTTAGGGTCTGACCAAGTGGTCTACATGTCAAAGAAAACTGTGGCCAATAATCAAGACGTTCGCGTAATTCACTTTCCATCAACAGGCGATCTCGGATCAATGACCTCAGTGTCCCTAACAACATTCACGTACACTTCGCCAAACACTTACACAAAGAAAGAATCGACCACACTATCAATTGACCCTCCGAGCCAAAACTCTGCGTCTTCGTGTGAAGTTGCTGGCGGCATCGGCTGGATCCTTTGTCCCGTTTCGGCGTGGTTAGCTAGCTCCATCGACTGGATGTTTGGGGTGCTTAAAAGCTTTCTCGTGGTGCCGCCGCTTCAGACGGGTAATCAGACCAGTGGCATCTTTCTGGCTTGGAATATCGTTCGCAATATCGCCAACGGTATCTTTATCGTCATGTTCATAGTCATTATTTATTCACAAGTTACTTCTATGGGCATCTCCAATTATGGCATCAAAAAGATGTTGCCTCGCTTAATTGTCGCGGCGGTACTAGTCAATTTGTCGTTCCACGTCTGCGCCATACTCCTCGACCTGTCAAACATCGCCGGAAGTGCACTCCAAGATATGTTTATGAATATTCGTAACACAGTCGCCACCCTGGGCGGATCTGCACCAGCATCTGAACCAATGACCTGGCAAGAGGTCACCTTCCAGATTTTGGGAGGCGCTGCCGGCGGTGCGGCGCTGGCTGCCGGAATCGTCATGCGGGCCGAGCTACTTCCTTTTATTGTGCCGCTTTTATGTGGCATTGGACTCGTTATTCTTCTCGTTGTTATCATTATGGCCGCCCGTCAGGCGTTAATTGTTATTTTGATTATCATTTCACCGCTGGCTTTTGTGGCTTACTTGTTGCCAGGCACAGAAAAGTGGTTTGATAAGTGGAAGGATATCTTCTTGACGATGCTGATATTCTTCCCGGGGTTTGCGGCAGCCTTCGGTGGGGCACAGCTGGCAGGCTCAGTCATTATGCAAAATGCCGCGGGCCCGAACGGGGCAGTGATGTATATCCTCGGTATGGCAGTCCAGATCGCGCCACTCGCCCTGACGCCGTTGATGATCAAGTTGGGCGGCGGACTCCTCGGCAAATTCACCGGTCTCGTCAATGACCGCAGTAAGGGATTATTCGACCGATCTAAGAACTGGGCAAAAGAGCAGAGCGAGATTACGAAACGTAAAAAACTCAACAAACGTCCAGATAGCAAATTCACCCCAACAGCATGGCGACGCAGACTGGCGCAATCATCGCAAAACCGTAAGGATAGGCTCAAAGAGTTGCAAGATGAATCTGATGTTATACGAAAGGGGACTGGTTCCTATGCTAAGATTGATCAATACCGACGGATGGTTAACGAAGACAAAAAGGCTATCGAGGGTCGGCTAGAGGCCGCTTGGGGCAATCATCTGATGTCTAATTCCGCCGCCTTTGACCGATACGCACAAGCACAATCATGGTCTGAGCAGGCTGAGGCTTCTAAGGGAGCGGCTGACACTTATTATAAGTCGATGCGGGCACTCAAGCCTACCCAGACTAATGAGTTGTCTTCGTCGTTCCAAGAAAGCTTGGAGCGTGCCCGAGGAGCGGCGCAGCAAGTGGCTCTCCAGGGCCTGCAGAACGCTTCATCGCAGCGTGTTGCCGATGATCGATGGGCAAATGAACTGAAAGAAAACGAGACGATGCGCAATCTGGCTGGACAAGTCGAACAAATATACTTCGGTGACAGTCGCGGTGCCGATCGAGCAATTGCCATGGCAGAACAAACGCTCAGCAATGCCTACAACGAAGGCGTCGAGAGCGCAAATCGCTTGCTTGATCGATACAATGCCGATGAGTTTGATATGGTAGATATGGCTCTTGGCGCTATCGGTAGCGAAGTCAAGGGCATCACCGTTACCAGGGATGTCAAGGCTGCGTCACTTCGTCGTGTTCTTGGCGGTAAGAATATTAAGGCTATCAAGTCGTTGACCAGCCAGCTTGACTTTGCCCACCTTGACGATGCCCTTGCCCAGGAAGCTGGCGACGCTCTCAAGAACAACCCGGCACGACCGTTCTGGATCGGATCTTCAATTGCTAATAAGATTAAGATTAATAATATGCCATGGTCTGGCCAAGAATTTATCACCCAAACGACCATCAAGGCGCTTAGCGAGGATAAATTGTCGACCGAGGGCCTGGTCACACAAGACGCCGTCTATCTTAACACCCTGGCCGATATGATTGAAAATTCGAACTTCCGAGGACAAATTTCACAACAGCATCTTCAGATTCTGCGCGATCGAATAAATGAAGTACGGACGACTCCGCAGTACAGTGGTCGTATTGGCGAAAGTATCGGTGCAATTAAGCGAATGGAGGCGGCCCTTTCGTATCTGCCGCCAACAGAAACCTAAGCTAATCTGCTATAATAATACCTAATGGCCGTCTACAAAGTTCCCCAAGATGTGGAAGCTGAAGACAAGCTGCTCGGGCCGTTTAGCTTCAAGCAGTTTATTTTCTTGATCGTCGCGATCGGCATGATTGCGCTGGCGTGGGGACTGTTCTCGGTGCTGCCGCCGCTGGCGATTATACCGGTGCCGGTTGCACTGTTTTTCGGAGCGTTAGCCTTGCCGCTGCGCAAGGATCAGCCGATGGAGGTTTACCTCGCAGCGGTTATTTCGTTCATCCTTAAGCCCAAGCAGCGACTGTGGCGAGCTGATGGCATTGAGCGAATGGTCGAGGTGATCGCCCCGCGGGTTGAGGAAAAGCAATACGGCAAGGGGTATGACCAGGCCGAGGTCAATCGCCGGCTGTCATATCTGGCGACGCTGGTGGACACGCACGGTTGGTCGGTGCGCGGCGTCGATAATCCAAACAGCTCGGTGATGAACAGCTCGATGCAGGCGGATTGGTACAACGAGGCCCAGACTGCCCAAGACCCGCTTGATCCAAGCAGTAAGACAGCCCGCGCCTTTGAAACACTCATTGAGCGGGCCGACGAAAAGCGTCATGATGACATTGTCCAGCAAATGCAGCGAGCCCAAACCACCCCGACTACCCAGACCGCCCAAGACAGCCAAGACGACCAAGCCCTCTCGCCGCAACCCTCGACCTTCGACCCCTATCCAACTATGCAGCAGTCCATCATCACGCCCATCAGCGAGCAGACGACCGCGACGGCCCACGCCGACCAGACGCCCCCTAGCACAGCACCCGTCTCGCCTGCTATAATGGACTTAGCGCGTAATCACAGCGATCTATCGGTCGCCTCGCTCCAACGAGAGGCCGGTCGCATCCAAAAAGAACATGATAAGGAAGTCGTGATTTCGCTTCACTAGGTGGGATGTCTATGCAACCAGATCAGCAGCAGCAACCATATCACTATCCACCAGATGCAGCCACTGCACCACAGTTTGGTGCACCGTCAAATCCGCCGACCATGCCAGGGGTCATTGCCTCTGGGCCTGACCCAGTCTCCGCAGAACCAACCTCACCGTATGCTCAGTATCCTGATCAGTTCAGCCCGCTGCCACCATCGCAATCGCAAACACAAGCACCAACCCAGCCGACGCCAAGCACGCAACCCGCGGCACAACCAACCCCCAACTTGCCGCCCGCACCCGAGCCCAACCAGCCACAGCCAGCCCCGCAACAGCCCGCCAAGCAGCCAACTAACCAGGCAAAACCTCAACAAAAAGGCCCGACCAGTACTCAGAACACGCTGCTATTTTCTGAGATGCGCGAGAATATGATTATCATGAATGACGGCAGCTTTCGGGCGATTGTTCAGTGTCAGTCAATCAACTTCGATCTGATGAGTGGCCGCGAGCGTGAGGGAATTGAGTTTAGCTACCAAAACTTCCTTAATTCGTTATATTTTCCGGTTCAAGTGCTCATTCGCTCGCGTCGCGTTGACATCGGGCCGTATATCGACCGCCTGATTGACATCCGCCGCAACCAAGACAATATGCTCCTGAACGTGCTGATGGATGACTACATCAACTTCATCGATGTCCTCGCCCAAGAAGCCAATATTATGGACAAGGATTTTTATATCGTGGTGCCGTATTATCAGAGTGGCGACATGCAAGTTATCAAGCAGCAGGCCAAGGGTCTGTTCGATAGTTTTTTTGGCGGCAAGAAAGACAACACCGTCACCAAGATTGAACAAACCGCCTACGAGAAGGCCAAGGATGAAATTAAGAACCGAGTTGATTCAGTAATGAGCGGACTGTTTCAGATGGGCGTGAAGAGTTCGCAGCTTAATACCAAACAGCTGGGCGAATTATTCTATAGTTCATATAACCCTGACGTGGCGCCGCAGCAGCCACTCAGTGTTGGTGCCGATGAACTGGCGACAACCTATGTCCGCAAGGGACAGGGCGAGTCGCCACATGGATATGGAGGAGCACGACATGGCTAGGAAAAAGAAGCTGGACGCCATTGATATCGCCGCCCAACAGCGGGCCCGCGAGCAGGCCGAGGTTGAGCAGGCCTTTCTCACCGGTGTGAGAACCCTGCGTGACTTCATCGCCCCGAGCAGTCTCGAGCTCAAATCCGACCACTTCCGCCTCGGCTCAAAGTATGGGCGCACCATGTACGTCTACGGCTATCCGCGCGAGTTATACACCGGTTGGCTCAGCTCGGTGATCAACATCGACGAGGTGCTGGATATTAGCATGTTCATTTATCCAGTTGACACCCAGGTGGTGCTCAACAACTTACGCAAGAAAGTGACTCAGCTTGAGGCCAGCCTCAGCATCAATTCCGAGAAGGGCAAGGTGCGCGACCCAGCGATGGAAGCGGCATTGCAGGACGCCGAGGAACTACGCAATCAGTTACAGATCGGCTCGGAAAAGTTCTTCCGCTTTGGCCTTTACATCACGATTTATGCCGACAGTATTGATGAGCTCAACTTTATCCAGCACAAGATCGAGACAATTTTTGGCCAGCAGCTGGTGTTCTCTAAGGTTGCCTCGGCCCAACAGGAGCAGGGCCTCAATAGCACCATTCCGCAGCTGACCGACCAGCTCCAGGTTCGCCGCAACATGAATACTGGCGCTATTTCTACCAGCTTTCCGTTTACCTCGGCCGATCTGACCGATGGCAAGGGCGTGCTCTATGGTATTAATATGCACAATAACGGCTTGGTGATTTTTGATCGATTTTCCCTCGAGAATGCCAACATGGTGGTGTTCGCTAAATCTGGTGCTGGTAAGTCGTTCACGGTCAAGCTGGAGGCGCTGCGCAGCATGATGCTTGGTTCAGACATCGTGATCATCGACCCAGAAAACGAATACCAGAAGCTGTCCGACGCCGTTGGCGGTAGCTACATTCGACTCAGCCTCAACAGCGACACCCGCATCAATCCGTTTGATCTACCGCGAGTGATTGATACCGATGAGGCAGACGATGCACTGAGGGCGAATTTAGTGACGCTGCATGGCTTGCTGCGACAGATGTTGGGCGGCTCACAGACGACGGCGGGCGGGCAGATTATCGCTGGACTGACAGCCGCTGAAGAGGCTGATATTGACCAGGCGCTGATCGACACCTACGCCCGCGTCGGCATCACCGCTGACCCGTTGACCCACCATTCGACACCGCCAACTATCGCCGACCTCTACGATACGCTGCTTCATATGGGCGGCACCGGGCCAAGCCTCGCTCAGCGGCTGCGCAAATTTACCTCCGGTACTTTCGCTGGTATCTTTAGTCAGCAATCAAACATCGATATCAATAACACCATGGTGGTCTTTAATATCCGCGACCTCGAGGACGAGCTACGGCCGATCGCCATGTATATTGTGCTGAATCACATCTGGAACATTACGCGTACCGACCAAAAGCGGCGCATGCTGATCGTCGATGAGGCGTGGCAGCTGATGCGCTACGACGACTCGGCCAACTTCCTATTTTCTCTCGCCAAGCGTGCCCGCAAATACCAGCTCGGCCTCACGACCATCACCCAGGACGTCGAGGACTTTATGGGTAGCAAGATGGGCCGGGCCATCGTTGCTAACTCGTCGATGCAGCTACTACTCAAGCAGTCAACCAGCGCCGTCGACGTCCTTTCCAGCGTCTTTAAGCTAACCGAGGAAGAGCAAAAACGCCTCGCCAATTTCCCCGTGGGGCAGGGGTTATTCTTTGCCGGACAAAACCACGTTCACATCCAGATTCAGGCCAGCGATACCGAATACGAACTCATCAACACCTCGCCGATCTCTCGACATCAACTACCATCAGAAACGCCGCTCGGCGGGTACGGGGCAGTGTAGTATAATTGGAGGCATATGGCAACAAAAACAAGACCGCCGAGGATTGACTATACAACGGACGACAGAGCCGACGAGAGATTAAGCCCTGCCGAGCTGGCTAAGCTTGATCAAGCCCAGGCTGCGCTTGGAGAATCAGAATTAAATGCCGGTGATCGTGCGAAACTTGATCAGATAGAGGCGGGCTTGAAGGACGATGGCTTTGACCTCGACAATAGTCAGTTTGATAAGCAAAAAAAACAAGAAACTAGCACCAACGCTGCTCAAACGCTAGCCAATCTGGAGAATGAGTTTAACTATCCTGACGCTCAGGCTCAACAAGAGAACAAAGCATCTTCTAGAAGCAGAAACTTCATGAAAAAGCTTAAAAAAAATAAGGGTGCCTCCATCGCTGTCGTCCTCATTCTCGGGGCATTTGGTATAGCCGCACCGTTTACCGTTAACTTATTTAAGCTCAGCTCTCTAATAGAACCGATCATCGGTAAAGTATCCAAGGTCCCCGAGCACGCCGTGGAGCAACGGTTTGAGTATATCGTCACGCGCTGGTTATCCATGAGAATTATGAAAGAAGCATATCCAGGCGACAAAAACCTAGTCTTTTGCGCTGGCGGCGGTTTGTTGTGTCACCTCGGATCGACTAAATACTCTGACTGGTTCACCAAGCAACTGGACGCAAAATTCGAGAAAGAGGGTAGAAAAATCAAAACAACCCTTAACGCAACTGGTAAATCGAGCTTAGGAGGCAAGGCCACTAGTTTCACGGTATCGCTAGAAAACATCGGCAAGGATGTTGGCTCTCTCACGCGCAACGTATCAAAAGAATTAAATGGACACAAAGAAGCCAGGCGCTTTGTTAATAATATGGTCAAGCAGGCCCATGGTAAAAATTATGTCCTCCGCTATATATCAAAAAAGATCCTCATGCGTAAATATGGCATTAAGCGCTTCAATATTATCCCTGACAAAACAGCCAAAAACTTAACGGAAGTCTCCGCAAAGATTAAGGCGTCAATCATCAAGGGGCTTGTCGGTAGAGTGTCCACGAGGATGACTGCCTACATCGGCTGCCTCCAGGGGGCAAATGTCGCAACTTGTAAGCAGCTGCTCGATAAGCTAGACTTTGATATTGATAAACGAATAAAAGAGGCCGAGGATGCGGTCAACTCATCGAAGGAGGGATCCGAAGAGCGCAAGCGAGCCGAGGCACAACTCAAAAAAGCCCAAGGCAGCAAGGCATCGCTTGAATCAGCAAAAAGTGTTATTAACGGCGAGGTAGATGGTTCACTCGGAAAGGTTATCTCAAAAGAGCTCATCAAGAAGGTGCTGGGACCAATTGCGGTTGTCGGTTGGATTGATATGGCGTTTAGGGCGGTTGGTGCAATTGACGGACGAGTGCTTGAGGCTATATTTTATGATGCTATGACACAGGCGGTTACAGCATTTGCCTTTAATGAAGACTCCAGTCCAATGGTTGCCGCCGATCAGATCAAGGACGGTAGTGCAGACATGAATACTCTCGCCGTTGCAAGTAAAATGTTTGACGGAGCAGAAAGGTCACCACTATTCCAGCTATTCCAGCTTCCTTCGACAGAGGCAGCTTCGCCAATCCTTGCCAGTCTGTCGAAAGGTATTACAAGAAAGTGTACAAACGAAGCCGGAGAGGAGGTAGATACCAAGCTGCCACCGGGCGAGTCAATTTGTCCTGAGAATAAAATGGTTCGTGATTTTACAACGATAAAAAACAATCCTTGGTGGAGGGGATTGGCGTCAGTTGCCGGTTTTTGGAATAGTTCCATCGGGCAAGCTTTTAAGGCGCTGGATGACATCACCTCGACAATAACCGGCCCCCTTTGGGATCTTGTCAAACACCTTCCGGGCGTTAGTTTTGGTGTAGAAAAACTACAGCAACTCGTCCAGTGGATGATTGGTCAAATAATCCCCCTTCCGTCGCTTGGAGTTGGAGCATCAGGTGTATCAAACTATGAGGCACTTGCTGCCGCTCTACACTCAACCAGCAACGAGTCTATGGCGCACGGACAAAATAAAGACAATCCGTCCGGCAAAACCGATGGTGCTGGCGGAGCCGCTCTATCCGACCAACAGTTGGCGTCAATTGTTCAGCACAAGAACCGCCAAGAAAAAGAGGAATTCGACGCACAGCCAATGCTCGCAAAACTATTCAACCCATCTTTGCAGGGTTCTATAGCTAATCAGCTCCTGGCAAAAATACCGACTAGTGGCTCGTCGGCGCTACAATTCCTCCTTAATACCCCCTCGACTATAGTTAATAGCACCACAAAAAAAGCAAAGGCCGGCACGGCAGACATACACACCCTCAAGGCGTTCGGTATTCCAAACTACGGTTACGCCGACAGCTCAACCTTCAGTGTCGACCCGGGCACTTATACCCAAGAATACTGCACCGCTAGCGCCAAGGCCAGGGAAGACAGTCTCAGCCTCGAAGATGGTGAGCTACTCCACACCTACAAAAAAACCGACCCGTGTGCCCTTGAAAAAGTTGTCGGCGGACTACTAGCAACGGCAGCCGACGACAAGGAAAGTAATCTCTACATAGAAGAGGCTGGCAACAAAAAAGACGAGCAGTCATCAGGGCAGTCCGGGTCTAATGATAGCGGAAACCTCAGTGGCGCACCAAGCCGTGACGGGTGGGTGTGGCCGATGAATCAGAAGGTTGACCCAGGACCGTGCTGGGGTCGTAATGTCGGATCACTGGGTGTACACGCAGGAATGGATATGAACTCTACCGTGGTGCAAAACGTTTATGCCGCACACGACGGTGAGGTTATTTGGGCGAAAAACTATGGGGCAGGAGGTAATGCCGTGCGCATAAAAACCCCTGAGGGTATCTACTACACCTACCAGCACTTGACGAGTTACAGTGTGTCTGCTGGTCAATCCGTTAAAGCGGGTCAGGTGGTTGGGGTTGGTGGTCTAACTGGTAGGCTCTTTGTTGGGGGTGCAACAAAAGTTCATCTACACATGGTAGTATCACGTTCAGACGACCATCCATCATATGGATCACTCAAGAATTCCTTTAACCCGATGGATGTATTACCAAAAGAAGCACCAAATAATTATAAGTGTACATAAATCATGACCAGTAGAAATAAATTAATTACCATATCTATCATTATACTAATATGTACAACCACCATTACCTGCCTACATATACTTATATTCAGAGGACAACCAGACAAGACGGCAGTAAATATTGAAAAATCTGGCGTTAATTTAGAAATGCTCAAAACCTCTGTAAACAAAGCTATCCGAGATAATAATTATAATATACGCTCATCAGATCAAGACCGCCCCATATACACTGAACCAAACAGTATTCGATATTACTCCAATGATTGGTTTACTGCCACCATAACATTTCTTGATGAAGATCCATATTCAGATGGGCGTAGGTTTTTTTGTATATTCAAGGCTTCGTCATCATCATCATATACGCTCAAGCTTATCGCCCAGCCGGATAGGGCAATAGGTAGAGACATGCTGCCAAGTGACGTACCAAGTGATTTAGCTAAGGAGTTTCCAGAATGAAACATAGAATATATACCGCAACCATAATTATTATATATATATATATATCCCTTTTTAGTCCACTCACCGCATCATCTCTTGATGAGCGATCGTACATGAGTAATTCTATATACTTTCTCAACAAGAAAGAGGCCGCCTCATGTGCAGATACACCGAGTCAAGGAGCGTCAGCAGCCACAACAACATCTAGCTCTACATCACAAGCTCAATCGCAACTACCCGCCGAAACCATAGAGAAGCTTGACAAACTTGGGGTGAAGGAAAAATTTAAGCAGAATGGTGCAGCCTACGCCAAAGGAGAGGCAGCAACGGGCGTACCAGCAACCATGCTAGCAGCGCTTCACCTTCGCGAAGGTAGTATGGATCCGACAAGAAGTATAGCTGACGGAGAAAAACTAGGAAAGGGTTGGAGTGTTGATGGGGTGAGAATCGGTAACACCCTTGAGGAGGATGCTATATTGGCAGCAAAACATTTTCAAGAAATGGCTAAGTCGGTCTACGGAATAACCATAAATAAATCAATGAAGACTGAAGATAAGGGTCGCGCATTTCTCGCTTATAATAGGGGTTTTCTCTACAAAAAAGCTGGCCTCGACTACGATAAATCTGGATATGTTATGCAGGGCATCGATAGCGAGCATATCGGCGGTTCATGGAGGTTTCTCGACCCGTTCGGCGGACATTCCCAGGCCGGACACCTTACAAACGGAAACCCAGGGGCGTTGGCCGTACTCGCTTATCTTGGAGACAGTACGACGACAACATCATGCGAACCAGCCGCTTTTCCGGGCAACTTTGCCGCATATTCTCAGTGTGAAGGTCCGTGGAGCAGCTTACCATATTCGTCGCACAACTTCTGTACATCAGCATGTGGTGTCGTATCGGCGGCGATGATACTAACAACTCTTAAAAAACAGTCAATTACACCCGACTCAATTGTAGCAAACGTTAGAAAATACGGTGGTGAGATTATAGGGGTTGGTAGTAATACCAACAATATCCAAAAGATGATGCAGCAAGAATACGGTCTTCGTGGTGAAAATATTGATGTCGAGTCTGGCGGTGCCTCTGGTCGCAAGGACAGAATTAATGCAGCCCTTGATAGAGGGGCGATTATATACACCTCCGGGAGGGGGTCACGCCCCTTTACTAGCGGAGGCCATGTCATAGCGATCTACAAAAAACTTGACGACAATAGATGGCTTGTCGGTGATCCTGCAGGTAGCACCAAAGATGGCGCAAATCGCAAGGTGCTTGGTGAGTATAACCAAGACGACGTAGCAAAGTATATACATTTACATATAGGAGCATTGTATGCTAAATAGAAAAATATTTATTGGAGCATTTATAGCCGTTGTGGTCGTGGTAATTACTCTGCTAGTCATTGTATTGTATGCACAATACACAAATGATAACAGGGCAAGAAGTGATGAATACACCGACCAGATATCGGGAGAGGTGGTGCCGACTAAATCAACAGGTGGCGCAACAGGAGATAAGATACTCATTCTTGGAGTATCGCTTTTAACAAAAGAGGCTGTCCAAGATAGCGATATTGATTTTATCAAAGAATACATTAGTTTCGTTGCTATAAACAAGTTTGGCAAAAAAATCACCGATACAGTTAGCATCCAAAAGGGGAGTGTGCAATTTTCCATTGGTAATAACACTAATTCCACTACCTATAAGTTTAATGTATACCTCGATAACTCCCATTACATTATTGTGAAGCTGATCACACCACTAGATTTGTCGGCAGGTTATGGTAGTGCAAAAAAGGTATTGCTTTTCGAAACTACCGATGGCAAAAATATCGCCGAATACAAAAAGTTTTCCTAGTATCTAGCGCTTCAACGGCATAACAATATGCATACAATCTGGCGTAGGGGTCTGCTCGCGGATGACACATGGCGACAGTTTACCATTAAACGAGAAGGTGACAGTATCGCCATCAGTAGCGCCAAGTGACTCGATCAGATAGCGAGAATTAAGCGTAATTTCGCCGTCGCTTGACACCTCGGCGCTAGCCTCAGAGGTATTCTCGCCGAGTTCCGAAGCGATTGAATGGATTGATAATAGCGCCTGCTCATGACTAGCCGTGAGGGTAATACCGCCACCCGATTCGCGCGCAAATAGACTAGCGACCTTGGTGATGCGCAGGAAATCAGCCTTCTTAATCACTACATCGGTCTCGGCGAGTTTAGGAATCAGTTGACGATAGTCGGGAAACTTGCCATCGATCAGCCGACTCACGATCTCTAAGTGATCCGTCCGAAACCCAACCTGCGTTTCATCAAAAAACAAACTTACGTCACTTGTTTCAGTGTCGAGGCTCCGCAGCACCTCCTGGAGTGTTGATGCTGGCACGATGGCTGTAATTTCGCCGTCAAATTTCATCAGCCGTTTCTCCGCCAACCGATAACCGTCTGTGGCCGCTAGATACAACTCACTATTGTAGGTATGCCAATACACACCAGTCAACACTGCCCGTGTGGCATCACTAGACGTCGCGATAATGGTTTGCGAAACCGCCTTTTTTAGCTCATCCGCACTCATATCCAGTCGCACTGCCGTCTTCTCGTCCACCGTCGGTAGCTCTGGAAACTCATCCGCCACGACGCCATTGATAACTGACGAAAACTTGTCTGCGGTCAGGTGTAGGTGCTCGTCCTTGACCTCCAATTCGACCGTACCACTCGGCAGGCTGGCGACAAACTCGCTCACTAGTCGGGCCGGGATGGTTATCGAGCCGGGCTTTTCGACCTTGGCGCCAACATACTGGGTAGAAGCGATCTCCAGATTCGTTGCCGCTACGACCAGCCGAGAGCCATCGGTTCGTAGTAAAATATTATTCAGTATTGCTAGTTCGTTACGACTAGCGGCGATGCGTCCAACGCTGGTGAGGGCTTTGGCGAGGTTTTCTTGGGTGACGGTGAGCTTCATATTCTTATTATAAATCCTTTCTTAATTTTATTCAGCGGTTAGTAATAATAGGCGCTGTGGAAACTGGGTAAATATTGTGTTCAAACAGGGGTAATAGTAGCACTGTGTCAGTGGAAAAGACGGTGGATTTGCTGGGTATGGTGTCGTGGACAAGACGCCGATTATCCACGTGATACTGCTTGGCCCATTTGGTAGCAACCAGATTAGTGGATAGTCGTTCACACGTTTGTCGCTGGTTATACGCACGTTTTACCCAGGTTTTACACATAGAGCTTGTCTCGAATGTCGTTGATTTGTTCACGAATGTTGACGCTGATAAGCATCTCCTTGCTAATTTTGTCAACCGAGTGAATGGCGGTGGTGTGGTCTTTGCGGCCAAGCTCCTGGGCGATTTTTGGAAAGCTCATCTTGAGCTCGCTCCGCAGCAGGTACATGGCGATTTGGCGTGGCTGCATGATATATTTATCGCGCCTTGGCGAACACACATCCTTGACCTCAACACCAAAGTGGCGAGCGGTTTTGTCAATAATTTGCTTGGCGGTGATATGTTGCGGGCGAGAGCGCTTGATATTGCCGAGTAGCCCCTCGGCGGTTTCGGCGTCAGGTGTGATGTTCTGCATCTCGGCGTAGGCGAGGAGCTGATTGAGCGCCCCCTCAAGTTCGCGGATATTGGTCTTAAAATTGGTGGCGAGGTATTCGACAACGTCGGCGGATAATTCAATGTTGCTCAGGCCAGCCTTAGCAGTAACGATAGCACAGCGAGTTTCATAATCAGGCATCTGCACGTCAATCGTCATGCCCCACTCAAAACGACTGCGCAGGCGGTCGGTCAGGGTAGGGATGCTTTTGGGCGGCTTGTCAGAGCTGATAATGATCTGCTTGTCGTTTTGGTGTAGGTCGTTAAAGGTGTGGAAGAACTCGTCCTGAGTTTTTTCCTTGTTGGCGATAAACTGCATATCGTCAACAATCAAAACATCGACGTTACGATATTTGTCGGAAAATCCTTTTTTCTTGAAGCGAATCGAGTCGAGAAATTCACTAACAAAGGTCTCGGTGGTGGTATATAATACGCGGGCGGAGGGTTGGCGCTTAATAATCTCATTACCGACAGCCTGCATCAAATGGGTTTTACCAAGCCCCGAACCGCCATACAAATAGAGCGGATTGTATTTGGTGCCAGGATTAGCGGCAATCGCTTGACAAGCAGCGTGCGCCAGGTCATTACTTGAGCCAACAATAAAGTTGTCAAAGGTGTAGCGCGGGTTGAGGTTGGTTACTGATTTTTTAGACTGCTTGATGATCGGTTGGGCGGCTGCTGCTGAACTTGGTTCATCGCGATTGAGGCGCTGTCTCCGAGTGGCCACCTTTTTTGGTCGAAAATGAATCGTCGAGACCGCAAGGCCATTTCGTTTCAAACCGTCAGCGATGCGCTGATAATAGCGTTTCTCTAGTTGTGTCAACACGAAAGGGTTGGGTGACAGGACAGCCACCTCGTTATCAGATATAATGTCAAGCTCAGTCGACTTAAACCAAGTCGAAAATGACGATGGCGGAATTGAAACTTCAATTTCACCCAGCACTCCCTGCCAAATAGCTTGACTATTCAC